>JBGARA010000058.1:0-25510 GCA_044230475.1 Pyrinomonadaceae bacterium | reverse complement strand
ATGGCTCGGCAGTTTACGGCGCCAGTCTCGTAAATTTTCCGCGAACACTAAAAACGCGTCATATCATGCCGAAATACGCGCCGCTCAGCTCGTTCAGTTTTCGCGGCTAAGTGTCAGAACCACCCGTGGTAACGGGTGGGTTCGTACTTATGTCAGACTGCCACTTGTAGGAGTGGGTTCGCGATCACAGTTTATGTGGAATCATACAGACCAGCCGCTCGCTCTGCTTACCACTTTTCGCTGTCGCGGAACATGGCTTCACGGGGATGAGCGCGGGTCCATCGACCGGTTTCACAACGTTCATGGCTCACCGAGGATCAAAGCCAATTCAGATTGGAAAAATTACAATACGACGCTTCTGAAAGGCGAACCAGCTTACCTTAGTATGACTCGCAGGTCAGCTGTTGAAAAAGCCATAAAGGAGACATGTAAGATTCGTAACTGGCTTATGTACGCTCTCAACATACGCACAAATCACGGTCATTGTGTTATTGCTCCGGGTGGTCACAAACCATCACTCGTTTTGCATGCGCTAAAAGCAAATGCTACCAGGCAAATGCGCGAAGATAAATGCTGGGAATTTCCTTATAGCCCGTGGGTCGATAAAGGAAGTGTTCGTCGTTTATGGAATGAGCGGCATATCGAGGCTGCCGTTAACTATGTCTTGTATGGACAAGGCGAAGATTTACCCAAATTTGATTAGTCTTGAATCCACCCACCCGTTACCACGGGTGGTTCTGACACTCTATGCCCGTCGGTTACTTCAGCCTGATCCTCCACGCTCACCTGCCGTTCGTGCGGCATCCTGAATATCCCAAGTTTCTTGAAGAAGACTGGCTTTATGAAGCGATAACCGAAGTTTACCTTCCGCTCATTTTTATCTTTCAGAGTTTGCATGAGGCCGGCGTGAAACCGCGTCTGGCGATGAACGTCTCGCCACCTTTGTGCGAAATGCTCGCTGACGAACTGCTGCAGACGCGCTACACTGCACATCTCGAAAGCCTGCTCGAACTCGCAAATAAAGAGCTGCATCGAACGAAAAAAGAGTCGATGGATTTTCAGTCGGTCGCAAAGATGTACGTCGATAATCTTTCGGCGTCGCTCGACCTTTGGAACAACCGCTACAAACGAAATCTGATCAACGCCTTTCGCGAGCTTCACGACGAGGGAGTCATAGAGATCATCACCTGCGGAGCGACACATGGATTTTTGCCGCTGATATCGACACCGGAATCTCGCCGGGCTCAAATTCAGGTTGCCGTTACCAATTACAAAAAACACTTTGGCCGACAGCCACGCGGCATCTGGCTGCCGGAATGTGCGTATGAGCCTGGTGTCGAAGATCTGCTAAAAGACGCGGGCATCGAATATTTTATTTCCGACACGCACGCAATACTTTACGGCGAACCGCGTCCGCGTTACGGGGTTCACGCGCCCGTTGTGTGTCCGAATGGTGTCGCTGTTTTTGCTCGTGACGTTGAAACAAGCCAACAGGTCTGGAGCGCCGAGATCGGCTATCCCGGCGATCCTGTGTATCGCGAATTTTACCGCGACATCGGTTGGGATGCACCGATCGAATATCTGCGGCCTTATCTTGACGAACACGCCAACCGCAAACATCTCGGCCTCAAATACCACCGCATCACGGGCCGCGACGTGCCGCAGCAAATGAAGGAACCATACATTCCCGCGCTTGCACGTGACAAGGCTGCCGAGAACGCGTCGCACTTCATCGGCGAACGCATCAAGCAGGCGTATAAATTACGCGAAACTTTCGAGGGCCATCCGCCGCTGGTGGTGTCGCCTTACGATGCTGAGCTTTACGGCCACTGGTGGTACGAGGGCCCGCAGTTCATCGACTTTTTCTTCAAGAAATTACATTTCGACCAAACTGAGATACAAGCGATCACGCCGGGCGATTTTCTAGACAGCGGATTGCCGATCCAAATACAACAGCCGACCGCATCAAGCTGGGGCGAAGCCGGCTATTACAAGGTCTGGATCAACGAAGGCAACTCGTGGATGTACCCATACCAGCACGACGCCGAACGCCGCATGACTCATTTAGCGAATAAGTTCGCCGACGCGGAGACGCAGGGACGCGGTGACGCAGAGAATCCAGTCTCAGCGTCTCAGCGTCTCAGTGTCTCACCTTCTCGCCTGCTAAAGCAGGCTGCACGCGAACTCCTCCTCGCCCAATCCAGCGACTGGGCATTCCAGATCTACCAGGGCACGACAGTCGAATACTCCAGCCGTCGTTTCCAATCCCACATCCAACGTTTTGATCTGCTGGCAAAGATGCTCGATGAGATCATCCCTCATCCCTCATCCCTCATCCCTCAAGAGTCGCTCGACCTCCTCACCGAGATCGAAAGCCGCGACAACATCTTCTCCGAGATCGACTACCGGATCTATCGCAGCTAGTAATCAAGGTCAGAACGGCAAACAAGTTTTAATCATCGGAAAGTTACGTCAAATCGGGAAAACCACGTCATATCTGGAAAGTTGGTATTCCAATTCGCTCGTCTTTGTGCTAGGTTGACGCGGGATCGTTGTAATATGAGGGATTCTTGCTATTTGAAAATAAGCTAAGAGTGCAGGCTCAGCCTTTCGCATTCGTGTTGGAAGAAACGCGAAAAAAAAAACAGTGGGACACTGGGACAGTAGATCCTAACCCTATTCAATTCAGTGATTTAACCTGTCCCACTATGGTTTGGGACACTTGGGACACTTTTTGAAAAAAAAGTTGGTGGGACAGTGGGACAGCAGGTTATAACCCTATTCAATTCAATGGTTTAACCTGTCCCACCAAGGTTTGGGACACTTGGGACACTTGGGGCACTTTTGAAAAAAGTTGGTGGGACAGTGGGACAGCCGGGTTTAAGTCCAATTTGTTCAATAGTTTAACCTGTCCCACTAAGGTTTGGGACACTTGGGACACTTTTGAAAAAAAAGTTGGTGGGACAGTGGGACACTGGGACAGCGATACATAAACTCAATCGGCTGAATGATTTAAACTGTCCCGCCCCGTTTGGGACACTTGGGACAGTAAGGATTTTGCTGGAGTTTGGCGGTATCTTGCCGCAATCTCAAAAACACTCGTGGTAGGGCGTTTCGGGGCATTTGCCTAAATTCGCGGGTCAAGATATTCTTATTGTTTTACGTTTCGGAGGAAATGGATGACAAATAAAGGCGTGGAAATTGCTCCCGCAGATGGGAAACTTGGTATTTTGCTTGTCGGACTCGGTGCCGTCAGCACGACTTTGGTAGCCGGTGTCGAAGCGATAAAACGAGGTATTTCGGAGCCGGTGGGTTCGCTCACTCAGATGGGTACGATCCGTTTGGGCAAGCGCACCGATAACCGTTCGCCTAAGATCAAAGATTTTGTGCCTCTCGCGGATATCAACGATGTCGTTTTTGGCGCGTGGGATATCTTTCACGACAGTGCCTACGAGGCTGCGATGAACGCCGGCGTTCTCGACAAAGATCTGATCAACCAGCTTTCCGAACCGCTTTCATCGCTCAAGCCGATGGCCGCTGTTTTTGAGCAGAATTACGTAAAACGCATCCACGGCGACAACGTAAAAACCGGCAAGAACAAAATGGACCTTGCCGAGCAGCTTATCGCTGACATCGCCAAGTTCAAGTCGGACAACAATTGTTCGCGGCTGGTCATGGTATGGTGCGCATCGACTGAGATCTACATTGAGGAATCGGCGATCCACGCATCGCTCGAAGCCTTTGAAAAGGCGATGTATGACAACGATCCGTTCATTGCTCCGTCAATGATCTACGCCTACGCGGCTCTCAAATCGGGCGTGCCTTTTGCCAACGGAGCGCCGAATCTGACGGTCGATATTCCGGCTTTGACGGAGCTCGCCGACAAGACAAAAATGCCGATCTGCGGCAAGGATTTCAAAACCGGCCAGACGCTTATGAAGACGATCCTCGCTCCCGGCTTCAAGTCGCGTATGCTTGGTCTTGACGGCTGGTACTCGACAAACATCCTCGGAAACCGCGACGGAGAAGTTCTCGACGACCCGGAGAATTTCAAATCAAAAGAGGTCTCAAAACTCTCGGTGCTCGAACACATCTTCCAGCCCGAAGTTTATCCCGATCTCTACGGAGATTTTTCACACGTTGTTCGCATCAACTACTATCCTCCGCGCGGCGACAACAAAGAAGGTTGGGATAACATCGATATCTTCGGTTGGCTTGGCTACAAGATGCAGATAAAGATCGACTTCCTCTGCCGTGACTCGATCCTTGCAGCTCCGCTGGCACTTGATCTTGCGTTGTTTATGGACCTAGCAGCACGTGCCGGCATGAAGGGCGTTCAGGAATGGCTTTCATTCTATTTCAAAGCCCCGCAGACCGCACCGGGACTTTATCCCGAGCACGATCTGTTCATCCAGTTGATGAAACTGAAGAACACTTTGAGGCACCTGAAAGGCGAGGAATTGATCACGCATCTCGGCCTTGAGTACTACGACTAAGCTGCTTGCGTAACAATTAATTTCGCGCCGATTCCAGAAAAATTTTCGTGATTTTTCAGTTTTTTGTTGCGTCCGCTCTATTTTGTGTGTTAATCATAGAATAGGGACGGGCCTTCATACTCGTTTCGTCCTCTGGGCTTGCTTCCCAGGCAACAAAGTCCAGCCAACTCACAATCTTTTGAAATCATCATTGTTGACGACAGACTGCCGTCAGGAATTACGGCAAGTTTCGACTCAAAAGGCGTTCTACATATGCGGGCTAGAGGCCCTGGCGGGATAAGAAGATGAAACAGGAAGCGGTTAAGAAAAAAGAAACAGGCGACAAGGGAATATTGCTCGATCCAGATCGAAAGAGTCCGCGTGCAGCGGAATTTGAAGACAAACTTTCGAGCTGGATCGTCGGTCAGGAACGTGCGGTTCGCCGCATGAGTGGGCTTTTTCAGATCTATCTGGCGGGTATGAACAATCCTTCCCGCCCTATCGGCACGATGCTTTTCCTCGGCCCTACCGGTTCAGGTAAAACACGTGTTGTCGAAGCCGCAGCCGAAGTGCTTTTTAATGAGCCGCATACTGTCGTTAAGATCGACTGTGCCGAGTTTCAACACTCACACGAGATCGCCAAACTGATCGGTTCGCCTCCGGGATACCTTGGCCATCGCGAGACCTCGCCGATGTTGACGCAGGAAAATCTTGACAAGTCGCATACAGAGGATACCAAGCTGACCTTCGTGCTTTTTGACGAGATCGAAAAGGCTTCGGATTCGCTGTGGCAGCTTTTGCTGGGCATTTTAGATAAGGCTACGTTGACGCTTGGTGACAACCGACGGGTTGATTTCTCGAGGACGATCGTGATCATGACGTCGAACCTTGGTGCCCGCGAGATGTCCGAGATGATCTCAGGCGGCATCGGTTTTGCACCGACAAAGACCGATCAGGCAAAAGAGGACAACGAGATCGATACAAAGATCTATCGCACTGCTCTTGAGGCGGCAAAACGTAAATTCTCACCCGAATTTATGAACCGCATTGACAAGGTCGTCGTGTTCCGCAGCCTTAAGGAACATCACCTGCGTCAGATACTCGACATCGAGCTGCGATCGGTGCAGGACCGCATCACCGAGTCGGCGGGCACAAAATTCGTGTTTGAATGCACCGACGAGGCCAAGGAGTTTTTGTTGGGCGAGGGCATTGACCTCAAATACGGAGCACGGCACCTAAAGCGTGCGGTCGAGCGTTTCTTGGTCTATCCGCTTTCAAACCTTGTAGCTACGGAACAGGTTGAAACCGGCGACTTTGTTTTGGTTGATTTTGACACTGACAAAGACCAGCTAATGTTTACCAAGCAATCGGGCAAGATGATCATTGCGGAGGTTCCCGAACGAGAGACTGATTCTCAGCCACGCAAGAATGCAGATGCTATCGGGCTGCCCTTGCCGACCGCGGTCGCGGCGTCGGAGAGAAGCAAATCGAAAGGCGAGAACAACGATGCCTAAAGCTGGATTAAGCTAGAGGTATAAAGGAAGCGTTTGTATAACGCTTCTTTTTTTGTTGAAGAAAACATATATGAATGACCATATATATTAAAGACCTAGATTTTATCGAGTGCTTGTGTCAGGTCGTCTATCAGGTCGCTGACATCTTCGACACCGACGGAAAGACGAATCAATCCGTCCGTTATGCCTGCTTTAAGCCGTTCTTCACGCGATATGGCAGCATGAGTCATTGATGCTGAATGTTGAAGGATCGTCTCTACACCTCCGAGAGAAGTCGCCAGCGTGCATAGACGAACGCTGTTCGCAAACGCTTTCCCGGCCTCGACAGTCCCCAGGTCAAACCCTATCATACCGCCATATCCGCCGGGCATCTGCCGTGCCGCGATCTCATGATTCTGATGCGATTCGAGGCCCGGATAAAAGACGGCCTTGACTCTTGGGTGGTCTCCCAGCATATTTGCGATCGCTAGAGCATTGCTATTGTGCCTTTCCATTCGCAGGGCAAGAGTCTTTATTCCACGCATGACCAGCCACGCAACCTGTGGGGCGATATTGCCGCCGTAGAATTTATTCGCCGCTTGACGTGCAACTTCTACGATCTCACGATCGCCTGTAAGGACTCCCGCGGTTAGGTCGCTGTGGCCGCCCAGGTACTTTGTTGCACTATGAACCACGGCATTGACGCCCAACTCCAATGGTCTTTGATTATAAGGGGTGGCAAACGTGTTATCTGCGACCGTTGCAATGCCATGTTCACGGGCTATCGACACGACTGCCTCAATATCGGTTATCAGCACGAGCGGATTGGTCGGCGTCTCTATCCAGAACAGCTTTGTTTCAGGCCGAATCGCCAAGCGATAATTTTCCGCGTTGGTCGCATCGACAAAGGTAGTTTCTATGCCGAACCGCTCTTTTAGGTGATGCAAAAAGTTTGTGGTAGTCGCATACATCGACTGCGGGGCTACGATGTGATCGCCTGTTTTGACGAGCGTGAATATCGCCGCCGAGATGGCGGCCATACCCGATGCAAGGGCCAGCGATGCCTCAGCATTTTCGAGTTCTGTGATGGCATTCTCAAAGGCAGTTTGCGTAGGGTTCCCGAGCCGGCCGTAATAATATCCTGGCTTTTCTTCATTATGGATCGCGGCACCTTCGTCGGCATCGGCAAATGCAAAGACCGACGCCGGATAGATGGGCACAGAGAGAGCCCCGAAATGCGCCGCATGGTCGTCGCCGGCGTGCACTGACTTGGTAAATATCGAAGGTTTCTTCATGTTGTAATTTTGCCGTCTCTAGTTTATATCAAATCGGTGATAATTTCCGCTTGACCAACATATATGGATATAGTAATATGATGCTTCCGAGTAAATGCTCATGCCAACGTCGGACCTCAACAAGATCGAAACTCTATTCCTGGTCTTGAACGATAAGACAAGGCTTCGCCTTCTTGCCCTCTTGGCGGATGGCCCGGTAGTAGTAGGCCATCTAGCGGAGAGGTTACGCGAGAGCCAGCCCAAGGTCTCGAGGCATCTGGCATACATGCGAAACGCAGGCGTTGTTTATACAAAACGTGACGGGAAATGGATATACTACGGAATCCTCTATCCTGAAGATGAATCCCTTAGACAGATACTACAACTGGTTGTCAGATCTATCGCAGCTATAGGTGAAGATGATCAGAGATCACATGTAAATGTAGAGTCTGAGGAAGCTGAAGACATATTTGGATGGACAGATGTAAATGATGACATCCTTACTATAGTTGGGCCTATCGATGAGGAAATGATTTATGGCAGCGATAGAGAGTCGGACGAAATGGACGTTTTTCTACTCTGATGAGCTAGTAAACCCGTAAGGACAATGCCGGCATCCGTTTTTGCAGCAATAGCCGCGGGCCAACAGAAAATGGCGGGTCAGAACCATTAAGCCATCCTCAAAATAGAAATCGCGTCCCTCGATAAGTCGGGGCTGATCATCGTCCTTTTCTTCAGAGACGTTCATACAGAGCCAAAAACTCTTTGTTTCCTTCTGCACCGAATATCGGAGATTCAATGATGCCCTTTGGGCTCAGGTTGAGACTGATCGCAAACTCATTGACTTCATCGACAACCCGTCGATGTTTTTCTTCTTCGCGAACAATGCCGCCTTTACCAACCTCACCTTTCCCAACCTCAAATTGCGGCTTAATGAGGACGATCAGCTTGCCCATTGGTTTAAGAAGCGGGATTATGGCCGGCAGTACTTTCGTCACAGAAATGAACGATACATCCACGACCGAAAGATCGAACAGCAGGTTAAGATCTGCGGGCGTAAGATTTCGAGCATTAGTATTTTCCCTGACCTCAACGCGCGGATCGTTTCGTAATTCCCAGACAAGCTGATTTGTGCCGGCGTCGATCGCCACAACCCGTTCGGCACCGTGTTTCAGCAGGCAATCGGTAAAACCGCCGGTCGAGGACCCGATATCAAGACATACAAAGCCCGATGGGTTGACCGAAAAGGACGACAGAGCCGCCTCGAGCTTTAATCCGCCGCGGCTGACGTATCTGTTTTCGGGTGAATTGCCCTTGATGCGGATCGCCGCGTCGATCGGAACACTTTCTGATGCTTTCTCGACACGCTTCTCATTGACCAGTACAACACCGGCCATCACAAGCGCCTGTGCTTTTGTCCGTGAGTCTGCAAAGCCGCGTTCGACAAGCAGCCTATCAATGCGTTCGCGAGTCTTCATTTATTTTGTGTCGAAAGTGATATTCTAAGCAAAATGGTGACCGAAACAAAGCTCGACCGATTTGCAAAGTACTCATGGTTTGTTCTTGGATTTAATATCCTGGTGATCCTATGGGGCGTATTTCTTCGTGCCTCTAAATCCGGCGACGGCTGCGGCCAGCATTGGCTGACGTGTCACGGGGAGATCGTTCCGTCCGCGCCTGAGTTGAAGACAATTATCGAATACTCGCATCGAATTACAAGTTTTCTGGCGTTTGTTTTGATACTCACGTTGTTGATATGGACATTTCGCCGATTTAAGAAAGCCAGCCCGATCCGCAAAACTGCGGCCGTATCATTTATCTTCGTCGTAACCGAAGCTCTGGTTGGGGCAGGCCTCGTGTTGACCGGAAACACAGCCGAAACCCTTACAGCTGCAAGGCCTTTTTGGATGGCAGGGCATCTGCTAAATACGTTTATTTTACTTGCATTTTTGACGCTGACAGCGCGTTATGCCAGCGGCGGAGAGCGGCTGAGTTTTCGCATCGAGCCTAAATATGCGGCCGCACTAACGCTCGGCATGTTGGCAATTTTCGTGGTTGGCACGAGCGGCTCGATCGCGGCTTTGTCAAACATGATCTTTCCGTCAGGCAGTCTTGCCGAGGGAGTCGCACAGGATTTTTCTCCAACTTCGCACTTGCTTTTACGGCTCCGCCTTTTGCATCCGATCACGGCGATCCTGACGAGTGTTTTTCTGATCTTTTTGACCGGATGGCTCGCAAAAGAACGCGGCAATTCCCAGTCGGTCTCGCGCTGGTCGACTGCCCTGTCGATCCTGGTGTTGGTTCAGATCGCTTTTGGCTCGGCGACGCTTCTGATGCTCGCGCCGATCATAATGCAGCTCGGACATCTTTTGCTCGCCGACCTTATTTGGATTAGTTATGTGTTATTCACGGCGAATTGGCTCTCGTCGGGCGACCTGAGCTCATCTGAAATTCAGTAAGCTAGCGGCTTTCGCGCCACTTTCTGCCTTCCTCAACAAGGTTGGCTAATGAACGCTGAAGTTCTGCGAGCTTTGATTCAACCTCGCTGTCATCGGCCTTAGGATCAACGTAAATAGGTTCACCTATAAGAGTCAAAGCGCTGGTGAACGGTGTAGGGATGTGCATTTTATCCCAGCTATTTGCCCGCCAACATCTTTTTGGCTCAATGATGAAGGGAAGCATAGGATTGCCTGTTTTTTTAGCCAGTATTACCGGCCCGGGCTTAGCTTCATATTTCGGGCCTCTTGGCCCGTCGGCAGTAAAGGCCATAGGCAAACCGCCGCGCATGGCCCTGATCATCTCGATAAGTGCTTTTGCACCTCCGCGCGAGGATGAACCGCGGATCGCCCCATAACCAAACCGCTGAATCGAACGTGCTATGTATTCACCATCAAAACTTTTTGAGATCATTGCGACAAGCCCGTAATGCCGCCAAAAGTAGGTGCTAAGAAAAATGCGGTCGTGCCAGAATGTGTAAATTGGAGTTTTTCCGGCTTGCTTGATCGCTTCGAGATGCTCCATGCCCCGGACCTCAAACCGTATGGTTGAGCCGATCAATTTGATCGCCGCAAAGAACGTCAGACTGGCCAACCGGATCATTGATCGCTGCGTTAGGGAATATGCGGACAGATCAGCGGGCCGGTACACTTTGTCATTTTTCTGCGGCATGGTTAGAAAATAACTACCAAGTTAGGGTATTATTTGCAACAACGGCAAATGACTTATCGTATCTCGGTTTGACCGGTCTCCGCGTTTATGCAGCGACGAATTCTCATCATTGACGACCACGACGACCTCGCCACCGCGCTTGAGGAAGTGTTTTCGCACGTGGGGCACGAGGTTTCGATTCTCGAGCAACGGAAAGAGGCTTTGGCGATCGAGAATCTTGCGGCTTTCGATGTTGTAATTACGGACCTTGATGTTGACGGATCGGTTTGCGAATCCGACTCACCGATAAATGGCGCGATCTGCCCATCGGATATGTCGCCCGCTAACCCTGGCGAGCATATCAAGGCGTTCAAGCTGAGCGCGGCAAATTTTCGCCGTGATAACTTCGAGGAAAATGAGCTGAAGGATCTTGTTGCCACAGTTCTCGATTATAAGATCAGGTTCGTCGATAAAGAGGAAGTCGTTCAGGGTATTCGCGAGAGCATAGAATTTGAACTGCCAAGTGCGATCTCTCTGATGCATATAGTTCTCGAGTATCTGATGAAGCGTGTCGAAAAGCTCGGTGTCTGCAAACCCGAACAGTCAAACCTCTTTGTCGCCCTCGACGAGGCATTTGTAAACGCGGTCAAGCATGGTAATAAATTTGACGCTCAAAAGCTGATACGCATTGCGGCCGAAGTTTCTAAAAGCGAGGCACGCTTTACGATCGAAGATCAAGGCGAGGGCTTCGACGTAAACAACATCCCCGATCCACTCGATCCTGAGAATCTATTCAAAACATCCGGCCGCGGCGTCTTGTTCATATACAACATAATGGACGAGGTGGTTTATAACGAACGCGGTAACCGGCTGACGATGGTAAAAAAGGCCCCTACGGACAAAAACCAGGAAGCGTGAATGCGATAGAATAGCCGTAGATGAAAGTCACCATCGCCCAGATCAACACCACAAATGGCGATCTCGCCAACAACACTCGCAAGATAATTCAAGCTATCGAAAAGGCACGAAGCGACGGGTCCGACATCGTCGTTTTTCCCGAGGTCGCAACACACGGCTACACTTCGCAGGATTGGTTTCAGGATGCCGACATAATTGCTCATTCGACCGATCCGCTGCGTGAAATAGTGCCGGAAACCACTGGTATCACAGCAATTATCGGAACGATCAGGCCGAATGAAAACACAGATGGGCGTCGGTTGTTTAATTCGGCAGCAATAATGCACGACGGCGAACTGCTTGGTTTTGCTGATAAATCCCTCCTGCCGGAATACGACGTTTTTGACGATCCGCGTTACTTTGAACCGGGTGATGCGCGGCGGATATTTGACATAAACGGAACAAAGCTCGGCGTCGTAGTCTGCGAAGATTTTTGGAACGATAAGACATTCTGGCGCGAGCGTCTTTATGAACACGATCCGACAGACGAAGTCGTTGCAATGGGAGCCGACATAATTGTTTCGATCAACGCTTCGCCCTATAACAAGGGCAAGATTAAACTGCGTTGTGACATGGTTGCCCATCGAGCCAAGCTCCAAAAAAAGCCGATAGTTTTTGTTAATCTCGTTGGCGGCAACGACGGGATCATCTTTGACGGGGCGAGCCTGATAGCTGACGAAGAAGGCGACATAATCTTGCAGGCGACGGCGTTCGAAGAGTTTGTCGAAACCGTAGAACTCGATGTGCGAAAACCAGACGCTCGCGGCATCACGGGCAATGAGATCGAGTCGATTCGCGAGGCTCTTGTGCTTGGTATTCGCGATTATGCGCGGAAGAACGGCTTTGCAAAGTGCGTTCTCGGTCTTTCCGGCGGGATCGATTCGGCATTGGTTGCTGCGCTTGCAGCCGAAGCCATCGGAGCCGAAAATCTGCTGTGCGTAATGATGCCTTCGCCCTTCTCATCAGAAGGCAGTGTCAAAGACAGCGAGGAATTGATCGCAAATCTTGGTTGCGAAAGCCGGATCGAACCGATCTCCGATGCATTTGACGTTCTGCTCAAACAAATGGATCTGCACAAACCGTCAAAAGGCGGCGAAAGCCTTGCGGCTGAAAATATGCAGTCGAGAATTCGCGGCGTGATCCTGATGGCGATCTCAAACTCAGAAGGTCGCCTGCTTTTATCAACCGGAAACAAGAGCGAGCTTGCCGTCGGCTATTGCACGCTTTATGGGGATACGAATGGTGGACTGGCGGTTCTTGGCGATGTGCTGAAAACCGAGGTCTGGCAGATCGCACGTCACATCAATGAAAAGGCAGGTCGTGAGATTATTCCGAATCAGATCATCGATAAGGCTCCGTCAGCCGAGCTTGCCCCGAACCAATTCGATCAGGACAGCCTGCCGCCATATGAACTAATGGATCCGATCTTGAAGATGTATTTCGAGCAAAAGGCATCGCCGAATGAGATCATCGCTGCGGGTAATGACGCCGACCTCGTTTACGGCATCCTAAACAAAGTCGAGCACCCTGCCAACGAATTCAAACGCCGCCAATTGCCGCCCACTCTCATCATCTCCAAGAACGCAATCGGAATTGGCCGCCGCCGTCCTGTAACTCACAAATATCGCCGGAGCAGGGCTGTATAAAATTCTTGCAAGTCCACTTATAAACTTCCGTTCATAAGACAACAGCGAATGCTGAAGTCTTACCCACAACGGAGTTTTTTATGCCTAAATTTGAGAGTACTTTGAACAATATCAGTATCGCCAGCCCGTGCAGTGCGGATTGGAATGAGATGTACGGTGATGATCGCAAGCGTTTTTGCGGTGATTGTAAGCTCAATGTTTACAACCTTTCGGGAATGGCGCGGGACGAAGCGGAGGCCCTGATAATCAATGCCGAAGGACGGCTTTGTGTGCGGTTTTTCAGGCGGGCTGACGGCAGTGTTATCACGCAGGATTGTCCTGTTGGCTGGGCTAAGGTGAAACAGAGAACAAAGGTCTATGCAGCGGCAATGGCTTCAGCAATGATGGCGTTGCTTACGGGCCTTTTGTTTGTTTCTTTCTTTTCAAAAGGTCGGGCTGGTCAACACACTATGGGCGAAATCGCGATGCCGCTAGTTACGCCATCACCAACGCCGAATATGGGCAAGCCTTCAGTCGGTTTACCAAGTTATGAAATAATGGGTGGCATGTCTTTTAAGGAATATAGACGGACAGCACCATTAGAAGATAAGCCTCAGAAAGTTAAGCGTTCGTCCGGACGCAAAAATCGACGTTAGAGTAGCTGATCAATTCTTAACGTAATAACCCTGGCGTGACCGGATACGCAGCGAACTGCGAGCAGGAATGCCCACATCAAGTTTTACATATTTATTATTCGGAAAATCAGATTCTGAATAATACTGGATCAGATATTGAGAACGAAGCTCGTTTGCCAGTTGTCGAAAGATCAGATCGAGCATCTCGGTATTCTTTCGAGTGTTGGTCGAATTTTGATAAACGTCTTTAGTGTCTATCGGTAAAAATTTCGGTAGAAATGCAGTGCCGCCGGTGTCCTCAGCAAACTTCTGCATATTTTCCTGACCAAACACGCTCATCTTGTTTAACTGAAACGAGCTACCCGCCGGATTGATCGAATAGAAAACCGTGTCGGCGTTTTGCAAGGATTTGAGAACTCTTGTCCTTTCAGCGAGAGCGGCGTTATTTCGGTTTGTGACGGTCAAATTGTAGCGGGTTTTGTCATCGAGCGTGTTGATCTTCTCGCCCATTTTTTTGTAGCCGTCCTGGATCGCTTTTGAGATACGCTCGCTGTTTGTGTCCTCGCCGTCTGAGATGACGAGAATAACTCGCCGCGTGCCTTCCGGTGCATTCTTTATCAAGTATCCAGCTGCTTCGCCAATGCTGTCGTAGAAGGCTGTAAAACCTTTGGTAGGCTTGATCGTTTGTATCGTTGCTGCTGATCTCTCCGCGGTATCGCGCAACTGAACGAGAACCGGTTTCTCGCCTATCGTAAAGATCGTCGCGCGGTCGTTAGCCCGCATCACGTCCTTCAGGAATTTTGCAGCTGTCTGCTGCTCAAACTGGAACATCGCGTCCGTACTGGCCGAGATGTCAAAGAGCACGACGATCTCAAGCGGAACAGTCTCGGCAGTCCCGACATTTTCTATTGTTTGATTACGTCCTTCTTCCGCGACGCGAAAATCCTGCGCCGTTAATCCAAGCACGGCCTGGCCGCTTGCATCTGTAACCGAGGCCGGAATCACCACGAGCCGCGAATTTACTTTGATGATCTCGTCGTCAACTTTGGGCTTTGGCGTGGGCGTCTGAGAGATGGCTGAAACTGCGAAGCTGAAAATGAAGGCCGCAGCGAGGGGCAAATATCGATTTCCTGATACAAACATGACGATTTGCTTAGCGGACGTAAAACTGAAGAGAGGATATCGGGCCGGAGTAGTCCCCGGCACCAGATATCCTCTAAAAGAATAGTCAATTATTGACCGTTGTTATCGGTTACAGCCGATTTGACCTCGACATTTTGGTTAATGCCGCGGCTGACCAGCAGTTTGATCTCAACACGTCGATTTTGCTCACGGCCTTCGCGGGTTGCGTTGTCGGCAACTGCCTGAAGCTCGCCAAAACCATACGATGGTGTGAAGCGGCGAAGCGAGATGTTGTGGTTATCGATCAAATACTCGCGGACCGCTTTTTCACGACGTTCGCTGAGAGCCTTGTTTGCCTTTGCACTGCCATCCGCCGAAGCAAAACCAGTGATCTCGATCATGTAGCCTTTTAGCGAAGATGCCGTTGTTGCAACCTGATCGAGTTGGGCTTTTGCTTCCGGTGAAAGGACTGAGCTGCCTACCTTGAAATTGACGGTTGCAGTCGTCTGGACGACATAGTCATCAAGATCAGAGATGCGTTTGTTAGTAGCATTTACGCCCGCAACAGCAGCATCCGCCGTGTCCTGAGCAGCTTTTGCACCGCCTTTTGCAGCGTTCGAAATAGCCATCAGTTCGTCAATTTGTCCCGAGATACGCTGTGCGTTCTGTTCAGCTGCCGTTAATCTCTCTTCAGCCGGAGCTACGCGGGCATTTATCGACTGCGCAGTTGCGTAATCTCGTTTGTCAAAACGGATCTTGTTAGCTGCAACGGCACCTGTGCTATCGCCGACGCCCTCGACAGTCAGGTTCAAACCTCGGACGATCGACGACGAGGGGTATTTATCGCCTCCGCCGAATAAGCCGCCGTTAGTTTTGACGCTGGCGTTCGGATTGACAACGACCTTTGTATCGACACCGACCGAATCGCGAACGACGAAAGTGTTCGCATCATCTTGTGCGACGACGACACCTTTGATCTTGTATTTTTGCCCAGCTACTGCAGAGCGAAGCTGTGCATCCTGAGCAAAAACGCTGAGGGCGCCGATCGTGAGGGATAATATTATTACTGATATTTTCTTAAGCATTCCTATCCTCCTAAAAGTAAAAAAAGCAGATCTCTGTGGACTACCGAAATTCTATGACGCCAAAGGCAGGCTCTAGGTTGTCGTTAAAAATGACCTGTTAAATCTGATACCTGCGAAAAAGTGATCTAAAACGGGGTTGCCGTAGAACGTAATAAGGAAGTCCAATGGACCGCAAAAGTGAAGCGAAGCCGAACAGGCCTAATACAAAAAGGATACACAAATTTTAGCTGAATGCAAACATATTTTAACAGTTTGCGGGAGGCTAAATGCTGAACGGAGCGTTTTCGATATAACCCTTCATATACGAGAGAAACTTTTCAGCATCTGCACCGTCAACGATTCGGTGGTCGTAAGTCAACGCGAAATAAGCCATTTGGCGGATCGCGATGTAGTCGTCGCCGTCCGGTGACGTGAGTACTTTTGGACGCTTTTCAATTGTTCCGACACAAAGAATGGCGACTTGCGGCTGGTTGATGATCGGTGTGCCGAAAAGCCCTCCAAAAACGCCGGGATTTGTGATGGTAAACGTTCCGCCCTGTACTTCGTCGGGCTTGAGGCGTTTTGTGCGGGCACGGTCGGCGAGGTCGTTTGCCGTGACAGCCAATTGCGACAGGGAAAGCGTGTCGGCGTTTTTTATCACCGGTACAATAAGTCCCCAATCGAGTGCGACGGCCATGCCAAGATTGATGTCGCCCTTGTAAATGATCTGATCGCCGTCAACCTGCGAATTAACGATGCGAAATTCGCGTATCGCTGCCGTAACAGCCTGAAAGATGAACGGCATGAAGGTCAGTTTTGTACCGTATTTCGCCTGAAATGCATCCTGATTTGCCTTGCGGAATTTTGCGACGTTTGTCATGTCGATCTCGTAAACACTCGTGACGTGCGCCGAGGTCTGCTTGGAAAACGTCATGTGCTCGGCGATCTTTTTACGCATCACCGACATTTTCTCTATGCGGTCTTCCATCGAAGCGACGGTTTGCGGGATCACATATTCGACCTTTGGTTTAGAGGTTGTCGCGGCAGGCATCGCAGGTGCGCCTTTGACGAGTAGATCTTGCGGCCTTAATGCCGCTCCGGTTTCGATAAACGAAAGAATGTCGTGTTTGGTCACGCGGCCACTGATACCGCTGCCGGGAATCCTTGTGATGTCGATGCCGTGTTCCTTTGCGATATTGCGTACAAGCGGGCTGGATTTTTGACGGCGTAGTTCATCGATCGAAGTGCTGCCGTTTGAACCGCCATTTGACGCCGTAGCAGCCTCAGCTACTGGTGCGGCAAGAGGTGTTGATGGCGTATGCTGTGGAGCTGATGGCGTCTGTGATTCGGTTTTTGGGGCAGCGGACGGTGCGGCTTTTGCTCCCTCAGCACCAACAAGTGCAAGCACGGAACCGACTTCGACAGTTTCGCCTTCTTTAACGTTTATCGTCAGCAACGTTCCGCCTGCCGGTGACGGTACTTCGGCGTCGACCTTATCGGTCGAGATCTCAAGCAAAGGCTCGTCTTTTTCGATCTTGTCACCAACCGCTTTGAGCCACTTGGACACGGTCCCTTCGGTGATCGACTCGCCCATTTGAGGCATAACCACCTCGGTCGCGTCACCTGACGGCGGCGTTGCGGTCGCTGGTTTCGCGTTTTCGGGAACAGCCGATCCAGTCGCTATCGTTTCCGGTTCTGACACTGCTGCCTCTGCAACTGCGGCGGCTTGCTGAACGTTTTCTACAGCCGGCGGCTTGCTACCAGCCGAACTTTCATTTTCTTCGCCGATCACGGCGACGACGGTGCCGACCTCGACGGTTTCACCTTCCTGAGTGTTTATCGCAAGCAGAATTCCAGCGCCGGGGCTTGGAACCTCGGCATCGACCTTATCCGTCGAAATTTCGAGAATAGCCTCGTCCTTTTCGACACGTTCGCCGACCTTTTTCAGCCATTTTGAAACGGTTCCTTCGGTAATCGATTCGCCCATCTGGGGCATTACGACTTCAACGCTCATAAATTCTCCGCTACGGTAAACTCAATTAAATAGAATACAGGAAATCGAAATAAGTGAAAAATCAGGACCCTAAACAAGTGTCCGCCCTGTCCTTGTCCGGTAAGCAGCAGCAGCAGTTTTCAGCCAAATGTACACTTACTGCCCGTGTCGATGCCTACTTGTACCTTGTTAGGCGTTCCACAGCGTTCCACTCGTCGGTGGAACGCTCTAACTGTTGCAATAACACGGGTTAAGTGCCCTAAAACAGCGCCGTTCCACGATTTTTACAAAAAAATTTGACCAAGTCCTGCTAACTCATTAAACATTGAGATCATGGGCTTACGGTCATCGCGGCCTTGCCGAAAGCCGCGATCTTCGTGGAACAAGCCCTTTTTTGTGGCAAAAGTATGAATATTTCATACTTATTAATACTGTCCCAACGACCGGGATACTTGTGGGACACTGTGGGACAGATCTAAGTCATTCAGCTGCAACGTTTACATGCCAACCGTCCCAAGTGTCCCACTGTCCCACTGTTTTTTTTCACGTTAATACGATTCGCAACGGAACAGGTTGAAGCCTGCACTCTGAACATATTTTCAAATAGCGAGATCGCAGCAACTACAAACATGCTCAAGATCAACTTGGCACATATACGAACGACTGGGGTTATAGTTTCCCCAAAATGAAATGGTCTCCCGATCTCAGGGGGTCCGGTGTCTTTTCACCATAAAAACACTGAGGAGAAAAGAAAATTCCCTTTGTGATCTTCGTGCCGTCGTGGTGAATCTCTTACCTCGTTCCGGTGTTCGTCGGGTTGCCTGAAACATCGCCCATTTGCAGCGCAGAGGATCTGATCGCCGCTAGCTCCGGGTCGCGGCCTGCGGCTATGTCTTTGGCAGTTGGGCGGACGTAGATGTCGGGTTCGATGCCGGCGTCCGGGGCTTCGGTGATCGGGAACTGGCCGATGAGCGGGAGATCGACCTCGATCTTTGATTTGGGCAGGTTGAGGAAATAGAAAGCGCCGCCGTTTATGCCGCGTTGGTTGCCGCCGGTTGGCTGCCCGACGAGAGTTGCGAGCTTATTAGTTTTTAGGACTTGAGCAAACTGAAATGTGGCAGAACTATTTACAGCACCGACAAGCACGAAAACTCGGCCGGTGTAACGACGGCCTGAGGGTTTGATAACAGAGCCGCGTTCATCGTCATCGTATTTTCGCAGTATGTAAAAATCGCCTTTCTTGTCGCTCGCCGATTTTCCCCAGTCATCAAATGAGCGGTCCCAGGTTTGGAGGTGCGGAATAAGATCGGCGGGAGCTTTTTGATAGCGAACGAGCCGCTGGGTTTTGCTGAGGACGATCTCGCGGTCAGCGATGCGGCTGATGATAGCGTCACCCACATCCAGGCCGCCTTCGTTTGCTCTGATGTCGAGGATAAGGTTTGGCACTTTTTCGTCGATCAGAGCGTCGAGCGTTTCATCGATATATTTTTTCCAATCCCATTTGCTGTTATAGAGAGCCCAAGTCGGCATTCTAAGGATCGCCGTCGATCGGTCAGGACGTTCGAGCGTGAAAGCCGGTTTGTCGTTATTGGCATCGTCCTTTTCGACAGGCCTCGCGGCTTTTCGGTCATCATCTGTGAGCGGCGTGACGATAGTTTTAACTTTTTTAGACGAACCTGCGGGGCGAATAACGAGTTCTATTTGCTCATTTTTCGGCGGAAAGAACATCGGGAAATAAATGTCGAAAGCTTCCCAACGGTCGTTGCCGTTGACCTCGAGATATGCCACTCGCTTTGCGTCATTGGAACCGTCAGCACGAGCGATCGTTATTAGTTTTTTGAGAATATTTTTAACCGATATTCCATTGATCGAAACGATTTCCGCGCCGGGCTTGATATTTGTGTCGATAGAGAAGCTGCGAGTAACGATCATCCTTCCATCGAGCCAACGAAAATAGAACGGCACGCGATCTTTGCCTTTGAAAAGTGCTTCGGCGGTCGATCTGGGTTGATTGTAAAAGTTGGCGTACGTGTGCCCGCATTTCACCTTGCCCAGGAAAACAGAGATCGCGACATAGGCTTCGCGAAGGCTCATGTCGCGGCCAAATTGACGGTCAAGCTCGGCAAAATTTGCATCCATCTGAGCCTTTGTGTTGTAGCGATACAGACCGGGATGAAGCTGTTCGTAAGCTCGCCGCAAAATTGCAAGATCAGATCTGAGATCTGCGGACGAGATCATCCTATCGGCCGGTTGTGTTTGCGCCGAAATCGACAAAAACGCAAAGAGGGTCAGGAACAAAACAGTGAGTCTTTTCATAAAGGTAAGGAACTGCTGGCTTACTGGTTGGTATTCGTGACCGCTTTTAATGCAGATTCAAAATGAAGAGACCGTGCATCGCTACCCGCCGATCAGGCGGGCGACGAAGAATGCGACGGCAGCGGCGATGCTGCCGATAAGGCAGGTTTGGATGGCGCTTTTTAGAGGTTTCGAGCCGGTAAACTGGCCTTTTACATAGCCGAAGATAAACAGTGCAATGACCGTGATGCCGACTGACCATCTGAGTGCGTCGTGAGCCTCGGCCATCAGGATGTACGGCATCAGGGGGATAAGGCCGCCGAAAATGTAGGCTCCGCCGATGGTCGCACCGCTGGTCAGGGCGCGTTTGGGGTTGGGTTTTTCGAGGCCAAGCTCGAACCGCATCATAAAATCGGCAAAGTCCTTTGGACGCGTGGCGAGCGATTCTACGATAGGCGTGCTTTCTTCACGCGTCAGGCCGTAGTTTTGAAGGATCTCGAGAACCTCGTCCTTTTCGTGGTCGAGCATCTTTTCGATCTCGTAGATCTCGCGTTTGTATTCGCTGTCGTAATGTTCGGTGTCGGATTTTCCTGCCAGATACCCGCCAAGCCCCATCGCGATGGAACCTGCAACGATCTCCGCCAAACCTGCTGTGACAATTATTCCGGTTGACGCAATTGCTCCCGACAAACCGGCGGCCAAAGCAAAAGGAACAGTCAGCCCATCTGCCATCCCGATAACAATATCGCGGACAACCTCGCCCGAGGTGAAATGTTTTTCGATGTGCGGTGTTTGAGGCATGGATTATCTGATCTGTTGACGTATCTGATCAGGGTGACGACGCGAATCGAGAACGGCGTGAACCCATATTTGGTTATCATCGACCCGATAATAAATGGCGAAAGGAAAACGACGCGAGACGCTGCGATGGTATTTGCCAAGAATTATCTGATGCACGCCCGCCGTTATTATTAATCGTTCTATGTCTTGCAGTATCGATGAGCGGAAATAGTCACCCAAGCCTTGGCTTTGCATTTCATAAAAACGAGCCCCATTGAGAATCTGAGTCTGCGCGTGGTCAAGAATATTGATCTTCACAAAGGCTGTTCCAAAATATGTTTTTTAGCAGCTTCAAAATCAACAAATTTTGCCGTTCCGTTGGCTATTTCTTCCTCAACCTGTTTCAGATAAGTCTCGTGCCAAGAGGGCCATTCGATATCCTCGGGGTGACTGAGAATATCGGTCCATATCGTGTCGATGACTTCCATCTTTTCCGCAAATGACATTTTGTTGAGTGGTATTGAGATGTCAGTATTCATATGAAAATTATAGCGCACCACATTATTCCGACCTGCGACGCAGGCGGACGAACGAGAACATCATAACAAAATAAATGATGAGAAATGCCGTTGCGAGTAGAAAATACAGCATCGACTGCCGGATGTAATAGGCAAACATCATCGCCAGAAAGAACAAGAACGACAGCACGGCGATAAAAGCCGCACGCTGAGTCTGTGCCGGCGCCATCGGTGGTGATTGTTTGGCGTCGCTCACTTAACCTTCTGCAGTTGTCGGATCAATTACGTTTTTTACCTCGGCGATGCTGTTTGCCGGAAAGCCGCCGCGAGTTGCGTGTTCGCGCACTATTTCTTCGTTCGGAGCTATGTAGATGCAGTATATTTTGTCGCCCGTGACAAAGCTCTGCACCCACTGGATCTGCGGCCCGAGTTCGCTCAGCACGCCACAGGACGTTTGCGATATACCGTGCAGTTGTTCAGCCGTCAGATCGCCCGCGCCGGGAATTTCTCTTTCAATAACATATTTAGGCATATAGGTTTCTCCTCTGATAGTTTTATTACATAATAACAAACATCGTTCGGAATGTAAGATTAGCCACGAATGCACTAATGTAAAATGGAAATTAATTCGTGCATTCGTGGCCAATGCATAAACGATTTAATAACTTTCGTGATTTTTATCCGTATAAATACCGCCATGAAAACAATTTCAATAGCTAAACTTGCGCTCGCACTCTTTGTTTTTTCGTCTTTTTCTTTTGCTCAGCAGATAACAGCGGATGATTATGCCCGTGCGGAGAAGATGATGTTCTGGAACACTTCACCGTTGGTTGACCGCAATGGTGTGAATCCAAATTTTCTTCCGGATGGACGGTTTTGGTATCGCGTGCTGACGCCGACGGGGATGGAATTTGTTCTGATTGATCCTAAAGATGGTTCGCGAAAAACGGCCCTGAAATTATCGGACATTTACTCTGCTCCTAAAACAGGAGTTGAGTCCGTTGCTAACGGCGTCACTTCGCCTGACGGTAAACGGAGCGCGTTTATCCGAGATTTTAATTTGTGGGTCAATGATTTTTCGACTGGAAAGGAAATACAGCTCACGACGGACGGCGTTAAAGACTTTGGCTACGCGACGGACAATGCAGGCTGGAAGCACAGCAATCAGGCGATATTGGTTTGGGCGCCGGATTCGAAACGGATCGCTACGTTTCAGCAGGACGAAAGAAATGTCAGCGATGCTTATCTTGTTCCGGTCAAAGTCGGCGCACCTAAGCTGAGCCAGTGGAAATCTGCTTTGCCGGGCGATGCTAATGTGCCCATGCTCCATCGGGTGGTCATCGATGTTGATACGGCCAAGGCTACGCGTCTGCAGATGCAGCCCGACCCGCATCGTTCGACGGTTTGCGATGATATCTCGTGTGACGGAGGCGGATCGTGGAGCGATGTTCAATGGAGTGCAGATTCAAAGAATCTTGCGTTTGTGTCCACAACCCGCGATCACAAGAAAGCAAACCTTCGTATAGCAGACGCAGCGACAGGTTCTGTTCGCGAAGTTTACGAAGAGACTTCGCCGACGCAGTTTGAATCTACACCGATGGGCGGCGGCGGCAACTGGCGTTATTTATCAGCATCAAACGAGATCATCTGGTACAGCGAATCGGACGGTTGGGGACAGCTTTACTTATATGATGCCGCGAGCGGCAAGCAGAAGAATCGTATAACAACCGGCAATTTTGCGGTATGGACTATCAGCAATGTCGATGAAAAAAATCGCGTTATTTATTTCGAAGCGGGCGGACGTGAAAAGGGACACGATCCTTATTTCAGTCATTCTTACAGCGTCGGGTTTGACGGAAAAAATCTCACATTGCTGACACCTGAGAATGCCAATCACGACGTAACCTGGTCGCCTGACGGCAGTTACTTCATTGACAATTACTCTACGATGGACACGCCGACTGTAGCGGTTTTGCGCAGTTCAAACGGCAAGCTAGTAGCAAATCTCGAAAAGGGCGATGTATCACGGCTAACCGCATCAGGCTGGAAGGCTCCTACACCGATCGTAACAAAAGCTCGTGACGGTGTGACCGATCTTTACGGTGTGATGTTCACTCCGACAAAGATGGTCGCGGGCAAAAAATATCCGATCATCAACAACATATATCCGGGGCCGCAGGGCGGCAGTGTCGGGCCGCGTTCGTTCGCGGCTTCGCGTGGTGATGGTCAGGCGTTGGCAGAGTTAGGTTTTGTGGTCGTGCAGATCGACGGCATGTGCAATCCGCTGCGGTCAAAGGCGTTTCACGATTCGTGCTACGGCAACATGGCCGATAATACGCTCGAAGACCAGATCGCCGGCATGAAGCAGCTCGCGGCAAAGTATCCGTTTATCGATCTGGATCGGGTCGGCATTTGGGGACACTCTGGCGGCGGATTTGCAACCGCTGCGGCGATGTTCCGATATCCTGATTTCTTTAAAGTCGGAATTTCGGAATCGGGCAATCACGATAATCGTAACTACGAAGACGATTGGGGCGAGCGCTACATCGGCCTGCTCTCAGGCGACAATTATGAAAAGCAGGCGAATCAGGTTTATGCCAAAGATCTAAAGGGCCATCTGTTGCTCGCACACGGAACGATGGATGACAACGTCCCGCCGGTCAACACAATGCTCGTCGTCGATGCCTTGATCAAGGCAAACAAAGATTTCGATCTCATCATGATCCCGAATGTTCGTCACGGCTACGGCCAGGCAAGCTTTTACATGATGCGCCGGCGTTGGGATTATTTTGTGCGGCATTTGCTTGGCGCCGAACCGCCAAAGGAATATGTTCTGACGCCAAAGCCCGATCCGCGAATGGCGAAGTAAAGCCTAGTTCAACTTTTTAGTTTCATCTTCGCTCTCGTCAAACAGAACGCTCACGGGCGTGTGTGCGGGCGGCAGGGAAGCCGCGTAAGCGGACATGTCCTTTTGCATTTTTTCGACGGCTTCCTGGCCGCGTTCGAAGTCTTCGGCTTTTATCTTGAGAATGAGCTTGCCGTCGTCGTTTGGCAGACCGGCCATTGCGGCAAGCGATTTTGTGCGGATCTCGATCTTGGCACCCCGCTTGAAAACGCCTTTCTTGAACTTAATGTCGAGAATGTCGCCAATTGCAAGGCGGCCTTCTTCGACGCCGAGCGAGACGAGGCCCAATGCCTTTGATTCAAATTCAAGGACGATACCGGCGCTCGAAAATTTTGCAAAGCCGTTTACCTCGGCTAGCCCGTGATACTTCTCGGCCTTGAATGGAATGCTCGTAAAATTCTGCATAAGAATAGTAGCCACAAAAGGCACAGAAATCACAAAAAAGATTCTCTTAAATTTGCGGTTTTTGTGCCTTTTGTAGCCAAAAGTATTTAGCGATACCAAACAAACTGATAATCAGCCAGAAAAATTCTACTACAAAGGACGGGAAGTTAAAGCTGTAATAAAGCGAGATCAAGATCAGCGTAGCTCCAACCGCATTCATCACCGAATACGCCAATTGCTCGCTCCGCAAACGCCCGATCTGTAACAGAATGTAAGCGAGAACAATAACGCCAACACCGAGCGTTCCGAGAATGTCGTACCAAACGATCAAGGAATGATAACCTCACTCGTTGCGGTGCGACCAAGGACATCTCTTATCGAGCCACATAGTGACTGACAAATGCCAACCGAAATTGTGTAGCGGCCAGATTTTACCCCTGACAAATTCCACAGGATACTAGAGCCGTCGCCAATTATTTTGCCGGCAGTAGCAGACCAAACATACTTCATATTTTCAGCCCCTGAAGCAACCGCAGCAACCTCAATGGTAGTGTCCTCCGAACAATACACATATTTTCCGCAATCAACACTTATTATTTTATGGCTTAGCAGCAATCGGTCGACGTTGCCAATAGGCGAGTAAATGGACTTGTCCTTCGATTTGGAACGTCTAGAATCGCTTTCTCCCTGTCTAACAACTGTACCATTCGGTCCAATTCCCCATGTAAAGGTTTTTCCTAAAGCGTTGCCAGTGTTTAGGTTGATTTCACTGATCTGTTTCCACGTCTTTCCTTGATTCAATGATACGTCGGTGCCGTTAGTTCCAACGGCCATAATCGTTTT
>JBGARA010000057.1:0-25676 GCA_044230475.1 Pyrinomonadaceae bacterium | reverse complement strand
CAAACGGCGGCTCGATCTGAGTGCGATCCATCGCTTTCTGTCCCAGGAATCGTATTGGGCAAAGGAGCGCACTATGGAAAAAACGCTGACCGCGATCGAAAATTCGCTTTGTTTTGGAGTCTATCGCGGACGAGAACAGGTTGGTTTTGCACGTATCATCACCGACAAAGCGACCTTTGCGTATATCGGCGACGTTTACATTCTGGAAAAACATCGCGGCAAAGGCCTCAGCAAATGGCTTATGGAGATCATGCTCGCACAGCCCGACCTCCAAGGCCTTCGTCGATGGCTGCTTGCAACTTACGATGCCCACGGCCTCTACAGTCAATTTGATTTCACCGGCCTAAAACACCCCGAACGCTGGATGGAACGCCCGGCTCCCGACGCATACTAGGACGATTTCCTGGCCATTGCAGATCGCCCCCAGATGCGCCTTGTTCCGGTGTTGCATCAATAAAACATTTGACCTAATACAGAACAAGTGGTATTTTGAACTCAGGTAAGTTTTTGTCAAGAATATGCGTTCAAACTTTTGAAAAAAAAGGCTGGGACAGTGGGACACCGGGACAGTAGAGGATGATAGGAATAAAAACAATGGTATCAACGGTTTACAGGCATTTTTCACCTTATTTTTTGTAATTATTTGTAATTACCTTAATTACAATGTCGGGGAAAAGCCTATTTGTAGCTAAATTTCGAGGAGGAGATCATGGGAAGAAAACAGATAACATTTTCAGTGCCTGAGGGCGTCTATAAGTACATCGAAAATAGGGTAAATGATGCGGGATACGGAACGGTGAGCGAGTATCTCAGAGATCTCGTGCGTGATGACAGACAGCGTCAGATCAATCTATCTAATTCGGCAAACCGCTATTCGTCTGCCGCTGTTCATGTGCCGCCTCCGGCACATCGGCAGCTGTTGGCCTCAGCCGCCCGCCGAAGGTGATTTTTGCTGTCGTTTGGGTGGAGTTATAATTAATTTGTTCCTTAGTAGGGTGTTTATTACGGACTACCTTGATGCGATCAAATAGCACGACAATCAGCCGTCCGGTTGCTCTGGTCATTCTTGACGGATGGGGCTACGCACCGCGAAACGAGAGAAACGCAATTGCGATGGCTCATACGCCGTATTACGACGAGATATGCCGTTCGTTTCCAATGACGACGTTGTCTGCTACTGGTATGGGCGTTGGTGAAAGCGACGTTGCCGGAGCCGAAGTTGGCCATTTACGGATCGGAACAGGTAGAAACGCGCAAACAGAAGTCTTGCAGATCGGCAAGGCAATTGACTCCGGAGCCTTCATGAAAAACGAAGTGCTTAACTCGGCATTCGCAAAAGCGAAAGCGAACGGAGCATCGGTTCATTTCATCGGCCTGTTGAGTGACGGAGGTAAACACTCGTCACCGGAGCATCTGTTCGCTTTGTTACGAATGGCGAAACAGCACAGTCTGGATGACGTTTTTGTTCACTGCATTCTCGACGGCCTTGACGTTCCTGCGCGAACTGCCGACGTTTATGTCGAGGCTCTTGAGCTTAAACTCTCTGATATCGGAACGGGCAGGATCGCGTCGCTGTGCGGCCGTTATTTTGCGATGGATGGCGGCGAAAACTGGGAACGCACTGCTCGGGCATACACGATGCTCGTTCACGGCGAAGGCGAAAGGGCAAACGATGCAGTAGCTGCGATCCGCAGATCTTTTCTACGTGGTATCTCGGATGAATTCATTTTACCCATCATTTTGGAAAATCCGTCAAATGCCCCGATTGCAACAATTAAAGATGGGGACTTGGTGGTTTACTTTAACTATAAGGCCGATGGGATACTACAGCTTGTCCGTTCCGTTTCGGTTCCCGACGAGTCGCCGACGCCTAAACCGTCCATCGATTCCGTTTGCCTGAACGAGTACGATCAGGGATTGGGATTGCAGGTTGCTTTCAGACGTGAGCCGGAAAAAAATACACTTTCGGAGGTTTTATCGGGTACGGAAGTAACGACCTGCAAGATAACCGAGACTGCTCGATTTCATCACTTGACGCATTTTTTCGACGGCGGTTCGGACGCCTCGCGACGATCGGAACACAGCCTACTTGTTCCGGCGGCAACCGACGGATTGCTCTTCGGCCAACCCGAGTCCGAGAGTTTTAAGGTCACCGATAAATTTTTGAGCGGGTTAGAATCGAAAAACAAAGGAGTTTTTGTCGTCAATCTGCCTGCGGCGGATCTGATGGCCGCGACAGGCGACGTAAAAAAGACGATCGCCGCTATCCAGTATATCGACACTTGCCTCGGTGGAATTTGGGAGAGCATGCGTGAGCGTAACGGCGTTGTTTTTGTGACCTCGAGTCACGGGAATTGTGAAGAGATGTTGAATACGGGCAAGGCGAACACGGCTTCGACGGCGAATCCAGTGCCGTTTCATTTCATCGATGAACAGGCCCGCAATATCGAATTACGCGATAACGGCTCCCTCGAAGATATCGCTCCGACGTTGCTTGGGGTTTTGGGCATCGAAAAACCGTCTGAGATGACCGGCAGCGAGCTTAGAATGTTGTAAAATATTGGGCTTGGTAAAGAGCGTTTCTGATTTCAACAACATTCTCGTAATACACTTTGGCCAACTCGGCGATGTCGTATTGGGGTTGCCGGCGCTTCGGGCTCTTCGCGAAAGATTTGCAGATTCGAGGCTGACGCTTTTGATTAGCAAAGCTGTCGCCGAAGTCGTGAAGATGGCAGATCTTGCGGACGACTATATCGTCGTCGATCGTGTAGAGCTTCGCGACAGCAACAAGTTTTGGTCGATTGTGCAGGCAGTTAAATTGGTTCGGAGCGTTCGCTCCAGGAGATTCGATCTCGTTGTCGATCTTAACAGTTTGTACGAGACGAACCTGCTTGGGTTTCTTTCCGGAGCAAAAACTCGGCTATTCGAAAACAGAGAACGGCGGTCGATCGATCTGCTTTCTACTTTGAAACCGCCGCCTGAAGATAAGCAGAAGCATCACACTGACCGCTATCTATCGGTGCTTGAGCCACTGGGTATTCTTAATGCGAGCCGGACAGTCAGTGTTGCTCCGCAGCCGAACGAACTTGAGGCCGTGGACCTTTATCTCAAGGCGCTAGGCATTTACGACAAACGTCGGATCGGACTATTTCTTGGCGCAGGGCATCCGACACGCCGCTGGGGAATTGAGAATTTTTCACAGCTTGCGTCGCAGCTTTCGGTTAAAAAAGATTGTCGTGTGCTAGTTCTGTTGGGGCCTGAAGAAAAAGAGCTGCGGATTGGACTTCAGGACCGATTTGGTGAAACCGCCAAAGTTGTCGATGAGATGCGGCTCACTAGATTCTATGCGTTACTGTCGCGGCTCGAAGTGCTTGTTACAGGTGATACAGGGCCTATGCATTTGGGAGCGATCGCGGGGGCTGGGATCGTCTTACTGTCGGAGAAAGATACGACGCAGGTTTACCGCCCGCTGATCACAAAACTGAGCGTTATCGAAGACAGAACTTTTGATGAGATCACGCCGGAACGCGTTCTGGAGTCCGTCAACAGTATTTTTGATCGCGATTAGCAGTGCGGATTTCGGCTCTGTGTTTCTGTGTCATATAATGGATAAAAATTATGGTTGAAGAATTTGCATTCGACAATTCTGCCGAGCGTCGGCAGGTGCGGCAGAGCGGAACGGGCTGGATCGAAGTTATCGCAGGCTCGATGTTTTCGGGCAAGTCCGAGGAATTGATACGCAGATTGACGCGGGCGAGGATCGCGCGGCAAAAGGTGCAGGTTTTTAAGCCGGGAATCGATCTGCGTTATTCGGACGAAGAGATCGCGTCACATTCGGGACAAAAACACCTTTCTATTCCCGTGGCTGATACGGCAGCAATGATGGCCCATATCGACGACGACGCTCACGTGATAGGCATCGACGAAGCACAGTTTTTTGATATGGCGATAATTGACGCCGTTAATAGTCTTGCCGAACAGGGTAAACGCGTGATCGTCGCAGGTCTCGATCAGGATTATACCGGTAAGCCGTTCGAACCAATGCCGCAGCTTCTTTCGGTGGCCGAGTTTATCACAAAAACTCACGCGATATGTGTGAAATGTGGTGCTACGGCGAACTACTCGCAGCGAACGGTCGAATCCGAAGAGCGTGTTGAAGTTGGTGCAAGCGATAAGTACGAAGCGCGTTGCCGCAGGTGCTTTGTGCCGCACGCCGATACGCCGACCCTCCATGAGAGTGCCGGTCACGCAACTGCGTAAGCTCATGACAAATGAGTTGCGGCAATCGTCAGACCGGCGGGCAGATAGTGCTACTCTCAGCCAGGATTGTTGTTTGACAATTTACGTTGACTTTCAAAATGGGTAACGATCTCATTTGCCGTTTTGGGGCCGACAAACGGTTGCAGAGCTTCCACCGAAGCTTTTGCGATGCGTTCGATAGAACCAAATTCGCGCAGTAGTCGCATCTTTCGCTTTTCGCCAATACCGGGAATTTCAGATAGCTCAGATGAGAAATCACGTTTCTCGCGGCGTTTGCGGTGAAATTCGATGGCGGTTTTGTGGGTTTCCTCGCGTATCTGCAGGATCAGTCTAAATGCCAGCGAATTGCGGTCAAACGGTATCGGATTTTCGTCGCGTCCGAATATCAGCAGATGCGAAATCTCGTTGTGTTTTTTTGGAGGCTTGACGAGGCCGACGAGCATTATTTGTTCGAGATCGAGAGCCTGCATTGCGGCAGAGGCGGCAGAAAGCTGGCCTTTGCCGCCGTCGATGAAGATAAGCTGCGGCAAAGGTTTTTGTTCGTCGAGCATTCGCTTGTAGCGGCGAAAAACGGCTTCGTGCATCGATGCAAAATCGTTAGCACCTTCAACAGATTTGATAATGAAGCGGCGATAATTTGATCGTGCAGGCTTGCCGTTTTCAAAGACGACAATGCCAGCGACGTTTTCCGAGCCGGAGATATTTGAAATATCGAACGATTCGATGCGTTCGGGAAAATACGAAAGTTCGAGCAATTCCTGCAACTCTTCCAGTACCTTTTGAGAATCGGGTTTTAAGACACGGAAACGTTGGTCAAACGCGATCTTTGCATTTGTCTCGACAAGCTTTACGAGGTGTTTATTCTTGCCGCGTTTGGGATCAAGAATTTTGACTCTCCGTCCGCGACGCTTTGTGAGAACTTTTTCCAGAACTGCACGATCGTCGAAATCCTGCGAGACATGGATCTCAAGCGGCACGTAATCGGTCGAGTAGTATTGCGAAAGCACGATGCCGAGAAATTCCGATGCGTTGAAGGAATTGTCCTCCGGCAAGTCTTCCCAAAAGAACTCGCGGCGGCCTACAATGCGGCCTTCGCGCATCGTGAAGAGCTGCAAAGCGAGCCTCTGTTTTTCTCGGTAGAAGCCAATGATGTCAACGTCACGATCGGCAGTCGTCGCCATTTTCTGCGTTTCGCCCAAAGCGAGAACCGTGCGATGCAGATCGCGATATTTTGCAGCGAGTTCGTATTGGCCCTGCTCGGAATATTGCCACATGCGGGCCTCGAGCGTTTTACCAAGCTCTTTATTTTTGCCCTCAAGCAGCGTCTTGACGTCAGATGCGGCTTCCTGGTACTCGGCTTGGGTACATAGGCCTTTGACGCAGGGGCCGAGACAGCGTTTGAGATGGTATTCGAGACACGGACGAGGCAGTTTGCCGTCGATCTCGATCTCGCAAGTGCGTAGTTGGAAAGCACGATTTACAAGATTCAGAGTGTTGCGTGCTAAGACCGCCGGCAGGAAAGGGCCGTAATAACTCGACCCGTCGCGCACAAGCTGTCGCGTGACGACGACTTTTGGGAACGGCTCATTAGTTAGTTTCAGATGCGGATATGACTTATCGTCTTTGAGAAAAACATTGAATCGTGGCTTGTGTTTTTTGATCAGGTTCGCTTCTAGAACAAGTGCTTCGACCTCGTTATCGACGACGATGAACTCAAAATCGGCAATGGCTTTTACAAGCTGGCGAGTTTTCGGATCGTGATTGCGGCTCGATTGAAAATAAGAACGGACGCGGTTACGCAGATTCTTTGCCTTTCCAACATAGATGATCTTGCCGGTCTTGTTCCGATGTATGTAAATGCCGGCGTCGGTTGGCAGCGTTTTTAGTTTCTCTGCGATGGTCACGATACTATTTTAGCGTGAAGATGATCTTTTTGCTTTGCGTCCTTTGCGGCTTTGCGTGAAGTACCTTTTTTGTGAAAACTGTTTACACAAGCGATCCTATTGAAGCCGCCAGGTTCATACAGCGCGGAGGCATCGTGGCGTTTCCGACCGAGACGGTGTACGGCCTCGGTGCAAATGTATTTGATGAAAAAGCTGTTGCAAAGATATTTGAAGCAAAACAGAGGCCAAGTGACAATCCCCTTATCGCTCACGTTTCTAGTGTTGAACAGATTATTCAATTAGCCGCCGGCGTCACCGCAGCTGCGGAGAACCTGATTACCAGATTTTTCCCCGGACCATTAACAGTTGTCCTGCGAAAACGTCTTGAGGTTCCTGACGTGGCCACAGCGGGACTGGACACCATTGGAATTAGAATGCCGCGATTTGAAGTCGCGCACGAGTTTCTGATTGCATGTGCTACGCCGGTGGTCGCACCCTCAGCAAATCTATCGGGCAGGCCTAGCCCCACAACATGGCAAGCTGTCGCGGAGGACCTCGACGGTCGCATTGATTGTATTTTACAGGGTGACGCTACGGAGATCGGGCTCGAATCGACAGTCGTCGATTGTACTTCAGAGGTGCCTTTGGTTTTGCGGAGCGGTTCGATTTCGCTGGAACAACTGCGTGAAGTCATTCCAGCGACCGTGGTCTATGAGACGCCCGATACCGAAGTTCCGCGAAGCCCCGGCTTGCGGCACAAGCATTACTCGCCAAGAGCAAGAATCATTCTTGTCGCCGATGTCCGTGAATTAGGCGAAACACAAGCGGCTGGGTTTATCGGACTTAGCAGGCCTGCCGCAAAGTTTGAACGCGAATACATTTGCTCAACCGTCGAAGATTATGCGCATTCGATATTCGAGTTTTTTCGTGAATGCGATAGAGCCGGCGTGCAGGCTATATATTGCGAGCGGGTTGAAGAACAGGGGATCGGAGTTGCCCTAATGGATCGACTTCGAAGGGCTGCAGAGGAATAGTTATTTAATTGAAACGGCGGCGATTGCGAGTTCACCGTTGTCTTTTAAGACGGCTGTTTTTAGTTTTTCGTTTGTTGTCAGTTGTGATAAGTATTCAAGCGGAACCAGAACGAGAACCGAGCGGCCACTTTCAGCGTTGATCTCATCAGTGACTTCGTTGACACCTGTTAGACGACGCTGTTTACCATCGGGATCTCGCAGCAAACGTCCGGCAGCGTAAAACTCGGCATTGTGCGCTAGCGTGTGAAGCATCAGCAGACGATTTGAAGTGTAGCCGCTGGAATTCGCGGCCTGGATCAGCGTCTTGACCGAGTCAGACTCCGCAAAGCGCGGGACAACAACTATAAGCAGAAGAATTGTCGAAACAAATGTCGATACCGACAACAAATAAATTACATTGCACCAACGATTACTCTTTCGCACTAGATCAAAGACATATATCGAGGTCAATAGAATGACTCCGGGGACGGCAGGCAAGATATAGCCCGGCAGCTTTGAACCGGAGAAGGAGAAAAATAGCAGCGGTACGATCACCCACACTGCCGAGAAAGTGAGAAGAGGGGAGGAAGAGAAATTGAGAAGAGGAGATAAAGGTTCCGCATCATTTTTATCTTTTCCATCCTTTGTGCTCTTCGTGTCTTTGTGGTGAGAACTTTCTTTCGCAAATTTCCAGATCGATCCGAGAAAAAATGGCAGCCATGGCAGTATCATCAGCGGCAAAACCCAGAAATAAAAGTAGAACGGCTGAGGGTGTTGATATTTATTCGAAGTAAATCGCTGAAAATGATGCTGGATGAAAAACTCGTCAATGAACTGATAACCATGTCGCTGATACATCGGGAGATACCAAATAGACGCAATTGCGACAGCCAGCAAAATGCCCCAGATCAGACTGATAATAAATGTTCGGCTCGGCAGACGCCGTGATAACAAATAGAAAAAAAACACAGTGCCAAAAGGGAACAGCGCTCCTATCAAGCCTTTAGCTAGCAGTGCAATACCTATGAAAAAATAAAAGAGTACGAGTGATGCGGAAATGCGGCTCTGCTCTGATTGATCAAAAATGAAAAAACTGACCAAGGCTGCCGTTATCGGAGAAGTAATAACGATGTCAAAGCTGGCCGCTCGTGAAAATACCAAAATGCCGAGCGTCGATGCGGTGATCAGTGCGAGCCAGTTTGCGAAACCATTCATAGGTTGCCGACCGTTGATCGTGTGTCGTTCGACAAATTTACCGAGTATCCGGAGGCTTGCGATCGTCCCGAGACCAAACAAAACGGGGCCGAGCCGAGCGGCAAATTCGCTCACCCCAAACACTTTGTATGAGATCATCTCAAGCCAATACAACAGCGGCGGTTTTTCGAACCATGTAAATCCGCCAAGCGTTGGCGTGATCCAGTCACCGCGTTCAAGCATTTCGCGTGCTACTTGGGCATAACGTGGTTCGTCAGGGCCGAGAAAGGGAATATGGAGGCCAAAGAAGTAAACAAAAACCGTCAGGCAGCAGAAAATGATCCAGGTAAACTGCCGTGTGTTTTTGGGAGTTTCATCATCGGTCTTTGTAATTTCGGACATCATACGAAAGAATGTAAAGTATTGCCGAAATGAGGTTTGTTATCAAACTATGAGCGAGAAACGTAAACTTCGGGTTGCTGCGATAGGGGTTGGAAGCCTCGGGAGGCACCACGCGCGAAATTACGCTGAGCTTGCCGCGGCCTGGCGTGTGGAAATGACCGGAGCCTGCGATTCGGATCTGGAGACAGCCGCTAAGATCGCGTCGGAAAACGGTGTCGCAAGCTTTACCGATTGGCGTGATCTGTTAGGCAAGGTCGATGCTGTGTCGATAGCAACGCCGACGGAAACACACTGTGAGATCGCCTGCGCTTTTCTAGAAAGCGGTGTTCACGTCCTTGTCGAAAAGCCGATCGCTCTTACACTTCTCGAAGCAGACAAGATGATCGCTGCCGCGAGAACTTCGGGAGCGAAACTGATGGTCGGACAACTCGAACGCTACAATCCGGCGATGGTCGCGCTCAGACCACACGTTACAAAACCGCTCTATTTTGAGATTCATCGAGTTTCGCCGTTTCCTAATCGCTCACTTGATGTTGATGTTGTGCTCGACGTGATGATCCACGATCTCGATGCGGTTCAGTGGTTGGTCGGCGAAGATGTTAAAGTATCTGAAATTCGTGCAGTTGGTATTCCCGTGATCTCGGATAAGGTCGATGCGGCAAATGCTCGCATCGAGTTTGAAAACGGAGCAGTGGCAAATATCACGGCATCGCGCATCGGCACGGAGAAAATACGAAAGACACGCTTTTATCAAACTAACTCATATGTCGTGCTGGATTACGGGACAAAGTTCGCCTCGGTGACATCGTTAAATTCAGAGGCCGCTCACCCACTTGCAGGCATTTCGATAAACAGGCTGGAGATTAACGACGTAGAGCCGCTGCGGGCTGAGATAACAGCTTTTCTCGATGCTATTGAGAATAATCAGACGCCGCCAATCACCGGTGAAGACGGTCGTCGAGCGTTGTCGTTAGCGGTCGGAGTGTTGGAGAAGATCGAGAGTCATGTGGACCGACTGGCTCATACTCTCTAGGGCAGTTAGAGAAGGCTGGACATGCGACCAGCCTTCTTTACCAACAAATACTGGTCTATGCGGATGCCTCGCCGGCCTTGGCTGCCATCTGTTCGCCAATGACTTTGATCATTTCTTTGGTCCTTGCAAGTTTTTCGGAGCCTTTCGGATCATCGTGAATCACTTTTTCGAGATTCTTGAGTATGTCCTGGCTTTGAAAACGCTCACGCAGATCGGCAAGGATCGGTTCGAGTTTTGCGAAAACGAAAATATGTTCGCCGGCAGTGTCGTTGAACATGTCGGCATCGATAGCACCGTGATTAACCAGAGCAGCCGCCATGTCCCAATATGACACGACCATTCGAAGAAGACCGCCGACTTCGGGATCCATCATTGTTTGAAAATAATGATCGACGCTTGTCGGGTGAAAGTTAAAGAGCCAGTTACGCGCTTCACGCATTTTGGGTTCGCGACGCAGGTCATAAAGTTTCAAGATCAGATCAGCAGATTCTGCTTTGCTCATAAAAAATTCCTCCAAATGAATTTGAGCCTCTAGTTTATTTTTCATAAACACAGATGTCAATTAAACTAAAATTGGATTAAAAACGATGTAACAAATGCCGCAAGAGTCTAAGCAAATATCAACATTTCTTCAAGAACGCATCGATGCAGGGGATTTTCCCTCGGCCGTTTATCTTGTTGCAGAAAAAGGCCAGATCGTTTTTCAGGATGCTCTTGGTTACGCGGTTGTCGCGCCCGAAAGGATCGAGACAAAGGTCGATACGATCTATGATGTTGCGAGTTTGACAAAGGTTTTGGTGACTGGACTTCTTACGGCGATGCTTATTGATAAGAAGGAAGTTTCACTTGAATGTATTATTGAGCACTACCTTCCATTTCTTATTGAATTCAATGTGCCTCCTATTTGGCCCGATCAGGATGCCTTAGATGTTACAATCTTAGAATTGGTGACGCACCATTCCGCCTACCCATCCTGGAGACCATTCTACCTATTGCCTTTAGAAGAAAAACAAACACTTCTTGAGAGTGTTCTTTGGGCTATCGGTAATCGCACGCGAGTCGAGTGGGAACCAGAAGTGATTTACAGCGATCTCAATTTTTTGATGCTTCAAGGGCTCGTTGAGCGACTTTGTGGACACGCTTTGAACGAAGTAGCACAGAAAAGAATCTTCGAGGCTCTTGAACTAACAGATACGGGCTTTAATCCTCAACTTACACGTCGGACCGGGATTGCCGCAAGTGAAAATGGCAATGAATATGAGAAACAATTATGTGTTGAGGCAGGTTATCTTCCGGTAAGTGGTAAGAACCCAGTCGCTATCGCTCCCGGTTCTGACCCTTTCCGCACAGAGACGATCTGGGGCGAAGTTCATGACGGCAACGCTTATTTTATGGGCGGGGTTGCGGGCCATGCGGGCTTATTCTCTACAGCGGAAGATGTTTTCAAGATCGCACAGCAGTTTTTACCGGACTATACGACGTTGCTAAAGCCGGAAACCTGCGAGCTATTTCGGACAAACTTCACCAAGGGAATGAATGAAGATAGGTCATTCGCCTTTCAGCTTGCTTCGACAAAAGATTCGACTGCCGGAAGCAAGATGTCGCCGGAGAGTTTCGGCCATCTTGGTTTTACAGGCACGAGCCTCTGGATCGACCCGGTAAAGGAACGCATATTTATCCTTCTAACAAATCGCACTCATAATCATGCCTTGCCTTTCGTGAACATCAATCCCGTCCGCCGCAAGTTTCACGATCTCGCGATCGAACACCTTGACGAAATCCTTACAAGTGCCTGACAGCGACAGTTAAGAGGGGCGGAACCACAGCAGGTCCCACTCGTGGTACTAATCTAAAAACGTTAGCCAAGAATGCACGAACAAAGAGGTGTCGGATTTACTATCTGGAAAATATCTAGCAACTAAATAGGCGACACTTTAATCAAAAAAGCGCTTTCACGGGAGTACCTGATGAGAACTTTTTTTTGTTTTTTAGCTTTGTCGATCTTAGTAACGGGAGTGCTCGGGCAGTCTAGCACATCAACGCGGCCTCGCGTTGTCCCAACGGCTACCCCGGCGCGTATAGCTAACGACCCTTATAAAACCTCAACGCCTAATAGCCCTCCCGTTCTGATAGGCAGCAACAGAAAGCCGACACCGTTGCCAACCTCGCCGACAAAGGGCGGCGATGACAGCGATGTCATACGAGTAGAGACAACTCTCGTGACGATGCCGGTATCAGTGCTTGACCGCGACGGCAGGTTCATTTCGGGTTTGCAGCAGCAGGATTTTCAGATATTCGAGAACGGTATTCAGCAAAAGGTCGATTATTTTCAGTCTATCGACCAGCCCTTCACGGTCATTCTGCTGATCGACGTCAGTCCTTCGACGCAGTTTAAGATCGACGAGATACAAAACGCGGCAATTACTTTTGTTAACCAACTTCGTCCCGGCGACCGCGTTATGGTGATCGCGTTTGATGAAAACGTACATGTTCTTAGCCCAGCCACGAGCAATCGAAATCAACTGCGCAGCGCGATTAGAGAAGCCCGCTTTGGCGACGGGACAAGTATTTACGAGGCAGTCGATTATGTGATCGACGAACAGTTGCGGCAGATCGACGGGCGAAAAGCGGTCGTCCTTTTTAGCGACGGCGTCGATACTACGTCGCGTCGGGCAAGTTATGAAAGCACGCTACGATCGTCCGAAGAAGCTGAGGCGATCTTTTACACCTTACGATACGACACTTCGGTTGACCCTTATGCTCAGCACAAACAAGGCGGTTGGGGCGGAATACTCGGTTCAATAATAACTGGCGGTGGAATAAATATCGGCGGCTCGTCAGGCGCTGCCAGCCCAGCAGAATATGCAAAGGGCCGAAAGTACCTTGAGACACTAGCCCTAAACAGTGGCGGGCGTGAATTTGAGGCTCAGTCGATGTATAACATTGAAGCCGCATTTTCTGGCATCGCAGAAGAGCTTCGTCGGCAGTACTCGATCGGATACTATCCGGAAAACCCCGGCAAGCCGGGTGACCGGAAGCAGATAAAGATCCGCGTTATGCGTCCTGGAGTAGTAGTGAGGGCTAAGACAAGTTACATCGTCGGACAAGGCAAATAGTGGCTAGTGGAACTGAATATTCCCGATCGTATGAACACATTACAATGGATCGCGTCCCTGAACTTAAGTCTGTCAGACGGCGTTTGTTGCCATCTGACAGATTCATTTATTGCTGATCATTGAGGAATGTAGTGTTATTTTCGTGAAACCACTTTCTTTCAGCACGTAGCTCATCCAACTGATATTGGTCCAGGGTGTTTTCCCAATCAAAGACGAGTTGATTATCGACCACGGCTTCTGTAACAGCTTGTATGTTCGTCGGCACGTTTGAGAAGAAGTCAAAACCAGTCAAGGTTTCTATCTCGTCAACGCTCACACGAAAGTTTTGCCAGGGCGTGGACTGGCCAATGCTCTGAGCATTGGGCATACGCACCGCAATGAGACGTGTTGACGTAGTGACACGTGCAACATCGTTGCCGCTAGCTGCATCGAGCACCATAATTACCTTCCACGTTTCTGCGGGTACAAGGATCGGGCCGCCAGTGCCGTTGATCGTATTCGTTGTTCCGCCGTTCGATCCGCTGCCGCCCTGTCCCGCACCGCCGCTGATAATATAGAGTTCCTTGCCTTGATTGTTGACCAGCGTTCGGAGATAGCTTTCGAGCGATTCCCACGGCCCTTGGTTATTCCATGGGGCCTGTGGGAGGAAGTTTGTCATCAGGAATGTGGCCGAATTGTCTGCTACGCTTGACGTGCGATCTGCAGATGGGCACATATGTCCACGATCAAATCCCGAACCCGAATAGTCATTTGCATCAACCTGGTACCAGCCCGCTGGCAGCGACGTGTCGGGCCGGTAATCGTCTTGTCTCGTAGTGTTGCCAAGCCATGTGTCGTCGAGATGCCATGAGACCCAGTTCGGGCCGCCGTGGTCGCGGTAATACGACAGGACGTACTGCGGTTTTACCATCAGGTAGTTGGTCGGTTGATTGACATTTGTAACCGCATTCGACGGATTGCCCATCGTCATGTGTTCGTTTACCGGCGTAGGTGAGGCTGTCGGCGTAAATGTGGCGGTGCTCGTGGCCGTCGCGGTGTTTGTCGGAGTCGTAGTTGCAGTCGCAGTTGCGGTATTTGTCGGCGTTCCGGTATTTGTTGGTGTACCTGTTGCTGTAGCCGTGTTTGTCGCTGTCGGAGTTGATCCACCGGAGCACGGGGCGAGTGAAGTTGAAGTATTACGCGGAACGGGTGCAGTTACAACATCGAAATCTGCGTTATTGTTATCGGTATCCTGACATCCGCCAAGTTTACGCACTCCACCCTGTGTTGATGTGATCGCGACACCGTTGTTTACCGATGTTCCACCCTCGCCATTTCCCGCAGAACCATTTCCTGCTGCGCCATAGGCAACCCAGTCAACGATCAGAGCAAGCTGCGATGCATTGCAAGGCGTAGCTGTCGCACCGCATGTATTTATTGCAAGTCCGCTGGTGACCAAAGCAACTTTTCCGCTTGAGGCAGATAGATTTAGGTTTGTTGTCGTAGCATCGGGTGTTACAGGCAGTGGAGCTCCGGACGAGCCTGTGCTACCAAGCTGGACAAGGTAATATTGACCTGGGTTGAGACTCACATTCGGAAGAGCGAAGGCATTTGTTGCCGAGCTGGCAAAATTACCCGTTGCTGCTCCGTAATATAGCGAAAGCGTGTTGAGTGATTGTGTAGTGTTCGAGACGTTTCTGATCTCAACATAATCGTTCAAATACGTACCGGTACTTCCGCCGCCTCCTCCGTAGACCTGGCTTATCACAAGCGTCATCGAACCAAGGTTTGGAGTAGGCGTAGACGTCGGAGTGTTTGTCGATGTTGCCGTCGGTGTCGCAGTATTTGTCGGTGTAAAAGTTGGGGTTGCCGTATTTGTCGGGGTGTTCGTTGAAGTGGCCGTTGCGGTGTTTGTCGATGTGCTGGTTGGGGTAAGCGTTGCCGTGTTTGTCGGCGTGCTTGTCGCTGTTGCAGTTGGTGTCGCGGCGGCAAGGCTCGTTACCGAGATGCCGTCAAAGTTGATTCGATTCGTTCCGCCGGAAAGTTTGCGTAGCTCAAATCGGATCGGTTTTCTCGCTCCAATGGTAAATGTTTGCGTCGTAAGTGATTGCGAACTCGTCGTTACGGTACTACCAAATTTTTGCCAAGTTGCTCCGTTATTGAACGAGCCCCATAATTCCCATGTGCTACTTGCGTCAGATCCGTAAACCGCGTGTTGGACGGAAAAAGTTCCGGCGGTGCTTACGTTGAAGTTCATACGAACAACGCCGACATTCTGAACGCGAGCCGCAAATGAACCAACTTTGTGGTCGTTGGTTAGGCTACCCGTCAAGGCATCATCCATGAACCAACTGCCAGAACCTAAAGTTACATTGGCAGCAGCATAAGAGGGTTTGCCGCCAGCCTCAAAGCCCTCGTCCAGATTGATGGACAACACTTTAAAGCTACCCATGTACGCGTAACCATAAACGGCCGCGAATGCAAAAATGGCCAAATAGATGAAGAAATTCCGTTTTACCACGCCACTAACAACTCCTTGTGGAATGCCTAGATTATATATCTATTTTTCGGTAAATCCCAACTAAAATAGCTAGACGACGGTGCCATCGGGGATAACCGCATTTTTGGGAATGATGATTATGCCGTCGCGGATGTAGAAAGATCCGTCTGCCGCGTCGCGATTATCGGCGCCATCCTGGTTGATCAGATGCACATTGCTGCCTATACGAACGTTCTTATCGACGATCGAACGGCGAATTATCGTGTTTTCGCCGATGCCTATGTTTGGTTTGGCGTTTGTGATGTTGCCTTGGAGTTCAGATATCGACTCGAAAAAATCAGAACCCATAACGATCGAATCCTGAATATCGGACCCTTGGTCGATACGGCTGCGAAGTCCGATGATCGAATTTCGAACCTTAACGCCATTCAGAATGCAGCCTTCGCTGATCATCGAATTGTCTATGTCGCAATTGTGCATTTTCGATGGCGGCAAATATCGGCTACGGGTATAGATCGGAGCCGACGCGTCAAAGAAATTGAATTGGGGCAGTGGCGACGCAAGATCCAGATTTGCTTCGTAAAATGCCCGGATCGTCCCGATATCCTCCCAATAGCCTTTGAATAGGTATGCCTGGACATTGTACTTTTCGATCGCAGCCGGAATTATCTCGCGTCCGAAATCGACCCACGAAGGGTCGGCATTAAGCAGTTCGGCCATCTTGTTGTAATTGAATACATATATGCCCATCGAGGCGAGAAACGGACGGCTTGTCGCTTCTTCTGCCGTCAAACCAAAATTTGTCGTATCGACAAGCATCGATTCCAAAGCCTCGCCCTTTGGTTTTTCGCTAAACTCGACGATCTTGCCTTTTGCGTCAGTTTTCAAAAGGCCAAATTCAGGAGCTTCTTCACGTTTGCAGGGGTGAACGGAGATGGTCATATCGGCTTTTGTGTCGAAATGACGCTCCAGAAATTTGCGATAATCCATCCTGTAGAGGTGATCGCCCGAAAGGATAAGCAGAGTATCAACACGCTGATCACGCAGGTGCGGTAGCACCTGACGCACGGCATCGGCGGTGCCCTGGAACCACTCAGGATTTTCTTTTGTCTGCTCGGCCGCCAAAACCTCGACAAAGCCGGACGAGAACCGTGAGAATCTGTAAGTTCTTGCTATATGGCGATTTAACGACGCCGAATTGTATTGCGTCAGAACAAAGATATGAGTGATGCCGGAATTGATGCAGTTTGACACCGGAACATCGATCAGTCGATAAGTACCGCCAAGGGGAACCGCCGGTTTCGAACGTTCATGTGTCAGCGGGAATAGCCTCGAGCCCGCACCACCGCCGAGTATCACTGCAACAACATTGTCGTATTGGCCCATCGCAATAATTGTAAATTGTTAATCAAAAAATTACCATTAGTTAGCTGTATGTGGTACTGGGTCAAGGTCACATTTTTAATTTTCGTCGGAGCATTGCTTCTTTGGTTCCTCTACGAGTTTATTACGTTTCCGTCGATCTCGCGGTTACGGAATGAAAATCCGACAACATCCTCGATGATCGAATACCGGCTTTCACAAGCTACTGCCGAGGGCCGTGAGCCGCGAAAGTTTATGATCTGGGTTCCGATGGAACAGATCTCGCCGAATCTTCAGCGTGCGGTGCTTGCGGGCGAAGATGCAAGATTCTTTCAACACGACGGCTTTGACTGGGACGCCATCCAAAAGGCTTGGGACGAGGCGGTAAAAGAAGGCGAAAAAGAGGCCCGCGAAGAATGCGAGGCAGAGGCCGCGAACGTGCAGGAAAAGAAGGACTGCAAACCAAGCGAAGATGACTGGATACCGCCGATGCCTTCGTTCAAGCGCGGGGCCTCAACGATAACGCAACAGCTCGCGAAGAATCTGTTCTTATCTGAGGACCGTAATTTTCTTCGCAAAGGCCGCGAGGCGGTCTACACGTGGTTCCTCGAGCGCGAGCTTACAAAAAAACGTATCCTCGAAATTTATCTCAATGTCATCGAATGGGGTGACGGTATCTATGGTGCGGAAGCCGCTGCACGTTCTTATTTCAAAAAGTCCGCTGCCGACCTGACGCGCGACGAAGCCGCCTACTTGTCGGCCATGATCCCTTCGCCTCTAAATATTTTCAATCCGACTAAGAATCGCAAGCGTGTCGTCCGCCGACAGAAAGTCATTCTCCGTGGAATGAACTCTATAAGACTCGACTATACGGGTAAATAGTCACCCACAAAAGGCAAACACACGAAAAAAGGCAGATCATAACGACCTGCCTTTCGTCTTTTCAGTGAAGTTTATGGGAACTTCCTATTTTTTACCGACAACTTTCATTTCATCGACGACCCATTTCGCGCCGCCAAATTTTTCGGTCACGAACAGCACATAACGGATATCCACCGATATTGTACGGTTTGTGTTGTAGTCGTAGTAGAAATCGTTGCCGAGGCCCTCAAAGTTGCCATCGAAGCAGATGCCGACCTGTTCGCCTTTTGCGTTGAGGATCGCCGAACCGCTGTTTCCGCCGATGATGTCGGTGGTCGAGAGGAAGTTCACCACAACGCTGGTGCCTTCGCCATAGCGACCGAAATCAAATGCGTTCTGCATGTCGATCAGCTTTTGCGGAGCATCAAAAGGCTTTTCGCCCGTGTTCTTTTCGATCATCCCTTTCATTGTGGTGAAAGGAGCACGATACTCAGCTTCGCGCGATTCGTAGCCTTTGATGTTGCCGTATGTGAAGCGCATCGTGAAGTTAGCGTCAGGATACATCGTTGTCGTGCCGCGCATTTCTTTCAGTGCCTGCATATAGAGCTGGCGAAGCGAGTCGATCTTTGCTCCGAATTTGGCTGAGCGTGCCCCAAGAGCGGCTCTTTCTTCAACCGCGCCTGTAAGGAACGGATGCACTTGCTTGAGGTCGTTCCAAGACATATCGTAAAACTGCATGATCTTCTCCGGCGTGACCTTCTCAGGATCGGTCACATCTGCTGCCCAAGCTGCTTCGGCATCGCGACGCGCCTTGCCCTTCAAACCAGCAAATTTTTGATCGTAACCGGCAAACCGCTGGTCTGACGGCAGAGCGTCAAATGCTTTGAAGAAAAACTTGAGCATTTCGCGTTCCTGAACCGGTTCGCGTTTTTCCAGAGCTTCGCGGATCTCAGCCAATTTTGCTGACTTTTGCTCGGCGGTCATCGTCTTGCCCTGCTTAACAAATGATGCGGCCGCAAATGCCAGCTGCGAAACCTGACCGGATATCGGATCAGGAAAACGCCGCATGATAACGTCGCGTTTTGCGGTTGCGTTGGTCTCATCCGAGAGGGATTTGATGTCTGCGAGCAGCGTGCCGTATTTTTTCTGTCGTGCCGGATCGGCAGCGATCCATGTTGCCATTTTGGCTTCTTCGGCCTGACGCTGCTGGACGGCATTTGCACGGATCAGGCGAAGATAGCCGCCCTCAAAGGCCTTTCTCGAATTGTCGTAGCTTGCGATGTCGCCCTGAAACTTGATGCGTTTTTCCTCATCGGTCGAACCTATCATCCTAAGAGTGTCGGCTTCGGCACGAAGCCAGTTAGCCAGGAATGGGAAATTGGCGTCGCGTGCGAACTGAATCGACTGGCTTTCGCGATAACGTGATGTGCCGCCCGGAAATCCTAGCACGAATACAAAATCGTTCTCCTTTAATCCGCCAATGTTCATCGTCAAATATTTCTTGGGATGATAAGGAACATTATTCGGCGAATAATCAGCCGGCGAGCCGTCCGGAGCAACGTAGGCTCTTAAAAATGTGAAATCGCCGGTGTGCCGTGTCCATTCGAAGTTGTCGGGGTCCCCGCCAAAAACGCCGATATTACGGGGAGGTGCGTAAACCATACGTATGTCTTTGATCTCGGCCGTCTGATACAGATAGTAAAAATAACCGCTATCGATCGCCTGAATGACGATCTTTGAACCTGCAGGGGCTTTGTCCTGCTCGGCTTTCGTAAGGTCTTTCACATTTTTCGCCAGCGCGTCAGCAAGTTCCTTGCCCGACAGGGTTTCGGTTCCGGCCTTGATCTTTGCGGTCACATCTTCGATGCGCTGCGTTAGCGTTATCGAATATGGTTTTTCGCCGTCCTTAGCCTGAAATTCACCAGCTCGGCTCCCGGCGTTGAAACCCGTTTCAACAAGGTCTCTGTCAGGCGTCGAATTTGCAACCAAAGCATCAAATCCGCAATGGTGGTTTGTCAGGATAAGTCCGTCGGGCGAAACAAATTCTGCCGAGCATCCGCTGTCTAGTCGGATTATCGCGTCGGTCAAACCTCCATTGCCCGGATTGTAGATGTCACTGGGTTTGAGCTTAAGTCCTTTCTTTTTTAGTGTTGCGGCCAGACCGGCGATCTGGTCCGGCGTATACATGCCTTCGTCGAAGGCAAAACTGAATGTGCTGCTCGAAAAACAGATGGCGACCAGCATCACAAACGAAAACAGACGGTTATTTTTAAGTAGTTTCATAATGAGATCCTCGATGGTAATAGTTTGATTCCAAAGTAACTAAATACTACCAACTAAACAGGCCGTTGCAAAAGCCTGCCCGTAACTAAGGGCGATACACTCAACATGAATGTACCGCCCTAATTTTCTAACTTACGCAATGATTTCCAGATTAACGTTCGATCGCTTTAAGATCAGCCGGTTCCGGCGGCAGAAAAAACCTCGGATTGATCGGTCTGTCATTTAGACGCACTTCAAAATGGAGGTGCGGGCCGGTCGAACGTCCCGTCGAGCCAACCTGGCCGATGACGGTGCCCCGATTGATCGTTGCTCCAACCTCAGTTTCGATCTTTGACATGTGGCCGTAGCGTGTTACAAGGCCGTTGCCGTGATCGATCTCGACCATGTTACCGTAGCCTCCCTTGTAACCGGCGGAAATGACAGTGCCGTTTGCCGGAGCAATTACCGGGTCGCCGCGTTCGCCGTCGATGTCCATGCCCGGATGAAACTCGTAAGCACGTCCACCGAAAGGATTACGGCGAAAGCCGAATTCGTTGTTGATCTTGCCCAAATGTGCCCAGACAGTCGGCAGATGATCGGGATCGGCATTTTGCTTGAAGGCGAGTATCTCGCTGTCTGCTTCCTCATCGGTTGCGATGGCTTGATCGTTCTCCGTCGGGCCGCCGGTGTTCTGAGCGTAATCGCCCCCCGCGCTTGTCTCAAGAGAAGAAGCGTTATCAGGTACGATTTGAAATTCACCGGCTGATTGTGCCGCTACGCGTGATATGACCGAAGTTTTTGCGATAACCTCGGCAAATTCGCGTGTTTCAAATATTCTGCTGGCTCCCAGCCCTAAGATCGAGATACAAATGACTAAAAATGATGTGACTGACCCGACATGCACGAGGCTTTTAGGGACGGAATACCTCTTAATGTGAATCCTTGATTGTGATGAATGCGATAAAAGAAAAGTGTACGACTTGTCGTTTTTCTGCATTATGCTTTTAAGCTCCTTTTAATGATCTCTCGTGCGAAGAACTAAAAAGCATCTTCAGCACGGCGGAATCACGCAAGAATAGCCGCGAGCGACTAACGCGAAACCTAACAAGAGTCAAAAATAACTGCAAACTCTCGTTTAATGTGGGCGAATTACCCCTTGATCGTCTCAAACACGATGATTAGAAACTTACTCATATAACAACATAAGCTACCCAAAAAGGCAAATTGGCAAAACCGATACAATATATGGCCATCGTGGCTTTGCCGGGCTATTTTTTAGCGAATTGGGATCATAAGACGACCTTTGTCTCAAGAAAATAACGACGGACTGTCACCAGTTCTCATGAGCGTTTCGAGGCCAAAGTGTTCGTAGGCACGTCGTGTAGCCATCCGTCCGCGAGGCGTGCGGTTGAGAAAGCCGATTTGCAGCAGGTAAGGCTCGATTATTTCTTCGATGGAGTCTTTTTCTTCGTTGATCGCGGCTGAGAGCGTACCCAAACCGACCGGGCCGCCGTCGAATTTTTCGATGATCGTCTTAAGCAGCTTGGCGTCCATTTCGTCAAGGCCGTAGCTGTCGACGTCCATGCGGTCAAGGGCGTTCGATGCGACGTGCTCCGAGATGCAGCCGTCATGATCGACCTCGGCAAAATCGCGCACGCGTCTGAGCAGACGATTGACGATTCTCGGAGTGCCGCGTCCGCGTTTTGCGATCTCGTGCGAGCCTGATTCTTCGATAACGACATTCAAGATTCCTGCAGAGCGGCGGCAGATGGTATTTAGGTCTTCGATGCCATAAAAGTCGAGATGGAAAATAATGCCAAAGCGGCCTCTAAGTGGAGCAGTGATCATTCCCGGTCGAGTCGTCGCACCGATCAAAGTAAATTTCGGCAACTCAAGTTTGATAGATCTCGCTGCCGTGCCTTGGCCGATCATAATGTCGAGATTGTAATCCTCCATCGCAGGATAGAGGATCTCTTCGATCGCTGGGTTGAGCCGATGTATCTCGTCGATGAAAAGCACGTCACCTTCTTCGAGATTAGTAAGGATCGCTGCAAGGTCGCCGGCTTTTTCTATCACCGGTCCCGAAGTTGATTTCAAAGATGCGCCCATTTCATTAGCAACAATATTTGAAAGCGTCGTTTTCCCAACTCCGGGCGGACCTGTCAATAAGATGTGGTCGAGAGCCTCACGACGTTTGAGAGCTGCCTTCATAAAAACGCGCAGGTTCTCTTTGACCTTTGATTGGCCGATGTATTCAGTCAAGTGCGCAGGCCGAAGCGTTGCCTCGAATTTGCTTTCTTCGGGCGAGAGGTCCTCGTTTCTGATGCTGATGGCTTCGGCACTTTGCATGGTCGTTATAATAGCCCCTTATTGTATAAAGCCAAAATATCCATTGAAAAAGCGACGATGCAATGCAGGACAAGGCCGATCCAGATCGTTCCGTTTTTGTAACTCAGCCAGCCAAGAAAAATACCGGCGAATATTGCTGCAAAAGTCTCTGCCACAGGCTTTTGGAAGTGGATCATCGTGTAGGGAACAGTCATCGCCAAGATCGAATAAAAGCCAAGCGACGGCTTGAAACTATGAAGCAGGAATCCGCGAAAAAAGAACTCAAGGCCAAAAAATTGAAAGAAATAGACGAGTTCCCAAATGAGCAGAGTCGAACTGAAATACGGATCGCCGTTATAAACCTTCAGGAAAGGATATTTACTCGCAAAGCCATTCGTCAGCGACATCAGATAGATTAGCGGTAGCATTATGACGACGCATTTCAGCAAAATTGGAACGAACTCTTTTTCAACTGTGAAACCGAGACCGATCTCGCTCAGTTTTCGTTTTTGAACGAATTTGATAATGATCGCCGGCACGACAAAATAAAATGTGACCGATACGAGAACCCACCAAATTAAACCGAATAGATTGTTGTATGTTGGATGAGCAGCTTCTATACCGATGTCCGCGAACCGAGTGCCTGACAATATCGCAGCAAGATAGTCAGGATTCTTTAAATAAGAAATACACGTCAGCCCGATCGCCGCGTAAACAAACGCAAACACCGTCCGGCGATCAAGTGTCGCAAGATCGCGGCGTATTTGTCGTGCAAGATCGAGCATCGGCGGCGTTATTTTGCGAGCACCTGCAACGCCCGGCGAAGAAGTTTTTGAACCGATATTTCCGTACCTTCCTGCGCTGCTTGATTTAGAGCCTTTTCTGCCAGGTTTCGTTGATAGCCGAGATTGATCAAGGCTGAAAGAGCATCCTCAAATACGGCATCGGTCGGCATTGCTGTTTTCGATTCAGCATCGAGCGGAGCACTACCGGAAACTGAGCCAACCTTATCGCGAAGCTCGATGACCAGCCTTTCTGCCGTCTTTTTCCCGACGCCGGGGATCGATGTAAGACGCGCAAGATCGTTACTGCGTATCGCCGTAATTATCTCGTCCGCACTCATTCCTGAAAGCATCGTGATGCCCGATTTTGCACCAATGCCTTGAACGGATATCAGTTGCAGATAAAGCTCGCGCTCACGCAGGGTCTTAAAACCAAAAAGCTGGATGGCATCTTCGCGGACATTCGTGTAGATCCGTAAATTAACGTCGGAGCCGATCTCACCAAGCTCGTAAAATGTCGAAAGGGGTATCGATACTTCATAGCCGACGCCGCCTACATCGATGATCGCGGTGTTGGCTTGTTTTTCGAGAAGTTTGCCGGAAAGGTAAGCTATCATTGTTTCACAGTTGAAACACAAATTGTAAATCAAATCGCGGATCAGGGCAATGTCTCTGCAAAAAAGTCAAAAATTGCGAGATACAGGCATCAAAAATTTTACGAAATTCATCAGAAAAGTTAATATAGTCATATCGAAAAATTTTCGATCATAAATGAAACCGAAAGCGGGCAGTAAGCGTTAGTAATTCAAGAGGTGAGATCATGGGGAACGCAGGGTTGTTAAAGAGAGCATTACCATTTTTAGCGACATTTGGTTTGGGCTTGTTTGTCGCCAGTTTTTTCGTCAATATTAGCCCGCGATTTGAACATCACGAGCGTGGTCGCTGTCACCGAGATATGTGGGAAATGCGTATCGAGAATGAACAGTTGCGTGAGGAGAATAAGCGCTTGCGTGAAAGTCAGGATTCTTCGCGTGTCTATCCGGTTTTGCCGCCGGTTAATCTCGAAAACGACGAATTCGATTTGCCGAGCATCCCAACTATTGGCGAACCCGTGCCGGTAACGCCACCACCAGTAAAGGCACACAAGGTTATCGTAAAGTAATCTTAATTGGCCAGAATCAGAACCACAGGTTAACTCTGTCCTATTGGATGTGTTAATCTGTGGTTTCCTGTTTATGGACGAATCTTCTGCTCGAAAACTAATTGTCGAGATCGGTAAGCTGCTTTATGAACGCAGCTATGTTGTGTCGTCTGACGGCAATGTCAGCGTCCGGCTTGATGAGAACACGGTGCTTGCGACGCCGACCATGACTTGCAAGGGCCGCATGACCGAAGATTGCCTTGCTTTGACCGACATGGACGGCAAGCCTTTGTCGGACAAACGGGCTTCGTCGGAGCTTGCGATGCATCTTTTGATCTACAAGATGCGGCCTGACATCAAGGCAGTTTGTCACGCTCATCCGCCGCACGGGACGGCGTTTGCGGTTGCCGGGCTGGCGATAGATAAACCCATCTTGTCAGAAGTGATCCTGACGCTTGGCTGTGTGCCGCTGACGGATTACGGTACGCCTTCGACAAACGAACTGACCGAGGCGATGAAGCCGTTTGTCACCCATCACAACGCATTGTTGATGGCGAATCACGGAGCGGTCGCTTATGGCGAAGATCTTTGGCAGTCGTTCGACCGGTTGGAAACACTGGAGCACACGGCGAAGATAGCAATCTTGGCAAAAGCGCTCGGCGGTGCAAATGACCTGCCGCAGGACGCAATTGAAAAGCTCATTCAGATCAGGGAAAAGGCGGGTTACCTCAAGGAAAACGCCCGCTGTCAGGCTTGCGGTTACCTGCACGATGCGAAGATTTCCTGTGAATTAGACGTGAGCTATCCGGCACAGTCCGGGTCGAACGGCGGAAAGATCTCATTTACGCGTGAAGAATTGATTGAGCTTTTGAGCCAAGCGGCCAAATTGGGTTAGCGAAAATAGGCGTAACATTGTATATTTTACTCAACCGCCACCTGTAGAATTAGGGATTTGTATTTGTTTACAGGGTATTGCGGGGCAAATCCCAAGAGGTTCGACTCCTCGTATGCTTTTGGTAGCACGTGACTGAGAATCACTCAACCCGCTGTTGAGAGGAAAAGGACTGCGAAAGCAAGCTGGAGAGTGGTATGTAGAATCGAGGATACCGAAATGTCTGTGGACGTTTCTTAATCGGTTTTCCCCGTTCTTTGGTGTTCTTTTTCTCTTAACGGCATAACAAAGAATGTTTCAAATGATTCAAAATCAAAAGCGGCGAACATTTGGGCGAGTAAGGTTTTCGGTCGCGCCAAATCAGGTCGGGTTTTTGTATCGAAAAAATCAACTTGAAAAGCAGCTTGAACCGGGAATATATGACTTCTTTGATTTTAAGAACGTCATGAGTCTTGTTGTACTGCCGGTTACAAGCAGAATCCAGAATATCGTCAACCAAGAAGTGTTGACCAAAGACAACGTGGCTTTGCGTTTTTCATATGTTGTCGAGTACAGCGTTGTCGATCACAATAAATTCATAAAGAGTTTTGATGTTTTCACCAATGCTTACAATGTGTTTTTCGAAGCGGATCAATTGGTGCATAATCTTTCGCAAGTAGGTTTGAGAA
>JBGARA010000056.1:0-26198 GCA_044230475.1 Pyrinomonadaceae bacterium | reverse complement strand
ATCTGCAAAAGAGATGGCAGAACTTTCAGCAAAGCTGCGTGCGGAAGTGGCCGAACGTGAGAGGATCGCGGCTGAACATAAAACTATTTCCTCACCGATCAATTCGTTTTATAGGACGATAGTGGTTGACAGATTTTCGTATGTTCAGTTTTATGGAGTCGGGCATTATTGGAACCCGCGTCCACATGGGTATGTTCAGCCAGGTTATTTTGCGGGAGGGGCGTTTTGGCCAACAGGATCGGCGACACCGTCGCAACCGGTGTTTGCTCCGCATAGAAGTAGATAAATAGTTATGAAAGAAGGTTGGGAAGCAGTTATTGGAATGGAGATCCACGCGCAGCTGGCGACAGCTACCAAGATCTTTTGCTCGTGCGCGGTCGAGACGGGTGGCGAGCCTAATTCGAACACTTGTCCGGTGTGCCTAGGGTTGCCGGGGGCTTTGCCGGTGCTGAATAAACGGGTCGTCGATCTCGGAGCGAGGGCGGCGCTCGCATTGGGCTTAGAGATACAGGAAACATCTATTTTTGCGCGTAAGAACTATTTTTATCCAGATCTGCCAAAAGGCTATCAGATATCACAATACGACAAACCTTTTTCCGCTAACGGTAGATTAACGATCATGACGGCCGAACGTGACGATCACGGGCACGCACTTGAGTGGAAGCCGATGACGATCAACATCACCCGAATGCACCTTGAGGAAGACGCCGGCAAGAACGTACACGAAGGTTTACCTGATGTCGATAAATATTCGTATGTCGATCTTAACCGGGCCGGAACCCCGCTTGGTGAGATCGTGACCGAACCGGATTTTCGGACGTCGTGGCAGGCGTATGATTACGTCAATCACGTTCGCCGCGCCCTGCAGTGGGTCGGCGCGAGCGACGCCGATATGGAGAAAGGAAACCTTCGCTGCGAAGCCAATGTTTCAGTGAGAAAGATCGGTGAAACGAAATTTAACAACAAGGTCGAGCTGAAAAATCTCAATTCTGTTCGCTTTATGCAGAAGGCGATCGAGTTCGAGATAGAGCGCCAGATCGCGGCCCACGAAACTGGTGAAGCGGTTAACCAGGAAACGCGTTTGTGGGATGAAAAGAACAACCGTACACGTGTGATGCGTTCGAAAGAAGATGCACACGACTACCGGTACTTTCCTGAACCTGACCTGCAGCCGCTTACTGTATCAAATGAATTTATCGATTCGGTAAAGGCACAAATGCCGGAAATGCCGGATGCAATGCGTGACCGTTTTGTCGCGACTTATGGCTTGAGTTTTGCAGACGCTTCACAGCTTATTTCGAGCAGTGATCTCGCAGAGTATTTTGAAAAAACTGCACGCATTACGGCAAATCCAAAACTCTCGGCTAACTGGATACTGGGCGAACTGACGCGCGAATTAAATAACTCAGGCAAGTCGGTTAGCGAAAGTCTGCTAACTGCGGAGGACCTCGCGGAGTTGATAAAAACCGTTGAATCCGGATCGATCAACAACAATCAGGCGAAAGAAGTTCTTGTCGACATGTTTGCGACGGGTAAGACGGCTGCCGATGTTATTAAGGAAAAAGGCTTTGAGCAAGTGTCGGACACCGGAGCGATCGAGAAGATCGTTGACGATGTGATTGCCGCGAATGAAGCAAATGTCGCGGCGTATCGTGGCGGCAACGACAAGCTGTTTGGATTTTTTGTCGGACAGGTGATGAAGGCTTCGCAAGGGAAGGCAAATCCGAAGGTCGTCAACGATATACTAAAGGAAAAATTGTGAGCTTAGCTGAGAAAGTTGCCGTAGTAACGGGAGGAACAAAAGGCATCGGTTTTGCGATCGCCGAAAAGCTCGTGCGCGATGGTGCAAAGGTATATGTATGTTCGCGAACACGATCAGATCTGGAAAAGGCCATCGAAAAATTGTCCGAGCACGGGGAAGTAGCGGGTAAGCTGTGCGATGTTCGTGTTGAGGAGCAGGTCAAGGCCGTTCTGGAAAGCTGTGAAAAGAACTTTGGCGGAGTCGATATTTTGGTCAACAATGCCGGAATGGGCATCTTTGGAAAGACTGTCGAAGAAATATCACCGGATGAGTTTCGCCAGACGCTTGAGACAAATCTGTTTGGCGTCTTCTACGCTTGTCATCACGTCATTCCGATGATGAAAAAACGTGGCGGCGGTTATATCTTCAACATCTCATCGCTCGCCGGGCAAAACGCTCATCCCAAAATGGCGGCATATAACGCTTCAAAATTTGGCCTCAACGGTTTTTCTGAGGCGCTGATGCAGGAAGTGCGTCACGACAATATCAAGGTCAGCTATATTTGTCCCGGCAGCGTCAACACCTATTTCGGCGACGATACTCCGAGTGATGAAAAAGCGTGGCAGCTTCAGCCTGAAGACATCGCACAAGTCGTAACTGATCTTCTTGCCATGAATGATCGTGCTCTGCCGAGCAAGGTCGAGATCAGGCCTAGCAAGCCGCCAAGGTGATGAATCAGCGAGGTAGTATTTGATGTCAAAGAAATCCATAATCATTATTTTTTCGGTCCTCTTGTCGTTCACTCGACTGTTCGGCCAAAGTGGACAAGACTCTCCATCGTTGCTTGATGCTGAAAAATGGAATACCGAAGCTGTTGCTTTGTTCAATCAAAGAAAATATTCGGAAGCATTGCCACTTGCTATCAAAGTAGTCGGGGTACGAAAAAAGGAACTTGGCAAGTCGGATGTACTGCTCGGAGCCGCCTACAGCAATCTGGGATTCATATATACCCGGTTGGACGACAAAAAAGGAGCCAGACGGGCATTTCTTAATGCACTGGAAGTCTTTGACAGAAATACGCAGCTTGAGCCAAAGGATGAAAAGGTTTTTGTTTCTGTAATTCAAGAAATTGCTTATGAAGACGCAATTGAGGGGAATCTACAGGAAGCGGGCAAGGGATTTAAACGAGTCATCGAGATCAGAGAGAAACTGAACGGTAAAGACGCATCTGAAACCGCCTCAGCGTTAATGCGACTAGCGGAAGTTTATCAGCTCGAGCTTAACTATGAATTGGCGGAACCCTTAACATCGCGCGCTCTAAATATCAGGACTGGTGATAGTAATAAGATCGACGAGCAGTCGCACGCTGAATACGCAGCCTTGGAATGTCTCTTGACAAAGCTTAACAAAGCGGATGACCTGAAAATATTGCGCGATAGATTTTATCCGAAGCAACTCTCGAGCAAGTCTGGTGACACGGATGCCGCTTTGATCAAAGGTGGTGTGATGAATGGCCGAGCGATTTCGTTGCCGAGACCGACCTATCCAGAGCTCGCCAGAAAAAGAAGTATCTCTGGTGTTGTACCGGTTCAGGTTTTGATTGACGAGGACGGCAAAGTAACATCGGCATGTGCTATAAGCGGACCGCGCGAGCTTCATCTAGCGAGTGAGTTTGCAGCCCGACTCGCTCGATTCTCCCCTACAACGTTAAGCGGGAGACGCGTAAAGGTGAGCGGGGTCATAACATACAATTATTCTCGGTAGAGAAGACCTGTTGTTTGATTGACTCAATTACCGATTCTGTTGAGAATGGTTTTGATATAAACTCGACGGCACCGAGTTGAAGTGCTTTGCGACGATGTATATCGTCGGTGCGCGAAGTTATCATGATAACCGGAATCTCGCGCATTTCGTCTTCATTCTTTAAGATTTCGAGCAATTCGTAGCCGTTAATATTTGGCATTTCGAGATCAGTCAGAATTAAGTCAGGCCGATTTTTGAGATCGCTCAGTATTTCAACAGCATCTTGCCCGTCCGTCGCCGTGATGCACTTCATTCCCGCGTCCTCAACGATTCGTTTTAGCAACTGTCTCATGCTTGAGCTGTCATCGACAACGAGAATATTGAGATCGTTTTTTGCTGCCGAGGATAGCAGATCTTTAGAACTATTAAAAAGATCTTCTTCGTCGGAATCGATCGAGCATGAGTGAGTAACGACCGGAATACTGATCTTAAATGTCGTTCCTCTTTGGGGTTCTGTCGAGATCGAGATCGCGCCGCCAGTACTGCCGATGCTCTCTCGGACAATGCTCATACCTACGCCTCGGCCTGCGTTCATGCTGAGTCTGTCCGCAGTGGTTAGGCCCCGCTCGAAAATAAGTTCGATCGCCGCTTCGTCACTCAATTTATCCGCATCTTTTACTCCTGACAACACAGCTTTTTCACGCAGTTTTGCGGCAGAAATTCCTTGTCCGTCGTCGCGAACTGAAATAACGATCTCATTCGCTCCGCTTTCGACTTTGATCTGAATCGATCCTTTTTCAGGTTTTGCGATCAGGCGGCGACGCTCTGGGGCTTCGATGCCGTGTGCGACGGCATTTCTAAGAAGATGCAGCAATGGTTCGACCAATGAATCAAGTATCTGCGTGTCGATCTCAACATCCTCGTTCTCGACGATCAGTTCAGCCTTTTTATCTTCTTCCTGACAGGTGACGTGAACCGCTCGATTCAACCGCGTTGTCAACGTACCAAATCGAACCATCCTGATCTGCAATAGCTTTTCTTGAATTTGGTGCGTTAGCTTGCGTTGTTCTTCAAACAACGGCCCCACTTTCTCAAGAGCATCTTTGTCAATTCCATTGCTGAATGCAGCGATAAGGGAAGTACGGTTTAATGCCAGGCCTCTGGTCAGATTCAACAGTTCGTCCAGCTTGTCGAGGGCAACTCTGGCTATCGGTGCGGGTGGCGGTTTGACGGTGGCTGCGTCGCCGGCAGAAGTACCTATGTCTGATCCCGAGGAGGTGTCAACGAAATTCGATTCGCTTTTTGAAGAGTTACTATCGGCGATCACCCGATCAAAATCAGCGAAAAGTTGAGCAAGAGTTTTTGAATGTTCAGGCGGGGCAGAGCCAAGCGTCATTGAGCTAAGATGCTCCATCGAGGCTTTCAGGATCTCGATTATCGATGACGTTGCTACGTAGTTTTCATCTGAAAGTCGATCTAGCAGATCTTCAACGCGATGAGCCAGTTCTGAGGCGTCCTTTAGTCCGATGACGCCTGCCGCACCTTTGAATGTGTGAGCCGAGCGGCGAATGTTCCACAGGGCGTCGCGATCGCCAGGTAACATGCTCAGGCTCTTGAGATTAGTGGAGATACTTTCGAGCAGTTCCGAGGCTTCGCTTCGAAAAATCTCGAGAGTTTCCTCATCGATCTCAAATCCGGCCTCTGTTTCTGATTCGTCCTCTACGAAACCGTCCTCGGCACCATGCATTAGTCGCTCAAAGGATTCGTCCAAAAATCCTGAAATGCTGAAATATGGATCGTCAGCCTGCAGAGGCACTTGTAATATTGCGGCTTCTATTTTGACGATCATGTCGAGTGCCCGACGAGCATCGTCTTCTTCCGCGAGGCTTGTTCCGTTTATGATATTAGCGAGAGTTTGTCCGCACTGAGCCGCGGTATCGGCAACATCCATCAGTCCGGCCGAATGAGCATCCAGAGTGAAAGTCCTCAGATTGTTCAGCAGTGTTTTCAGTTCACTGGCCGAACTGTTGTCCTGAAGAAAAATAAGAATACCGCTCCTGATACTCGCCAGTTCCATTTCGGCTTTTGCAGAGAATGAACGCAAAATGCCCGGGTCGATCGAGCCGGGCAGATCAAAAGCGGATTCGTTTGTGTGCAACAATTTATTGCTCCATGACGGGGGTTTTTTCCGCAAGGTGCGTTTCGAGCGTTTTCATCAAGACTTCCGGGCCGAAGGGCTTGGCGACAAAGCCGCTCGCCCCCGCCATTTTCCCGCGGACCTTGTCGAAAAAGCCGTCTTTCCCCGATATCATGACGACAGGCAGATCCTTTGAAGCTGGATCGGCTCTGATCTCTTTACAGACCTCGTAACCGTCTTTTCGCGGCATCGTTATGTCCAAAAACACGAGATCGGGGTGACATTGCGAAATCATTTCGAGACCTTCCACACCGTCTGCGGCACAGACGACATTGTGCCCCGATTTTTCAAGCTTGCTCGAAAGCAGTTTACGAACGGTCGCGCTGTCGTCAACGACAAGTATCGTTTTGCCTTTAGGTTTCGTATCGTTTATCTCATTTTGTCGCTGCCATTCGTCACGGCGGATCGCAAGCGTATTCAACTGGCCGGAGAGAATGACATTGTTTGGTGACCGATCTAATAGTTCACGCAAGTACCTTAATCCATCGTCAAAATTCCGCAGATTTAGATGCCCAAGGCCGACGGCCATCAGTTCTTTTTCATTCAGGTCGTTGAGATCCCATTCTGAGGCCATCTCCGCAAGAGCCTCGTGGATAAGGGCTCTATCCGGGGTGTTGGAAAAAAAGTTGTCGATGTCGGATAGTGACAACGTCGCTCTGCACGTTTTACATTGTATGGATGCGGCATCGTTTTCGTCTGCGCAAAAGGGACAGTTAGCGACATGTGTCGCACGGCGTTCGGGCGATATCGATTCAAATGCTGACGATGCCTCTACAGCGTCAAGATCAAGATCGAAGTTCTCACTTTGTGCTGTCGAGCTTGATAGGAGCGCCTCGGTCTCGGCCAGCCATTTTTTTGCACGATCGTTAGCGGGGTTGACCGTCAGAACATTGTTAAGAAACGCAACAAGCTCCTCCGGATAATCGCTGATCGAGGCTAGCCACATCCATGCGTCTTCGCTGAGCGAATCCAATTCGGTCGCCTGCATTAGCAGCTGCCGGGCATTTTCACGATCGCCGTTCTTCGCAGCGGCGATGCCTTGGTTTAGTATGTTTTGAAAGTCGTCCGCGATTACAACGTTACTAAGTGTTTCAGGTTTGACCGGTGGCGGTGCGGTCATGACGGGCTCAAATTCTAGTCTCATATTTGTGGTGAAAAACAGGGCCAATATACTGCGTCGGAACGGTGGAAGCGTTGAAACATTTTCAGCGCTCATTTCAAATGTTTCTCAACAGCAATACCAATGCCAGTTAGGGCGGTTATTTCGGCTTTTGGAAATAAGAACAAATGCCCATAAAATAGGGCTGAAAAATAGATCTTCTGTCAGTCGGAAGCAACAGGTATGCAAAATGATAAATAAAGTGACAAAATATGGCACACTTTGTTGACAAAAAGTCGTAAAGGTCGGAGTTCATGATCAATAAAAACAACCATTTTGATGTACTTATCGTAGGAGGTGGCCCGGCCGGGCTTTCGGCACTCTTGTGGTGCGAAGAACTGAATCTGAACGCCGTTTTGTTTGAGAAGGAAGCGGAACTTGGCGGCCAGTTGCTTCGAACGCACAACGCTATTCGAAACTACCTCGGCGTCGAAGCAGCAAACGGAAGAGACCTGAGGGATCGGTTCCTGAAACACATCGAAAACACTTTGACCCCAAGGCTCGTAAACGCTGAGATCGTCGAGGCCGACCTGGTCAATAAACTCGTAAGATCGGCGAATGGAGAAGAGTTTTCCGGCAAAGCTGTCTTTATATCCACGGGTGTCCGACGCAGAAAATTGGATGTTCCGGGAGAAGAGGACTTCTTTGGCAGAGGTGTTTTGGAATCGGGCGTAAGATCAGTTGAAGACGTGCGCGGAAAGACCGTGGTAATAGTTGGCGGCGGCGATGCAGCTATTGAAAACGCTATCATCTTGAGCCAGAAGGCTGGAAAGGTCGTCGTTGTCCATCGCCGAAACGAATTTTCTGCCAGGCGGGCGTTCACGGAAGGAGCGAACGAAAAACAGAACATTGAGTTTATTCTGGATGCACAGGTAGTAAAGATAACTGGAAACAAAAGTGTCGATGGAGTTGAGTTAGTGCATCTAAATACCGGAAAGTACTCGCGAATAGATACGGATCACGTTCTCATCCGTGTAGGTGTCGAGCCAAACACCGAGATGTTTCGCGGTCAGATCGGACTCGACGAGGGAGGATACGTGATAATCGACCCTAACTGTCAAACGGACCGTGCCAACGTCTTCGCCGGTGGCGATGCGGCGAATAGGGTCTCTCCAACGATAAGCGTTGCCGCAGGTCACGGAGCCGCCGCGATGAAATACCTCGCCGAGGAATTATGCGGCAATGGATCTCGCTGATTGCTCTTACGGCCATGCGCTTATAAAATCATTGAGCAGTAATTTACAAATATTAAAGCTATGAAAAGAAAAACACCGTCATTTTTATCATTGATGATCCTGGCATTCGGGCTGATGGTTTGTCTGCCGTTCGTCTCGTCAGAAGCCTCAGGACTTTTTGCCCAAAACCGGATCAGCGGGTTTATTTTTGGGCTCAATCGCCAGCCATTGGACGGCATGAACGTTGAATTATTGAATGACCGTTTAAGTGCTGTCGGCAGAACTCGAACTACCGGCTCAGGCCGTTACACTTTCGAAACCTACGCCGAGGGTGTCCTCACTGTGAGGGTGTACACTTCGGGGACTGATTACGAAGAACAGGAAAAAAGCGTTGAGATTCAGAATGTCTCTATATCGACCAGCGGCGGCGGTACGCGGAGGAGCGGCTTCGCTAATGAGCAAGTCGATTTCTATATGCGACTCAAAAGTGGCGTGATACCGGCCAATGTTGTTGTTTTTGCTCAAGATGTTCCTGCCGAGGCTAAGAAACTCTACGAAAAGGCTGTATCCGATCTGGATTCTAAACGCACCAACGAAGCTCTTGCTGAACTTAGGCAGGCAATAGAGATCTTTCCGAAGTATTACATGGCGTTGGAACTCTTAGGGACGGAGTATGTAAAATTAAGACGCCCTGAAGCGTATATGGCAGCGGAAATGCTATTGACCGCTGCGGTTACCGCAAATCCCAGGGCTTTTAAAAGCTGGTATAACCTTGCCCATGCCCGATACGAACTTAGTAAATTTGCAGATGCTCTTACAGCGGCGCAGAAGGCGGTAGAGCTTAATTCCAACTCGCCCGAGGCAGTTTTCTTGTATGGCGTTTTGTTAATGAAGGCAAAGAAATTTCCCGAGGCGGAAAAGCAGCTCATAAAAGCTCGCGATCTGTCGAAGGACAAGATACCAAGTGTTCATTTCGAACTTGCGATGCTTTACGCAAACGAAATGAAACGTTTTGCGGATGCCGCTAAAGAACTGAAAACTTTTCTAAAGGCACAGCCCGATTATAAGGATGCGGAGAATATGAAAAAGCTCATCGCTCAATTTGAGGCGAAGGCCTCATCTAAATGATCCGTCAGCATTGAGATCAAAAAAAAGGCCACCCTTTCGGGTGGCCTTTAATTTTACTCTCAAATAGAACTAGAAGAGTAAACGTATGCCGTAGCGTACAGTTCGCTTTCCTTGATACGATGACGGCAGATTGTAGAACGGATTATGTCCTTGTGCAGCCTGAGCCAAGGCAAGCAGTTCCGGCGAGCCTTGAAGCTGGAAGGTTTTATACGCCGTGATCAGCTGACACTGCTGTGTAGTCGCCGGATTGGCATTACAAGCCGCAGTCTGTGCCGGCGTGATCAAATTGAACCTGGTATCCAGCGGGTTAAAGTTCTGCGTGTTGATAACGTTACCACCCTGACCGCTTGGGTTGAGGCCCTTGTTCAGGACAATGTACTGGTTCAACGCATTGATAACGTCTGCATCCAGTTTCAGCGTAAACCGACCGTCCCTGCCAAACTTGATGTTGTGATGCAGGGCAAGATCGGTTTGCGTGAAGACAGGAGTGCGTCCCTGATCTCCGCGTCGTGTAAGGATGATCTGTGAAATGTTGTTAATGTCGACGAATGTGGTTATCACAGATCCGCTGGTTGCGGTAGTGAAGACCTCAAAATCTGTCGAGTTTGATTTCCACAGTCCAAACTTATCCCATCCGAGGCTGTAAGCACCGAAGAACTTGAACACATGCGGACGGTCAGTTGCCAACCTTCCGTTGTCCGGACCACCTGCGACGGTGAAACCGGCATGCGGCTGGTCAAAGTAACGGTTTACGTTTGGATCGGTGCGGCCTTCTTCGTCAGAGCTCGCCAGACCGCCGTAATTTCCATAGAGGCGGCTGAAAGTGTAGTTTGCCTGGAAGAAGAAATTATCTGCAAACGATCTATCCACACGAAGTTCCAAGGCGTCATAGTCACGCTGAGGTTTCGGAGCAAGTGTTCCGAACATATCAGCCTGCTGTTTGTAGAGGCCTTCGCCCGGGTTGCCGATGATGTAGTATTCACTGCCCTGCGAATTTGGAAAACCGGCGTCCTCAATAGCATGAAGGACCTGTTTTCTAGTATATCGGGCAGAAAAAACATAATTCTTGCTCAACAGACGCTGGAAGCTGAACGTGAGTTCTCTCTGAGTGAACGGTTTGATGTTCGGATCGATGCCGCCAACCTCGGTAAGAGGTCCGCCGCTGTTTGACGAAACGCGGAAATCGATGTCACAGCGAACACGGCCATAGATCGGTGCGACCTGGTTCAGAGGGCATGCTCCACCCGGAAGAGGCGAAACACCTGCACCAAGGATCAAGTCTCTATTGATCGTATTGATCGTATCGCCTGGGAAGAATTCAAAGAAGACATCATGAAATTCGTCGCCGCCAAATGAGCCGCGGGGCAGGGTCAACTTAAATCGGTCATAGAATATGCCGAAGAATGCAGTGACCTTTGTCTTTCCGTCGCCGGTTAGGTCGTAAGCTGCGCCGAATCGCGGAGCGATCTTCGATCCCCAGTTGAAACTCATGCCTGGCAAGCCCGGAGCATAGCTAGGTACGTCTTCGCTTTCGCCACGAACTCCGAGATTCAATGTAAGTCGTTTGATCGGCTGCCATTTGTCCTGGACATAAAGGCCCGTGTTTGTGCTGCTGACATTGCCGCGGGTTCTAAAGGTCGACAATTTTCCGGAACCGATCGCACCCGGCGTAGTTGGCAAAGCCCTTCCCGCATAATTGCCAACCGTCGCGAGTCCGGTTGAGCCTGAACGAAGAGTGATAAGATCGGTCTGTCCATAAATAACCTTGTTACCGATCTCGCTGTACTGGAATCCACCCTTGAGCTGATGACGGCCGGCAAGTCCGAATTCATACGTTGCGTCAGCATCATACTGATTTCGGGTAGTTACGTCATACTCGGTATTTGCAACCTGGGTAACGCCATTGTTGTTGTTTGGAGCTGTTCTTGTGCAGCCAAATCCAGTGGGAAAGTTGACCGGGCTGAAAGGACTGCTGGAGCAAACAATACGTGGCGGGCCAATGCTTGGAATACCATACGAACCGAGTTTTTCATTGAGGAAGTAATGTCCGGCACGGCCGGTAACGATCAGGTTGTTGGTCAAAAGGTATGTGCCCGAACCGGTAAAGTTCATCGAATTCTGACGGCCGCCTGTCTGATCATAATAGGCAGCTCCGTCAATGTTTCCCAATTCGTTCGAGTATCCCGGAGTAATACCGGTCTGAGTGATCGGATTCCAGTTGATGGTGCCCGTCAAACGAAGCTTGTCGGTGACCTGTCCGTCGAGACGTCCGAAGGTAGCTTCTTTACGCTGTTTGGCATGATATGTTTCTACACGGCCGGTCGGAACACGATTACCATCTAGGAAAACAAGTGTTCGCTGGCGTGTGAATATCTGCGGCGCATAGGTCGCAAAAAAGTAAATACGGTCTTTCAGGATCGGTCCGCCCAGATTCGCCGTCGGGTTGGTTTCGTTATACTGATCGCGACGGTTCGGATAATACTCCGGCGTTCCGTTGTTTGAACGCAGTGAATAGCCCGGTTTTGGTTCCAAACGCGACGTACGCAGATTTACTCCAAATTCACCGCGAAGTTCGTTTCCGCCGCCCTTGGTCACAACGTTGACCACGCCGCCGGTAGCACCGCCGTATTCTGCTTCAAAACCGCTCGACTTAACCTGAACTTCCTGAAGCTGTGAAAGGGGAAGGTTTGTATTCTGATCGAGTACACCCGAAAGAACGTTGGTAACTTCTTGTCCGTCAACGATGAACGTATTCTCCGAACCGCTGGCACCGTCGATCTGGAACTGTCCGGAACGCGATTCAGGGCGTGTTGCCGGGTTAACCTTCAGGATACTTGAGAAGTTCTGGCCTTTCGGAAGCAATTCAGCCAACTGCGAATTGATCGTAGTCTCAACGTTCGTCTTTTGGACGTCGATCGCAGGAACCTCATCGATCGTCACGTTGACTTCGGCCCCGGTAACATTGATCGACATTGGGAAGTTCACAGCGGTAGTGCGTCCCAAGCCTACCTCCAAGCCTGACAGAGTCTTTGCCGCAAAGCCTTTTACAGCCGCAGCACTGACCGAGTACATGCCCGGCGGCACCTGTACAAAGCGAACTGAACCCGAATCATCGGTGGTTTGTGTCCTCTTATAAGCTGTCGAACCACCGGTACTTGTGACAGTTATCGCCACACCCGGAACGACAGCACCCTGTTCGTCCTTGGCAATGACGTCAATTGCTCCCGTCGTTTCCTGTCCGATAGTAAAACCGGCGAACAGGACTACGAAAAGAAGCGAAATCAATACAAAACGTAAATCCCTTTTCATTAGATCCTCCTAAAATCTAGTATCAAAAATGTCTAATTTTGCAGTATCGAAAATGCGAAAATAATTAGCTTTGGCTAATTTCATCATTCGGATTTGCCGGGGAAAGAGGTATCTGCAATCTTATTGCATTTTCGAGGCAAATATTGTGCCCCTTTACGCAAAAGGGATATGTGTTGCAAATAGGGCATTTAGCTCTATCCGAACACCAGAAATACCTCGCCGGCGTCCAAATTTATGAATTTCCAAACTAGAAAGATGAATATACCAAATTGCGGGTCAGAAAATCAATTCATTGAGCGGCAAAAGCGTCGTTGCCGGTCGGCCGCAGCAGATGCCGCGTATCGTTAATGGCGAGGACCCTGACATTGCGCGGGCGGCGGAGCTCAAAACGATTGATCCCGCAGTTTGAGGTGACGATCCATGGCGTTTGCTTTGTCCCGCGATGAATAGCCCCGAGGAGGTGGAGTGTAAGAAAGCAGATCGCTCCGGTGTGAGAAAAGATAGCTATTTTCGCTCCCTGGTGCCCTCGAACGATCTCATTGAGTTTCGAGGTGATACGCCGAAGAAGCTGGCGATAGCTTTCGCCGTCCGTTATGACGTGATTCACCGTCCGATTTACAAGTGCGTAGTAATCCTTTGGAAAAGCCTGCTTCGATTCGTCAAAGGTAAGCCCTTCGAGGACGCCGACATGCCGTTCGCGAAAGGCCTCGGACTTGTTAATGCTCAAGCCCAGCAGTTCTGCCAGCGGTTCCGCGGTTTGCACCGCTCTCAGCAGATCGCTCGAATAAATGACGTTAATTCCTTCTTTTGCAAGGACTTTGGCGGTTTTCTCAGCCTGCTGTTTGCCCAGATCTGAAAGGGGAGTCGGCCCATGCCCGCCAAAACGCCCCTCAGCATTTCCGGCAGACTGTCCATGGCGGATCAAATAAAGGCGTGTGGGTTGGGGCATATGATCAGGGTGATGTCCGTTTAATTTAGGCTGCAACAGCCTCGGCCTTTAGCTTTTCGGTCTGAAAATGCGTTCGCAGAGCGTCGATAAATTCATCAAGCTGGCCATCCAGCACGAGGTCGAGTTGGTGAACGGTCATGCCAATTCTATGGTCTGTGACTCGATTTTCCTTGAAATTATAGGTGCGGATCTTCTCCGAGCGGTCGCCGCTGCCGACCATCGATTTGCGTTCGGCGGAAAGCTCGGCGTGCTGTTTCTGTTCCTCGAGTTCCTGCAATCTCGCTCGAAGAACGCGCATCGCCTTTTCGCGGTTCTTTATCTGCGATTTCTCGTCCTGCATCGAAACAACAGTATTTGTCGGCATGTGAGTAATGCGAACCGCCGAATACGTCGTATTTACCGACTGTCCGCCGGGGCCTGACGAGCAAAAAGTGTCGATACGAAGGTCGTTCTGATCGATCTGAATATCAACCTCTTCCGCTTCGGGCAGAACGGCGACGGTGATCGCCGATGTGTGTATTCGCCCGCTCGATTCGGTCTGCGGCACGCGTTGGACACGGTGCACGCCCGACTCAAAACGCATTTTTGAGTAAACATTGTCGCCCTCGATGACGGCTGTTGCGTCCTTGATGCCGCCGACACCTGTGTCGGTCATTTCCAGGATGTCCATTTTCCAGCCTTGGCGTTCGGCGTAGCGGGCATACATACGCAATATCTCGGAGGCAAACAGCGTCGCTTCGTCGCCGCCGGTTCCGGCACGGACTTCGAGAATTACGTTCTTCTCGTCGTTGGGGTCTTTTGGCAGGAGCAGAACTTTAAGTTCTTCTTCCGCCGCAGGCAGTTTTTCCTCGATCTCGCCGATCTCGAGCGTTGCCATTTCACGCATTTCATCATCGCCGTTCTCAAACAGGTCTTTTGCGCCCTTCAGATCGTCCTGCATCTTGCGAACTTCGCGATATTTTTCGACGATCTCGCCTAATGATCGATGCTGTTTCATCAACTTCGCATACGATTTCATATCCGACACGATCTCAGGCGATGATATCTGAGCGGTCAGGTCCTCGTAGGATTTTTCGATCTGTGCTAGTTTTTCGAACATATTTATTTCTCACCACTGAGACACAGAGAACACTGAGAAAGCAATCAAGAGTCATTATCTCTGTGCTCTCTGTGTCTCTGTGGTGCAAATGTCTTAAGCAGTTTGTGGCTCGAGTTTGAGAGATTCATCGAGCGCTTTGATCGCGACCTCGAGCTGTTCGGCATCTGGTTCCTGTGTCGTGATGTTTTGCAGCCACAACCCTGGCATAGTCATAAACTTAAAGACCGCGCTCGTTTCTTTCTTGGCCGCATAGCGGATCACTTCGTACGACAAACCTGCAACCAGCGGCATCAGCGCGATGCGAACAACAAGGTTCATCCACAGCGCGTCAAACTTAATAACAGAAAACAGCACGATCGCTACAAGCATCACCACCATCAAAAACGAAGTGCCGCAGCGCGGGTGCTGGCGACGCATAGTTGCGGCGTTTTCCGGGGTAAGTTCCAGTCCTTTTTCCCACGTAAACACTGTTTTGTGTTCAGCTCCGTGGTACTCGAAAACGCGGCGAATGTCCTTTAGATACGACATCGTAAAGATCATCGTCACAAAAAAGAACATCCTGACGAGGCCATCGATAAGGTTAAATGCGACCCACGAATGAGGCTTGATCTCCCAAACATAAGCCTTCATCGTAGCCAACCAACCCGCACCCTCGTTAATGATCGGAGCTTCGGCCCAGCCTGCGTAAATAAACCCAAGATTGGTCAGCAGCAGCGGAGCCGCTAAGAAAAGCAAAATGTTGAAGAACAACGCAAAGATTATCGAGCCGACTGCGGTTGCAGACTGCCCGGCAGCTTTTGCCTTTGAAGGTTTTTCAGGCATCACAACCTTTACGGGAGCCTTTGTAAAATTCTCGTCCGCCGTGCCTTCGACAAATGCGACCTGAGTCTCGGCTGCCTTCTCTTTCGCCAATTCTTCCTTGGCGGCCATGTCTTCCTCGTAGATCTTCGCCGAAAAATTCAATGCCTTGACGCCCAGAGCCATCGACTGTATCAGCGTCGCTCCGCCGCGAAGCACAGGCGTATTGAGCCACTTGTATGTATCGCTCCATTTCGGCAGCGATTCTGCGGTTGAGACTATCGAACCGTCCGACCTGCGACACGCAATGGCATATGCCGACGGTGTGCGCATCATCACGCCTTCCATCACGGCCTGGCCGCCGACTATGAGGTCGCGCTCGAGAGCAAAGACAGTATGCAGGAACCTTAATTTTCGTGCTGTTGATCTGCTTTTCATAAGTGTTTTATTAGATATCTATCCTATTAAAATAGATGTTCAATAAATCCAAAATCGGACATCTGAGGCCCAAAATCTCAAAAGAAAAACGCCAACCTCATTTTACCTTTCGCGGGCGTGAAAAACACACTTTTAGCGATCGGCGCTTCGGGTCGGCGTCGGATTTTATTGGCTAATATCTGTCAGTAACTAATCTCAATAGATCTCGTACCTTATTTGGCAGCCTGAGCGGCACCGCCGCGAGCGTAGCGCTTGTTAAAGCGGTCAACGCGTCCTGCCGTATCGACCAGCTTTTGCTTGCCCGTGAAAAACGGATGGCAATCTGAGCAAATTTCGATGTGCAACTCTTCGCCCATCGTCGAGCGAGTCTTGAACGAGTGCCCGCAAGCACAAGTTACGGTCATTTCGGTGTATTTCGGATGTATTTCTGGTTTCATAATGTCACTTTCCCTCGCCGTAAATAAGCGATTTGCGGTGATACGCAATCTTTAATCATACGTCCAAAAGGGAACTGGGTCAAGTTTTCCGCCTAGGCGCTCGATAGCGGGTGCTTGGACCATAGCCGGATATGTAACGAGGGGGTGAGTGTCTGTACTATTCCAATTTGATAAACGATGTGGTAGATTTATCTGTGCGTTGCTGCTATGCGACAGTATTTGTTCTTTGAAAATCAAAACTAAAGAGGACCTGGTGGTGCATCAAAATTGAGATCACTCATTTCTCTTGTTACTGCATTAGTCGCTAAAAATTATCAGATCAAGAGCCAAGAATGCACGAATAAGAGAAGGCCGATTTGATCTTAAGCGTTCCACGGAAAATCGGTTTACGACAAAATGTCGAATGCCATAACATCAATTATTACAGCAATTACCTGGTTTCTGTGGCACAATGTGTTTTTTTTTGTAAATTTCGTGGAACGCTCCCGTTTTAGGGCACTTAACCCGCGTTATTGCAACAGTTAGCGCGTTCCACATGCGTGTGGAACGCTGTGGAACGCGCGGAACGCTCTCCGCTGGCAGGTGAGCACCGTGAACGGGAAAAAAGCCCGTCAGGTTTTTGCCTGACGGGCCTACGGTAAGAAACAAGGTTTCTGCTTAGGTTATGACCTTATTTGGCCGGTGCAACCGTTGCGGCTTCCGGGCGTGCGAGGCCGGGTGACTGGAAGATAACGCTCTGGGGCTGCTGGTTGTTGTCCGACGGCGGATTCGGTTTCGAATTCGACGCTGGATTGCCAAGCGGCACAGGCTGGATTATCGTGCCTGCTCCCGAACGACCGTTGTTCTGTGGCGAGGTTGCGTAGTCGGGTCTAACTATACGCGGTGTGATAAAGAATAATATCTCACTCGTATTGCGTTGAACGCCTTTACGCTTGAAGAGGTTTCCGAAAAGGGGAACGCTGCCGAGTCCCGGTGTGCGGTCTTGGCTTCCTCTCTCGTCGTCGAACAACACGCCGCCGACAACCGTCGTTCCGCCATCTGGCACGGTTACTTCGGTCTTCATGCTCTGTGTGTTGATCGCAGGTGTGCCTCCGCTGACGACCGATGCGGTCGAGCTGTTTTCGGCGGTGACATTCAGGATGACCATGCCGGTATCAGTGATCTGCGGTGTGATGGCGAGACGCAGCGGCACGTCGACATATGTCGTTGTTGCGATGATCGCTCCGCCGGCTGCGGCACCTGGCTGAATTGTGGTGATCGGGATCTTTGTGGCGCTCTTTATTTCTGCAGAACGGTTGTTAAGAGCCGTTACACGAGGGTTAGCAATGACCTTGGCCTGGCCTTTCTGTTCACCGGCCGAGATGATAGCGTTGATCTGTGCCGTGCCGAAAATGCCTGTTGTCAATCCTATGGCGGTGTTACCTATCTTGGAAAGCAGGTCATTGTTGATTGAAGGATTCGGCACCAGATCCGATAGCGGGACTCCGACCGTGTTATTCGGAAGTGTTCCACCGCTGAGGCCGCTTCCACGTGCTCCGCTTAGAAATGCCGCAAGCTGTACGCCGATATCGCGGCTAAAGTTACGCGATGCAACGATGATGCGGGCTTCGATCTCGACCTGCGGTTCAGGCTGGTCAAGATAAGCAACGAGCTGTTTTACCGCATCCAGATTCTCGCGGACGTCGGTAACGATAAGTGTGTTCGACCGTTGATCGACCTCGATCGATCCGCGTCGTGACATACGTTTCTGGATGATACCCAGAAGGCCGGAGTCAGAGCTGCTGCCGTAATTTGTAGATTCTGCTTGTTTGACAGCGTTCAAAACGGAAGTTGGATCGCCGTAAACTGTCGCGTTCGGATTAAGGGCACTCGTGCCTGCTGTCAGTTCAGTCGATTTGCCGGCAACGTCCTGCAGTTTTCCTTCGGCTCTGGCGAAATTCAAGCGAATGAATTCGGTAAAGAGCGGTGAATTATCCAACTGCCCGTCGCGAACCTTGACTAGAACTGCCTGCTCTTCGGCAAGCGTTTTGGACTCGGCAACTCTGAGGATGCTGCCGTTGACCTGAACGGCCAAACCCTGCGAACGCAGCACCGAATCAAGAGCGACATTCCAGGGAACCTCGTTGACCTTGACGGTTACCGGCACGTCCTTGACGGACTTGTCGATCACGAAGTTGATGCCGTATTGATCGGTGATGTAACTGAGTATGTCGCGAACGTCGGCATTGACGACGTTCAGATTGATCGGTTCGCCGCGAAAACCGGCTTCGCCGTACAACTTGCCCTGCGATTGGGGATCCCCAACCTTCTGGGCAGCGATCGCAACCGTAAGGCTGCTGACTATTCCTAATGCGATAACGATCTTTTTGACCGTGCCGCGTAAAGTGCTAAGAGAATTCATGTTTCCTCCGTATCTGATTCGAGTCGATCTTATCGATCGCTATCTGAAAGTGTGTGGGATAAAAAGTAAGCGTGTGGGTAAGAACTTTTAGTCACGAACGACTTTTTTGATGGCAGCAACCTTAGCCGGTTTCTTTACAGGCTTTTTCGCCTTCTCTGCCGGGTTCTTTTCAGTTTCCGGACCTGCAGGCGGCTGGCTGTTCATCTCGTCAAGCGGCGAAAGGAACGGATTCGACGGCTTTGCGTCCTTGCCGGTCCCTTTCTTACCCGACGATTTTTCAACCGGCGGATTACTCGCTGTCTCTACAGGCCTTGCAGCCGGTTCTGTCGGAGCCGTGCCTTCGATCTGTGCTTTGGTCGAATACTGTTTGAGAGATTTATTCTCGACCGACGCCACGAATTTACCGTTGCCGACCTTGGTTACCTTGCGAAAAACGAGCCGGTTTTCCTCGACAGCAACGAGCTGGCCGTCAAAGAACTTCTCGCCGGGATAGATCGTATAAGAGAGCTTGATCGGTGTCGCCTCGACCATCGCGGCATAACCGCGTGGCGTCTTGAAGATGCCGGTCACCGCCATCTCGTTAAGCGTCAAAACGCTCGTTACCTTTGGCAGCGGGGCTCCGTTTGCGGCGGCGGCTTCACGAATGCGTTTGAAATATTCGATCCGCGACTCGATCGCAGGCGGCCCAAAATTCTGTGGTCCGCCCGATCCGGCGGGCTTGGTGCCGACCGGAGCCTGAGCCTTTGGCTTCATATAGGAAGCCTTTGCAAATGGATCACGCTGGGCGTGGACCAACGAAAGGCTGCCGCTGAAGAGAACTAGTGCGGCGGCGGCCGCCGATATGCATGCGAAGCGTTTTATTGTCGATTTGTTGATCATGGCTTTTTTCTCTTTTTGAAATCCTGGGTTCGGTAGGGAGTTCGACCTATTTTGCGGCTGTCTGAACTGCTGGAGCAGTGGCAGGCTGTCCTGCAGCCGGTGCAGGTGCTCCTGGAGCGGCCGGCTGTCCCGGTGCTCCGGGCTGCGCAGGTTTTGCGTTCAGATCGGTTGGTGCGGCGTAATAAGCTGTCAGCAGAAATGAAGCGTGGATAGTCTTAGCCTCGGTCTGCTTGTCGAGCTGGTTGATCTTGAAATCCGTAATGGACACGATGCGGGGCAGTTTGGCCATGCGATCATAAAAGGCACGCAGGTTAGTGAAGTTACTGTCAACCTCGACCTCGACCGGCTTTGCCATGATCGAATCCTGCTGCTGAGCATCATCACGCGGAGCAAACCTCATGACCACCATTCGGCTGTTGTTTGCAGTGTCCTGCAAGCCCTGAAGAACATTGGTGATCTCACGCTGTTCCGGCAGAAGGACCTTGAGCTCGTTGTATTCCTCTTCCTTGCTGGCATACAGTGCTCGAAACTCATTGATGCGCTGTGTGGCGATACGGGCGGCTTCGTTCTTCGCCTGGAGCTGTGAGATCTCGTTATTAAGTGCCGCGATCTCAGCTCGCGTTTCGCTTGTAAAGAAGTAGTAGACTCCTCCGTAGATCAGAGCGGCAACGCATACGAGCATCAACAGATGATAGTGCCATTGTAGATTTTTGATTTTCTCAAACATTGTGGTTTTCCTTGTCTATTAGTGTTCGTAAGGACTAGTTCTTTGCGACCTGAACAGGCTGGGCAGGAGCAGCTGGCGACTGAGCAGATGCGGTCGTCGCGTTGTTGGTCGCACCGGCGGCTTTCGACGGCGTGTAGGCACACTTGATCGTAAAGTTGACGATGCCCACTTTTGGCTGTTCGCCGTTGGCGTTAACTTTCACAGGAGCGTTCTGGTTCACGATCTCGGCACGAACGGTTTCGATGTTCAGGTTAGAAAATAACCCGTTTGAAAACTCGAGGCTGCGTCCGAACTGTGTGACTTGCGATTCGTCCGGGCTATTGCCTTTGATGACGAGTCCCTCGCCGGCCTGTTCGACGCTCTCCAGATAAAGCCCCGGAACCATTGAGATACGTTCACGCATTGCTTCGAGAACTGCACTTGGGCCGGCCTGTGAAGCACGAAGATTCTTGATGGCGCCGATGCGAGCGTCGATGTTGTTGATCTTTTGCTCAAGCTCTCTTTGCTCGGCCATCACAGTTTCAAGCTCCGCGGCTATACGCTTTTGCTCGTCGAGCTGACGCTCGGCTTCGGTCTTTGCCATCTGGGTGCTGATGACATCCCAGCCTATGACGGCCGCGAGCAGGAAGCCGACGACGACCGAGAGGAGAAGAAAGCGTGAGCTTCCGCTCGATATCTTGCGATCGACTGTCGCGACGGTGCCGCTTTGTCTTTCTGTAACAGAATTTATTAGATTGATCTTAATCATCTTTATTACACTCCCCTTACTGCCAGTCCGACAGCTACTGCCATTTCCGGCACGATCTCACTGAGGTAATCCGGGTCAAATTTCTTTGAGTCGACCTTTATGTTGCGGAATGGATCGAGAACCTCGACCGGCAGCTCTAGTCTTTCTGAAAGTTCCTGAGCGAGTCCGGCAAGTTTCGAACCGCCGCCCGAGATCAGAATTTTCTGAACCATTGTTTCGTTATCCTCGGTCGTCGCGCGATAGAAATCGAATGTCTTCTGTATCTCCATTGCCACGATCTCGGTCACGTTGTTCATCAGTGGCTCGATAGATTTTTCTTCTATACCCTCAACAACGTCGGTGACTCCGCGTTTGACTGCTTCGGCTTGCTGGAAGTTAAGTCCGAGGCTTCTCTGCAGAACGTCCGTAAACTGGCTGCCGCCGACCGTGATGTCACGCGTGAATAGCGAGCGGGTGCCTTTGACGATATTGACGTTCATCGTCGAGGCTCCGATATTGAGCAGCGTTACGACGTCATTTTCGGTCGGGTTGTAGTTAACTTCGTAACAATTTTGCAGGGCAAACGTATCTACGTCGATAACTGTCGGCGTTTTGCCGGCAAGCTGGATAGCCTGTTTGATATTGTCAATGCGTTCGCTTTTGCAAGCCGCGATCAGAACATGTGTCGAGTCCTTTGTCTCGGACGTTACCTGATAATCAAGGCTCACGTCGGCGAGATCGTAGGGAATATGTTCCTCGGCGTGCCAGTCGATAGATTCTTCTAGTTCTTCCTTGCTCATCGCGGGCAGGACGATGTTCTTTATGATCACCGAATGTCCGCTGACGCCGGTCACGACTTCGTCGGCGTTCACATCATGATTGTTGCAGACGTTGCGGATGACATCCGAAACGACGTTAAGCTCCATGATCTGTCCGTCGATGATCGTATCGGCCGGAAGATTTTCATAGCCGAGGCTTACCAGATTCAGGTTGTTCATCTTGCCGTCCAACTCGACCATTTTTATCGAGCTTGAGCCGATGTCTAAACCAGCAACGCTTTTCTTTTTACCGAACATTATTTTTTTGCTCCTTATTGCAGAACGCTTTTTCAAATCGAAAAAGTTTTCTTATGTTCCCCATCCGAATTAGCAGGTTTTTGTTTGAGGATTGGTTGCCACCTTTTAGATAACCGGAAAAGACTGAGGTGTGTTTTTGTCGAGAAGGTCGTGTTCTGAGATGTGCTCAAAACCTGCCTTTCGGATGTCGGGCCACTAGGCGTGACCCATGGAACATTGTGTTTTTAGAAAACTTTGCCGCATTTGGTGGCGATAGGTGCGCGGGCCAGTTGGCCGTTACTCTTACAAAATTACAGGAATGCACAACTTATGTCAACACTTTTTTACGATGTTTAACGCAATATGAAAGAAAATCGTTCAAAGCCCGATGGATATTCGGTCAGAATGACATATTATTGGCAACTGAAAGTCGGTAGATAGCGCTAGAATTGGGAATGCTGCATCGCCATTTAGATATCAATATCCATCTGTTCGGGCGGGGATGAAGAAGAGGGTTTCAAGCGAAGGATCCACCCACCTCCCTTTATTTTCGTTGTTTTATTTAGCAATTCTCTAAAGGTTAAGTTAGATAAACGAATGCCGTCCGGAAGTGGCCGACCGTATTGTGATCTATTGAGCAGCTGAGAACCAGCACGCCACCCGGTAAAGCGAAGATTCTCCTTCTTCAAAAAAGCCTGAAATTCGGGTAAGGCGATGATTGCAGCCGTAATCGTCGCGACCGGGAGCCCCTTTACTACGGCAAAGTTCTCAATTCGAGTGTTTAAAAGCTCCTGAAATCTTTTGTCTCTTGCAGCCGACTTTGGAAAGATATTTACAACCCCGTCATTGATTTTCCAGGTGTAGTTTTCCATCTGGCCGACAATCGTGTTCATAACCTTCTCAATTGAGGCATCGTCAAGGTTTACTGTAAAAAGCCGTGACCTACCTTCAAAAGTCCTCTCGGTAGTGATTGTTATGCTAGCTTTACCATCTCCAGAAACTAACTTTCCAACGCCCGTGCTAGGAATATTGGTATCGAAGATGTAATCACGATGATTTCGATTCAGATCGGACTCCTCAAAGCCGACCGGCACATTATATCGTTCCATTAGCTCTCTAAAAACCAAGCCCAATGGCTGTTTATCCATGTGAATACTTATCTTTAATTTGTTTATGTCTGCGGGGTTTTGTTCCTGCGCGAATTGAGTGTGCGCAAAAACGGTGAGAAATAAACTCATTGCCAAAAATCGACGTATTTTTTTCATGGATCTTTAGGATATCAATTGTCTTTATCGAGTATCAGTTCCCAATACCCAACATCTATCCACCGATCAAACTTGCGTCCGACTTCGCGAAAATGTGCGACCTTTTCGAAACCGAATTTCTCGTGCAACTTGACGCTCGGATCATTGGGCAGGGAAATGCCTGCGATGATGGCGTGGAAATTTCCTTTCCTTATTTCCTGGAGCAATGCATCGTAAAGCAAGTTGCCGATCTTTCGGTCGGTATGTCCGGGACGTATATATACTGACACCTCAACCGAATGGTCATACGCCTGTCTCGGTCTGAAGCGCCTTCCATAGGCATAACCGACGATCTCGTCATTTTCCTCGCAGACAAGGAATGGATAACCGGCGTACCAGCATTCCTCGATCCGCCGCAGCATTTCGGGTTCGTCTATAGGCTCGATCTCAAACGTCGCGTGTGACGTAGCGATGTAATAGTTATAGATATAAGCGATGTCGATGGCGTCTTCGTCTTTTGCGGCGCGAATTTGCATTTTTACGATGATATCAAAATTTCTGGCGAGGGCAGAAGGAGAATATGATCAACGGTGTTTATCAGCTGGAAAATCATGTCATATCGGGAAAACCATGTCGAATCGGGAAAGTTACGTCAAATCGCGAAAGTTATGTCATATCGGGAAAATTGGTATTTCATTTTTTGCGGAATGGCGCTAGTGTGAAAGTCTCAGGGACAAGAGATGCTTGTTTCCTGTTCGATTTTGTTCGATACTCTTAGCACAGAATCTATCAAGACCGGAGGATCGCCATGGAAAGAAAGGACCTGCTCGACGAGGAAGTATACGACACGGAACGCGGGCTTGAACTCGCCGCGAATTTAAAGAAATCGTCGATGTCGAGACGCGAATATTTCAGGCTTTTGGCTGCGGGCACAGCTGCCGCTGCGATTCCGACTTTTCTGCCCACGCAGGCCGCCGCACAGCAGGTGGATCAGGCGATCTTGAAAAACGCTCCGCCGGAGTACTTCATTCGCAACGGCAGCAATCTCGAAATGCGTTGGGAAGCAATGTACAACCGCGGGTACATAGTGCCGACCGAGTTGTTCTTTGTCAGAAACAACAGTCCGGTGGTTCCGCGTATCGACCCTGCCAAGTGGCGTCTGAAGATCGAAGGCTCAGCGGTCACGCGTCCCACGTCGTTTTCTTACGACGAGCTGTTATCTATGCCATCGATATCGGTTGTTAGGGCCATCGAGTGCGCTGGTAACGGCAGAAATCGTTTTCAAGAGTCACACGGGAAAAAGATCGAGGGAACTCCGTGGGATCTCGGTGGCATCGGCGTAGCAGAATGGACAGGCGTTCCGCTATCTGAAGTTCTGGGACGCGCTGGTTTGAAACGTTCGGCTAGGGACGTGATGCCTGAGGGCCTTGACGCAAAAAAGGTCAGCCGCCCGATGTCAGTCGAAAAAGCGATGATGGATGACACGCTTCTGGTCTATGCGATGAATGGCCAAACGCTCTTGCCCGATCACGGATTTCCGATTCGTATGTTAGTGCCAGGTTGGGTGGGTATCGCTCACACAAAATGGGTGGGACGCATCGAGGTTTCCGAGCAGTCGCTCTATACCGAATACAACACAAAGAAATATGTGCTGATCGGCAAGGACTATAAACCCGAACCGCCGGCGCTTGGCCCGATGCTTACCAATCAGCAAGTCAAATCGGCGTTCGAACTGCCCTGGAATGGTGAAATTTCGTCAGGTAAGCGTCTTTTACGCGGACGTTCATGGTCGGGCGAAGGCAATATCAAAAAGGTTGACGTAAGCACCGACGGCGGGAAAACGTGGCGACCTGCGAGGCTTCGCGAACCTAATATCGACATGGCCTGGGTTCGCTGGGACGTGGATTGGGACGCACGTCCGGGAGCATACAAGCTACAAGCAAGGGCCACCGACAGCAAGGGACGCACACAGCCGTTACAGATTCCTTTCAACGAAGAAGGCTACGCTCACTGGGCGGTTGTAACGCACAACATAACGGTCAAATAATCTCGAAAACATGGACGATTCCCATCAACTGCCAGTCCGTGCAAAGCGGGCAAATTACTTCTTCGCGGCATCTTTGATCGCTCTCGCGGTAGTCCTCACGGGATTTTTCAAAACATTCATCATCCCCTTGTATCAAGGCACTTTCGAGGCTCCGCTCGTCATTTACCTTCATGGCGGCTTTTTGTTTCTTTGGAGCCTGGTCTTTGTCACCCAGACACTTTTGATCCGCAAGCGGTTCAAACTTCATCGTCTATTAGGATTTTCGAGTCTAATACTTGTCGCGTGCGTGGCTCTGTCGACGATGGCAGCCGGGGTTTATGTTATGAAGCGCGATCTTGCGGCCGGTCTTGGCGAGATCGCTGTTTCGAGTCTGATCGGAACTTTTACGACGCCCTTAGTTTTCGCAAGCCTGGTGGCCGCCGGTATCTATTATCGGCGAAAGCCGGAGATCCACAAACGATTGATGCTGCTCGCAATGATAGCGATACTTTGGCCAGCATTCTTTCGATTTCGACACTATTTTCCGGGCGTCCCAAACCCGGAAGTCATCTTTGGGCTGATCATTCCGGATAGCATGATCCTGCTCGCGGTTCTTTGGGAAAAACTTACGGTCAAACGAGTACACGCGGTGTATTTTACAGCAGGGACAGCTTTGTTAGCAGAAAATGTTGCCGAGGTTTGGTTCTTTGACTCACCCGGTTGGCGTGTTGTTGCCCACTGGCTCGCGGGTTTCTTTTTGTAAGCCTAACCGATTGTTCAGCGAGACGGACAAACATCGCCAGCGGATTTTCCGCCTCCGTCGAGCGGCATTCCGCCGATGGCGTGGCCCGCAAGAGCGGCATTGTAAAATTCGATACGATCGTTTTCGAAAGCCTGTGGCGGATTGGCGACGGGCTTGGTCGTGCCAAATCCTACGGCGATGAGACGTTTGCAGTCAACGCCGTT
>JBGARA010000055.1:0-25919 GCA_044230475.1 Pyrinomonadaceae bacterium | reverse complement strand
AAACTCGTGAAGTCGACATTCTCGTTTCCGGCGAACCGGTTGACGCACTCTCGCTGATTCTTCACAGCGACACCGCTACGCCAAAAGGCCGCCTCTTACCGCAAAAATGAAAGAGCTGATCCCGCGACAGCTTTTCGAAGTTCCGATCCGCCGCTATCGAACAAAGTTATCGCCCGCGAAACCGTCAAAGCAATGGGCAAAAACGTTATCGCCAAATGCTACGGCGGCGACATCTCGCGTAAACGCAAACTGCTCGAAAAACAAAAAGAAGGCAAAAAGCGAATGAAAAAAGTTGGCCGCGTGGAGATACCGCAGGAAGCGTTTTTGGCGGTGCTAAAGGTTAATGAGTCTTAAATTAGTTACAAATATTGAAATAAAAAGCCGCTCTGGAAGCGGCTTTTTATTGTTCACTTTTCGACTATTTAGCAGTGGTTTTAGCCAGCGGACGGGCGATCTTATACATCTCCCATTGGAACCGCCTGAGTAAAGATTCGCGGTCGTCGCCAACGGTGTAGAGGTCAAAGTGCGTTTTGCCCGGGATGTATTCGATCTTGGCATCGCTGCCGAGTTTCTTGAGCTCGGCCTCGAGCAACTCGACGGCCTCGTTTAGGTGAAACGTATCTGCCGTTCCCACGACGATGTGTATCTTGCCTTTTAGTTTTGGGCCGAGAGTTTTCCAATTCTCGGTCAGCAGTTTTGAGATGTTGTATTTCTGCCATGCTTTCTGGACCACAGGATCGATGCGGCCAGTGTCGATGTCAAAGAGCTTCATCGGCTGCCCATCATCACCTTTTGGTGAAAACACAGCATTGAATGAAGCAAACTGTCCGCCGTAACATCCGAGCACACGTTCCTGCTGCGCATACTGGCGCACGGTCATTAATTCTTTGCCCTGATCGCGGACAAGATTGTATTCCTTTCCGGTTGCATCGGTATAAGCGTTTTGGGGCGGATCTTTTGTAACGTCGGGGCCGGTAAAATTGCGAAAATCGACCGGGTCAGGCGAGGTCGACCACGTTCCTCCAAAGAAATCAGGATGCGTCACCATCACCCACAGAGTCGCCCATCCACCGGAGGAATGACCGTTAAGAAAGCGCCCTGATGGTTTGGCGTCCATGCGAAATTGTTTTTCAAGATATGGAATAAACTCTTTTTCCAAAGCCGTTCCCCACGGGCCGTTGTTTGCCGAGTCAGCCCATACGCTGTGGCCGAGTGGAACTTGTGACTCGAGATAGACAGTGATCATCTCAGGCCGCTTACCCTCGGACATTTCCTTGGCAGCGGTTTCCAAACTTTTCGGTCGCAGGCGGCTGTATCGAGTTCCGCCATAACCCGTTACGTTGTAGATGGTCGGATATTTTTGCAGAGGCGATTTGTCATAGCTCGGCGGCAAGACGACAGCTGCTTTCATCTCAACGGGGCGGCCCCAGAACGCCGACAGCATGGGGCTTTTGTACTCGATCAACTTTACGGTTTGCTCAGGAACGGACAACGTCGATGCCGGAACGACATTGTTGAGTTTGAGCTCCGTTCCCGATGAAGGCATTGTTGTCTTGACTACCTTGCTGTAAATGTCGCCCGCTCCCATTCCGCTGTAGGTGTAGGAATGATCGCGATCGAGCAGTGCATACACCTGATAGTTGCCCGCAGGGGCATTTGAGAATGCAGAAGGGAACGCCAGAGTGTCGGCGTTGATCTCAATGCTTTTACCCGCAGTCAAATTAGTGATCTCGGTGCCTGAGATAAAGACGGCGTTTGGATCAGTAAAATCCGGTTCGAATGTGTCAGCCGGTTTTCCGTCGTCCTTTCTCATGAAGATCAGCAGGCGGCCTGAAAGCGGTTCACTCGCGGTCGCTTCGACACTGACCTTAAATCTAATAGGCTCAGCAGCGAATGTGTGAAGTGCGCTTGCGACAAGAAGCAGCAGCAGAAAAGATCCGATCCGTTTTGCAGATGTAGTATTTTTCATAAAGATAGTTAAAGCCTTCGTACGAGAGTGTTTTTTTCGAGTTCCAGGAGATCGAGCTATGTCGATGCGATGAATTCGGTAACTTTTGATTCGACGATGCTGCGTATCGCTGCAAGATTATCATCGGTGTCAGCCTCGAAGCAAAAACAAGTATCGCTTGCGTATTCGACGCACGCACCAAGCCCCAGCCGTTTTCAAAAATGATCCGTGCGCCGTCGATCGCGATCACTTCATTTGTTTTCGAAAAATGTTCCACGACCTTTGCGACAACGTCGAATTTTGTTTCGTCCGAACAATCTACGCGCAGTTCTGGCGTGGAAAAAGTCTTTGGCAGATCGGCAAGCAATGCAGACAGCGGCTTGTCGGTTTTTGAAAGTATCTCCAGCACGCGTGCGCCAGCATAAGTTGCGTCGTCAAACCCGTAAAATCTGTCGGCGAAAAAAATATGGCCGCTCATCTCGCCTGCGAGAGCTGCGTTAGTTTCCTTCATCTTTGCTTTTATTAGCGAATGGCCCGCTTTCCACATCAGCGGTTTGCCACCGTGCTTTTCTATATCGTCATAAAGCGTCTGCGAACATTTAACCTCGCCGATTATCGTCGCGCCCGGATCGTCCGCTAAAACGGCACGCGAAAATAAAACCATTAGTTCGTCGCCCCAGATGATGCGGCCGGTTTCATCAACGACGCCGACGCGGTCACCATCACCGTCAAATGCGATACCGAGATCGGCTTTATGTTCACGAACAGCCGCAATTATGTCAGTAAGATTCTCTTCAACCGTTGGATCGGGATGATGATTTGGAAAGGTCGAGTCAGGCTCGATGAAAAGCTCCACCATCTCAACGCCGAGTTCGCGATAAACCGGAACAGCCGTCACGCCGCCCATGCCGTTGCCGGCGTCAATGACGGCTTTGATCTTGCGGTTGCCGAGTGAAACGCGCGAAACAATATCACCGACATAATCGTCCAGCGACCGAACCGCGAGACTGGCCGCCCGCTGACGCAGGCGGTTCACCGATCTCTTTTATCTCTTGAATTTGCGAACCGAATAACGTGTCTTTGCCGAGCGATTCGACCGCCGCGAGACACGCAGGCGGTTCTGACATGGCGATCTCTTTATCTCTGAATTTGCGAACCGAATAACGTGTCTTTGCCGAGGCATATTTTGAAGCCGTTATGATCGGGCGGGTTGTGCGAACCGGTGATCATCACGCCGCCGTCCACGTCTTTTGTAAAAACGGTGTGATACAAAACAGGCGTGGGCACCATGCCGATCAACACAGCTTCACAACCCGCTTCATTCAGGCCGTTTGTCAGTAGTCGGCAAAATCGAGGACTACTCTCACGCGCGTCATAACCGATCGCGATCCGCTTCGCTCCGTTTCTGCTGAAAAATACCCCGACAGAGCGCGCAAGCGTTGCTACCGTTTCATCCGTCAGATGAAGCCCAACAATACCGCGAATGTCATACTCTCTGAAAATGTTCGTGTCCATAGATGATCGAAATACAGCTTTAATAATACCGCTTACCCACAGGTATCTTTACATTTTAGTTCGATGTTCGTGTATACTCGAAAACGCAAAATCAATCAAAGGAGATCAATACTGTGTTCGCAAATGTCCGGCTTCGCGTTTCAGGTTTCGTCTTTTTCTTTATCGTATCGTGCCTTGTCCCGAGCGTTTTAGCTATCACAGCATCTGCGGGCACAAAGCCTGCGGATACCTTTTGCGGTGCGCCTCCATCGACATTTCGTTATGAACCAGTCGTCTTGCCGCCGCATACGTCTCCGATGACCGTCAATATAAATATATCGGGCTTCGCTTTTGACCCGCCGGATCTGACGATAAACGTTGGCGACACCGTTCAATGGACGAATAACGACGGTACGACTCATTCCACAACCAGCAACAACGGAGTTTGGGACTCAGGTCTTTTCGGCATGGGACAAACCTTTAGTTTTACGTTCAATAGCCCTGGTTCGTTTCCTTATCACTGCGTTAGGCACCTATCTATGACTGCAACCATAACAGTGCAGGACGCCGCATCGCCGACTCCGACGCCAGCGATCAACGGCACAGTCACATATGGTAATGCAATTGGTAACCCTAACCCGCGATTCGTTTCAAATGTTCTCTTGACCGGCGCAGGCTCGCCCGATGTCTCGACAACGACTAGTTTTCCTGCGGGAACCTATACACTGACCGGCTTTGGAGCAAGTTCGTATATCGTTACACCAACCAAAACCGATGGTGTTAATGGCATCACGTCGTTCGACGCGGCAAAGATCGCCCAACATGCGGCGGGAGTTGCGAGTCTTACTGGAAATCAACTGATCGTGGCAGATACCAGCGGAAACGGAAGCGTATTATTGGCGTTTGATGCTGTCAAACTGCTCGCTACGCGGCGGCTATCCCGGGCGTTGGATCGACGGGAACTTGGAAATTCATTCCCGTAAACCGCAGCTATGCAGCTGTCACTTCCAACGTCGCAGGAGAAGACTTTGTCGGATTGCTGATGGGTGAGGTTTCAGGAAATTGGGTTAATACCGCGCCGGCTCGTTAGTAGCGGCGAAAACATGCTGAACGACGCAGTTTTGATCTTTGACAATCTTCAGGTGATCTGCGGGCAGTCCGGCAAAAAAACAAGTGGGACAGTGGGACACTGGGACAGCAAAGCCTAAGCCCTTTGAATTCAATAGTTTAGCCTGTCCCACTATGGTTTGGGACACTTGGGACACTTTTTGAAAAAAAAGTGAGTGGGACAGTGGGACAGTAAAGACTTAAGTCCAATTTGTTCAATGATTTACCCTGTCCCACTCGGTTTGGGACAGCATGGGACAAGTATTGAGTTTGTAGCCATTTGTGGCGATGGGCGTCGCAAAACGGTGGATAGGCCGGCGTGAGATCGAGAGTAGCGGAAAAATTGCCCGTTTTATGCCAATTTGGTATTTTAAAGGATTACGCAACAATTGGGATTTTTAGACAACGGTGATCCAATGACAATGGCAACAAAGAAGAACGGTAAAGCGGCGGCTGCGGAAAAGTACCACGGCCTCGACGCCGAAACCATGATCGGCATGTATCGCACGATGTATATGTCGCGCCGGATCGATGACAAAGAGATCCAACTCAAGGGCCAAAATAAGATATTTTTCCAGATCTCAGGTGCCGGCCACGAAGCTGCTCTCGTCGGAGCAGCCTTGGCACTGAAGCCGGCTTATGATTGGTTCTTCCCGTATTATCGCGACCGCGCGCTGATGCTGGGGCTTGGAATGACTGCGCAGGAGATGTTGTATTCGGCAGTCGGGGCCGAGGCCGATCCAAATTCTCATGGCCGCCAAATGCCTTCACACTGGGGGCACAAGGACCTCAACGTGCCTTCGCAATCTTCATGCACCGGCACGCAGGCGTTGCATTCCGTGGGCGCGGCTGAAGCCGGTTATCGGGCTTCGCTTGTTAAAGAATTGCAGGACAAAGTCGTCGGCTTTAAGGGCGACGAGGTTGTCTATATGTCGGTCGGCGACGGCACGACCAGCGAGGGCGAATGGTGGGAAGCTTTGAACACCGCCAGCAACCTCAAATTGCCCGTGATCTTTTGCGTCGAGGACAACGGCTATGCTATTTCGACTCCGGTCGAGGTTGGCACGGCAGGCGGCGACGTTTCAAAGCTCGTTGCCGGCTTTCCTGATCTTTATATACAAAATTGTGACGGCACTGATCCGCTTGAGTCTTACGCGACATTCAAACGTGCGGTCGAATATTGCCGCGAACGAAAAGGCCCCGCGTTCGTTCGCGCAAAGGTCATTCGGCCATATTCACACTCGCTTTCGGACGACGAAAGCTTCCACCGTCGAAGAGCGACGCCGACGCCGCGATCGACCCGATCAAACCTACGCCGAGTTTTGATGACCGAGGAATCGCTTCGAACAGCTTGAGGCGTTGAGAAAAGAGGTCGATGATGAGGTCAACAAGGCCGCCGACATCGCGGTCGAAACGCCGCAGCCCGAAGGGCCGACGGCATTGAGAAATGTTTTCTCGCCGGACGTCGATCCGACCGACCGGCAGCTTTTTGATACCGAGGACGGTGCCGAGCTGAGCGGAAATGCAGGCACGATGGTCGATCTTATCAACCGCTGCATGCACGAGGAAATGGAGCGCGATCCGCGCATCGTTGTTTTTGGTGAGGACGTTGCCGATTGTTCACGCGAGCAGTATCTCGAAACCGTAAAAGGCAAAGGCGGTGTCTTTAACGTCACGGCAAATCTGCAGCGTAAATTTGGCTCAGCACGCGTATTCAATTCGCCTCTTGCCGAGGCCAATATCATCGGCCGGGCGGTAGGCATGGCGATCCGTGGTCTTAAACCGGTTTGCGAAATACAGTTCTTTGATTACATCTTTCCGGCATTTCACCAGATCCGTAATGAGGTCGCAGTCACACGCTGGCGCTCGGACGGCGACACAAAATGCCCGATGGTCATGCGTGTTCCGGTCGGCGGCTACCTTAAAGGCGGTGCGGTATATCACTCGCAATCCGGCACGACACTCTTCTCGCATACGCCGGGATTAATGATCGTTTATCCGTCAACCGCTCTCGATGCAAACGGTTTGCTGCGAACGGCGATCCGCTGTGACGATCCTGTTTTGTTCCTCGAACACAAGCATCTTTACCGTCAGGTTTACAACAAATCGCAATATCCTTCGAGCGATTTTCTGATCCCGGGCGGGGCTAGCTAAGAAAGTTCGTGAAGGCAGCGATGTTTCGATCATTACATTCGGCGCGCTAGTCGAACGCTCAAACCAAGCCGCCAAACGCCTCGAACAACAAGGCGTCTCCGTCGAGATCATCGACCTACGCACGCTCGTGCCTTACGATTGGGAAGCCATCGCCGAATCCGTCAAGAAAACCTCGCGCGTAATCGTCGCTCACGAAGACCCGATCTCCTACGGCTACGGTTCCGAGATCGCCGCACGCATCTCAAACGAGCTTTTCGAATACCTCGACGCTCCCGTAAGACGCGTCGGCGCAACCGACACATTCGTCGGCTACGCCCCGCAGCTAGAGGATTTCATCCTGCCGCAAAGCGAGGATGTGGAGAATGCGGTGGTGTTGATGAAGTACTTGAGCTCACACCGCGTTTACGGATCAGAGTATGTGCAGCAGGAATCCGATTAGCCGATATGGCGCATAGTTATGGGACTTTGTATGGTCATGGTCGGCAATATCAAGATGACAGCGTCTTTGCCGATTTTGACATCGATGAGGAAGGACGCGTCTTTCTGGTGCGAATCTCTTTGACGGGTTTGGCTGCTGCCCCACCAGAACTGCTAGACCTATGAATCCGGATGTTTCGGGGGCGTTTCAGGTAAAGCCTGAAACCTACCTACGTTTCTCTGTCGGGGTTGACATTACCCCCACCCGAGTCTTTGAGCGACATTACTTCGAATTTTGGTGCCAGGAAACAGAAATTAAAAGTCTCATTTCAGGTTGTCGTGAGACGTTACAAAAATATCCGCTAATAGGTGAGGAGTAGGAAATTTCTAAGATGAGTAGAGTCGTAGTCCAGGCATTTGGTCTTTCACTCGACGGATTTTCCGCGGGAACGGATCAGAGTCTTGAAAATCCGCTCGGCGTTCGCGGACCGGAGTTGATGGAGTGGTTTTTCCCGACAAAAACCTTCATCTCGCAGCATGGCGCCGGTGAAGGCGGCGAGACGGGCATTGACGACAGCTTTGCGGCCGAGAGCATGCGTGGCAAGGGTGCGTGGATACTCGGGCGAAATATGTTCGGGCCTGTTCGCGGGCCTTGGCCTGATGAGGACTGGAAAGGCTGGTGGGGCGATGATCCGCCGTATCACGTTCCGACATTTGTGTTAACAAATCACAAACGCGATTCGATCGAGATGAAAGGCGGCACTNCTTAAACCGGTTTTGCGAAATACAGTTCTTTTGATTACATCTTTCCGGCATTTCACCGCATCCGTAATGAGGTCGCAGTCACACGCTGGCTTTGACGGCGACACAAAATGCCCGATGGTCATGCGTGTTCCGGTCGGCGGTTATCTTAAAGGCGGTGCGGTTTATCACTGCAATCCGGCACGACACTCTTCTCGCATACCGGGGATTGATGACCGTTTATCCGTCAACGGCGCTGACGCCAACGGTTTGCTGAGAACCGCGATACGCTGCGATGATCCTGTTTTGTTCCTGGAACACAAGCATCTTTACCGCCAGATCTACAACAAGTCGCAATATCCATCGAGCGATTTTCTGATCCCGTTCGGCAAGGCGAAAAAAGTTCGTGAGGGAAGCGATGTATCGATCATCACATTCGGTGCGCTGGTCGAGCGTTCAAATCAGGCAGCAAAACGCCTCGACGCAGACGGCGTCTCCGTCGAGATCATCGACCTCCGCACGCTCGTGCCCTACGATTGGGAAGCCATCGCCGAGTCGGTCAAGAAAACTTCGCGCGTCATCGTCGCCCACGAAGACCATCTCCTACGGCTACGGTTGAGATCGCCGCACGCATCTCAAACGAGCTGGAATACCTCGATGCTCCTGCAGACGTCGAGCAACCGACACCTTCGTCGGCTACGCCCCGCAGCTAGAGGATTTCATCCTGCCGCAGTCCGAGGATGTGGAAACGGCGGTGAAAGAGTTGATGAAATACTAATTTTTTTTGACCGCCGGAAATCCATGTCCGACCATTAAGAGTCTCGAAGATAGATTTCTCCCGGAATTCAGAGTATTGGCAGAGAAATTAGGCACCGAGTCTCCAATTGTATTCGCATGAGTGTCTATTCCCATTCTGTTGATGACACCGAATACCAAGGCCATTCTATTGGATGAGGAAGGACGCGTTTTTAGATGGTGAATCTCTTTGACAATGTTGTTTGGCCGCTGCCCCACCAGAACCACGACACCAATGAATCCGGATGTCTGTTGGGGACATCCGTCTGGTAAATACAAATAGAAGACTGTGATGTTCAACGGAATGGGAATTTGCTGAAACCATTCTTGAGAACTAGACTTAGCAAAGAGAATTATCAACGCGATTAAGGCGGTAAAGAAGAGAGCCATCCGATGTCTTTTGTGCGTCTTAGATTGCACCGGAGTTGTCGCTAATGTCAAAAGTCGTAGTTCAAGCATTCGGTGTCTCGCTCGACGGCTTTTCTGCCGGAACGGACCAGTCACTCGAAAATCCGCTCGGCGTTCGTGGGCCGGAGTTGATGGAGTGGTTCTTTCCTACCAAGACATTCATTGAGCAACATGGCGGCGATGGCGGCGGTGAGACCGGGGTTGATGACAGCTTTGCCGCCGAGAGCATGAACGGCAAAGGGGCATGGATACTTGGCCGAAATATGTTCGGGCCTGTTCGCGGGCCTTGGCCTGATGAGGACTGGAAAGGCTGGTGGGGCGATGATCCGCCGTATCACGTTCCGACATTTGTGTTAACAAATCACAAACGCGATTCGATCGAGATGAAAGGCGGCACGACATTTCATTTTGTCACCGACGGCATCCATTCCGCTCTCGAGCAAGCCAAAGCAGCAGCAGGCGATAAAGATATTCGCATCGGCGGCGGTCCGGCTACCGTAAGGCAATATTTACAAGAACGATTGATCGACGAGCTTCATCTCGCGTTGCGGCCGGTCATTCTCGGCAAGGGCGAACCGCTGTTTGCCGATCTCGATCTGCGAGAAGTCGGCTACCAGGTCGAGAAAATGGTGCCGGGCGAACGAGCCGTGCACATGTTTGTAAAGAAACAGGTTTGAAAAAGAAGGAGAATCGGATGAAAAAATTGCTCTTGCTCTTGTTGTTACTTCTCATCGGCGTCTCTGCCGCAACGGCTCAGACACAAACGGCGAATTTAGGCAGATGTCTTGCCGATTCAACTACTGGAAAAGATCGAAAAGACATCGTTAAGTGGATAGTCGTCGCAATGATCCAACATCCAGCCATGGCAGATGTAAGCACTTTGTCGTCAGCCCAGATCGAGCAGGTCAACAAGACGGCGGCGCAGGTTATGGTGCGGTTAATGACAGTCGACTGCAGAACGGAATTGAGAGCGGCATCTAAAAACGGCGGCGAAGCGGCGATTGGAAAAGCATTCGAAACCCTGGGTGAAGTGGCCATGCAAGAGGTGATGGGCGACGCTCAAGTGAAGAAGGCTCTGGATAGTCTCACAAAGTATCTTGACCTGACTAAGATCGGGCAGGCACTCGTTGCTTCCACCGCTCATGATCCAAAGAGGACAACCGGATCAAAATAAACGCGAAAACGAATGAGTTAACTATTTCGCTGGATATTTGACAACTGATACACACCGCGTTCGAGGCGGGTTGCGAAGCCTTCGTCGACGAGTTCGTGATTTGCTTTACCCGATTCCCAACGTTGGAAACCAAATTTGCCTGAGAGTTCGCCGAGCAGCGTCATGCCAGACATTTGAAGATACGTGCGGGCCAGCTCTCTAACAGCATCTTCGCGTTTCATTTTGACTTTTAATTCGGCGGGAAAACGTACCTCGGCAAGAGTCCAGATGTAGGTAAATTTTGGGACGTAAAGGACCTCTTGTGGGACGACCTTCATGCGTTTTTGCAGTTCATCGATGGCGTTTGTCAGATCTTTTTTGTCCTTAAATCCGCACTCTTCGCGAAGGTCGGCGGTAGCCATTTCCCATTCTTTGCGGAGCACTTTCAGCACAAGCTGTGCATTTTTCGACAAGATGCCTGATTCGCCTTTTCGGGAGCAGCCCCAGATCGCGTTAAAGATCGGGATCATTCGCGGTGCGAGAAACCACGATTTACCTTTGATCAGTTTTGCGTAATAGAGTTTGCCGCGAGCGATGACCTCGTCTTTTAGAACCCAAGCGCGGCTTGCTTCGAAGTCTTTCTGCACATTTCGCGGCATGTGAGCGTCGCGTCGTCCGCACACCGCGATATAAACCGACGGCATCATCTTTCGAGCGTCAGTAAGGCCGAGGCAGAAACCAAGTTCCTCGACCATCGCTTCGACCTCTTCGGCAGAATCGACCTTGAGCGAGTCTTCGCGATGCCATTTCCGGTCGCGGTATTGTTCGATCTCCTCGGGAAGGGTTTTTATCATAGGTTAGATGTGAATTGCCCGGTCAGTGTAGGCCCATCTGCCAATGTTTGATCGACTCCATCGGATAGATGAGCATGATTATGTTGATTATCAAGCTGTCGTGTATCCACCAGATCAGCATGGCCTCGGTCGCAAGAAACAACATCAGAGAACGCCAGAACCCCAGCTTATAACCGATGACAAATCCCGTCGCACAACACACGATATCAGAGATCGAATTAATGATCGAATCGCCAAAATAATCGAGAGAGATCGTTGCTTCGCGGTAGCGGTTGATAACGTAGCTTGAGTTTTCGGCAATTTCCCAACTACCTTCTATAGCGACGGCGATCAACAAACGCCACGCCAGCGGCATTTTTCTAAAGATCAGGCCGATCAGCCAAAATTCAAGTACGCCGTGGAGAATATGGGTGAAAGAATAAGGGTCGATAAGATGCTGTGAGTTGTGTGTTGACCAGATTTCCCACGCCCATGGGCTATTGTCGCCGGCCTGGCACCACCAGACACGGCCTTCGAACCAAAGTGTCAGCGTTGCGGCAAGCGCTACGCCACATATCAATACATACGGCTTGTAATCTTGCCGTGTTTTGAGATCGAAAAGGTGGGTTTGCATTCAAAACAGATCTAACCACGAATGAGTCAATAAGACAGAGGACTTAATGTTCTATCTAACGTATTTGTGCAGTCGTGGCGTTGGTCCTATTCCGTTGAAACGACTTCTTCGCCGTGAAGAGCGGCGTTTAATGTGTGCCACGAGAGACTGGCGCATTTTACGCGGGCCGGAAATTCGAGCACGCCGGCAAAGATCCGCAGTTTGCCGAGATGGTTTTCGTCAGTTTCAATATCGAGTTCGCCGGTGACCATTTTGTGAAACTCGCTAAAGAGCATTTCGGCATCTTGTTTTGATTTACCTTTAATTGCTTCGGTCATCATCGAGGCCGATGCTTTTGATATCGCGCAGCCTGAGCCTTTGAAAGACACGTCCTTGACTGTATCGTCATCTATCTTGACATACACGCGCAGAGCGTCGCCGCATAATGGGTTTTTCCCATCCGCTGTTTTGTCTGCACTTTCGATCTCGCGAAAGTTTCGCGGATTTTTGTTGTGGTCGAGAATTGTTTCCTGGTAGAGTTCGTTTAGTTCTGACATTAGATCTTACGCTCGCACCTGGCTGTCGCCGGTCGACGAAACTCAATTATAACTGCTTGCGAGCGGTAATGTAAGGTCAGAACAAGCCTGTGATATTTCCGTTTTCGTCAATGTCAATGTGTTCGGCCGCTGGATGTTCGGGCAATGCCGGCATCGTTCGCATGTCGCCGCAGATCGGATAAATGAATCCGGCACCGACGCTTGCGCGCACCTCTCGTATGGGCAGGGTAAAACCGGTCGGTGCTCCTTTCAGGGTCGGATCGTGGCTGAGACTGAGGTGTGTCTTTGCCATGCAGATAGGCAAATTTCCAAATCCGCTGGCTTCGTACGTTGCGATCTGCTGGGCGGCATACGGCTCGTAGCTGACACTGTCTGCCCCGTATATCTTTGTCGCGATCGCCTCGATCTTTGCTTTGATAGGCTGGTCGAGATCGTAAAGAAACTTAAATTCATTTGGCTGATCGGCGGCTTCGATGACCATCTCGGCAAGCTCGACCGCGCCTTTTCCGCCATCGGCCCAATGTGTCGAAACCGCAGCTCCGAGAGCACCGGCCTCAACGGCGATGCGTTTCACGGCCTCGATCTCGTCCGGATGATCGGACTCAAATGCATTGATAGCTACAACGGGGGTGACGCCATGGATCCTGATGTTTTCGATCTGCTTTCGCAGGTTGCTCGCGCCGGCTTCGACATCGGCGACGTTATTTTCCAGCATTTCGGGCGGCAGAGGCTTGCCGGCGACGATCTTGTACTTGCCGCTGTGCGATTTAAGGGCGCGGATGGTCGCGACGACGACACAGGCATCGGGTTTGAGGCCGCTGTAACGGCACTTTATGTTAAAGAATTTCTCGGCCCCGATGTCCGCACCAAAGCCGGACTCGGTCATGAGGTAGTCGGCGGTCTTAATACCGATCAGGTCTGCAAGTACGCTGCTGTTACCGTGTGCCACGTTGGCAAACGGCCCTGCATGCACGAGCGCAGGCGTGTTTTCGAGCGTCTGCATGATCGTTGGCCTGATCGCATCGCGCATCAAAACGGTCATCGCACCCGCAGCACCTATCTCTTCTGCAGTGACGGGTTTCTTATCATGTGTCATCCCGACGACGATGCGGCCGAAACGCTTTCGCATGTCCTGAAGGGAAGTCGTCAAGGCGAGTATCGCCATCACCTCGGACGCGACCGTAATATCAAAACCCGTCTCACGAGGAATGCCGCCTTCCATGCGTCCTCCGAGGCCAATGATGATCTTTCGCAATGCCCGGTCATTTGTGTCAACCACGCGTTTCCATGTGATACTGTGCGGATTGATATTGAGCGGATTGCCACGGAGTAGCTTGTTGTCCGTCATCGCGGCAAGAAGGTTATTTGCTGCCGTCACCGCGTGAATGTCGCCGGTCAGATTGAGATTAAAGGTTTCCATCGGCACGACCTGCGCATTGCCGCCGCCGGCAGCTCCGCCTTTTATACCAAATGTTGGCCCCTGCGATGGCTGACGCAGCGTCACGACGGCGCGTTTGCCGAGGTGTTTCATTGCCTCGCCCAAGCCTATCAGCGTGGTCGATTTACCTTCACCGAGCGGCGTCGGAGTGATTGCCGAAACGTCAATATATTTTGCATTAGGCCGGTCTTTGAATTTCTCGATGACGTTGAGGCGGACCTTTGCAATATAAGGGCTGCCATACATATCGATGTCATCCGAGCCAAGGCCGAGCTGTTCGGCGATCTCTTGAACCGGCCGCAAATTCGCGTGTTGAGCTATGTATAGATCTGTAAACATAGTTTCATCTTTACACGATCAAAATTGAAATTAAGTGATGAGACTCACATAATTGCTAAGCGAATATCTCGATCACTTTCTGCACTGCATCGGCCAGTTTATCTACTTCTTCGCGAGTATTGTAGAATGCAAAGCTCGCTCGTGCTGTAGCAGGAACGTCAAAGAACTCCATTACAGGCTGAGCACAATGATGTCCGGCCCGGACGGCGATGCCTTCCTGGTCGAGTATCGTGCCGATGTCATGGGGGTGAACGTCGTCGATAGTGAACGACAGCACAGATGCCTTGTCTGCTGCCGTACCAATGATGGTGACGGCGGGGATGTCGGACAAACGCTGAGTCGCATATTCGAGCAGCTCCTGTTCGTAGGCCGCGGCGGCTTCAAAATCGATTGAATTGATGTAATCGACAGCTGCACCGAGGCCAATACCCGCCGCGATCGCCGGAGTGCCGGCTTCGAATTTGTCTGGCAAGCCGGCAAACGTGGTTCCCTCAAAACTAACGGTGCGTATCATGCCGCCGCCGGTTTGGTAAGGCGGCATTTTTTCGAGCCATTCTTTCTTGCCGTAAAGTACGCCACTGCCGGTCGGGCCAAACATTTTGTGTCCTGAAAAAGCAAAAAAGTCGCAGTCGAGATCCTGAACATCGACCGGAAAATGCGGCACGCTCTGAGCGGCATCGACGCAAACGGGCACTCCAAATTTGTGAGCGGTCGCGATCATTTCCTTGATCGGATTTATCGTGCCAAGCGAATTGGAAACATGAGAGACGGCAACGATCTTCGTGCGTTCATTGAGCAGTTTATCGTATTCCTCGATCACCAATTCGCCGCGATCGTTCATCGGGATCATGCGAACTTTCGCACCGCGTTCATCTGCCGCTATCTGCCACGGAATGATATTCGAGTGATGCTCCATCTGCGAGACGAGTATCTCGTCGCCTTCGTTGATGAACTGTTTGCTGTACGAGTGTGCGACAAGATTGATGCCCTCGGTCGTGCCGCGAACAAAGATACACTCTTTTGCCTCTTTAGCATTGATAAAGCGTTTGATCTTCTCGCGGGCGGCTTCGTAGGCAGTCGTTGCGTGTTGTGACAAATAATGCACACCGCGATGAACGTTAGAGTGTTCCTCGCTAAGGTATTTAGACGTGCGATCTATCACAGTATGCGGCACCTGCGACGAGGCTCCGTTGTCGAGATACACGAGCGGCTTGCCGTTCACGGTCTGCGACAAAACAGGAAAGTCCTTTCTGATTTTTTCTACATCCCACTTAGTCATTTCTTTTACTGCGTTCATTTTTCATCACCGGTCACGAACGACACAAAGCAAAACTCTCTTTGTGAGCTTTGTGTCTTTGTTGTCAAATTTCCGTTCCTAATCTATTCAACACTGTAGAATCGAGATCCTTTTTGATCGCATCGATCCCGATCTTGTTTATGATCTCTTCGGCAAAGCCGTAGGTCAGCAAGTTTCTCGCTAACGCATCGGGCAGGCCGCGCGTGAGTAGGTAGAACAGTTCCTCTTCTTCAAGCTGGCCGACGGTTGCGCCGTGTGAGCATTTTACATCGTCGTTAAATATCTCAAGCTGAGGTTTTGTATCAACGCGGGCTTCGTTTGAGAGGAGCAGATTTTTGTTCGACTGCTGCGCGTCTGTGCCGTGGGCGTTTTCGCGGACGAAAACTTTGCCGTTAAAAACTGCGCGCGACTTGTCATTCAAAACGCCTTTGTATGTCTGATGCGAAATACAATTTGGCACAACATGATCGATCACCGAATGAGTATCGCTGTGCTGTGTGCCATTGAGCATATAGAGGCCATCGACAAATGCCTCGCCGCCCTCCGCCGTAAATTTCACATCGATATCATGCCGCGAGACAGCACCGCCGAGATTGATGCTTGTCGAATCATATCTGCTGCCAGCGCCCAAGCTGACTTCGGTCGTACCAACATGGAATGCTTCCGCTGATTCTTTCTGCACACGGTAATGCATCAGATTTGCGTTGTCTTCAACGATGATCTGGATCGCTGTGTTTGTAAAACTCTTTGCGGGTGAGGCGTATGTTTCGACGATCGTCGCTTTGCTTCCGGCTTCGGCGATAACCAGTACGTGTGGAAAGATAACGGTTTCTTCGTCAGCTATAAATTCTAATTGGATCGGATCGTCTATGACCCTATCTTTGGCAATGCGAATTACCTGAAACTCTGCAAATGCGAGGTTTAAGGCTGCAAATCCATTTCTTTCGTAGTTAAACTTTTCAAACAGAGCCGCTTCGGAAACGGCATTAATATCTGAGATCTGAAATTTGAAATCAGAGATCGGCAGCAGAGATGCCTTTGTATATTTCCAGTCCTCATGCTTTACCGCGGGAAGCCCTGCTTTGGCAAAAAGATCGAATGCCTTTTCGCGCAAAGTGCGCAGACGAGCATCTTTTTCACCCTTAATAAATTCTCTGAATTGTTCCGTAAACTGGTTTTCCATTACGGCTATTGTCGTTCCCATTTCTTAAAACACCTTTATCAAACTAAACTTATCGTCGGCCTTGATCGTATTGGCCGGGTCCAAAACAAAATCTTTCGCGATCTTTAATTTTGCCTCGTTTTCCGCACGCGGCTTTTTGTCATCGACCAATGTCGAACGATCGTAATCAAACAAAAAATCGTGCCGCGTCAGTACGTATTTGATTCCCATCGCAGCAGTTTTGGTGCGCATTTCCTGCGCCGAACTTGATTCCCACAGCATCTTTCTCAACGTCCAGTCTTCGAACAAATAGTCCGAGAAAACGGGGCGTTCGATATTGTACGTATCACGCCGCATATTGATCAGCCACACTTTTGCATCCGTTGGCGTGTCGGTATTGATGGCCTGATAGTATGGATAATAATCAAGATTGCGTGTCAGATACTGGTCACGCGTCTCACCGCCAAGCACCACGCGAAGCGGTGCAGTTTGGCAAAACCACGCGAAGCTCGTAAGCAAGCCGCAAACAGACGCGGCAATCAAGGCACATTTTGCGACTTCACCAACGCCGTTCCCGATCTTCTCCGCCGAAGCAGCAATAGCTATCGCAAGCAGAGGCGCGATCGGCAAGAGATATCTGAGCTGTTCGCTGGAAAACAGCCAGAAAAGGTACATCACACCCGCAATGCCCGACATTATTTTGATCTCAACAGCGAGATCAAATTTCCACAGTGCCCAAATGAGCAAAGGCAGCCCGATTAAAAATGCAACGCCAAGCACTCCATCGTAATTTGCAGGCTGTTCGGGCTGCGCTGCAACTGACATGCGAACCGGAGCAGTAAGGTAATTGATCTTGCTGTTATCAACGCCGCCGTATTGCGAGTTCAGGCCCTGAAAAAGATTCGAGCGTTCTACATCCCAACCCGAAGCCTTGCCCGGCCAGATGCTCATGTAAAATGGAAAAACCGGCGAGCCCGTCGCGATCCATGTTCGTATGTACCAGGGCGAAGCGATCACACCCGCAAGCACGAGAGCGGCAAGACCGCTGGCGACAATCTTACCGGTGTTTTCAGCGTTGCGCGCGCGGAGCAAGATCATCAGCGCAAATGCTGCAACTACAAACACAGTTGTCAGCTTGACGGACAACGCCGCGCCGAGAAAGATCCCGACCAATATCACCCAACCCCAACTCTGTTCCTTCCACCAACGCGCTAATCCATACGCAGCAAGCGTTATATACAGCGCAAGTGAAAGGTCAATGTATCCGCTAGATGCGACATGATACGCGGTTGGTATGGTTGCGACGATTGCCGTTGAGACCAGCGACCACGTTCGCGAAAGATTTATTTCCCGGGCCCAGCCATACACAGTAACTAGTAAAAGCGGAAAGAAAAGGAAACCAACAGCTCCGGCAGCCGCTTCACCGGCACGAGGACTAAAAAGCCCGCCGAGAAGCATCGCCCAGATGTAATGCATCTCACTTCCTAAAGAAAGATAGCTGGCTATGTTGCCATCAATAAATGAGCTCGAATGTTGTGCAACAAACGCCTTTGGTACCGCAAAATGATAAAGAAGTGCATCCTTTGCGATTGGTGGGGCAACCGCCGCGAGAAGTGCAAGCAGAACTAGAAAAGCAAGAAAGAAAAATTCTAGAGGCGGTGCTTTCGGTAATGAGCGTTTGACGATAACTTTAGAAAAGACGCCAAACAGGGCAAGGATAAGACCCACACAAAAACACGCTATTGCCGAAATCGAACCAAAAAGGTTAACAACGCCGAGAAAAAACCAAACTAGGGACCAGGTCGCAGCTCCCAGTGCGACAGAACGCGCAACGTATAGAGTTTCCGAAGGCTTATCCTCTTTCGGTGCATCAATTAAACGATCCACAACAGTTCCCAGGCCCAACCATGCTATAAAGATCAGAATCGCCGTACCAATTCCGTACAGGGAAGCCCCAAGATCATTGCCGAAAAGCGATCCACTGCCTAGGTTTCCAATGAGTTTCGGCAACTGCCCAATGTCACCGCCGCGAAAGAAGAGAAACGCAACGATACAAACAACAGCAAAAACCGCGAACATTATCGCGGTCGTGCTGCTGCTTTTTTGTGTCGTTGCTTGAGACATTTTTTAGTGGGCAGCTCCCTTGACCCAGTCGTAACCCTTTTCTTCGAGTTCGAGCGCGAGTTCCTTGCCGCCTTCTTTTACGATCTTGCCGCCAGCGAGGACGTGCACGAAATCCGGCTGGATATAGTTGAGCAGACGTTGATAGTGGGTGACAAGAATGATTGCGTTGTCTTCGTTGCGAAGTTTGTTGACGCCCTCGGCAACGATACGCAGAGCGTCTATATCGAGGCCGGAGTCGGTTTCATCGAGCACGGCGAGCTTTGGCTGCAGAACAGCCATCTGCAATATTTCGTTTCGCTTTTTCTCGCCGCCGGAAAAACCTTCGTTGACCGAGCGTTTGAAAAACTCACTGCTCATATCAACGATCTTGGCTTTTTCTTTCAAGTAGTCGTTAAATTCGAGCGGGTCGAGTTCTTCCTCGCCTAGGTGCTTCATCTTTTCGTTGTAAGCGAGCCGCAGAAATTGCGAATTTGAAACACCGGGCACCTCGACCGGATATTGAAACGCCATAAACACACCCGAGCGAGCGCGTTCATCGGGTTCTAGTTCCAGCAAATTTTTTCCTTCATAGAGCACTTCACCCGAAGTGACTTCATACGACGGGTGACCGGCAAGAACCTTCGACAATGTCGATTTACCAGAACCGTTCGGCCCCATAATGGCGTGAACTTCGCCCTTGTTAACCTGAAGATTCAGGCCCTTCAAAATTTCCTTGCCGTCTATGCCGGCATGTAAGTCTTTAACTTCCAACAACATTCTGTTTGTTCCTTTCTATCTTTTTATCCATTTCGAGTCCCGGCACTCCGTACCATTCATCAGCAGTTGTATCGCGAACCCAAGCGTAACCATGTTTTTCGTAAAGCTCTTTTGCACCGGCAGAGAAATAAGTCGTGTATAAAAATATTCGTTCAAAGTCAGTGGTTACCGCATATTCGTCAATGGCTTTGAGTAACGAATGGCCAATACCGTGACCTTGCATGTCAGGAGCGACTGCCATACTCCGAACATACAGATCACCACCTTCAACAGTTACCGAAGCCGTTCCGACCAGATCATCATCTTTAAGTGCGACCCATTGTGGCCCTTCTTCAAAACGTGTACGAATCTCGTCCGCATCGGGTGTTACGATTGCGAAAGCCTCGGGTGTGTATTCGTGCTCGTATGTTCCAAAAGCTTTGCGAAGCACTTCCGCCATCGCGTTAGAGTCGTCCGGTTTTGCGAGACGCACTACAACCATTTCTTACGCACTCGCGACCTGTTGACCGCCCGCCTCAACAAAAATATCACCTTTCAAATACAAAACAGCGTTACCACCGATCTTCACTCTGTCGCCTGCGAGTTCGCAGAAAAGCTCACCGCCACGCTTCGAAATTTGTCGCGCAAATAGCTTTGTCTTGCCCAATTGCTCGGCCCAATAAGGAATAAGCGAACAATGTATCGCTCCTGTAACAGGGTCCTCAGGAATGCCGATCTTTGGTGCAAACATTCGCGAAGCAAACTCGCAATCATCGCCCTTTGCCGTGATAATAAACTCTGTGAACGGCAACGATTCGATCAGCCTAATGTCCGGCACGTATTCGGCAACTGTTTTTTGGCTGTCCATCAGGACGATAAGCATGTTGTCCTGCGACTTGAAATATTTTAGCGGTGCGTTGCTGCTGGAGGCCAGTTCCGCGATAGGGTCAATTTCTTCCATCGGATATGCCGGGAAATCGAGCACAAAACGATCACCGTTGCGACTCACACTAAGATCGCCGCGTTTGCGTGTCTTGAAAGCGATTTTCTCATCCTTGTGACCGAGTTCATTAAAAATTACGTGTGAGCTTGCCAGCGTCGCATGTCCGCAAAGGGGTACTTCAACAGTCGGCGTGAACCATCGCAACTCATAATTATCACCGCCCTTTAGAAAGAAAGCCGTTTCGGCAAGGTTGTTTTCAGCCGCAATGGCAAGCAATGTCTCATCCGGCAGCCATGCGTCGAGAGGAACAACCGCAGCCGGATTACCGTGGAACGCTCGTTTAGTAAACGCATCGACCTGAAAAATACTTAACTTCGTCATGTTTATCCAACACTTCCTTCCAGCTTCAGTCCCAATAACTTCTGCGCTTCGACGGCGTATTCCATCGGAAGTTCGCGGAAAACTTCCTTGCAAAAACCGTTGATTATCAACGAAACCGCATCTTCCTGCGAGATCCCGCGCTGCTGGAGGTAGAAAAGCTGGTCTTCGCTGATCTTTGAAGTGGTGGCCTCGTGCTCGACCTTGGCGGTGTTGTTCATTACCTCGATGTACGGAAAAGTGTTCGCCTCCGAGTGCCCGCCGATCAGCATTGAATCACATTGCGTATAGTTTCTCGCTCCTTCCGCCTTGGGCATTACTTTTACAAGGCCGCGATACGAGTTATTCGACTTACCTGCTGAAATACCTTTCGATACGATCGTCGATTTCGTATTTTTGCCGAGATGGATCATTTTTGTTCCGGTGTCGGCGATCTGAGCATTGTTTGTAAGGGCGACTGAGTAAAATTCACCGATGGAATTGTCACCCTGCAAGATCACGCTCGGATATTTCCACGTGATCGCCGAACCTGTCTCGACCTGTGTCCACGAGATCTTAGAATTAACGCCACGACATGCTCCACGCTTTGTCACAAAGTTATAAATGCCACCTTTGCCATTCTCGTCGCCCGCGTACCAGTTTTGGACGGTCGAATATTTGATCTCGGCATCGTCCAGAGCAACAAGCTCAACAACCGCCGCGTGAAGCTGATTGGTATCAAACTGCGGAGCCGTGCAGCCTTCGTTATATGCGACATAGCCGCCTTCCTCGGCGACGATCAGCGTTCGCTCAAACTGACCAGCTTCCTGTGTGTTGATGCGGAAATACGTCGAAAGCTCCATCGGGCAGCGAACACCTTTTGGAATAAAAACGAACGAGCCGTCGGAGAACACCGCCGAGTTCAAGGCTGCATAATAATTGTCAGTTACAGGCACGACTGAACCGAGATACTTCTTAATAAGCTCAGGATAATCGGCAACAGCCTCAGTAAACGAGCAAAATATGACACCCGCTTCTTTCAGTTTTTTCTTATATGTTGTCGCGACTGAAACGGAATCAAAAACGGCATCGACCGCTACGTTGGCCAGCATTTTTTGCTCCGAAAGTGGAATGCCGAGCTTTTCAAACGTCTTGACAAGTTCAGGATCGACCTCGTCCATGCTCGCCTTTTTGGCCTTTTGTTTTGGAGCGGAGTAATAAGATATGTTCTGAAAATCGATCCGTGGGTAATCAAAATTCGCCCAGTTGTCCGGCTCGGTCATTTTCAGCCAGTTGCGAAAGGCCTTGAGACGAAATTCTAGCAGCCATTCCGGCTCATTCTTTTTTGAAGAGATAAGCCGCACCGTATCTTCTGATAGGCCCCGCTCGATAGTCTCTGTCTCGATATCCGTGACAAAGCCGTATTTGTATTCGCGATTTTGTAATAATTCTGCTGCTGTGCTCATATTCTTTGCGGTTCGATCGTGCGGTCCAATCCCTTTATCGCATGAAACATCGCATCGACCGAACGTTCCGACCCGACGAGCTGCGCCAGGGTGATCTGCGAAAGCGCGTTTTCGACTATCTCGTGCAAACCGACGATCACCGGGCGAATACCGCAATCGCCGTTGTGAACGCATGAGTCGAGCACGCCTGTGTAGCTTTCACAGTGCTTGCTGAGTACGTCCTGATCCAGGACTCTGATTATCTCGCTGAGACGAATGTCGGCCGCCGGCCGCGCCAGAAAATAGCCGCCCTTTGTGCCGCGCGTTGAGTGAACAAAACCCGCTTTGTTGAGCAGCCACATTAGCTTGCCCGCGTTGGCCGTCGAAATGCCTTCGCGCTCGGCGATCTGCGGCAAAGTCAAACTCTCGCCGTCTTGCAAATTCGCCAGTTGTACCAAACATCGCAAGCCATATTCTTCTTGCGCCGAGATCTTCATATGACCATCGTCTCAAATCATTACTTTTGTGTCAAGATTGAGTTCCCGACAGCTGGGCCCTATCTCATCCCGCGTTTTTGTGGGTTAATTATCGCCGCCGAAACTGCTCACGGCATTGAAAACGGCGGTAAAGGTGCCCCAGTTTCCTGCCGCATCGCGTCCTCTGACAAACAGCGTGTGACGGCCCACTCCACAACTGACATTCGCAACGGCGTACTCAGTAGGGCTGTTAAAACTGCCGTCTTCGGGCGTCATGGCGATGGGCGTACCGTTGCGCCACGGCGGCACATCGATATAGACCTCAGCGCCCGCGATATTTTGGCCGCCATTGAATTGTTCAGATTCCAAAAGTTACCGTTCGTACCGCCGTCCAGACAGGTATAGGCAGGCATAAAACCACCGCAGGTGCCCGAACTCAAACCAGTTTCCATCCCCAATCCCGCTACGCCAAGTTCACCGTAGGCGAAATCGTGCGAGGTGCCGCTGGTTGCGTACAGGTTTATGCTTTGTATCGGATTATAGCCATTGTAGCCCGCCATTCGGCCAGCGATGCTTGCAAACTGCGGGTTAGGCGGCGGCGTGGCATCCTCGCCCCAGGGGTAGAGAACAAGATTGCCGTATGAGTGCATGTCGAGAAAAACGCCGGTTGCATCATTGGGTGCCGGAGAACTGCGGTCGGGAAGTCGTTGATCGGGAAACAACGACATTATAAGGGCTTGCTCGGCCTGTATCTCCGGCTCGGATGCGGCCTGAATGCCGGGCCAGGTTTCGCCGCACGGCGGATCGGTCGGCATATTGACCGTGCCCCACCAAAACTGATAATTGCGATTCAGATCGATGCCCGTCCCCGTCCCTGTACAGCCGCCGGTAAGATTGTTGGTATTCTTACGTTTCATCAGGCCTGTCTCGGCTATCTTGCGGCCATCGGGGTTGATGATCGGGACGATGTAGATCTCATGCTCGTCGAGCAGCCACGTAGCATCGGCGTTCGTGCCGTAATTCAATAGCAGATACTGGATGTACCGCGTTGCCATCTCAACCGGGACAAGCTCACGGGCGTGTATTCCTGCCTGAATAAAAACCCTCGGTTTGTTGCCGCGAACCTGCTTGTTTGTGAGCTTTATTCCGGTGAGGTTGTAGCCGTTCAGAGGATTTCGCGTTTTTTCCCAGCTTTGGCCGTAGGTGAAAACCTCAGCAAGGTTGGGATATTGGGTCGCCATCTGATTTAGAAAGGCAAATGTTTCCTCGACGGTTTTGTAGCCGCCCTGAAATGTTTCGGGGCGAGTCTGACGGGCCAGATCAGCTGTTAGCTGTTCGTCAACGCGAACATTGAAACCTGCATTTGCCAGATCATTGACTTGCTGCTGATCAGTTAAAAACAACAGGTCGTTGCCCTCACGATACTCCATCAGATCGAGCCCGAGGCCCATTACGCGCCGCATCTCGAGGTCATTGGTGACCGTGATCCGCGCCATCACCTGCCTTTCAGGAGCAGAAACCATGTCCTGCGCGATTAAGGGGAAACTGGCCGCGAGCAAAAGCGTAAATATCAGCACAATTCTCATAGCGGTAAACCTCGGATTATGTAGTGAACGATATCAGATTTCAGGCGATTTGTTAAGCAGTTTGACCCACCACAAAGACACTAAGGGCACAAAGCGTAACGCTGATATTACTTTTTGCTCTTTGTGCCTTTGTGGTTAGTTCTTACTGTATTTTGCTCTGATCTTGACCGCCCGCTCCATAAGATCCGAGTTCTCGAGTATCTTGAGCCTCAGGTCGTTGTCGAGGTTTGGATTGTCGCTTAGGAATTTGTTGATGGCCGCCAATGCCTCTTCACTCTTCTGGCCGCCTATGAACGCCTCGAGCCAGTCGTTGACGAAGAAGATCTTTCGGCTGCGTTTGAGGTTGGGCAATTCGGCGAGTGCTCGCGTCAGATACTGTTGGGTCAACTCAGCGTGGCGGATGGAGTTGAACCGGTCGATCGCCGATTCTATCCAACTCTCGGAGATGTCTTTGTTATTGAGAAAATCGTTCCAGAATTTGGCTTTGTTCTCGGCGGTTGGAATTCCGGCCTTGGCGGCGTAGGCGTATCGACGGGCGTCGTCGGATGTTTCGGTTTTCTCAAGTGCGGCGAGCAATGCGGGAGCCTCCGGATCGCCAAGGATAATGAGCCGCGTGACGATGTCGAATTTGTCTTTAGTTTTGAGAGCCATCCGGCTAGGTGACTTTGCTGTGCCGGAACCGGCTTTTAGTATCTCCTTGAGGACGCCGCGGGACTTGTCGGTCGAAGCGATATTAAGGAACGCCCGGTAATAAGTGATCCGCTGGCCTTGTGTGGAGGCGTTTTGGATCTTATCGATCAAAAGATTTTCGAGACGCGAGCGCAGGTCAGAACCCGCTGCGTTAGCGGCGGGCCAGTTCGCTGGGGCACGTTTCTGGCCGCCCGCTGATGCAGGCGGTTCTGACATGTAGTAATTCATCGCGGTCGTTACCCGAGACAACAGTGTTTGGATAGTGCCTTCGTCTTTTTCGAGGCCGATATTCTTGATGACAAGTTCCACATAGTCCTTCGGGGCGAGTTCGGCTTCGCGGACGCTGTCCCAGAGGCTGCCCCACATCATTGTGCGGAGAAAATCGTCCTTTTCGTTTTGGATGTTCCTCAGGACGTAATCGCGACTCTTGTCGTCAAGCAGAAAGATGCCGTAGCCGTAGTCTTGGTAGTTTGGGAAAAAGAATAGAGTATTCGCTGGACTCTCCATTATGATCGCTTCTCTACTCGATGTAAGAAGTCTTGTTTGGATTTTCGGTGTGTCGGTTTGCGTGGTAGATAAAGCTTGTATCCGTTGCGCCCATAAATAATGTGGGTTTTGCGGATTTGTTTTAAAAATTATGAAGCCGTCAGTGGATGAGCCTGGCACGTCACGATAGGTTAATTTGGTCGCCCGAGACTTAACGATTTGAACTCCCGGACGATTGATCCAAGCCTGAGCCCATTCCTTCAAATCCCAAGTGCTCGCCGTTTCAAACTCCATCACCAGATCTTCCCAACCCGCATTCGCGTACTCGTGTTTCTTCAAAAACGCGCGGACGGCGGTTTGGAATTTGTCTTCGCCGAGGTAGAACTCGGCTTGGCGGAGGAACGAAGGGGCTTTGCGATAGACGATGTTGCCGTAGGCGCTTTTGGCGGAGTTGAGATTGGCGATCGGCTGGTAGATGGGCGTCGTGCCTTTTGTGCTGTCGGTGGCGTAGGCGGCCTGTTTGTTGCGTTCGTAGAAGACCTTCCAGGCGTTGGCTTCGGGCATGACCTTTTCGAGCGTCTTGTACGCCATAAACTCGGCAAAGCCCTCTTTCAGCCACAG
>JBGARA010000054.1:0-26818 GCA_044230475.1 Pyrinomonadaceae bacterium | reverse complement strand
GGCATTGGCGATCGTAAAAAAGAAGTCCAGTTGATTCATCAGAACCCGAAAAATTGTCCACTCTTGGCTGACACATCTATCCCGTCAATTAACCTTGACGCTGTGTGGTCTTGTTTCCTACACTCTTCTTAACACGAAGCACCTCTTCCGGTGCTTTTCTTCGCAGTAAACCACAGGAGATATTTTTGATATGAATCCAATTCTCAGAATTGACGCGCCGAGTCCGCTTGGGCAAAAGGTGATGTTGTCATTGTTTCTGGCAGCGACACTTCTTTTCCTAAGTTTTCCGGCTTTTGCAGAAACATCATTATGGTCATTCAAAGGGGCCAAATGGTATTCGCTGATGGAGACCGGTAATGTTACCGCAGGCGTTCCCAACGGCATCGTTATGCTTGACGGAGCCACCGGCAAACCGGTCTGGCAGCGGAACGATCTTGGCGATATCAAGGAAGAAGAGTACACGGAATTGCCGGGCACGCCGCTCATTCTCATCTCGGACAATAGTGGCTGGGCGCAGCGCAAAACAAAGATCACGGCGCTCGATACTATGACCGGTGCGACCGTCTGGCAGACGGACAAGATGCTTGGATTTACAGCCGAGGTCACACCGGTTTACAAGAAAGACATGATCGTTTTCATCACGATACAGGACAATCGCCGCAATAAGGACAAGCCGGATGTTTTTGCCCTGAAGATGTCCACCGGGGCCCTGCTTTGGCAGAGTGAATACAGTGAAAAGGTCGATCTTTACGGCATTGAAAAGAAAAAGCGCGGCGGTGCATCGGCGATGTTTCTCGGCAGCGGCGGCGGAGCGAGCGACCGCTTTGACCTGAGCGGCGAAAATCCGCCTATCGTCGACGGCGATTCGATGTATATGACCTACGCGGGGCTTCATAAGTACAATCTCGTGGACGGGAAACTCGTCTGGAAAACTATTTACGACGTGACTGACGGCTCGCTCAAAAATACGAACGGACAGGCTATCTTTGACGGCGACACGATCTACACTTCGGCTCAAGGCATAATTCGTGCTATTGATAAAAATTCCGGTGCGATCAAGTGGACGACCAAAGATTTTGGCAAAGGCGGTATCGCCGAGATGCAGCTCTACAACGGCGTTATCTACGGGCGCATGGGCGGGCAATTCTTTAGCGGAAAAAAAGGCGAGTGGCAAAAGAAAGGTCCGATCGGTGTCGTCGCTCTCGACAAAGCTACCGGCAATACGAACTGGATCTATACCGGTGCCAAGGAATCGATCACGAATATGATGATCCTGCCCGAAGATAATTCGCTGCTCATTGCCGACGAAAAGAACCTGATCGGCCTCGATATGACGAGCCAGGGCAAGGTGAAAGAAGCGTATAAGATACCGCTCAAATTCAAGTTCAAGGTCGGTGCAGGTGCGACTGCCGGCAAAGTAGCGGCTGTTGCTTTTGGCGGCATAGGAGCATTTGGAAAGAAAGGCCCCGACACGACCGACAATCCCGTTTCGCTGGTTCGTCAGGAGAACGGAACTGTAGTTATTCGGGGAATGCAGCATCTGCTTGCCTTTGATCCAAAAACCAGAGAGATAGTTTGGTCGACAAAATACGATGCTCCGGGCATTTCCGGCTGGCAATCGATCGTGCTGACGGCGATAACCATAACCGCCGCGGCGATGTCGCAGGGAGCGGAAGCAGGTTACTCTCAGCGCGGTGATTACAATTCGGCATTCAACGAAAATTCGAACTTCCTCAACCTGATGCAGACTTACCAGCTTACGATGGCGAAAAAATATTCTGCCGCTAAGCAGGCTGGCAATGTTTACTACGTCTTGACGACAGTCAAAGGCAAAGATGACAAGGGCTCGGGCCTTGTCGGTGTTAATTTGATGACCGGCCAACCCGTCAATCAGATCGTTTTTCATGACAAGGAACCGGACTACGAAGTTGATGACGCTTCGGGCCGAATGTTCAATATGAAAAAAGGCGAACTGACCGCTTATCAGATCGACGAACCGTCCGCGGCAGCTGCGGTTGAGGATAAGGAAAAATAGGCTGGTCATTGTTGGTTTAACTGTAGGGCTGCGGATAACAACGCAGCCTTTTTTGTGTCGCCGGATCTTCTCCGCCACAGCGGGGCGAAGAACAGGCGGCATCGATGTTGTGTGAGTGATTGGATCTTTGCACATAGCCTGACCATAGCGCGGAAATCAGCTTTTTGAAATACCAATTTTCCCGATATGACCTAACTTTCTCGATATGACACAACTTTCCCGAAATGACATGGTTTTCTCGAAAAAGCACAACTTTCCCGATATGACATGGTTTTCCCGATATGACGCAACTTTCCCGATATGACATGGTTTTCCAGCTGTTTAACATTGCGCAAAAAAACAGTCAATTTTGATCATATTTCTGACGCGAGGATGAGCAAAACCATCGAGCGTTCCATGCATCTGATATAATGCCCACACGGTTTCTACTAATTATTTCTACGGAGTATTGATATGAAAATGAATCTATTTAGGACTGCATTTGCTGCCGGGGTTTTGGCTTTTGTTACGTTTGCAGGTGCTGCGACTCTGCGTGCTCAGGATGATGATCGAAAACATGATCATGGCAGTGATGCTTCGCAGAAGTCGGTAGCTTCGAAATCGGCTAAGTTCGAGACGGTCGCGAAGACCGACAAGGCCTATACGTCAGCTATCGATGCGCATGATAAAGCGGCGGCAGGGAAGTTGGTTGGAAAGGATGGTTCTTTCAAGGGCACGGTTGCAAAACTGTTCAGCCCGCGCGGTGGAAGCGTTCTAATCCTCAATTTTGATAACGATTATAAAACCGCTCTGACGGCTGTGTTGAAGAAAGGCGACTTTTCGAAGTTTCCCGATATGTCGCAGCTTGACGGCAAAGAAATCGTCGTGTCGGGTAAGTTTTCGGAGTTCAAAGGTAACACTGAAATTGTTTTGACCGATCCGAAACAGATCGTGATAGTTAAGTAGTTTAACGGACGATGATGTCGAACGCTTCGCGAATAGCGAGGCGGTGAAGGGTTAGTTGCTCGAGCAAATCCGATGGCGAATCGAGGTTCATTCGTGCAGCTATGGTTTTGAGCGCGGTTTCGTTTGCGAGCGGAATTCGATTTGTGCGTCCGACCGTAAGACGTAAGTTGTGGTCGAGCGTCGAAAGAAATTCGTAACCCGTGAGCAGAGCGTTTAGTATTTCATCATCGAGCGAACCTGCGGCCGCGAGATGTCGAAGCATGAATGTTGTTGAGCGGTCATCGCTCTCATCAGGAACGTTGTCGCGCAATTGCAAAAATCTCATCGCAAAATACACATCCAACATTCCGCCTGAACCATATTTGATATCAATCTCCTTGGTGCGACGCGGAGTACGAGATTTTTCGAGCGAATACCGTACACGTGCGGTTTCTGCTGCTAATTCAGCTTTGTTGATTTTTGAGACACGTTCGTGAATGATCGCCCGCGTTTCGCGCTCGACAGCTTCAGCAAGTTCAATTTGTCCCCCGACCGCGCGCAAGCGCACAAAGGCGAGCATCTCCCAGATCGCCGCCGTTTCGCTCATGTACCTCAGGAAAGCTTCGGTCGAGATAGCGGTGAGGCCTTTTGAGCCGTATGGCCGCAGGCGAAGATCGACCCGATAAAGCGTGCCATCGCGCGTCATCGCCGAAAGGGTGGTTACAAATGTCTCGGTAGCACGAGTATAAAATTCTGCGTGCGATAGACCGTTCGGAACTATTGGTTCGTCGTCGTAAACAAGCAGCAGATCCAAGTCGGATTCGTAATCAAGGCCGCGTCCGCCAAGTTTGCCGAGAGCGAGAACAGCGAGTGGCAATTCACTTACCGGGATAGAATATTTTTCAGAGAGTTCATCTTTTACGATCTCGAGCGCTGCGGCGACACTGGCTTCTGCCAGGTCGGTTTGAAGGCGTTTTGCGTCACGGATCGTAATCGTTCCTTTAACATCGTTGACGACGATCTCGAGGATCCGGTGCGACCACGTTTTTCGTAAGGCAGCAAGACGCGGACGAAAGGAAGTCTCACCGAGAACGGCATCCCTCATGAGCGATACGTAATCCGGTTCGACAAACTCGATGTTGTACAGTTCATCGGCGCTCTGCAAGCTTGTATTGAGCATTGCTGCGAAATGCGGAGCTAAGGAGGCGATGTAGGAGTCGGGAGGAGATCCGGTGCCGGCTATCGTCTTTTCGATTGCGGTCTCATGATAGTGAGTTAACGCATCCGCTTCCACAGGTGGTTTTGACACGGTTTCGCCAAAAATACGCGAGAATATACGGGTTACATTTTCTGTATGGGTTTTTAGCTCTCTTTCGAAATCTCCCCCTGCTGCAAATGTGACTCGATTTGCTACCAGCGAACGCTTTTCAGGCTCGTCCGGCACAGTGTGTGTCTGAACGCCGTTTTCCATTTGTAAGACATGTTCGGTGCGACGCAAAAATTCGTACGCTGCGGCCAGTTGCGTTAACTCTTCACTCTTAAATTGTCCGCGATCGGTCAGGCGGGAGATACTAATGAGCGTGTGCGGACTGCGCAGCCATTTGTCTTTACCCCCATAAGCAAGCTGCAATGCCTGTGCGAGAAATTCGATCTCACGAATGCCGCCGCTGCCAAGTTTGACGTTGAAGCCGCGACGGTTCGTATGTTCGAGATCCATTCTTTCTTTCGAGCGGCGAACATTTGAGAGAGCAGATTCGACAGTTTCGTTTTTTGAGAACACCAGGTCTTCGATAGAGGAGAAAAAGGTCTTAAACAACTCAACATCCCCCGCGCAGCCGCGCGACCGGATCATTACCTGGCGTTCCCAGCCTCGGGCTTCGGTTTTGTAATATCGGATCGTGTCGTTCATTGACAAGGTCAAAGCTCCAAGTGAGCCATGAGGACGCAGACGCAAGTCGACGCGATAGGCAGCTTCGCCGGTTTGCTGACCGACAAGACGACGCAGGTACTCGGCTACTTTTACAAAGTACTCTCGGTTGGTTACTTTTTCACGACTGCCGCCTGTTGTGCTGCCTTCCTCTGAATACAGGAAAAGCAGGTCGATGTCCGACGAGTAGTTCAGCTCACGCGAACCTAGTTTGCCAAGCGCAGCTATGCAAAAACGCGCACGAGTTCCGTCAGGCTCTTGAGGGAAGCCAAAACGGCCGTCCATTTCGCGTTTGGCAATCTGCAGAGCGGATTCGAGTATCGCATCGGCTAGATTCGAAATTTCTTCGGTGATCTCGGCGATAGTTGCGAGACGTCGAATATCGCGAAGATAAATGCGAAGCAATTCGCGACGGCGAAACCGAGCGAATACAACTTGTGGCTCGATGTCAGAATTTTCGGCAAAGAATTGATCGAGTGATTTGAACAGCTCTTCGGATGAACGCCCACCTGATTCTGCTCGTCTTTTACTAAGCCACCAAATGTACTCGGGATTCTGGAGCATTGTCGTCGCCAGCAGCGGGCTGAATGAGGCAAGCGTCGCAACGTCAGACAAGAGTGCGGCGTTTTCTACAAGTTTGGTGTGGTCGTCAGGATGTTTTTCACTGAAATTGTCGAGAAAACGGCGCGCGGCTTCGAGGTCGGGTAATCGGTTGACGAGTTTTTCGATAGCAACGTCCACTTGTTAAAATTACAACGCTGATGGATGACGGACAAATCACAAAGCTAACTTTCGAGATCGATGCGGCGGCGCGCAAGCAAAAGCTCGGCGATTATCTCTTTGACAATATGCGTAACCTGAGCAAGATGTACTTGCGCGAATTGATCAAGACGGGTAAGTGCGAGGTCAATGGGATGTTTGTTAATTCAGGTTACCGATTACGTGAAAGGGATTTCATAGAGCTCGAGGCTGATCTTTCTCGCGGCACAGCAATGCGTCCGGAAGATGTTGCTCTAGATATAGTTTCTGAAGATGCGGAGATGATAGTCGTTAATAAGCCCGTAGGTATGCTCGTACACCCATCTCATCGCGAAAATAGTGGGACGTTATTGAATGCACTCGTCTTTTATTTGAACTCGAACTCGCCAAAGCTTGTCCGGCCTGGTTTGCCGCATCGTCTCGATAAAGAGACTTCGGGACTGATCGTCGTTGCTAAAACGCCACGATCTCATCGAATATTGTCGGATCATTTTATGAAGAAACGTGTTGAGAAGCTTTACCTTGCCCTGGTCGAAGGGATTATCAAAGGCGATGAAGGGGTGATCAACGCGCCAATAGGACGTTTTGCCGAGACAAAACACTGGGGAGTTAAGGAAGACGGCAAGTTATCGGAAACCAGATTTCGGGTGAAGGAACGTTATGCCGATACGACCCTGTTGGAACTTGAACCAATAACGGGTAGAACTAATCAGCTTCGCATTCATTGCGAAACGATCGGCCATCCGATAGTTGGTGATATCAAACGCGGGGCACGCAAGTTTGGCCGATTGTGTCTACACGCACACAAATTAGCTTTTCCGCATCCGGTTAGCAGGGACGTTTGCCGGTTTGAAGTCGCGGCTCCATTCATTCCTTGATCGCGGCATCTTCTTCCTCGTCGGAAAATTGATTGTGAAGGTGCACTGGCTCCGTTTTCTTCCGCAGCCGAATATTCAGCATCTCGACAAACACGGAAAATGCCATCGCGAAATAGATGTAGCCTTTCGGAATGGTTTGGTGAAATCCTTCTGCGACCAGCATGACGCCTATCAGTAACAGAAACGCGAGAGCAAGCATTTTAATGGTTGGATGGCGCTGGACAAACGAGCCTATCGGTCCCGCAAAAAGCATCATTGCAATTATCGCGATGAGTACCGCTGCGATCATGATGTATATACCATGTGAGCCGTAATGATCACTTACCATACCGACCGCAGTAATGACAGAGTCGAGTGAGAAGACAATATCAAGTAGCACTATCTGGACGATGACACCGATAAAGCCCGCGTAAACTTTCTTTGAATCGCGTCCTTCTTCGCCCTCAAGGCTGCCATGTATCTCATGCGTGCTCTTAGCGATCAGGAAAAGTCCCCCGATCAATAACACGAGATCTTTGCCGGCGAAAGAATGGCCTAAGACCGCGAATAACGGTTCTTTTAATCCGATCACCCATGAGATCGAAAGCAGCAACAAAATGCGGATACCGAGAGCAAGTCCGAGCCCGATGAATCGAGCCTTAGCCTGTTTCTCGGGCGGAAGCTTGCCGGATAGAATCGAAATGAAGATGACATTGTCGATGCCGAGAACGAGTTCAAGCAGCGTCAGCGTTGCAAAAGCGATCCAAACTTGCGGGTCGAAGATCCAGTCCATAATTAGTTTCTAATTTGTCACAGTCAGCGCTTATAGACAATTTTGCCGCCGACAATTGTGGCAATCGCCGCACCCGTAAACTCCCAGTTATTGAAAGGAGAGTTGCGGGATTTCGAGCGTGACTCAGCGGCTTTGTAAGTCCATTTTAGGTCGGGATCGATGATCGTTATATCGGCAATCGAGCCGGGGAAAAGAGTTCCCCTGTCTTTCAAATTAAAGATCTTTGCCGGGTTTGTTGCGCATAATTCAGTCAATCTAACTAAATCAATAACCCCTTTATTTACAAGCCGTTGAAATGATAGGCCTAAAGCTGTTTCGAGGCCTATAATGCCAAATGGAGCACGGTCGTATTCGAGAGCTTTTTCGTCATCATGGTGAGGAGCATGGTCGGTTGCAATGGCGTCGATGGTGCCATCTTTGATAGCGTCGAGGATGGCTTCGAGATGCTCTTCGGAACGCAAAGGCGGTGCCATTTTTGTATTTGTGTCGTAGCCTTCAACGGCCTGGTCCGTCAGTGTGAAGTGGTGCGGCGTGATCTCGCAGGTGACGTTGATGCCTTCGTTCTTTGCACGGCGGACAGCTTCAACAGCGCCCTTGGTCGAGACGTGGGCTATGTGGACGTGCGAGCCGGTTTCTTTTGCGAGGATGATGTCGCGTACGACGTCGATGTCTTCGGCGAGTGCGGGCATGCCTTTTAGGCCGAGGAGAAGGGAAATTCTGCCTTCGTGCATTACACCGCCGCTCGAAAGAGATTTGTCTTCGCAATGATCGATCACCGGCAGATCGAAATCGCGCGCGTACTGCATCGCACGGCGCATAATTCCAGCATTTGGAACAGGACGGCCGTCATCCGAAACCGCGACGGCACCTGCGGCCTTCATCTCGCCCATCTCTGCAAGCTCACTGCCGTCGGAAGATTTTGTTATTGCACCGATCGGAAAAACATTTGCGAGTCCGGCTCGTTCCGCCTGCTCGATCATGTAGCGAGTGATCGCTGCATTGTCGTTGACTGGATTTGTATTAGGCATCGGGCAAACGCTCGTCCATCCGCCAGCGACTGCCGCGGCGCAACCGCTCGCAATGGTTTCTTTGTGTTCCTGTCCCGGTTCACGCAGATGCACGTGCATATCGATAAAACCCGGCGCAACGATGAGTCCTGTGGCGTCAAAAGTCTCGACATCCGTCGGCTTATCATCACCCCGCCCGATCCACGCGGCGACTTTTCCATCCTCAATGAGCACGTCCATCCCGCTGTTTTGGTTTTGTGCGGGATCGATAAGGTGGCCGTTTTTGATAAGTAATTTCATGAATCTCTATCAAATCTTGAGATGACCTCAATCTTTCCTACGATATTGTTGTTGAACTTGTCGACGTCTTCAGCCGGTATCCAATATTCTTTATGCTTGGAGCTTCCCACAGTTTGTTCTTCATATTTTTCGAGAAATTCCTTTCGAACCCTGAACCGTGTTACATAACCAACACCATCTGCATTGTGTCTTGCATTCCAGTCCCGCGCGATCTGGGTCGCGTAATCTTGATTTAAAACCGGATAGAAAATAGGCTGTTCTGCAAGCCGAGGTGGGAATGATCTGTAATCGCTTTCCGCTATTAGATCTAGTTCCGATTGTCCTACAGGCCGGAAAAGTGTCACGGTTTCATTCACTCGTTACGCCACCTCCGGTCGCAAGATAAAGAACAGCCATACGCACTGCCACACCATATTTGACCTGATCCAGAATCAACGAGCGCGAGCTGTCGGCGACTTCGGAGGCTATTTCGATCCCGCGGTTCATTGGGCCGGGATGAAGGACGATGGCATCTTTTTTTGCGAGTTCAAGACGCTCGTTTGTAAGGCCGTAATGGATTGCGTATTCGCGAAGCGTCGGGAAGTAGGCTGAATCCTGGCGTTCGCGTTGGATGCGGAGAATCATTACCACATCGGCGCCAGCGATGGCGTCCTCGACATGAGGGCACACAGTCAATTGTGTATTGTGGGTTGCGGATTGCGTATTAGCCCCGATCTTTAGGCTTGAATTTACCGCGGATGCACGCTCGTTTAAACTCGCGTTCCTGCCTGTATCGATCAAATGCTCGAGATCTTTTGGAACAAGTGTTCCTGGTCCGGCGACGCGGACGTTTGCTCCTAGCTTCGTGAGCAGGTGAATATTTGAACGGGCTACGCGGCTGTGAAGAATGTCGCCTACAATCGCGACTTCAAGTCCGGCGATCGTTTTCTTATGCTCGCGGATAGTCATCGCATCGAGCAAAGCCTGAGTCGGATGCTCATTTGATCCGTCGCCGGCGTTGACGATCGCGGCTTTACTAGCCTTTGCAAGCTGATGCGGCACGCCTGCACTCGAATGACGAACTACAATGCAGTCAGGCGCCATTGCGTCGAGATTTAACGCCGTGTCGAGCAAAGTCTCGCCTTTGCTAACGCTCGATGATGAAACACTGATATTGACGGCGTCGGCGGAAAGGCGTTTGGCGGCGAGTTCAAATGAGGTGCGGGTACGAGTCGAGGCTTCGAAAAAGAGATTGATGATCGTTTTGCCGCGAAGAGCCGGAACTTTTTTGACTTCGCGAGCTGATATTTCCCGAAAGTTTTCAGCCGTGTCGAGAATGCCCGTTATTTCCGCCGGAGTTAAGTTGCGGATCCCGAGTAAATCACGTCTTCGGAACGGTTTTTCCATCTAATACTCGCAGGTTGGCAACCTGCGTTCCGACAAAAAAAGCAAGGCGTTAACCTTGCTTCAAGAAATTATCATGGCCTTTCAAAGATGCCAACGGCTTCGACATCGTCAAATTCTTTTAGCATGACCTTAATTATCTCGTCCGGTGTTGTTTGAACGTAACTTCCAACAAAATCGGCCTGGATCGGCAGTTCGCGATGTTCTTTGCCGCGGTCGATGAGGACGGCAAGCTGGACGCGTTTTGGGCGGCCAAAGTCCATCAACTGATCCAAAGCTGCGCGGATTGTTCTGCCGGTATAAAGAACATCATCGACAAGGATGATATTTTTCCCCTCAATGTCGTGTTCGAGTTCGGTGCGGTTGACGATCGGGTTTGCACCGACGGTCGAAAGGTCATCGCGATAAAGCGTAATGTCGAGAATGCCCGAGAGCGGACGGGCGTTTTCAAGCGATTCGATCTTATCGACGATGCGATCTGCAAGCGGCACACCACGACGACGGATCCCAACAATGTAAAGATTGTCGGGCCCGTTATTTTTTTCAACGATCTCCGTAGCGAGCCGCCTAAGGGCACGCTTCATCGCCGTCGAATCCATGATCCGGGATTTCTCAACCAAATGTAATTCGTCTGCCATTCGAATGGTGATTGTAACAAAGCGTCGCCTAAAGTTAAAAGTATAGAGAACTGGAAGTTTTGCCAACCTGCGTGTTTAACTAAAATCTAAAGATTCAATATGTCAAAGCTTTGGCAAAAACTCATTCGTCCTGTTTTGTTTGGACTTCCAGCCGAACGAGCTCACGATTTTGGCGTAAAGGCACTGCAGCTTGGCCTCGCGGGAGTGGCCTCAGGCGGATCAACCGTCAAGTTCCGAGAAATCGAGAGATTTGGTTTGAAATTCGCAAATCCGCTTGGGATTGCGGCCGGATTTGATAAGAACGGGATCGTTGTCAATCAGCTTGCGGCTCTGGGGTTTGGTTTTGTTGAGGTCGGCACTGTTACCCATAAACCTCAGCCCGGAAATCCAAAGCCGCGTATGTTTCGTTTGCCGGAGGACCAGGCGTTGATCAATCGCCTTGGGTTCAACAACGACGGTTCAGTAGTTCTTGCCGAACGCTTGAAGAATCTCGCTCGAAAATGTGTCGTCGGCGTGAATATAGGCAGGAATAAGGACATTCCGAATGAAGAATCAATGGAGGACTACCTTAAATGTTTTGAGACCATTCATGGCGTCGCGGACTATGTTGTGGTCAATATCTCATCACCCAACACACCGAACCTGAGAGCATTACAGCGGTCAGATAGTTTGGAAGAACTGCTTGGGGCGTTGAAAAAAAGAAATGTTGAACTCGGAGCCAAGCCTTTGCTCGTGAAAATAGCCCCAGATCTTACGGATGCCGAGATAGAAGCTATCGTCGATGTTGCTTTGCGATACGAGATCTCGGGTATCATCGCGACAAACACGACGGTCTCTAGGGAAGGCCTGGTTTCAAGGGACTTAGAGCAGATCGGGGCAGGCGGATTGAGCGGAAAACCCTTGACAAAGCGTTCCAACGAGGTTGTTTCGACCATATTTCGCCAGTCAAGAGGTCAATTGCCGATAATCGGCGTCGGGGGCATTTTTACGGCTGAGGATGCCTTTGCAAAGATCGCGGCCGGTGCTTCGTTGATCCAGGCTTATACAGGCTTTATTTATGGTGGGCCGTCATTTGCCAACGAGATCAATGCGGGTTTGGCCTCGATATTGAAAGAAAAGGGCTTCAAGACGCTCGATGAGGCGGTCGGTTCGGCACATGGAGAATGACGTTTACGCTTTCATTTGTTTGACACTCTTGGCTCAGATACTATAATTAACCCTTTGCCTTTCGGTTCATAAAGGCATTTATTGACAATGATCATCGATCTGGCCAGTGTTGGAAAAATTGCGAAGGCACTTGTGATCGCCTTCGATCCTGGCGAGATCGATCTTGAAGGTGAGAACGCCAATCTCGTTGGCAAAGCTGAATTTGCCGGCGAGACGCAGCGTGTTGACGGAAAAGCGCACATCCGCGGAAGGATAGGCGCCGATCTTTTGCTTAACTGCACCAGATGCCTCGAGTTGGTGGCCAAGCACATTGACATTTCGTTTGAGGATGTTTTTGTGGACGCCGTAAATGAGCCGCGTACTCATGAGATCGAGGTCGGCAGCGAAGACCTCGATGAGTCGTTTGTGATTGACGGCAAGGTCGATATTGCTGAGGTAGTTCGTGAGCAGTTATTGCTTGATCTGCCTGAACAGATTTTTTGCAAAGAAGATTGTAAAGGTTTGTGCCCAAAATGCGGTGAGAACCTAAATTTGATAGATTGTAAATGTGCCGATAATGAGATAGACCCTCGTTGGGCGGCTCTGAGGAATTTAAATTAGTTATGCCAAATCCAAAACGACGACATTCACATGCACGCACGCGCACTCGCCGTGCACATGACTCACTCAAAACGCCGCAGTTCTACACGGACAAAGATTCAGGTGAAGCAAAGATGCCGCACCGCATCGATGCTAAAACCGGAACTTATAAAGGCCGAAAGATCATTGACGTCAAAAACGCGGAATAAACAAATTTGCGATTTTCGATTTGAAATTTGCGATTGAAAAAATCAATCGGATAATCTGAAATCTAAGATCTAAAATCTGGAATCCATTTAATGACACAAAACGCGGGAATCATCGGGATGGGACACGCTTATCCGGAAGGTATTTTAACGAATGCCGATCTGGAAAAGATCGTTGACACCAACGATGAATGGATAACTACGCGCACAGGTATCAAGCAAAGGCATAAGGCCGCAGCCGATGAATACACTTCGCAGTTTGCTGTCAAAGCGGCTCGTCAGGCAATTGGTCGTGCGGGAATCGAGTCGAAAGACATCGATATCATTATCTGCGCCACTACAACCCCCGATCAGATCTTACCTTCAACCGGTTGCCTTATCCAGGCTGAGCTTGGATGTGAGAATGCAGCTGGAATGGACGTTTTTGCGGCTTGTTCGGGGTTTATCTATGGCATAACGATGGTTGAATCGATGATCCGCACGGGGCAGATCCGTTATGCTTTGGTTATCGGGGCCGAGGTTTTGACTAAATACGTTGATTATAGTGACCGCTCAACATGCGTTATCTTTGGCGACGGAGCAGGTGCGGCGGTTTTAGGGCCTGTCGAGAGCGGGAAAGGAATATTGGCTACTAAAATTCGTTCGGATGGACGATACGAAGAATCTCTTTATGCCCGCGGCGGCGGTACGAAATTTGGCACTTCGCACGAAACAATCGATAACCGAATGCACTATTTCACGATGAAAGGCAACGAGATTTTTAAGCTTGCCGTGCGTTCGATGGCAGACATTTCACTTGAAATGCTTGAAAAGGCTGGACGCAGCATAGACGAAGTCGCAATGATCATTCCGCATCAGGCTAATCAACGTATTACTGATGCGGTGGCGTCGCGTCTTGGAGTGTCGGAAGATAAGGTTTATTCGAACATTGCCCAGACAGGCAATACTTCCTCGGCTTCGATCCCTATAGCTTTGGATGAGTGTTTGGAGAGCGGCAAGATCAAAGAGGGAGATCTGGTAGTGTTAACCGCCTTCGGCGGCGGCGTGACTTGGGGGGCAACGGTCATTCAATTCTAATGGGTAAAAGAGCTTACATTTTTCCTGGACAAGGCTCGCAGGCTGTTGGAATGGGAAAAGATCTGTTTGACAATTTTACTGCGGCTCGCGAGGTTTTTGAGGCGGCCGACGATGCGTTGGGTTTTTCGCTGTCGGAGATGTGTTTTTCGGGAGATGAAGCCGATCTGCAGCTTACCGCGAATACTCAGCCCGCGATCCTAACCGCATCAGTTGCTGCTTATCATGCTGCCCTGGCGGAAGGTCTATCGGAACCTGATTATGTCGCCGGACACAGTCTGGGCGAATATTCTGCGTTGGTTGTGGCGGGCGTCTTGGATTTTGCCGATGCTGTGCGAACTGTCAGAAGCCGTGGAACGTATATGCAGGAAGCCGTGCCGGTCGGAGTAGGGGCGATGGCCGCGATCATGGGGCTTGATGTCGACACCATACAAACCGTCTGTGTGGAAGTTGCTCACGGACAAGTTTGCAGTCCCGCAAATATAAATTCACCTTCGCAAGTCGTCATCGCTGGAAATGTGGAAGCAGTAGAGCGTGCCTGCGAAATGTTGAAGGAGAAAGGGGCAAAACGAGCGATAAAATTGAATGTCTCTGCTCCATTTCATTGTGCGTTAATGATGCCGGCCCAGGATCGGCTTGCGACTGATCTTGTAGCGATTGATTACGGGGATTTCGCCTTTCCAATCTTGCATAATGTTGATGCGTTGGTGAATAGTGATGCAGCTACGGTTTGTGATAAATTAACGCGACAGGTTTCATCGCCTGTGCGGTGGCTGCAGACGGTAGAGAATCTGACGGCTAGCGGGGTTGATAATTTTATCGAGATCGGCCCAGGCAAGGTCTTGACAGGATTGGTGAGGCAGATATGCAAAGATGTAGCCTATACCAACATTGAAAATACTGAGGGTTTGAGAAATACTTTAGAAACGCAATAAAAAATACAGGAGAAAATATGTCAGAAGTACAGGATAAGATCAAACAGATCATCGTTGACGAACTTGGAGTCGATGAAGCGGAAGTTACAGAAAATGCTCGTTTCATCGAGGACCTTGGTGCGGATTCGCTCGACCTCGTTGAATTAGTGATGCGATTCGAAGAGGAATTCGATATCGAAATTCCCGACGAAGATGCTGAAAAGATCCAGGCCGTTCGCGATGCTTACGCGTATGTCGAGCAGCATAAGGGGTAAAGTTCAGAGTGTGCGATTCTATTGCGTGCTTACGGGCTGAGGCCCGGACTCTAAGCTTATGAGACGTCGAGTAGTAGTTACAGGACTCGGGTTGGTCACGGCATGTGGAAACGACGTGCCGTCAACCTGGAGCGCGTTGATGAATTGCGAGAACGGCGCCGATTACATAAAGAAATTCGACGCCGAGAAGTTCTCGACCAAATTTGCGTGCGAGGTGAAGAACTTCGACCCGCTGAGTTTCCTTGATAAGAAGGAAGCTAGACGAATGGGCGCGTTTACGCACTTCGCTTTGGCCGCGTCGGACGAGGCGATGAAGCACAGCGGTCTAGTCATTGACGAGTCGAATGCGGACATGGTCGGCACGTACATCAGCTCGGGAATCGGTGATTTCTGGGCAATTGAGCGTGAACACGAAAAGCTCTTGACAGGCGGACCCGATCGCGTATCGCCGTTCTTCATCGTTTCGGCGATCGTTAATCTCGCTGCGGGAAATGTTTCGATTCGTCACGGAGCTAAAGGACCGAATTCGGCGACCGCAACGGCGTGTTCTGCCGGTGCGCATGCGATCGGTGATAGTTTTCGATTGATCGAACGCGGTGACGCTGATGCGATGATCTGCGGCGGTGCCGAAAGCGCGATTACACCTATGTCCGTAGCAGGTTTTGCTTCGATGCGGGCTCTTTCGTCGCGAAATGATGATCCTAAGCATGCTTCACGCCCATTTGATCTCGAGCGCGACGGTTTTGTAATTGGCGAAGGTGCGGGATTGATGATCCTTGAAGAGCTTGAGTTTGCGAAGGCCCGCGGAGCGAATATCCTTGCTGAGATCGTTGGTTATGGTATGAGCGGTGACGCTTTTCATGTGACTATGCCCGACGAGACGGGATCTGGCGCGGTGCGCGTGATGCAAAGGGCGATAAAGGACGCGGGAATTATGCCGGAAGAAGTTGGCTATATTAATGCCCACGGGACGTCTACTCCGTATAACGACAAGTTCGAAACGCTCGCAATCAAGAAAGTCTTTGGTGAGCACGCTTACAAGATTCCCGTTAGTTCGACGAAGTCGATGACGGGTCATGCGCTTGGTGCGGCAGGCGGTCTCGAAGCCGTCTTTTCAGTTAAGGCGGTCATGGAAAACAAACTTCCGCCGACGATCAACTACGAATTCCCGGACCCGGATTGTGACCTCGATTACATACCTAACGCACCTCGAGACGCTAAGGTTGATTACGTTCTGTCTAACAATTTTGGTTTCGGCGGGACGAATGCGTGTTTGATATTTAAGCGATTTAGTGAGTGATAATGATGCAGAAGTCCGCGCGTAAGCAAGGTCGTAAGCTCAAAGTTGAGTGTTGCGCCTGGCTTATTTGCGGGCTTCCGCACTATTAGGAATATGAAGATAATTGTTTTAATGAAACAAGTCGCCAATAAAGATGCTGTTCTGCGCATCGCCGGCGACGAGAAATGGATAAATGAAGCAGATGTATCGCAACAGACGAATGAGTCTGACGGTTATGCTCTTGAAGAGGCACTGAGAACCGTCGAAGCGAAAGGTGAAGGGGAAGTTGTCGTCTGCACTCTTGGGCCACAGGGCGCAAAGGCTGTCCTCAAAGATGCTCTAGCCCGCGGAGCCCATCGAGCTATACACGTCGTTGTTGATGACAGCAAGTCGCTTTCTGCTTATCAAATCGCTTCGACTATCGCGGACGCCATTTGCGATGAGAAAGCCGATCTTGTGTTCACTGGTTTGCAGTCCGACGATGCGAGCTACGGTCAGACCGGTGTGATCCTTGCAGAGTTGCTTGGCATACCGCACGCGACGATCGTGATCGAGGTGGATCGTGCAAGTCTTGGCGATTCGCTTCGTGTGAAGCGTGAGCTTGAGAGCGGTTGGTATCAGTGGTTCACATACAAGCTGCCTGCTCTGATGACGATACAATCGGGAATTTCGCAAATTCGATATGCTTCGCTCAAGGGCATCATGGCGGCGAAAAGTAAAGAAATTAAAGAGGTTACGCCATCGGTCGCCGCCTTTGTCTCCGCTGCAAAGATCGAAAGAGTGTATATGCCTCTGAAGACAAAACAGACGCAGATGCTCGGTAACGGCGACGCTAAAGCAGGTGCCGTTGAATTGGTTGAAAAGTTGAGAACGGAGGTGCGTGCTATATGATCCTGGTATTTATCGAACATAAAGACTGCGTACTTAATAAGACTTCACTGGAAGCCATTACCGCGGCGCAGAGCATAGGGAAAGATCTTGGATTAAAGGTCTCTGCAGTTTTGCCCTGTGATAAAGACTGCTCGCTTGCACAAGAGATTGCAGGCTATAACCTCGAAAAGGTAATCGTTGCTAAAAATGAAAAGCTTGGCACGTATACGCCTGACGGGTATGCAGAGGCTTGGGAACAGGTCATCAAAGCTACTAGTCCGCAATACGTTGTCATGTCTCACACCTACCAAGTTCGCGATTTTGCCCCGAAGGTTGCGGCGAGACTTGGCAGAGAAGTTGTCGGCGATTGTATTCGTTATAAAGCCGACGGTGGGAAGCTTGTGCTGACACGCCGGATCTTCCTCGGAAAACTTGATGCCGATGTCACGATGAGCGGCCAGACTCCGTACTTTGTGACGTTTCAGTCGGGGGCTTTTCGCGGTGATAACGCTGAAAAGGGAAGTGCAGCGGTCGAGACCATAGATGTAGCCGTTGGCGAGATACGCATGACACCCGAAGCTCCGTTTCAGGAAGCGAAAGCTTCGGTTGATCTTACAAAATCTGAAGTAATCGTCGCCGTCGGGCGCGGTATTAAATCGCAGGAGAACATTGCCATCGCCCAACAGCTTGCAGATGTTCTAGGAGCTGACCTTGCGGCTTCACGTCCGATCTGCGACAGCGAATGGCTGCCGATTGATCGACAGATAGGTTCTTCGGGACAGACGGTCGCCCCGAAGGTGTACATTGCTCTTGGCATCTCAGGAGCGATCCAGCATATTGTTGGAATGAAAAACGCCGGCACGATCGTCGCTGTTAACAAAGATTCAGAAGCACCGATATTTGATATTGCCGATTACGGAATCGTCGGCGATCTGTTTGAAGCTCTTCCCGTAATGATCGATGAGATCAAGAAAGTTAAGAGTTAAGAATTACAGCTTGAGCATTTAACAAGGAGGCTGTCTGAAAAGGCAGTCTCTTTTTTCTTTCCTGTGAATCCGGTTTCTGAAAGTGACCGAAATAGCTATTGATACGAAATTTCGTATATCAATATTCTAAAGTTTAAGGAGTTTACAGAATGAAGAAAGTACTTATTTTGATAGCTATATTCGCGTTCTCGGTTGGGCTGACCTTTGCTCAGACAAAAGAGATTCCTTCAGGACAGAACTCGTCCCAGATCGAACTGTTTTCCGGGCATACTGCGGTTGACCTAAGCTCCGATTTCGTTTCTGCCCTAACTGAGCTAAACATCTCCCCCGGACGTATTTTTCCCGCTACCCTTAGGTCTGGTAGGGCTACTTTCCCGATCACGGATGGAACGTTGGACGCTCAAACTTTGAAAGGTGAGATTCTGCACAATGGCGGACTGACGTTGACCAGAGGAAGTACACAGGTTAGGCTCAGGAGTTTTATCATTGACACAACCGGGGCAAGTATAGTGCTCACGGGTCTTGTTTCCGCAAATGGCACTGTGGTTGGGCGGATACCGCTTTTTGATCTGCAGCTTCCCGCGGGTTCGGCGGAGTCGCGAATTGATCGAGTTGTTTTGAACGGCGTTGCGGTGACCTTGAGGCAAGAGGCTGCCACTGCTCTCAATGCAGTGTTTCAAACAAACGCTTTCGTAGGCGGCTTTAACATCGGAAATGCACGTGTTCGCGGTTACGGGTTTTAAGAGAGGTATTTTCCCTTCAAGAGTAACTGCGTCTATTTGAACGCCAGAAGGACGGTGCTTGACCGAAAGTAAGAAAAGGCGTTCCCCGTTTAGGGGACGCCTTTCTGGTCTTTATCTTTCACACGATCGCCCAGTAAAGACGACGAGCGAGTTGCCGAAAATAAACACTAGAGAGATGCCGAGACAGCTTCGTCAAAGATTGACAGGGCAACATCGACATTTTCCTTTGTCAGGATCAAGGGCGGTGACCAGCGAATGGCATTTGCACCGCAGCCGAGAATGATCAGGCCACGGTTATAACATTCCATCTCGATTGCATCACGAAGCTCCGGAGCAGGCTCCAAGGTTGTTTTGTCTTTGACGAACTCGACGCCCAGCATCATTCCAAGACCGCGAACATCACCGATACAATCGTATTTATCCATCAGTTTACGCAAACCTGCTTCGAGATAAGCCCCGACCTCACGGCTGTTATCGACGAGGCCGCCCTCGAGTAACTCGATAGTTTTTAGTGCAGCGGTCAAAGCTACCGGATTGCCTCCAAACGTCGAAGCATGAGCTCCCTTGTGCCAGTCCATTATGTCCGCGCGGGCAATACACGCTCCGATAGGCATTCCGGAGCCGAGGCCCTTGGCGAGGCACATGATGTCTGCTTTAATGCCCGGATGATGATCGAGAGCGAACATCTTGCCCGTGCGGCCCATTCCGGATTGCACTTCGTCAATGATAAGCATGATGCCGTGTTCGTCACATATGCGGCGCAGCTCTTTTACAAACTCCGGAGGTGCCGGAATGTAACCGCCTTCACCCTGAACGACCTCAAGTATGATGCCAGCCACTTCCTCCGGTGGCGTGGTGGTATTGAATAAGGTTTTCTCGATCCAATCGACAGTTCCCAGGCAGCAGGAACCGTCGTCGCATTTACCAAGATTGAATGGGCAACGGTAACAGTTAGGATAAGGCACGTGGGTTACGTCAAGAGCCTGCCGCATGAAGCCAAGACGCTGCGCTTTTTTGGAACTCGTCAAACTCAAAGCTCCGAGCGTCCTGCCGTGGAACGAACCGAAAAATGAGATGAACTTTTGCCGTCGCGTATGATACATCGCGACTTTCAAAGCAGTCTCGATAGCTTCGGCTCCGCTATTACCAAAGTGTGTCCTTGTTGGGCCATCAATCGGGCAAATTTCTTCCAATTTCTTGCCTAGTTCAGGCATGTGGCGGTAGTAGAAATCCGTACCGCAAAGATGGATCAGCTCGCTGACCTGTTTTTGGATAGCCGCGACTATTTCCGGATGGCAATGGCCTGTTGAGCAAACTGCGACGCCAGCGTTGCAGTCGAGGAAGGAATTGCCATCAGGATCGGTGATCCAAACGCCGCTTGCGTGGTCGACGACGAGTTTGTAATCCGGCCGCGGATAACTTGGCGTGACGTAACGCGAATCGGCATCGATGATCTCGCGTGATTTCGGTCCGGGTAATTCGGTCTTGATGGAGGGTCTTTGTAGTTCTTGTGTCGGTGTCATGATTTTACTCCTTAAGTCTAAAGTGAAAAGTAAGCGCCGTTAGCGAAAGACAAAACTAGCGCAGATTTGAAGTCACAGCTTAAGAAAGATTAATCACCGGCGAAGAGATTCGCACGCTGCTTCATGGGACTGAGTTTTGATATGCAACGCGAGGTCATATGAATGAATTAATTTTCATAATATAGCAGAAATAGAACCGGGTTTCAAAAAATTATTGCGACGTGAAACAATACTTGTAATGGGAAATGCATCTAAATTTACAAATCATCTGATCAATGAAACCAGTCCGTACCTGCTTCAACATGCTCACAATCCTGTGGATTGGTACCCGTGGGGAGACGAGGCTTTTGAACGGGCGATGGCGGAAGACAAGCCGGTGCTTGTGAGTATTGGCTATTCAGCGTGTCATTGGTGTCATGTGATGGAGCATGAGTCGTTCGAGGACGAGGCCACGGCTGTGATCATGAACGAGCATTTCATCAATATCAAAGTCGATATGGAAGAACGGCCCGATGTCGATCAGATCTATATGAATTTTGTCCAGCTGACCACAGGGCGAGGCGGCTGGCCGATGAACGTGTTTCTCACGCCCGACAAACGGCCTTTTTTTGGCGGAACATATTTTCCACCTTCGCCGCGATACGGAATGGCTAGTTGGCAGCAGATCTTGCTGAGTATCGCTGAAACCTATAGGACAAAGCGTGACGAACTGGAAAATTCTGCAAACGATATTGTTGGCGAACTACGGCGGATGAGCATAGTCGAGGCCGCATCCGGCGGACTTTCGACCGATTTGCTGGACGCTGCGTTTTCGAGTTTTACGCGAACGTTCGATACGGTGAATGGCGGCTTTGGCGGAGCACCAAAATTTCCACCGGCGATGTCGCTTGAATTTTTGCTCCGATACCATCATCGTACCGGCGACGACAAGGCTTTGTCGATCGTTACATTTACTCTCGACAAGATGGCACGCGGCGGTATTTACGATCAGCTTGGCGGCGGCTTTCACCGTTATGCGGTTGATGCGATCTGGCTGGTGCCGCATTTTGAGAAGATGCTGTATGACAATGCTCAGTTGATACGAGTTTATCTTCATGCATATCAAGTGACCGGCGATGAATTTTACAAGCAGATCGCTGTCGAAACTTTGGAATATGTGCGACGGGAAATGCTGGACGAATCAGGCGGTTTCTATTCAACACAGGATGCGGACAGCGAAGGCGAAGAAGGGAAGTTCTTTGTCTGGACACCGGAAGAGATCGAAGCTGTACTGGGTCAGGACGAGGCAAGTGAGTTTTGTTCGTATTTTGATGTGACCGCCAGTGGCAATTTTGAGGGCAAGAGCATCCTTAATGTTAAGAACGCGGTGGCTATAGAGCCCGGGTTTGAAACTGCTCGTGCGAAGTTATTTGCCGAACGTGAAAATCGGGTCAAACCGCATCGTGATGAGAAAGTCCTGACCGCATGGAACGGCTTGATGCTTGCGGCTTTTGCTGATGCGGCGGCTGTTCTTGGCAATGATAAATATCTTCAGGTCGCAAAGAATAATGCGGAGTTCATTAAGACTCAATTGCAGAATAATGGACGGCTGCTCCGAACGTGGAAAGACGGAGTATCGAAGCTGAATGGTTACGTTGAGGACTATGCAAATGTCGCAGACGGATTGATCGTGCTTTATCAGGTTTCTGGTGATATCAAATATCTCAACGAGACAAAGCGGCTTGCCGATCTAATGATCACAGAGTTTTGGGATGAGGTAAATGGCGGTTTTTTCTTTACCTCGAATGATCATGAGGAGCTGATCGTCCGCAACAAGGACTTTTACGACAATGCGACGCCCTCGGGAAATTCAGTTGCTGCGGACGTGTTGCTCAGATTGGCAAAGTTGGTTGGTGACGACAGATATGAAAGATTTGCAATAACCGTGCTTCGCCTGACTGCTTCTCAAATGCGTCGTTACCCGCAAGGGTTTGGCCGCGCCTTGTCGGCGATGGAATTCCATCTGGTTGCTACTAAAGAGATAGCGGTAATAGGTGAAAGAGGCAATGAACTCGAACGCAATATCCTGAAGAGATATTTGCCTGATGCGGTTATTGCATTGGCATCTGATCCAGAAGAGGATGCTACGGTTGTTCCTTTTTTGAAAGGACGTGAAATGGTAGAAGGGAAGCCGTCCGCTTACGTTTGTGAGAATTTTGTATGTCAGCCGCCAGCTACAACTGAAGACGAGCTTAATTACTTGATAGCATGACCGAAGGTGGTCTGCATATTTCAGATATAATATCTCATGTCCAATAAAAAAGGCCCGATCGATCTAGACGGTCGAGCCTTTTGTAAGTTCGGAATATCCGAGACACTACTTTTTGGTTGCTGCATTCGCGTTGGCTGCCGGTGCGGCTGCGTTTGCAGGTTTCATTGCATTTGCCGCAGCGTTAATGGCATTGCCGGCCTGGCTCATTGCATTTGACGCAGTGTTCATGGCGTTGTTTGCGGCACTCATGGCACTATTTGCAGCACTCATAGCGTTCGCGGCCATCTTGTTAGCATTAGCCATGGTGTTGGCAGCGGTGTTCTTTACGTCTCCGCCGCAAGCCATTGCCATAGCACCTGCTACGAGAATGGCTACTAGGGTAACAATTCTTTTCATAATTTGGACTCTCCTGTCTTTTTCAAAGTTCTAAATTGATATCTTGAACACAATCTGTAGTGAGCAGTTCGCGTCAATGCACAATATAGTCCGCGAACGCAATTAAGTCAAACGCTCGGAAACAAAGAAAAAAGCACCCGTCCGAGAACGGAGTGCTTTTTCCAAAACGTTCGAGAAATAAAACTATTTCTTCGTTGCGTTTGCTGCCGAGGTATTTGCAGGTGCTTTCGCATCACCCGGCTTCATTGCGTTCGCTGGAGCAGCTGCGTTTGCCGGTTTAGCTGCGTTTGCAGGTGCCATGTTGGTTGCCGGAGCAACGTTTGTTGCTGGAGCAACATTCGATGCGGGAGCGATGTTAACCGGAGCAACGTTTGCCGGCTTTGCCGGTGTGTTGTTTGCCGGTGCTTCGCCGCACGCCATGCCCAATGCGCTCAAACCAAGAACTGTTGAAAGTACGATTACCTTTGTCATTTTGTTTATAAACTCCTGTCTTTTTCTCAAAGTATTAAATTGCCTATTTACTAGGTTCGGCCGATCGGAACACAGCCGTTTTGCTCCGAACTCTTTCTTATTCAGAGCAAACGACAATATATGTGATTACTGACGAAATAGTCAACCCCAAATTTACATAAAGATCATCATTTTTTCGTAAATTTTCGCTTCTCAATTTTACGCCCCTGCCGTATTTTCACAGAAGGCCGATGTTTATTGGCTGAGAAATAAAATATTGACTTTATTTCAGCCAAAAAGTTAATTTATAAACAGGAAAAAAACTCCCGTTTTTTACCCCATTTTTCCCGAATTTCGACCAAAAATGAAAAGTGTCAACCGACATTCTCCGCTTGGAGATGCTACGCGTCAGATCACGCATTCGCAGGTCTTATTCCTGCTTGTGTCGTTGACGGCGATCTTTTTTGCGTTTGCGCTGGCAAATTCGCATATCGAGATCGAAGCAAAAACGCGCGGCTTTTCTGGAATAATCGCGGGGTTTTTGCTAGCCTGCGTCTGTCTGCATCTTTGGCAGAGCAGGCGTGCGGCCGCGACCGCCGCAAAGGCCGCCGCCGATCTCGATCGCGACACTAAAAGCGAAAGTGGGCTTCGCTCTCTCGAGGAAGCAAGCGAGTTCTTTTCCGGCTCGATCAAAGCGGCTGATATGTTCCGGCTGGTGTCCAACCGCGTTCGTCTGCTCACACCATTTCGCACGTCGGCTCTTTTCCTTTTGGATGAAACAGGTACTCATCTCTACGCAGCCGAAACCGATGGTGACGATGCCGGGCGGATCAAAAATAGGGTACACAGTTTGACGGACAGACCAGTTGGGACCGCGTTTTCCAAACATAACGTAGATATAGCCGAGACGGCTTCAGATAACGTTGCGGTTATTCCAATGCTTGCAGGAGCCGAGCCTTTCGGGGTCCTGTGCCTCTATTTTGACAAGGACAACAAACCGACGGACTCCGATGCCGTACTGTTCGAAGCCATCGGCGTGCGGGTTGCGCCGCTTGTCGCAAGTTCGATCTCGCTTGAAAAGAGCCTTTCGAACGCGATGACTGACAGTACCACTGATCTGCCAAATGAGCGTGCCTTAAACCTCGTGCTCGAAAATCAGATCGCCGAAACGCTGCGAAATCGTGACGAACGCCCGCTGACCGTGCTTGCGCTCGACATCAAAAATTTTGACGAGATCAATCAAAAATATGGGCACGCGGCGGGCGACCATGTGCTGAGCTTTGTGTCGCAGATAATCAAGGACAACCTGCGGCAGATGGACTTTCTCGCACGGGCAACAGGTGACGAATTTCTTGCCATACTGCCCACCGCGTCGAAAGAGATCTCACACGAGATAATCGCTCGTATCCACACAGGCTTTTTCGGGAGGCGACTTAAGATCAACGGCAACGAATCAGTCGAGGTCGAATTAAACTCTGGCTGGGCCGCCTTCGGCAATGACGGTGAAACACCAAATGTCCTGCTGGCAGCTGCGCGGTTGAGAAAAGAACAATCCAAATCGTCCGCGCCGGGCAAAGTGCTATGGTTCCCGCAGGAGTTAGTGAACTAAGATGTCCCAAACGGCTTGGGAAGCTTGGCAACAAAAAATCTCGATAACATATCACCAGGTAGAATAGTTAGCCGCTTTCCCCGATTTGGGACGGTGCGACCTGTAAGTGGAAAACTGCAATTGGAAACTGTAAACTACTTACTTTTCACGGTTACCATCTACAAACTATGTCTGCACCTAACATTGAAACTATTGTATCGTTGTCAAAACGCCGTGGGTTTGTTTTTCCGGCTTCGGATATTTACGGCGGGCTTGGGTCGTCGTGGGATTACGGGCCGCTGGGCGTTGAGTTGGCCAATAACATCAAGCAAAGCTGGTGGAACTGGCTCGTTTACGAGCGCGATGACATCGAAGGGCTCGATTCGTCGATCATCCAGAATCGGCTGGTCTGGAGGTATTCGGGCCACGAAGACACGTTTAGCGATCCAATGACCGATTGTCGCGCCTGCAAGTCCCGCTATCGCTACGATAAATTTGTGGAGGAGTCCGCAAGTCCGGCCCAGCTTGAAACAATTTCACAACAGCCTCAGCCTTTCAATGCACTTCAATGGATGGGAACTAAATGCCCCGAATGCGGAGAAGTGAATTGGACAGACCCTAAGCCGTTCAATCTGATGTTTCGCACGACGGTCGGAGCGGCTTCGGCGGATGACGATCCGACCGCTCTGGCTTATCTCAGGCCCGAGACTGCGCAGGGCATCTTTGTTAATTTCAAGAACGTGCTCGACACTTCGCGCCGCAAACTGCCGTTCGGTATCGCTCAGATCGGCAAGGCGTTTCGCAACGAAGTGACGCCGGGCAATTTCATCTTTCGCACGCGCGAATTCGAGCAGATGGAGGTCGAGTATTTCGTTCGTCCCTCCGACGCGGGAGCAGCGCACCAGGAGTGGATCGACGGTTTTGACGCGTGGATCCAGTCGCTGGGAATTTCGAAAGAGAATCTCTTTCACTACGAGCAGAAAAAAGAGGAGCTTGCTCATTACAGCGAGCGCACGGTCGATATTCTCTACCGTTTTTTCCCCGAACGCGAGGACGAGACGAAACAGTGGGACGAACTTATGGGTATAGCCAACCGGACGGATTTCGATCTTCGCGTTCACTCGAAGAAGCCCGAAGACGCCGAAGGAAAACGCATCAATCCCGACTCGACCGAAGACCTTTCGTACTTCGACCCGACGACGAACGAGCGTTTCTACCCGTACATCATCGAGCCTTCGATCGGCGTCAACCGCACGCTGCTCGCCGTGATGATGGACGCCTATACCGAAAAGACGAACGACAAAGGCGAGGTCCGTGTCATCCTGAAACTCAAACCGTCACTCGCGCCGATCAAGGTCGCCGTTTTGCCGCTTGCAAAAAACAATGACGAGATCGTGACGATGGCCAGGAACTTGAAACGCGAACTGCAGCCCTCGATGCGTGCCGTTTATGACGATACCGGCGGCATCGGCAAACTCTACGCCCGCCAGGATGAGATCGGCACGCCGTTCTGCGTCACCGTCGACCACGAATCGCTAGTCGACAAAGCCGTAACAGTCCGCGACCGCGACACGTGGAAACAGGAACGGGTAGGTGTTGATGCGTTGCAGGAATATCTTCGGAAGCGGCTGCGTTAATGTAATCTCGACACCGGATAGACAGGATACGTAGGAACCATTCTGCTTATCCTGTCTGTCTTATTTGATGGCCACATGACAAAAGCACCGGACAGGATGTTGCATTTAGCCCGGGCCGTCCGAGATGACGGTGGGCGGGCGATGCTTGTCGGCGGGTGTGTGCGTGACGAGTTGATGGGGCTTGAGCCTAAGGACTGGGATGTCGAGGTCTATGGCATTCAGCCCGAAAAGCTGCGCGGGATACTCGATGAATTGGT
>JBGARA010000133.1:0-3880 GCA_044230475.1 Pyrinomonadaceae bacterium | reverse complement strand
GAGATCCCGAAATGGCCGAACTCAGGCTCAATGCTCTTAATGAGGTGCAGTTGTTGACAGTTAGCGAGGATGCTTTGGAGCTTGGGCGGACTTTGGTTAAACGCGGCCCTTTACCGGAGAAAGCTCAAACGGACGCGTTTCACATAGCTGTAGCCGCATCACGTGGAATGGATTTTCTGCTTACTTGGAATTGCAGGCACATAGCAAATGCGAAGATGCAGAATGAAATTAGAAGACTCTGCAGTGCGATAGGTTTTGCCGCCCCTGTGATTTGTACGCCGGAAGAGTTGCTTGGAGATTAGATAATATGTGGAAAGATAAGATCGTAGAAGAGGTGCGAAAAGCACGCGACGAATTCGCGGCCAAATTCGATTACGATATGGACGCAATATATCAAGAGATCAAGAAACAGGAAGCAGCATCGACGCGAAAATTCATTACCCTTCCTCCAAAGCCGGTTAAGCCTTTCGAAGTTCTAGCGGATGCCTCGGATAAACGACGCTAAATGCGCTAGACCTTTTTGGACATCGATCCCCAAATGTACTCTTAAAGCGCGGCGTCCGCGATCTAGCAAGACCTGAAAATCGCCCCGCGCCTGTGCCGCTTTTACAACGCCGAATGTATATTTTTGACCGGGAACCGCCAGATCAAAAGCGTCGTCCGAGGTGACCTGCAAAAACACGCCATTGTTTGCACCGCCTTTGTAAGCCTGTCCGGTCGAATGCAGAAAACGCGGGCCAAATCCCAGACAAGTTGCCGCGTCAGTTCGATGTAGAACACTTTCGCGAATGGCATCGAGCAGTTTCCAATTTTCCGGCTCCATCTCGATGTAGGCAAGCAAGCCGAAATAGTCGTCTTCGACAACATTTCCGACATGTGTGTCAAGAATGTTTTTTAGTGATCTTTCGCTGGTTGCTGCTGTCAGCGTGGCTGCGTATTCATCACTCGTAAATAAAGAAACACCGTTCTCCTCAAAGAATGGTGTTTCGTCGGGCAGCGAACCTGTCTTTTCATATTCGTCAGTTATTTTTCGAGCCTCGATCTTTGCTGCTTCGACATCGGGTTGGTTGAAAGGATTTATTTTCATTATCGAACCTGCAACTGCGGTCGCAAATTCCCAGCGGAAAAACTCTTGTCCGAGAGTGTCTATTGAATCGAGTTCGATCTTAACAGCAGGATGTCCAGCAGTAGTCACTACACCGAACTCAGCATCAAAATTATTGCCGCCCTTAACGCTCAAAAATGCAAAAACACGATCATTACCATAACTCTCGGCTGACTGCATCGGTTCACGGTCAACCGGAATGATCGCAACTCCATTCTTGCCTGTTGATTCGGCGATCAATTGCTCAAGCCAGGCTCCGAGATCGTGAATTTCGGGCGAAGTAAAAATAGTTAGCTTTTCGCGGCCCGCGCTGTGACAGACGCCGAGTACAGTCCCGAGCAGTGCTCCGGGATTTTCGTTTGGGGCGGCATTCTTGCAGGCCTCGACCATTTCATTTGCCCGCCGAAGGAACTGCTCTACATCGAGTCCCATCGAGGCAGCCGCAGTCATGCCAAATGCGGATAGGGCAGAAAATCGTCCACCGATCTCAGGCTTGCCGTAAAAGATGTGGCGAAAATTATCGTCCTTTGCGATCTGCTCCATCTTCGAGCCCGGGTCGGTGATCGCGACGAATTGTTGCCCTGCATTTTCACGTCCAACTTTTTCAGCGACTCGCTCAAAGAAATACTGTTTGAAACAATTAGGTTCGAGCGTCGAGCCAGATTTACTGGCAACAATGAAGAGAGTTTTTTCGAGGTTTATTTTATTCTCGACAGCTTTAACTTGCGCCGGAACCGTCGAGTCGAGAATATGAAAATTTGCCTTGCCGAAGGTCATCGCGAGGACCTCGGGGCACAAAGACGAGCCGCCCATGCCGAGCAGCAGAACATCTGCGAAACCTGCTTCGGAAATGTCCTTGTAATAGCTGCGATACTTATCGAGATCGCCTAATTCCTGACCTACAATATCGAGCCAGCCAAGCCATTTTGCCTCATCGTCACCGGTCCAGACACTGGCGTCTTTTGCCCAGATGCGAGAAACTTTACCATTGTCGTGCCAACGAGCGATCTCGCCTTGCAAATCGGTTTCTATCTCATCAGGAAGGGAATATTTGATCGTATTTAGCATGGTTCCATATTGGGTAAATTCAGGTTGCCTGTCAAATTTGTCCGCAAAAAGCGAGACTTTTGACTTACTTGTTTAATGAGCAGACAATGTAAATTGGTAATTTGAAAAAAGATATCTGTGGGCTGTTTCATTTTGAGACAGCGAACAGGGTAAGCGGGTGAGATTCCCGCACGATCGCGTCACCGTGAAAAAGTTATTGATTAACTTCAAGTCGGGCCGCCTGCCTCAGATACATTTGCCAGTAAAGATGTTTCGCGTAAAAAACATCGCAGGCAAACTCGGTGAATTTACACAACGCCTTGTTTTTCTGGTCGATGATGTCGACGCGAAAAACAGGGCGTTTTTAGTTTGGGATCCAATTAGTGAAATATATCCTAGTTCAAATTCTGCTTTCGTTGATTCTTCTTGCGTCATGTCAGCGGCAAGAGACGGCCGATGTAGCCGCAAATGCGGCGGGCAATACAGTCTCGGTAGGGCCTTCAGCCACTGTTGCTGCTAAAGCGATGCGTCAAGTAACGGATGACCTTGGCCGGAAAGTTACCATTCCCGTCGAGATCAGCCGTGTTGTCTCTCTGGCTCCGAGCGCGACCGAAATGATCTTTGCCGCTGGGGGCGGTGACAGGCTCGTCGGAGTAACCACTTTCTGCAATTATCCCGAAGAAGCCAAATCGATCGCGAAGATCGGCGATACGATGAGCCCAAACATGGAATCGATCGTCGCACTAAAGCCGGAAGTTGTTTTTGTATCGACTGCCTCGCAGATCAAGGCGTTTGCTAAGACGCTGGAGCAAAATGGGATCGCAGTGTATGTGATCAAACTAGAAAGCACGATAGAGATCTTTGATAATTTGATGAAACTAGGAACCATTTTCGATACTTTCGAAGCGGCGACAAATACCGGCAAAGCCCTTTCCGAACGCAGAGAGCAAGTATGCATGAAAACGGATGGCTGTTTGGATCGGGACAAGGATGAACGTGCCCCCAATCCTGTTCGAGTGTTCATTCAAATTTCCAAAGAGCCATTGTTCACTGCCGGAGAAGATTCATTCTTAAACGACCTTATTTTAGACGCGGGCGGTGTGTCAGTCACGGCCAATATCAAAACTGCGTTTCCTAAGCTGAGCAAAGAAACGGCTGCGAATCTCGATCCCCAGGTCATAATCCTTTCCGAGAGCCCTGATAATCAAGAGCCTAACGAGGTGTTCAGTAATTCGCCCGCAGTAAAAAATGGACGGGTTTACAAGGTCAATGCTGATTTGCTTTCGAGGCCGGGGCCGAGGCTGGTTGATGCGTTAGAGCAGATAGCTAGAGACCTGCATCCGGAGAAATTTCAATAGTGGCATTGACGCAGAGATCACCGAGGACACAGGTAAAGCGGGCCATTTGGCTTGGTGGTGGACTCATTCTTCTTCTTGTCGTTGTGCTTGGCGGAGCGGCGATGCTTGGTGCAGAAAGGCTATCGTTGTTTGACCTGAATGAACAACAACGGTCGATTCTTTTTGATATCAGGCTGCCGAGAATTTTACTTGGAGCTTGTGTTGGGGCGAGTCTTGCAGTTGCCGGAGCAGGTTTGCAATCGTTGCTGCGCAATCCGTTGGCAGAACCATATTTGCTTGGTGTGTCGAACGGAGCGGCGCTTGGGACATTGCTTGCGTTCGTCCTGTTTCAAGGCTTTGAATTTATGAGGCCCGTGATGGCGTTTGTTGG
>JBGARA010000053.1:0-27400 GCA_044230475.1 Pyrinomonadaceae bacterium | reverse complement strand
GGCCTGCTCTTTCTGCTGCTCGGAGGCATCTGTCTGCTGTGGGGCTTTGTCTATTTCCCGGCAGCATGTGCGGTCGCAGGTTATACACAGTCATTTGCCGCAACAGTAAATCCGGCAGTCGGTTTCGACACTATCAAACGCCTCGGCATGGATTACGTCAAGATACTGCTGATGGGACTCGTAATAGTCGTGATGTCAGCGATAATCGGCGGCGTCATCAGCCTGATACTCAGCCCGTTTGACATGCCCGGCGTCGGCAATGTCCCCGCCCGGGTCGTAACCAGCTTATTTGGCTTCTATTTCTCGATCGTTTTCTCATGCGTCCTCGGTTTCGCGATGTACAAGGCCGGCGACAGGCTCAAACTGCCCTCGTAAGACATCCTCGAGACACGTAATTTTCGGCAACAGCGTTCCACAGCGTTCCACCGGCATGTGGAACGCTGGAACTGTTGCAATTACAGAAGTTAAGTGCCCTAAAAGGGCAGCGTTCCACGAAATTTACAAAAAAATCACATTGTGCCACAGCAAACAGGCAATTGCTGTAATGATTGATGTTATGGCATTCCGCTTTTTATCGCACTGCGATTCTTCGTGGAACGCTCTAAGGATGTTCCTAAGACTTTTGCTGAGAACATAGCTTCTTTTTCGGTTGTCAAAGATCAAATATCGCAGAAGACCTGTGCTGCATGTGTACAACGAAGAATGCCGGATTTTTGTTCGGACCTCTTAATGTTAGTTGAAAGCGAGCCAGTTCAAAGTAATCTAAAGTATCAATTACTCGTCAGGGAGGTGGGTTTGCCCCTGATTTTTGTCGTCACATCATCAATGCTCCACGCAACAACTCAATGCGTTCCCCTGATTTTCCCCTTGTCGATGCAAAGGATCATATTGACACAGAACGGATTTGTCAAAATCGTGTATTATTCCTTTATGAAACTGCTTATGAGTTTGTTGGTTTCGATTCTTTCTTTTGCCTTGGCACAAGCTCAGACAAACTCTTCGCAACAAAAGATCGTTGCGAAAGCGGAGATTGATAAGAAAGAATTGAAAGCAAAGACAATACGGAAGAGTCTTTCGAAAGCAAAGACAATACGGAAGAGTCTTTCATATCGAGAGAAGACTTCTAAGTTCGAATATCATAACGACGAGAAAGTTGCGTTTCGTACTTCGACCATAATCAAGGAATGGTCGAGGCCAGGTCGATTTCGCCTTTTTGAAGAGATAAATGATTCGCAAAGTTCTTTTTATTGCTTGCCCGACGGGCATTGTCGATCGGAATACATCAGCATTGGCAATAAATCATATGGACGCGAAGGGGATGGGCCGTGGAAAGAGAAGGCTGAGATGGCATCGGAAATCGAGATGGCGACTCAGAAAGAAGCTTCTGTTACGAACGAATACTTGTATTTGGGCGAGCAGAGTCTAAACGGCGCTCAATATGATGTGTATCGAATCATCACGAAGGTGAAGATGCCATATAGTCATATTAGCGTTGAAACTGAAACGGTGAAAGACATCTCCTTTGATAAGAAAGGTCGGTTGCTCAAAGTTGATACCCACAAAACTGAGAAGACACAATACGGCCCAAAAGATAAGTTTGAAAATTCTGAACACGAGTTGATCGAGTATGAATATGATGTCCTAATCAAGATCGAAGCTCCCGTGAAATAAAGTTCCAGCCATTCCTTTCTATCGCCCTGTCTTAGCTCTGTGAAAGGTGTTTGTCCGACTTACAATATTCTTTTATACTCTTTAGTTTGCGAGATAGCTCGCAATGCACACTTTATGGCGTTTTTTTGGCGTAGGAAGAAGGAAGACAAAGATAAATTCTCGACATCGGTTCTCGGACTCGATAAATCAATCGAGGAGCTGAAGGCACAGGAAGAGGCCGTCGAGCGTGAGATCGGCGTCCGCTTTACAAAGGCCATCGAGAAAACGCGGCACTCGATCAATAACCGGCTCGATACGATATTCGAGGGGCGAAAGCAGATCGACGACGCTTTTCTCGACGAGCTTGAGGAAATGCTCATCTCGACCGACATCGGCGTCGCGACCACGATGCAGGTGCTCGACAGCGTTCGAAAGGGAGTTTCACGTGCCGAGATCAGCGACCTTGATGCGTTGAAAGCGGCGATGAAGAAGGAGTTGCTTGCGATCCTCAACCATTCAACCGAAAGCGGTATCGCTGACGAACGCTCTGTTGATGAATCGATCAAGCCATACGTGTTGATGGTCGTCGGTGTGAACGGCGTCGGGAAGACAACCACCATCGGCAAGCTCGCCCAACGCATCAAGGACGAAGGCAACGACGTTTTGATCTGTGCGGCTGATACTTTTAGAGCGGCGGCAAACGATCAGCTTGAGATATGGTCGCAGCGAGCCGGCGTTCAGCTCGTCCAGCAAAAGCAGGGAACTGATCCGGCCGCGGTTTTGTTTGATGCTCTTGCAGCGGCGAAGGCTCGGAACTCCGATGTACTGATAGTCGATACCGCCGGACGTCTGCACAACAAGGCTCATTTGATGGCGGAGCTTGAGAAGATGAAACGTATCTCTTCGCGTGAGGTGCAAGGTGCACCTCACGAGACTTTGCTTGTCATCGATGCCGTAACGGGACAGAATGGACTTGAGCAAGCCCGACAATTTATGAAAACCGCCGACGTCACCGGCATTGTCCTGACAAAACTCGACGGCACAGCCAAGGGCGGCATCGCCGTCGCCATCGCCAAAGAGCTCAATTTGCCGATCCGCTACGTCGGCATCGGCGAACAGGTCAACGACCTGATGGTGTTCGATGCAGAGAATTATGTCAACGGCCTCTTCAATTAAGATGAACTTCGCTGAGCGTGACATTGAATTAACTCGACGGGCCCTTGATCTGGCGGCGGCGGGCGTTGGACTTGTATCGCCAAATCCGCTAGTTGGCTGCGTCATTGTCTCGGCTGACGGTGAGATCGTCGGCGAGGGAACTTACATTTACGACAATGTCACACACGCTGAAGTTATTGCTCTTGAACAGGCCGGTGAAAACGCGAAAGGCGGCACAGCATATGTTTCGCTTGAGCCGCATTCACATCATGGCAAGACTCCGCCTTGTACAGAAGCTCTTATCAGTGCCGGCATCAAACGCGTCGTTTGCCCGATAGAGGATCCAAATCCGCTCGTTTCGGGACGCGGTTTTGAAGCATTGCGAAATGCGGGCATTGAGGTCGTTTCCGGCATCCTTGCCGACGAAGCGACAAAGCAAAATGAAAAGTTCATCTGCTGGCATAAGAAACAACGACCGTTCGTGCATTTGAAACTCGCGATGTCGATCGACGGACGTATCTCGGTTGACAATAGCGTTTCAACGGCTCTGTCGGGTGAGGAGGCACGCAAACGCGTTCACGATCTTCGACATGAATACGACGCGATTCTGATAGGCGGCAATACAGCCATCGTCGATAATCCTGTTCTTACTGACCGCAGCGGCAAGCCGCGTCGTCGTCCGCTTGTGCGTGTGGTGCTCGATAATCAACTCCGTCTATCAGCGGTTTCTAATCTGATATCCTCCGCGAGTGATACACCGACCGTTGTTTTCACGAACAGCCATGACGCAGGCAAAGTGTCCGTTCTGAGTGCCATGGGTGCGGAAGTTGTCGTAACGCCGATGGGCGGACGCGATCTAAACGGTGTTTTAGAGGAATTGAAGAACCGTGATATACAAAGCGTCCTTGTCGAAGGCGGCAGCGAGATCGCCGGTTCTTTTTTGGATGCTCGCCTCGTTGATAAATTCTCTTTCATTACCGCACCTTTGGTGATCGGCGGCCGCGAAGCTCCAAATGCGATCAGCGGCGCCGGTGCCTCGTCATTATCAGAAGCATTGCGGTTGATCGACATTTCGATCGAACGACGTGGCGAGGATATCGAACTGACCGGCTATCCAACTCTCTGAGGCTCAATGTTATGAGAGCCAAAAAATCTCTCGGACAAAATTTTCTTCGCGATCAGGCGGTGATAGATCGGATCATTGACGCACTCGATCTGGGGAACCATGAAACAGTGATCGAGATCGGTCCCGGTTTGGGAGCATTGACCGAACGTTTGCTCACCAAAGCGGCACAGGTCATTGCGATCGAGTTTGACAGGGATATGATCGCGTTGTTAAGTGAGCGATTTGCGTCCTTCAATAATTTCCGTTTGATCAATGCTGACGTCTTGAACGTCGATTTCGTTGATGTTTTGAAAACCAGCAACATTAATGAAAAAGCCAAGCTCGTCGCAAATCTGCCGTACAATGTTTCAACGCCTATACTGCAACGCTTGATCGAACAACGTCACCTCTTTTCCCGCCTCGTGCTGATGTTTCAGAGGGAAGTTGTCGAGCGAATAACGGCAACGCCCGGCGGCAAGGAACGCGGCTTTTTGAGCGTGTTGGTTGAAAATGCGTTCGATTCGGAATACCTGTTCGACGTGCCGCCTGAGGCCTTTCAACCAATTCCAAAAGTATGGAGCTCGGTTGTTCGTCTTACTTCAAAGCCAACGTCTACCGCTGACGAAGTCCTTTTTCGGGAGATAGCCAGTCTTTCGTTCGCCCAGAAGAGAAAGAACATTCTCAATAACCTCAAAACGAAACTCCCTGATGCCGCAACGATTTTGGAACGAGCAGGCATCGACGGAAAACGTCGGGCTGAGACTTTGACTCTCAAAGAGTGGATCATCTTGACGGAAACTATTGTAAAAAAATGACCGGACTGTCCATTGACGTCCGGTCACATTAACCACTAAGTTCCTTACGAAAGTGATCAGTTGAATGCAGAACCATCCGTTTCTGCGCTGGCGAAAGGCTGGTCGCCAAAGACAGTGAACTTTACCGCCTGAGACACGGAAAATCCGCCCAGTGCCGAGGGATCGACCACATACCAGCGAGCGTAAAAGGTCTTGCCCACAGTTCGGAAGTTAGACGGGATCGGAAGGGTTACCGAAGCCCAGCCATTACCTGCGCCCGTATTCTGCGTCGTCGTAGCGATCCGGGCAAATGATCCCGAACTCGGAATCGACGATCCGGCCCCCGGGTCGGTGGAATTGATGACTAACACCGCATCTGCATTTCCAAGCGCACCGGAAACAGAGATGGTGAAATTTGGATTGCCCGCCATCGGCGGTGAGATCGCCTTTATCTGCGGCGTAAATCCTCCGGAGCCATTACGGCCCGAACCCGTAACTTGCGGCACACGCGTCGTTTCCATATAGAGCGTCGGCCTGTCGAATGGCGGCAACTCGGCCGCAACACGCGGGTCGGTCAACGGCCGCTTCAGAAAAGCAACAATGTCGGCCTGCTGCTGCGGGCTGAGTCCACGCGGGCGAACATCTGGGTCTTTGTTTGGTGCATTAAAATCCCCGCCGCGATTGTAAAAGGCAACGACCTGGTCGAGTGTGTTGAATCGTCCGTTATGCATAAACGTGCCGCGAAGCTCGACGTTTCGAAGGATCGGGATCTTGAACCGGCCAAGATCGCCGTTAATTCCTGTTACCTGAAAGCGTCCGGTGTCGTCGTTCTGCGGCCTTACTCCGATATACCTGAATGCACCGGCTCCATTGGTTACTGCTGTAACCGAACCGGCATGGCAAACAGCGCATTCATTCTGAACGAATAGGTTGCGGCCATTGTTCTCCTGCTGGGTCAGTGGTGCAATGCCAGCATTTGCCAGATCGACCGGAGCCTGATCCGTGTAAAGCGTCCTTTCGTACGTGGCGATCGCCAAAGCAATTCGCGCGGGTGTAACGTCCGGTGTACCGAACACTTCACTAAATATTTCCGGATAACTGCGGCTGCCTATCCAAGTGCTGAGTGCCTTTGGAATATTCGTAGCGAGAGCCAATGGCTTGGACTCCGCGATGCGGGCGGCGACTTGATTCCAGTCACGGCCAACGTGGGCCATCTCAGTCGAACTTACCGGTGGTCCGAGAACCTGGCTTTCAAGTGCTCCGCCGCCGGTGAAAATAATGGCGTTCGTAATAGGATCACGAAACGTGTCGCTCGCGCGGCCATCCCAAAATGACAGTTGATAATAACCAGCATTCAAATAGGACATTGAACTGCGTCCGGTGACCTGTTCGTTGAGTCCATATGTCTGGGACGACAAGTAAGTTCCATCCGGATTGTTTTGGGGAACGCCTTTTGATGCAACGATGTCATCTGTACCGCCAAAAAGCTGATCGATGCCCGGATTAGTTGAGCTGGAAGGCGACGTAAATGATCGCAGGTCATCGCCGCCGCCGCTTGCTTTATGGCATGTGCCGCAGGCAACGGTTCTGGTCGACGACATCTGTTCATCCCAAAAGAGAGCTTTACCAAGGTAAACTTTGGCTGCCGTTATCGGATTTCCGGCCGGCACGGGTGGCGGACCAAGCGGAGCAACAGGGCCCTGCTGAGCCGTATTTGATCGTGTTCCCTGATCACTCGAACTCAAAGGACTCGCGGTAGTGGCATTTTCAGCACGAACCCAATAGAAGAATGTCTGCCCCGGTGTGGCGGTCGTATCCAAAAATGTGTTCGCCGGCGTATTTCCGATGTCAGTTGCCGTTCCGGGATCGGATGTCGTGCCGCGGAAGATGCGATAAAGAGTCGCTCCGCGAATTGCGTCCCATTCGACTCTGACCTTATCCCGGTATTTTGTATCAGAAGCCATAACACCTGTGGGTGCGGCGAGTGATACTGCTGACTGGCCCTTGACCGTGTTTGTTCTGAACAATGCAAACACTGCAATAGCAGCTACGAATGCCAGACAAACAGTCAATTTAATTGATTTCATAAAGTTTCCCCTCACTAAAAAAGATGTCCAAATCGTTCTCTTATATGGTTGCGGCAGCGAAATAGTCTTGATTTCAAATTGCCTACGCTTATCCCAATGACCTCTGCAACTTCGTTTAACGAATAGTCTTCCGAATAAACGAGCGTCATCGCTATCCTGTCTTTCGGGTCGAGTGAAGCAAGCACTTTCTCAGCAAGCTGTGCTGAAACAACCTGAGTTTCAGCCGAAGCTATCTTGCCGTCCGATACCGATTCTAAAAAACCGGTTCCGTCATCGACCTCGGTAAAAAGACTTTCGGGTTTTCGTCCGCGTCGGCGAAATTCGTCGTAACAAACGTTTACAGCAATTCGTGTTACCCAAGCGGGAAAGGACTTTTCATTGATTCCGCGAAAATCCTTGAGCGAAAAATATGCTTTGGTAAAGCTCTGCTGCACACATTCTTCGATCTCCAACTTTTCACGAAAAAACCGTCCTACGACACCCGTAACAAGTCTTTTATGTCTTTCAAATATCACGGCAAACGACTGTTCGTCGCCGTCGAGCACCGCACGGACAAGCTCCTCGTCCGTGATTTGCGACCCATCTGAAAACCCGACCGCCGATGATTTAGCCTCGTCTTGCAAGCCTGTTTTGGAAACCTCATCGAGCATTTTCTTTAATTCGCCTCAATTAAACAAATCAAAAAAATACTCATAGAGGCCCAAGTTTTTCGTTCGGGTTCTACTTCAGCGTCGGATGGTTAACTCCAATCTAAAGTAGTCATCATAATTGTCAAAAAAATACATCGACCGCACTTTTTTGAATCACGGTCAGCCAAATCATCGTGGCCCTGCCCTGCCCGGCTTTTCTGCAACCTTGAAACCGGCAGGCACAGCAAACAAACTTGCTGCGGGTTCAGTCCGCTTGATGTTTGCCAGGCGGAAAATATGTTCGCCCGAAAGGGGATCGAGGTGCCGCGACATCACAATTACCTGTAGCTCCGGCGAATACCAGTTCTCGGTTACGATCTGTATAGGTTTATCATTGCCGATCTGGCCCGCAGGCAGTTCATAAGTGAGGCGAGTCCCCTCGACCGAAACTCCTTCGATCGTTTTCGTCCCTAGCGAGTCCGACTTCGCGTCCGGATTCTGAGGTTCTTCGCGTGGCGTTCCATCTAACCCGATCTTTCGGGCGATCTTGTTATCCAGATCAAAAAAGTACTGAGTCTTCTGAGCAAAATCATTTATGAAGACCAACGTCTGGGGTTTACTGATACTAAAACCGCCGATCATTTCGAACGGCTGTTCGCGACGTGTCCGTCCTGCAGAATCACGATAGAAAGCTCCTTTCGTGGTTTTGGTCACAGTGCTTCCGTCGAATAAACGGCGAGTGTCCTCGATAACCGTTTCGGCAGAAAATGGCTGGCCTTTTACAAGCTTGTCGCCAAAACGCATTTCTGCTGCAATGAACATCGCATTTGGCGGCGGGCCGACGCGTTCTTCGATCTCTGCATGATCTCTCGGCGGCCTTGATTCATCGCGGCTGAGAACACCATCGTTGTTTTCATCCATATCAGCGAACACTTCTTTCACGGTACGTTCGAAGTCGGCTTTCGTCAGCGATTCGACATCGTGAAACTTGTGCATGAAAAAGAACGGAGGCAGTTTGTCGCGAAGTTCACCTGACTCACCCGGCTTTCCACGTCCCGGGGGAGGCGGTCCGCCCGGTCCAAGCGGCGGGCGGTGATCGGGAATCTCGTTTCGACTGATGACACCATCGTTGTTTGCGTCAAGGTCCGTAAAGGTTCGCTCGATAGCGGCTTGAAATTCATCGGCCTCGATAATGCCGTTGTTGTTTACGTCAATGCCTTTAGTCCAGTCGCCTTTGGGACGGCCGGGGCCTTCGCCTCGCGGCGGGCCGTCAGGTCGCGGCCTCTGTGCAAACGCACTGGCAGCCAATAGTATGCTGAGCATTATTACAAATGGGATCTTTATCTTCATGATTACTTCCTTGCCTGACAAAAAAACTTATCTTATGAGCCGGATCGCCCGCGTCAGTCCGTCATCGCCTACAAGAACCTCGGCATCAACTAACTCAGACGGCGTTTTGACATTATTTACGAGTCCAAGCGAAACCATCATGGCGCTCGGTACTTTTACACGCACGATCTGTCCGCTCTCAGGATCGCGTGCATACGAAAGGGCAATAAATTCTGTTTTGATCTCTTCTTTCTTGGTCGTCTTCGTTGCTACTTCTATTTTCGCTAAGCCTTTTACCGCTGATCTCGCAGACAAAGACCGTTTCTCAGCAACCTGAGGTTTGGCGACGACATTACTACGGAATTGTTTCGCAGATTCGGTATCTTTCGAAGACATTGTTTCGACCGCGGTCGGCCTACTCGGGGCGTTCAGCGGTACCGAAGGCTTTTCTAAAGTCGTATTTAGTGTCGGGAGAGAAGCGACCGTGTCTTTATCGTTGGTTGAGGCCGGACGAAACACTAATAAGGTCAATATCAGCACCGCAGCAGCCGTAACAGCACCACCGGCCAAAAGCCATCGAAGGACCTTCCCAACCGGCGGCCATGCGGACAGTGTTTCCGCTCGTCGCGAGTTGATCTTCCGCTGTACGCCCCACCAGGTCGCGGGTGAATCGGCGATCTCGCTGAGCAACGCTTCGTCAGCGGCTGATTCGTTGACCAGCGACCGCATCAAAGCGTCTATTTGTTCATCTGAAAGCTGTTTTTTCACCATTTTGAGCTCGCAAAACTTTTGCCGTCAGGAAAAAGACGCGCCGGAAAGCGTATCGGTTTCAAAAAAAATTACAAGGTCCATCTGTCCCAAGTGTCCCAATCCTAGTGGGACAGGCTAACCTATTGTATTTATTGAGCTTATGCCCGTACTTTTGCAAGTGTCCCACTGTCCCACCGTTTTTTTTCAAAAACGCAAATCCGAACCACGCAAACGACCTATTTGTTGCACTGATTAGTGTTACAGTGTTTCATCATCTTTCTCACCGTAATTCAAAGGCAAGTGCATCACGTTGTCTTACAGGCCAAACTGCAGATGCCAATTGTCAAAAATCGATCACCGCCGCAAAGATACAACAAAAAGCACCTCAACCTAACACAAAGCCGGAGCGATTGAAATACCAACTTTCTCGATACGACATGGTTTTCTCGATTTGACGCGCTTTTCCGACTAGAGTTACATTGTTTAACAATTCCAGTTGATTATGAACACACCCGATCAGGAACTCTATCGAAGTAAATTCAGTACTCCGACTTTGGAATAGGTCCGGGTGCAAATCGCGCTCAAAGCCCAAAGCCGACAAGCCCGATGTCTAGGCATTAACAAAAACGTCGTTGATAACACCGAAATTGGTGTATAATCAACGACGTTGGCAACCTCGCCGCTTGGACGAGCGAAACGCACGTCGAATCTGGCATGCTATGAGCTATGAAAATCATTCGGCTTAAGACATCCCTTATTATCACTTTCGCCTTGATTCTATTTACACATTCCTCCGCGCAGACGACGACGACGGAACAAACATGCGATCAGAAGATACTGCTGCTCGGAAAAGACGCTACCTTCGGAGTATCGTCGATCTATTCCAAATCGCAGGACGACACATTTGGCATGGTACATTTCAAAGTCGTTGGAAATGGCTGGTGCGCAGATGAAAAAGGGCCTGACGTGGTCAGAGGAACTATGGGTTTCGTTACCAAGGGAAACCAACTCACCCAACCTGAATCCGTTTGGTTATTAATCGATACGACCTCACTAAATCGAGCCAAACATCCCGACGGCGAAACGCTAACAATTCTAACGGACGGTAAAGTGGTTCTTTCGCGCCCGATGAAACTAACGGATGTCTCTACGAGCAGTTGGACTATGAAGCATTTCGATTTCGGCTATATTCCCTACACCGATTTCCTTAAGATCGTTCAAGGCGAAAAAGTGATCTTCCAGATAGGAGAACAGAAGGCGGAGCTACGACCAAAGGAATTACAAAGCATTCGCGATTTGCATAACCTCATTCAGAAGCCCGAAACGAGTGACACAACTACAAAATAGTGTGGGTCATGCCGAGACCGGAGAATCCAGTTCCATTAACGCCAGTCTTTTGACAACATTTCCTTTTTCGATGTGTTGTTCGACGATCTCGGCGACGTCGGAGGGTTGGACTTGGGCGTAGAGCGTGCCGTCGGGGTGGACCATTACGGCGGTGCCAACGTGTCAGTAGTCCGCACGTGAGTAAGGGCTCAGTGAGGCGCCAAGATGAGCCCTTGCTTACGTGCGGGCTACTGACACATGCTATAATCCACAGTTCATGGGAAAGATCGAAATCATTCCGCTGGGCGGTATTGGCGAATTTGGGATGAACTGCATGGGCATCCGATACGCCGGTGAGATGATCGTCGTCGATGCGGGAATGGGTTTTCCCGAAGAGACGCCTTACGGAGTCGATATCTCGATACCGAATTTCGACTTTCTCGAAGAATATCGCGACGACCTGACCGCGATCATCCTCACACACGGCCACGAAGACCACATCGGCGCTCTCGCTTACATACTCCGGAAATTCAATCTGCCGGTTTATTCGTCGAGGTTCACGCTCGCGCTCACTGAGAAGCGGCTTGAGGAATTCGACATGCTCGACGACGTGCTGCTGCATCGGGTCGAAGCGGGCGATAGATTAAAGATAGGTGTTTTTGAGATCGAGTTCATCCACGCTTCGCATTCGCTGGTGGAGTGCTTTTCGCTGGCGATACACACGCCCGCCGGAACGCTGATCCACACGGGCGACTACAAGATCGACGACACACCGGTTATCGGAAAGCCTTACGATCTCAAGACCTTAAAACGCGTCGGCGACGAAGGCGTGCTTGCGTTGCTGTGCGATTCAACGAATGCTACGGTGCCGGGACGGACGCCTTCGGAACAAGCTGTCATTCCCGCCTTTGAAGAAATATTTGAACAGACCGAAGGCCGCATTTTTGTTTCGACTTTTTCTTCGTCGCTGCATCGTTTGCAAATAGTTTTCGATATTGCCCACGAGTTCGGCCGTCGCGTTTGCGTGCTTGGACGCTCGATGCAGAAAAACGTCGAGATCGCCGAAGAACAAGGCCTCCTGAAGATCACGCACAACACGATGATCGACCTCGGCGGCTCGCGGGCTTTGGATGATGACGAGATCTGTTATTTGGTCACTGGTTCACAGGGCGAGATGCGCGCTGCTTTGTGGAATCTTGCGACCTCGACATACAAGGGGCTTGAGATCGAGAAAGGCGACACGGTCGTACTTTCCGCTCGTATCATTCCCGGAAACGAAAAGAACATCAGCCGCCTTATCGGCCATCTCTACAAACGCGGTGCGAACATTATCGAAGAAAAACGCCGTCTCGTCCACGTAAGCGGACACGCTTCTCAGGAAGACATCAGGATCATGGTCGAGACTTCGCGGCCGCGTTACGTAGTACCGATTCACGGCGAATATCGGATGCTTTTTAGGCAAAAGGAATTTATCAAAAATCACGTAGCCGGTTATGACGATAACGACATTATCCTCATCGAAAACGGCGACCTTCTTGAACTCGACGAATACGGTGCCCGCATCGTAGAAAAACACGAGATGTACAAGACCTTTATCGATGAAGAATCGATGGAAGAGATCGAATACGATACCGTCCGTGAGCGTAAAAAACTAGCCTACGGCGGCATGATCTCACTCGTCGTAACCGTCGATAAGAAATCACACACACTAGTAGGCGAACCTCAGATCACGCTCAATGGAGTCGCTGGGCTGGATATTATCAATGGATTTGCAGCGGACGCCCGTGAAGCAGTAGCTGAAGCAGTCTCCGACATGAAACCCGACCAGATAGCTAATCGAACAGTGTTTAAGGAAAACCTGCGTATCCATTTGAAACGTTTTGTTCAGAACGAGCTTAGCTCAAAGCCCGTGATCGTAACTACCGTCGTAGAGGTCTGATCCTTTGGACGACCTTAGAGATCGCAAACAATATCAGATCGAATGAATTGGCACAATAAGAACGTATTTCTGACTGGGGCATCGAGCGGCATCGGAGAAGCCATTGCCATCGCTCTTGCGAAAAAAGGAGCAACGCTTGGCCTGCTTGCCCGGCGAAAAGAACTTCTCGATAAACTAAAAAGAGAATGTGAAAAGGCCGGCAGCACTGCTCGTGTGTTTGCGTGTGATGTGACAAACGAGGATGCGGTGCAAGCCGCAGTCGATGAATTCATCCATGAATTTGAGCATATTGACGTTTTGATCGCTAATGCAGGAATCGGCGGTAATAATAAAGAAACGAGATCCCTACAGCCGCTCGCAGTCAAAAAGGTCATTGATATCAATCTCCTCGGCGCGGTGAACTCGGTTCATGCCGTTCTGCCGCAAATGTTAAAGCGCGGACGCGGACATTTAGTTGCTATTTCAAGTCTTGCGGGATTTCGCGGTCTTCCAAAATCTGCTGCCTATTCCGCAAGCAAAGCCGCAATGACAGCTTTCTTCGAAAGTGTTCGCCTCGATGTTAAGTATTCAGGTATCGATGTTACGATAATCCAACCCGGATTCATTCGCACGCCTTTAACCGCCGGGCGCGAAGCCAGGATGCCTTTTTTAATGCAGCTTGATGATGCGGTACCGCTCTTTATTCGGGCGATCGAAAAAAAGAAGAAATTTGCCGCTTTTCCATGGCAGCTTGCGACAGTCGTCAGGTTAGGCAAAATAATGCCGGCGTGGTTATATGACCGGATCGCGAGTCGAGCCAAATATCGCGAGTAGAACGCCGCGTTCTGATGTGCTAGGCTGGCCTTTTCGAGAGCTCGTCAATACTCGTGTTTCCGCCCGGAACCTATGAATTTTCTACAGGCAATCATACTTGGCATTGTTCAGGGACTGACCGAATTTATACCGGTCAGTTCGACCGCGCATCTTGTATTCGCAAGTCGCCTTACCAACCTTTACGACGGCAATGCCGAGCAGATCACCGCGACGATGGCGGTCATTCAGTTAGGGACGCTTGCGGCAGTCTTTGTTTATTTTGCGACTGATATTCTCAGTATTTCAATGGCCTTTGTTCGCGATCATTTCGCATTGATGACAGGAAAGCGTGGGATGCGGTTTTCAGGCACGGACGGCGTCAGGCCGATATGGCTTTCGGAAGAAGCATGGCTCGGCTGGCTTGTAATAATCGGCTCGATCCCGATCGGCACGATCGGTTTTTTGTTCAAGGATTTTATCGAGGGCAGTGGGACAAAAAATCTTTGGATAATCGCCACGATGCTGATCGTTATAGCTCTTTTTCTCTCGGTGGCGGAATATGTGGGCAAGCAGCGAAAGGACATTCGGCACCTCGGGTTAGTAGACGCAATTGTTGTGGGTTTTGCTCAGGTGCTGGCACTGATGCCGGGAGCCAGTAGATCGGGTTCAACCATTACCGGAGGACTTCTCGCCGGTCAAAAACGTGAAACGGCTGCGAGATTTTCTTTCTTACTCTCAATACCCGCTATCACTGCAAGCGGTTTACTTGAACTTCGCAAGGCCATCAAGATCTTGCCTCCGGATAGCTTTACACCACTGATCGTATCAACGCTCGTTTCAGGCATTGTCGGCTATCTCTCGATATGGATGTTGCTCGCATATCTCCGACGCAACACCACCGCCGTTTTCATCGTCTACAGAATCATCCTCGGCACTGTGATCCTGATCCTGCTATGGCAGGGCGTGATCAGCCCCGCAATAAACTAAAGCCTCATCGATGGCGGCAAAACGCTGGACAATTAGAAAGCATGATGCTGATGCGGTAAACAGACTTGCATCTCAGTTGAACGTAAAGCCGCTTGTTGCCGCTCTCCTTATCGCGCGCGGATACGGGACACCAGAAAGGGCTGTCGATTTTCTCAATCCTTCACCAGAACATCTGCACGAACCCAATTTACTGAAGGGAATGCGCGAAGCTGTCGAGCGTATTCAACAAGCAGTAAACAAAAAAGAGAAAATCCTCATATGGGGTGATTATGATGTAGACGGTACGACGGGAACGGTACTGCTGCGCAAAATGCTGTCGCTGCTCGGCTCGGAATCGGTCTATCATATTCCGAATCGTTTCACCGAAGGCTACGGCATTAATATTCCGGCTCTCGAAGAGGCCCACAAGAATGGCGTGTCGCTAGTTCTTAGTGTTGATACCGGAACGACAAGCGTTAAAGAAGTCGAGTTTGCCAACAGTATCGGCCTTGATGTGATCATCACCGATCATCATTTGTCGAAAACAGGCGAGGAACTGCCACCCGCAGTTGCGGTCATAAACCCTAATCAGCCAGGCTGTCCTTACCCTGACAAACATCTCGCCGGAGTCGGTGTTGCGTTCAAACTCGCTCATGCGTTGCTTCGAGAGAATGACCTTGAGCACGAGGTTCCGGGCTTTTTGAAGATCGCTGCGCTTGGCACTGTGGCCGATATGATGAGTCTGACCGGCGAAAATCGCGCTATCGTCGCCCTTGGACTGATCGACCTTCCAAAAACCGAGAGTTATGGCTTAAAGGCCTTGATGGAGGTTGCCGATTGCCGTTCGGATATGACGAGCTATCATATCGGTTTTCGCATCGGCCCGCGGATAAACGCGGCAGGAAGAATGGATGTCGCTAAACACGTCGTCGAGCTTTTTGAAGAAAAGAGCTTTGGAAAGGCTCGAGAGCTTGCCTCGCTGCTCGACAGCCGCAATCGCGAAAGACAAAAAACTCAGCAGGAGATCACCGAACTTGCTCTGTTAGAAACCGAGTCACACGACGGCAAACATTTTATAGTTGTTGCGGGTCAAAACTGGCATCAAGGCGTGATCGGACTTGCTGCGTCACGAATTGCAGAAAAACTCTATCGACCGACTATTGTTTTGTCGTTAAGAGATGGTATTGGTCATGGAAGTGCGCGCAGCATTGCCGGTTTTCATCTTCTGGAAGCTCTGGAATCCTGCGGCCATTTATTTGAGAAGTTTGGCGGGCATGCGGCGGCGGCGGGTATGACGATCAAACATGAAAATATCGAAGCGCTAAGAGACCATCTCAACGAATACGCCTCAGCAAAACTAACGCCTGAGGAACTCATCCCGGAGCTTAGGATCGACGCTCTCGTCACAAGCGAAACTCTTGGCCTCGATCTTGTTGACCAACTTTCGGCTTTCGAGCCGTTTGGGATCGGTAATCCCAAACCGGTCTTTGTAACAAAAGATCTTATCCTACGAGAAGAACCATTTGTGATGAAGGACAAACATCTCCGACTTAAGTTACTCGGCGATAACAACAAACAGTTTGAAGCCGTATGGTGGGACGGCGTCGAGCGATCAAAGGGGCAAACTCTCAAACCCAATTCCCGCATCGAATTAGCTTATGTAGCCGAGGCAAATACTTGGCAGGGAAATACTCGTTTGCAGCTTGTAGTCGAGGATTTGAGGGCGGATAATTAAGGTCAGTGCCGGAAGAAGTAACCCACAATCAAGAACATTATCGGCTGCGGGCGAGATTGCCGCAGTATTTTCGTTTCGCCGCGATCGGAGCACTTGCTGTCACGATCTTTGTGGTTGTTGTCGGGTTTTATCGAGAACGGACAAAGTCACCTTTCAAATTAAAAGGAGAACACGCCGAACTCTCAACCGACGTCACCGCAAATGTTAACGGCTACGAAAGGCTCGAAACCGAGGGCGGCGTCGCAAAATTTTATGTTAAGGCTGACTCAGCTAAGACTTTTTCGGACAATCATCAGGAACTGCAGAATGTCTATCTTGAAACATATGATCAGGGAGGCCTGACGAACAACAAGATGACCGCGGAATCGGCATTGTATGTCCCAGAAGAAAACAAAAATTTCACGGCGTATCTGAAAGGCAATGTTCGGATCGAAACTCCTGATGCGCTAAAGATCAAAACAAACAACATCGTCTATACAAAAAATAATGAGACCGCCGACGCCGATGAGGTCGTTGAGTTTGAACGCGACAATGTTCGAGGCCGATCATTTGGAGCGACAGTCAAGATCGGCGAGAAAGTTATTGAGTTGTTAAAAGATGTAGAGATAGAAGCATTTGAATCGCCCGAACTCGTACGATCGAATGTCCGCTACGCAAAAATAAACACAGGCTCGGCAACGATCGATCAAATAAACAACAAGATCGATCTGCGCGATAGTGTCTCCATAAGTATCGAGTCAAAACCGGGATCGGGAAAAACACAGACTACGGATGTCCGTGCCGAACGTGCTTCCGTCGCGATAGACAGAGGAGCGGGAAAGTCTTCGCAGTTGAATAAATTCGAGCTTTTCGACAACGTTCACATTGTTTCAGCAGAAACAGGTGCGCCGGCGACAAATATTGACTGCGGATACGCTCTGTATGACAAGCCAGCCGACCGCTTTGAGCTTAAGAACGATCCTCGCATCGTAACAACTGCAAACGATAAACTAACTGAGATCAGTGCTTCGCAGATCGTCTACGAGCAATCCGCCGGAAAGATCGTGTTGACCGGAAATGCTGAAATCAAACAAGGCGCCGATCAGCTCAAGGGCGATCTTTTATATGCAGACCTGTTTCCCGATAAAAAGATAAGAGATGCCATAATTAGGGGCAATGCCTCGGCCAGACAGACGACCTCAGATCGCTCGACCACAATAACTGCTCCCGAATTGAACGCTTCATTTAACGATGCGCGTCAGCTTCGCGATGCGAATGCGATCGGTCAAAGCAATATCGAGATCATTCCGAATCAAAGCAGGGAATACTCGTCCGTTTCTATTGCGGCAATTAAAGGTATTGGCGCCGTATTTAAAGGTGCGGGACTGATCGATGCTTTAAGAACAGACGGCAGGACAACTATCCAACTCAATGCTCCAGATAGCTCACAGGATGCCGCAAACAAACGGGTCACAGCCGATGTTGTTCGGACAGTTTTTAATGCGAACGGTAAAGACATAAGCCGGGCAGAAGCAGTCGGCAATGCCGAACTTTATGTCGAACCGTTACAAGCTGCAAAGACAAATTACAAAACTACGATCAACGCTCCCAGGTTCGATTGCGAGTTTTTCCCAACGGGAAACAGCGCCAAAACATGCACGGGCGGACAAAAGACAAAAACGATCCGAGTGCCAACTATCAGCCAGCCCGGACACGGCGAACAAACATTAACTGCGGAGAGATTGACGGCACAATTCAGTCAGCAGTCAAAAGACATCGAGCAGCTAAACGCTTCAGGAAATGTCAGGTTTAACGAACTCGACAACAACGCGATTGCAGCGGAAATGATATACACCCAAGTGGACGAGACTATCAGGCTTCGTGGCGGTGACCCTACCGGCTGGAATTCGTCTTACAGATCAAAGGCTCGTGAGATCGATTGGGACACCCGTAAACAGCACTCATATCTTCGCGGCAAAGTAAGCACCACGTATTACAGTCTCAGACAGTTGGGGAATGCCGCCCCTTTTGGTCAATCGGAGAAGCCTGTTTTCTTGACTGCAGACAATGCGGAATTCGATCAGCCAAGCGAAACAGCAGTTTACACAGGCAACGCTAGGGGCTGGCAGGAAAATAACTACGTTCACGGCGATAAGCTTACATTGAAAAAGCCGGACGGACAGTTTGCAGCTGAAGGGCATGTTCGGAGTGCCGTCTACAATTTCAAAACTAATCAAAAAAATGGCAACTCATCCATGCCGGTCTTTGCTGCCGCCGATGTGATGACTTACAACCGTGATAATCGTCTTTTGCAATATCGCACAAACGTAGATATACGACAGGGAACTGACCGCATTACAGCAAACTCTGCCGATGTTCTTCTCAATGAGGAGAACGACATCTCGAGAACCGTCGCTGAAACAAATGTCGTTATCACGCAGCCCGGCCGACGCGGCACAGGTGACTGGCTGCAATACACAGCGGCGGATGAAACGGCCATACTTCGCGGCAATCCGGCAAAGGTGGAGGATGCCGAAAACGGATCTTCGCAAGCCGCTCAATTAACGTTTTTGATGCGCGAAAAGCGCGTTATGCTGGAAGGGAAATCAAAGACGGCCGTTACATCCAGAACCAAATCCGTTTACAAGGTCCAAGGAAAACAATAGCCTATGAGCACGCAGGGAGCCACCTCGAATGGACACACACCCCACACCGTGGGCGACTCGTTGACTGCTGAGCATTTGCAAAAAACCTACGGCAGTCGGCGCGTCGTCGATGACGTGAGTCTGTCCGTTGCTCCTGGTGAAGTTGTCGGACTCTTAGGAGCAAATGGTGCCGGAAAAACTACGACGTTTTATATGATGGTCGGGCTTGAGCGATCTGAAAAAGGCCTGATCTCAATGAACGGTCAAACTGTGTCCGCTTTGCCGATGTATTTGCGTGCTCGTCTCGGACTCGGATATCTGCCGCAGGAATCGTCGATCTTTCGTAAGCTGACCGCGGAACAAAACATTCTTGCTGTGCTTGAAACGATGAAAATATCCCGCAGTGAACGTTTCACACGCCTTGAAGAACTTCTCGAAGAATTTGGCCTTACGCATGTGCGTAAAAATCGCGGCGACTCGCTTTCCGGTGGTGAGCGCCGGCGTGTCGAGATCGCAAGGTGTCTGGCAACAAACCCGAGCTACATACTCCTCGATGAACCTTTTGCCGGCATCGACCCTATCGCGATCGACGACATTCGAGAGATCATCTTATATCTCAAAAATCAAGGCATCGGCATCCTGATCACCGACCACAATGTCCGTGAAACACTCGGGATAACCGACCGTGCATATATTCTCTCCGAAGGCCGAATCCTCCGTTCCGGCAATCCGTCCGACCTTATCGACGACGCAGACGTACGTCGTCTATACCTGGGCGAAAGGTTCACGCTCTAAACGCGGACGTTTTTTCCATTTTCCATACAAACTCGGTATAATTCTATTAGGTTATTCGGCGGTTCCTGCGTATGGAACGCATCAGAATAACAAACGCGTCCTTCCGGAATATGTCATCTCTACGACTGACTCATCAATTACAGCAAAAGATGGTCTTGACGCCTCAACTGCGTCAGCGGATCGAAATGCTGCAAATGACCTCGCTCGAACTAAATGAATTGATCGAGCAGGAGATGGTCGCAAATCCGATACTGGAAGAGGTCCAGCCTGGCGACGAGGTTCACGAGATATCGGACAACATTCTGGACCAAAATTCGGATGGCCACGAAACCGTTTTTGAGAATGGAAAGGACAATTTAGACACTTTCCAGGAAAGTCTGGTTGATTACGCCGATGCTGAGCCCTACATGAGCGAAGCACCGTCGCTAAACGGCGGTGAACCCGCCTCAGCTGCAGAAACCGCATCCGACGATGACATGCATACCGAGGCCTCTGATTCCTTCGATGAGATAGATTATGGCCGCGAGTTTCAGGATTACCTCGACCCCGGCTATAAAACTCAGGAGATAGAATACAAAGACGACGCACCAAGTTTTGAACAGTTTTTGACGCACTCCGAATCCCTTAGCGAGCATTTAGAATGGCAGCTTCACCTACTGGATCTCAGCAGCGAAACCGAGGAAGCAGCGATCCTCGTGATAGGCAATCTTGACGACGATGGCAGGTTGTCGGCAAGCGTCGAAGAGATCGCCGGGATGTGTAACGCATCGACTGAAACCGTCGAACGAGCGCGCCAAGCCGTGATGAAACTCGACCCTGTAGGTTGCGGCGCGTTCAGCGTTCACGAATGCCTTCTCGTTCAGCTCGACGCCAAGGGCGAAGCGGAAAGTCTTGCTGCCGAGCTGGTCGTGGCTCATTTAGAAGATCTTCAACCGCACAGGCTTCAGCATCTATCCAAAAAAACGGGCATTGATCTTGAAACTCTCAATAACGAGATAGAGAAGGTTCGACAGTTGGATCCCTTTCCGGGCCGTCGATTCGCGGCGGAAGAGGCTATTTATGTTTCACCGGAAGTTTATGTAGAAAAACTAGAAGATGATTATGTGATCTATTTTGCTGATGATGGCAGTCCGCGCCTTCGTATCAGCCAGACGTATAACAAGCTTCTCGATCAACCGGATTCGTCAAAGGAAACAAAGGATTTTATCAAGGAAAAGATGCGGTCTGCGGTCGATCTGCTCAGGAATATCGAACATCGCCGGCAGACGATCTATCGCGTTGTCGAATGTATCGTTTCCCGCCAGCGTGATTTTCTTGACAAAGGCGTTGAGTACATCAAACCGATGATGCTAAAGGACATCGCCGCCGACATCGGCATGCATCTTTCCACGATCTCACGCGTAGTAAATCGTAAATACGCGCACACCCCGCAGGGCGTTATCGAATTGAGGCGTTTTTTCAGCGAAGGAATGCTGAATGAAGAAGGCGAAGAAGTCTCTACCCGTATTCTTAAATTGAAGATCAAGAAAATGGTTGAGGAGGAGGATACAAAAAAACCATTGACTGACGATCAAATTGCAAAAGTTCTTAGCAGCGAAGGTGTAAAGCTTTCGCGTCGGACAGTTGCAAAATATCGCGATCAGATGAACATTCCCGGTTCACGCGAACGCAAAACTGTTATATAGTCCCATTGAACATTAAAGAGAGAAAATACCCATGAACTTAGAATTTACAGGACGACACATTGAAGTTACACCGGCCCTCAAAACACACGTTGAGGAACACTTTAAGAAAATTGCCCATGTTTTTGACGGTAAGCCTGCAAAAGCCCATGTGATAATCGAGGTCGAACGCGGAATGCATCGTTCAGAGGTTGTCATAAATTGGCGAAACGAGGTTTTGACCGCCGAAACGAGCGTCTCTGATATGTATCAATCGCTCTCACAAACCATCGATAAGATCGAAAAACAAGCGAGAAAACTAAAGGACAAAGTGATAGATAAATCGCACAAAGCGACAAAAGCGTCTGTGATACCAACACTTGATGATGAGGTCGTTTAGCATCTTTTATGTCTCCAGAGCGTCGTAAAAAGAGACGAAAGGGGATAGATCTTCCCGAATTCGTGATACTCACCGGACTCAGTGGTTCGGGAATGAGTTCTGCGACGGATGCATTCGAAGACCTCGGCTATTTTTGCGTCGATAATCTGCCATTGACGATGGTTTCGACGTTTGGCAGATTGTTGATCGAGGGGGACGACGGTACGCCTGCGATCGAAAAGGCAGCTTTGGTCATAGACATTCGCGAGCGTCATTTCTTGTCTCGTTTTCAGAGTGAGCTTGCAAAACTTGAAAAGAAAAAACTAAAGCCGTTCGTTGTCTTTTTTGAGGCATCCGACGAGGTTTTGCTGCGTCGTTTTTCTGAAACCCGCCGCCCGCATCCTTTTGACAAAGACAAAAGCCTTCTTGCCGCGATCAAGGCCGAACGTCGCGAATTAAAGGACGTTCGTAAACTAGCCGACCTTCATATCGACACCTCCGATCACACTGTCCACACATTGCGGCATCAGATCGTGCGGGAGTTCAGCGGATCAGACGAAGGTGTCCCGATGAAAGTCGAGGTCATAAGTTTCGGACACAAATACGGCAGTCCGCGCGGCGTTGATCTGTTATTCGATGTGCGGCATTTGCCGAATCCTTATTTCCAGCAGGATCTCAAACACCTTGTCGGCGAAGACCCAAAGATCGTAAAGTACCTACGCAGCAAGCCCGAGGTGAGTGAAACGATCCAGAAGTTTGTCGACCTTCTACTGTACTTGCTGCCGCGTTATCAACGCGAAGGCAAGTCATATTTGACGATCGGCGTGGGCTGCACCGGCGGGCGGCATCGTTCGGTGATGGTCGCAAATAGTTTGCGTGACGCATTGAAGAAAGAAAAGTTTGACGTCTCTGTGACGCACCGCGACATTCAAAAATAATATGAGTGAAACAAAACGAATCGGCGGCGTGATCGTATCTCATGGACAGGTAGCCAACGAACTTCTATCTGCGGCAGAAGCCGTCGTGGGCGATCTAAGCCACATCACTGCGGTCTCTATCGGCTGGCACGACGATGTTGAAATGGCGAAAGCTGAGATCGAGCGAGCCATCGAGCAGGTTTCCGGCGGAAAGGGCGTTCTGGTCTTGACTGATATGTTTGGCGGCACGCCGACGAATATCTCGGCGATGTTCCTCAAGGAAAACGAAGTCGAGATCGTCACCGGTGTAAATCTGCCGATGGTGATCAAACTCGCGTCAAACACTAAGGACGTTACTTTGCATGAACTAGCAAAAGAGGTCGAGGATCAAGGCAAAGAGGCCATCTGCCGAACCGGTGAGCTTCTCGAGCCGCAGAAGATGAGAAAGGATGCTTGAGCAGCAAGTGAGCATCACAAACGCGCTCGGCCTGCACGCGAGAGCCGCGGCCAAGCTTGTGCGGCTGGCGAAAACATTTCGCAGCAGCGTGGCACTTACTCGCAGCGATACAAATGTCAGTGCGGACGGCAAGGATATCTTGAGTGTCCTCCAACTTGCGGCTGGATTTGGCATCATTCTATCGATCGGTGTCGAAGGCTCAGACGCTCAAGAGGCCATCGAACAGATCACGAAACTATTCGCTGACAAGTTCGACGAAGAATGAGTATTGCAGAAGCCTGCACGAAATAAGGGCGATATACACAAGGTATTTTTCAGTTACGTTATTAATATGTCCGACAAAAAAATAGGTATTTTGGGTGTGCCGCTTGGTTTTGGCGCAGGGAAAACAGGTAGCGAGCTAGGCGTGAATGCCATGCGCCTGACGCAGTTTCGCGGTGATAATCTCGCAGATCACATTCGCGGCGGCTATACAGTGGTCGATCACGGCGACGTAACTATCGTCCAGCCGGAGCCCGGATCGAACGGTGACAATCCAAAACACCTGGCCGAAATGCTTGCGTCGAGCGAGAATATCATCACGGCGTTGACCGAGATTCTGAACGCGGGCGAGATGCCGATCATTCTCGGCGGCGATCATGCTATCGCGATACCGACATTCTCGGCGATCGCCAACCATTACAAGCAAAAGGGAACTGAGATCGGCCTGATATGGTTCGACGCCCACGCCGACATCAACACGCCTGAGACTTCGCCGTCGGGCAACATCCACGGCATGCCACTGGCGACGATACTTGGCTACGGCAACGAACAGCTTGTAAATCTGTGTGGCTACGCTCCTAAGCTAAACCACAAATACTTCGCTCACATCGGAGCGCGCGATATCGACAAAGGCGAACGCGAGACTATCCATAAACTCGGTCTTCGCGAGCAGTTCTTCACCATGAGCGACATCGACAAACGCGGTATGGCTGCCTGCGTCGAAGATGCCATTAACATCGCGTCGCAAGCTCCGGGCGGTTACGCAGTGACGTTCGATGTCGATATGATCGACCCGCGATTTGCACCGGGCAGCGGCACACTTGTTCGCGGCGGCACGACCTACCGCGAAGCCCACCTTGCTCTCGAAATAATAGCCGCCCACGGCGGCATGCGATCTTTCGAAATAGTCGAAGTCAACCCGCTCCTCGACGAACACAACATCACCGTCGAACTCGCCTGCGAACTGATCCTGTCGGCCTTGGGCAAGACAATCTTATGATGACTATGCTCTTCTGCGATGCTAAGAAAGTTGTTGATGAGATATTGACCGCGATGAGAGGTTAACAGATGCGGTTGCCAAACGGTGAAAACGCAATTGTCGATACTCGGAAGCTGACCGAATACTGTTTGAATGTTGACGATCCGCGCGGCAGGCACAAAGCTCGTGTTTTCGCGTCGGCTTTAGGAATAACGGGATTAAATGCCGACGAGCTGCAAGCAAAGCTGCTTGACATTGCGAGAACAACGGAATCAGCGGTCGCGGGAGAAAATGATAGTTACGGCCGGCGTTATGTGGTAGATTTTGAATGGACGACGGCTGCTGGGACCGCGCCCGTCAGAAGCACCTGGATCGTGCTAAACAACGAAGACGCTCCTCGTTTGACTAGCTGCTATGTGCTAAAAAGGAGGCAAGATGCAAAAGAAACAAATTGAACTGCTGGATACCGTAGCGTTGCTTGAAGATATTCCGCAACGCGGCCTTGACCGTGGTGAAGTCGGCACGGTTGTAGAACTCCTCGCTCCTGACGTGTTCGAGGTCGAGTTCAGCGACGACGAAGGCCAGACCTACGCCCAATTCGCCGTGCGGGCAAATCAAATAATCACCCTTCACAACCAAGGCGAAGGCCTGAAACTCGCTGCCTGAACCCGCTCTTCACAAAGACAACACCCAAATGCTCTTCGGCGATTCTAAGAAAGTGGTGGATGAGATACCGACCGCTATGCGAGGGTAATGTTGGGGGCGCAAAAGGCGGCGATATGTTCGATGAAGTACCAGTCGAGAGCAGAATCAAGATCGGACCAATCGCGTTCCTCGTTGTCTCGGCCCTGCCAATTGCAATAGCGATCCATTTGCTTGTAGATCATCCAGCAAATGAATCGGAAGGCCTAATGAATATGATATTGGCCCTTATCATGATGTTTCTTAGCCTAGCCATTGGCGTTATCGGAGTAATCATTACGGTCTCGAAATCGAGTAAGCAAGAACCGATTCTATTCTGGCTTCTTTCAACCTCCGTCGTAGCGATACCGGGCCTATACGTCGGCGGCACATACCTATGGTTTTTTCTGACTCACTGATAACCCGCCAAAATGCCGTTCACGTAAGGTGACGCAGGATCGTTGTGATGCGTTGCATTAAGCCTGTGCGTCGCAGGGGCGTTGTGACGCGTCGCAACGGCTCTGTCAGGCGTCGCAAGAGTCGCCATTACGAGTTAAATTTTGTATAACCGCTGGAAAGTTACGCCATATCGAGAAAACCACGTCATATCGGGAAAATTGGTATTTCAATTTCTATTAATATGCGCTAGGTTGATGCGGAGGTCGTTGTGTTTTTGGCGATCATGCTGTTTGAAAATTCGGGAATTGAAACTGATGTAACGGCTCTCTCAATTTTTGTCAAAAATCTCAGATTTAGCCACAGTTAATTACATTTAATTACAATTAATTACAAATTGTTACAGATTTTAGCCGTGATTCCCGCTAAGTCTAATGTTTGCAGGGTTTAGTATATTTCGCCCTGCGAAAAAAAAACACTGGGACAGTGGGACAGTGGGACACTTGTAATTAACCTCCGTATTTTCAATGACTTAGCCTGTCCCAATCTGTCCCACAGCATTTGGGACAGTTGAATTCAGACCTTTTGCATGTTTCACGCGTCTAATTATCGTTAGGCGGAACGGTGACCGATCTGTTCCACGATTTTTGAGGTATGATTCTCGTGAAAAGATAGTTTTCGAGCACGAGTCGATGTTGCAAAGCAAAACCGATGAACAGCTTGTCGAACTGGCGGTGTCTGATGACAGAGCGGCCTTCGACGAAATCGTTAGACGGTGGGAACGAAAGATATTCGCTCTCTGCTTTGGTATGCTCGGACGCGAGGACGACGCGGGCGACGCCTGTCAGGAAGCCTTTATCGCGGCGTATCGCAACATTAAGAATTTTCGCGGCGAGGCAAAGGTTTCGTCATGGCTGCACCGGATAGCGGTAAATCAGTGTTTGACAATAAAGCGCAGGCAAAAATCGCGGTCAGAGGATTTTCTCGACGACGATGACGGTTCAGAGGAACGCACCTTTGTTGCATCGGCCAGTTATTCGCCGGCGAGAACGGCGGAAAAGACCGAGCGGCTGACATTGGTCAGGCAGGCAGTCAGTGCTTTGCCGACCGATCTGCGACAAGTGGTCGTGATGAAGGAATTTGAGGAAATGACGTTTCAGGAGATCTCGGAAACGCTCGAACTGCCGCTCAGCACCGTCAAAAGCAGGCTTTATACGGCACTAAAACAGTTGAAAATGAGGTTAGAACGAACGCCGATCGAGGTGGTTTAGAAGATGTTGAATAACAGTGAAACAAACTGTCCATTTGAAGACGAGATCGTCTCGTACATGTACGACGAGATGGCTGGCCCGGCGCGTCTGAAATTCGAGACGCACTTGTCGGATTGCACGGTCTGCACGGATGAGTTCGCCGCGATCTCCGAGGCTCGTTTTGCAACCTTCGAGTGGCGGAAAGAGGAATTTGCACATCTGCCCACGCCCGAGATCGTCATTCCATATGAAACGACTCGGAAAGTTGAGGAAAGGGCTTTTATTGGCTTTTTTGAAGGGCTTCGCGGCTGGCTGCAGCCCTTGCCGCTTGCCGCTGCAGCGGGTTTGATCGTTATGCTGAGCGTGAGCTTTTTGATGGTTGGATCAGGTGGGTCAGCTGATCAACCGGTTGCCTCAGGGAATATTGTTCAACCTGTTGAGGTGCCAGACACAACTGCGAATCAGAAGCCTGCACCCGTTGTTCCGGCTCCGGAAATTGCCAGGACAACTGCCGTTAAGACTGACAATAAAGAAATTCGTCCTGTTAAAGCGGTGGCCCGTCGCCAACCCGTAAATGTGAAACAGGAAATGGCAACAAATACAAAACCACAAAAGCCTTCGGTAGTTGCGACAACCGCTCCGGTTTTGAGCACTGCCTTTGAGGCAGAAGATGACAATTCACTCAGGCTTGCCGATCTTTTGGCAGACCTCGATAGTTAGGTACAAGTATTATGAACGTGAAG
>JBGARA010000052.1:0-27518 GCA_044230475.1 Pyrinomonadaceae bacterium | reverse complement strand
GCTTTAGGCATGCGCGAAAAACTTGCAGCCTATATAGAACTGACCAAACCGCGGATCGCCTTTTTGCTGGTTCTCACATCTGCAGCGGGTTTCTATCTGGGAACGAAAGGGTCCTTTGATGTGGTCCTTTTCGCAAACTCGATTCTCGCGATATTGTTGCTCGCCCTTGGTGTGGCGACGCTGAATCAGGTTTGGGAGCATTCGACGGATGCGTTAATGGACAGAACAGCAACGCGACCGATCCCAACCGGCCGCGTGACAGTAACCGAAGCACTCATTTTTGGTTTGATCCAATGCCTTGTTGCGGAAACATATCTTTTTCTCGCGGTAAATCCCATGACGGCATTCCTTGGGTTACTAGTAATCGTCGGTTATATTCTGGTTTATACGCCCCTGAAGAGAAAAACTTCAGTGTCAACCGCGCTCGGAGCGATACCCGGTGCTCTGCCGCCGTTGATGGGCTGGACAGCAGCCGCGAATGAGATATCGATCGGGGCATGGGCTCTATTTGCCATGCAATTTCTGTGGCAGTTTCCACATTTTCTTGCGATCGCGTGGATGTATCGCGATCAATATGCGAAAGCGGGAATCTTAATGCTGCCGGTTGTCGAACCGTCCGGAAGGATTACGGGGCGCCAGATAGTTTTGTTTTCGCTTATGCTTGTTCCTGTCAGCCTAGCTCCCTTCTTTTTTGGTCAAGATGGAATTATTTTTCTGATAGGCGCAGCGATTCTGGGCTTATGGTTTTTTGTCACAAGTATACAGGCCGCGCTCGCAAAAACGAATGACAAAGCGAAAAGGCTGCTACTTGTGTCGGTAATCTACCTCCCATTGCTTTTATTGTTGATGGTTGCGGACAAACGCTGAATCTATGGAAGTAGGGACTATTGACATCATCAGCGACGTTGAAGAGCCAAAAACACGCCGCCCGACTTTGTCCGGGGGATCTGGCTTCAATCCGGGTGGCGGAAACAGCGGGGGAGGCGGCGGAGACAATCCGAACGATGGAGCCCCGAACGAAACAGTTCGTTTCAATTCGCAAAAGTCCCGGGTTCTGACTTTCTTTTTATTGGTTGCGATCTTGATGACGTTTGGTGGGCTGATCGCAGCATACGTCGTGATAGCAACCAATAATGTTGCAGAATGGCGGCCATTCGAACTTCCTATCCAGGTTTGGATAAGCACGGCAATCATTTTGATCAGCAGTGTGACGCTTCACTTTGCCAAAGCTGCGATCGACCGCAACAACCAGCAACCAGCAAAGAACTGGTTGATCACGACCACCATTCTGGGCTCGATCTTTATCTCATCTCAAATACTGGTGTGGCTCTCATTGGCCAATCGAGGATTTTACATGAGTGGAAATCCATATGCCGGGTTCTTTTATGTTTTGACGGCGGTTCATGCAGCTCATGTGCTTGGCGGAATCATCGCACTTGGCTCAATTCTGCTCCTGAGTTGGTTGCCAACGGTTGATCCGGAAGCTCTCGCTAAAAGAAAGACCATGGCGCAGGTCGTGGGATGGTATTGGCATTTTATGGGAACCCTGTGGTTAGTACTGTTTGTTTTGCTTGGTTTCTGGAAGTGAGTTTTATTGGTATCCCGCATGTAAGGATGGGCTTGGCATTCCACAAATGACGACAATTTCCATCTTTCCGCATCTGAATGCAGCACTAAACGCCCTAAGCTGCATTTTCCTTCTTTTCGGATTTTTTTTCATTTTGAAACGTCGTATCGCAGAGCATCGGTTGTGCATGTTGACCGCAAGCTCAGTTTCCGCGTTGTTTCTTGTCTCATATTTGTTTCATCACGCGTTGAGAACCTATTATTTCGGGCTTGGCCCGACAAAATTCATCGGCGAAGGCCTAATTCGGCCCATATATTTCACGGTTCTGACTTCGCACACTTTTTTAGCCGCCATTGTAGCTCCGTTTGTCATTTTGACGCTTCGGAGAGGCTTAAAAGGGGAGTATATCGCCCATAAGAAGATTGCCCGGCTTGTATACCCTGTGTGGTTGTATGTTTCCGTAACAGGCGTCGTCGTTTATTTGCTTTTGTATCAATTTTATCCGGCAAAATGACAGTCTTCGCTCATTTTCATTTTTCCTCATAAGACTCTTGAAATCACCAAAAATTATTGCTATTATTCAATTGTTGAAAAGTTGATCACCGAAGCCGTTTCCTCTTGGAAACGACGCGGGGGAACCATATTTTAGTGATCTATCGCTAAAAACGGGGCGAAGCGTTTTCTGCCATATGAAACGCGGGGATATTCTTTCGTTCCTAGCCCGGCAGCTAACCTCGTAGGTGTTGCAAAGAAGTAACAGAAAAGATTTAGCCAAAAGGCAAAGATCAGATGTGCTTCCTGAGCTTACTAACTTTTCAATATCGGAAGCAGACATCCGGTCTTCTCAAAGGGAAAAGAACCGCTGAGTGATCAGCGGTTCTTTTTTTGTTCCAACGTATAGGTTTCTATGGTTTTAGGTGTGAATTGAACCAGGCCATTACGTTGTTATACCAGAACGCAGAATTGTGCGGTTTTAGTATCCAGTGGCCTTCGTCGGGGAACATTATCAGCTTTGAATCGACGCCTTTTAATTGCAGCGTGGTGTAAAGCTGCAAACTTTGATCGTAAGGCACGCGGTAATCGAGTTCGCCGGCAGTAACAAGAGTCGGCGTGTTGAAATTTGCCGCGTAACGGTTTGGCGACCAGCGCTCGTATTGAGTTCTGTTCTGCCACGGGAAGCCCTTGAATTCCCAGTTTACGAACCAAAGCTCTTCGGTCGCGGTGGCCATGCTTTCGAGATTGTAAACGCCCGCGTGTGATACGAAAGTCTTAAACTTAAATCTCGGATCGTTGTTGTGTCCAAGCAGCCAATCAACCATGTATCCGCCATAACTTGCACCTGCCGCGCCGATGCGTGATTTGTCGATAAAGGGCTTTTTCGTGAGCATGGCAACGCCGTTCATAATGTCGGTGTAGGCTTTGCCGCCCCAGTCGCCGGAAATGTCATTTACAAATTTTTGCCCGTAGCCTGTTGAGCCGCGGGGATTCGGCATGAACACAACATAGCCCTGATTTGCAAATATTTGCGGGTTCCAACGGTAGCCCCAATTATCGCCCCACGCGCCCTGGGGGCCTCCGTGAATAAGAACGATTAGCGGGTATTTTTTTGCAGGATCGAATCTTGACGGTTTAAGAAGAAAACCGTGAATGTCCTGATTTAAGGCACCTTTCCAATTCACGTCTTCGGCTTTTTGCAGAGCGAAAGATGCTAGGCCTGTGGCATTGACCGTAGTCATCGGCATCATACTGCTGCCGTCGGTGTTTACCTTCATGATCTCAGCAGGCGCGGCCATCGAGCTTGCTGAAAAAATAATGCTATTCCCGTCAGGCGAGATGTTCAGGGAACTCGCAAACACACCGTCAACGACTTTTTTTACATGGGTTGCGATGCGGAGCCGAAAATCCGGTTCGACGGGCACGCTGAATATGGGATGCTTACCGCCTTCATCCGCTGTGAAATAGATAGTCTTGCTGTCCGGCGAAAGAGCCATTTCGTCAACCTGCTGATCGAAGCCTTTCGTAAGCTCGACGAGCTCGCCATTCGCCGGGTTGTAACGCATCAGTCGCCAGCGATCTGACTCAAAGGTAGCGGTCGCCTGGGAACGGAATAACAGATATTTTCCGTCGGAAGTATAGACAGGCGACGCATCGTAGCCGTTCATGCCTTTGGTGACATGCTTTGATTCGCCGCCATTGAGCGGCAGGATATATATGTCGCTGTTCGTCGATGTGGCCTCGACCTTGTCGGGATTTCTAAGATAGACAATGCTCGAACCGTCCGGTGAAAATGCGTAATCGGTCCCCGAAGCGGCTCCATAAGGCGGCGAGTCGAAGTCACCGGGTGTTATGTCGCGCGCGACGCCACCAGTCGAAGGAATCACGAAAACATGTACCCGCTTTCGGTCGCGCCATTCGACCCAGTGTTTGAAAAGGAGACGGTCGGTGACGTGAGCCTTTACGGGATTTTTCTCGACGCGTTCATCTTCGGTTCTATTGCAATCATCCGATTTGCATTCGGGATAGACATCCGAGCCAAACGCGATCCACTTGCCGTCAGGCGACCAGACAGGCCCGCCCGCGCCAGTGGAAATATTTGTGACCTTTCGCTTATCGTCGCCGTCCGGTCTCATTGTCCATATCTGGCCACCAGTCGTGAATGCGATCGATTTGCCATCGGGCGACCAACGAGGCGATGCACTCGATGATGTGCCGTTTGTGATCTGTTTCTGCTTGCTGCCGTCAGCATTCATTGTCCAGATCTGATTGACGACTTTGTTTGCATCTTTATTTAGCGTGCCGATCGTGTAAGCGACAGTTTTACCGTCTGGCGAAAGCTGCGGGTCGCCTATGCGTTTTACATTTAGAAGATCGTTAGCATTGAACGTAAGTTGTGCGGAGACCGTGAAAACTGCCAGCACAACGAAACCAAATATTGAAAATATGCGTTTCATAGAATGTTTCCTGTTAATAGAATTTTTGCCAGTTACGCATATTATCGCATAGAACATTGGTAGATTGGGAATTAGGTTGGGTAAGATGAAGTTATGAGATCATATATTGCCTTTTTATTGTGCATCTTTGCTGCGAGTTCCGTTCCTGGGCAAAACCCGTCTCCAACGCCGGAGCTTTATTCTCCAAGCACGCTTGACGATCTAGCTAGGCTGCAGAAGGCGGCCGTTTCGAGTGATTATGCCTATCGTCAGGTCGGTTATCTTTCAAATAATATCGGGGCTCGGCTTTCCGGTTCGGCACAGGCTGAACAAGCGGTGCAGTATGTCGCAGGAGAGATGCGCAAGCTCGGACTGGACGTTCGGTTACAAAAAGTGATGGTTCCGCATTGGGTGCGCGGAGAAGAGCGTGGCGAGCTGGTTGAGTTTGACGGCATGGCCACCGGCACCATGCAAAAGGTCGTGCTGACCGCGCTCGGCGGCAGCGTCGCAACGCCTGCCGAAGGCCTTACTGCCGAAGTTCTCGTCGTAAATAGTTATGCAGAACTGGCAGCTCTTGGCCGTGAAAAAATCGAAGGGAAGGTCGTTCTGTTCAACTACAAATTTGACCGTGATCTGCAGGCTTCCGGTTTTGGCGGACAGGCTTACGGAGCGGCTGTTGCATACAGATTTGGAGGAGCCATGGCGGCGGCGCCCTTGGGAGCGGTCGCGGTGCTTGTTCGCTCGGCTGGCGGTTCGCAAAATCGTCTGGCACATACGGGCCTCATGGGTTACCGCGATGGTGTTACGAAAATCCCCGGAGCAGCTGTCACATACGAAGACGCCGAAATGATCGCATGGCTTGCACGAACGGGAAAAGTTCGCATTCATCTGACCCTAACGCCACAGACTTTGCCCGACACTGAAAGCTATAATGTGATCGCCGACCTGAAGGGAACCGAGAAACCGAACGAGGTCGTTATCGTTTCGGGACATCTCGATTCCTGGGATCTCGGACAAGGAGCGATAGACGACGGAGCCGGCGTGGCAGTTTCGATGTCGGTTCCTTACCTGATCAAGTCGCTTGGTCTAAAGCCCAAACGCACGATCCGGTTCATTGCTTGGATGAACGAAGAAAATGGAGGACGCGGTTCCGAGGCTTATGCAAAAGAACAAGCAGATAATATCGCGAATCATTTTGCCGCTATCGAGTCCGATCTTGGTGCGTCACATCCGCTCGGTTTCGAGTTTGCGGGAAAGGCGGAAGCATTGCCGTACTTACGGCCAATCTCGAATGTGCTTTTAGCACAAGGCGCCGGGCTGTCTCGGACACAGACAAATGTCGGCTCGGACATCGGACCGCTAACCCAAAAAGGCGTTACGTCGTTTGCCCCGTGGTTTGACCAGCGGACATATTTCAACTATCACCATACGGCTGCGGATACGTTCGACAAAATTGTTCCACGTGAGATCGCAGAAGTAAGTTCCGTTGTTACGGTTTTAGCTTATGGGCTTGGCAATCTTGAGCAGCCTTTACCGCGGTAGCAGAGACGGATCTATCGAATTTTCAAATTAGACAATCGGCCTTGGGCAGATGTTTAATTGTAGATAGTCAAGAAAATTATGCTTAACCGTCCGCCGCCCTATTTTCCTCAGAATCAGCTTTCACCGCCTGACGAAAAAAGGTATGCAAAATTCAAACTCGTTGTCGCTGGAATAATTCTAGGCCTATTCCTTTTGCTTGCTGGTGTTGGTGTTGCGATCTACTATCTTCTCCACTGGCTGTTTTGAGCCTGTCCAGATAATTGCTCCAATTAATTCGCTAGAGGTTCCCCTTTTTCAAGTGAGGGGAGACGGGCTCGTTCACTTTTAAGGGCAAGCTGCTTAGCCTGTGGCAGTAGATCGATCGCCTTCAGGAGTTGGTCGTCATATTCGTTGACAACCTGGAACGACGTTGTGGAGCCATAGGCAGCGGTAACCAGCTCTGAGCGTAAGGTTCGTTCGATAAACTCGCGTTCGGCCTCCACTTGAGTCAACGGGATCTTATACTTTTCGACTGCGAAGCGTTTGAAGGTCTGAAATAGCTTGTCCGTTATCGGAAAATCTGTCTGCTTAATATCATAATCATATGTAACAGGTTTTGCGACTCGGTATTTGGTATAGCCTTTGACGCGGCCATTTACTAGGTCAAGAGAGAACGCAAAAATGGGATTTGCGATCTTTTGTTCAACCAAGCTCCGTTCGTATGTCAGCGATTTTGCTTTGATAAAAACGTCAGGATTGATACCGCCGCCGCTGAAAACTTCGCGGCCAGTATCAGTTTTGCTAGCTGTGCCCTTTGGGGCGACATTAGCAGAGTCATCTCTGAAACTGCCGCCATCAGTGTAATAGTTGTAAAGATCACCATTCGAATAATCCCGCTGGATCTGACGTCCCGAGGGAGTTTGGTATTTGGCGATCGTCAACAATAACATTGAGTCATTTCCCACATCCTGAAATGGATTTTGCACCAGTCCCTTACCAAATGTGTTTTCGCCCACAATTAATGCACGGTCATGGTCCTGAAGCGCACCTGCAAGAATTTCCGATGCCGACGCGGTGCCACGATTTACAAGCAGCACCAGAGGGGATCGGTCGGGATTGGTATTATTTGCTCGAAAAGTCTCGGTAACACCCTCAATGCGACCCTTTTGTGTAAAGATGGTCTGTCCCGAGGAAAGGAAATAGTTAGCAACACCAAAGGCCTGTTGAACAAGTCCGCCACCATTACCCCGAAGGTCAAGAACAAGTTCTCTCATACCCTGAGCTTTGAGTTGAGCCATGGCGTCTCGGAATTCTCTAAAAGTAGTTTTATTAAAATTCCCCCGCATAGCCATATAACCAACGCCGGGACGTATAATATATTTTTCACTGATCGATGGTTGAAAAACGGCCCCTCGAGTGATCGCAACGGATTCTTGCTTGCCAGTATTGGCACGCTCTACCGTCAAGTGAATCGTTGTTCCTTTTGTACCCCTTAGAAACGAACGCACCTCGGCAAATGGTTTGCCAAGCATTGAGACATTTTTTACATCAACGAGTTTGCCGTCAGGCATTACACGCTGACCGCTGAAGCTGACTATCTTATCGCCGTACCTTAACCCGGCGTTATTCGCAGGTGCACCTGGAAAGGTTGCCTTGATATACGTTGCAATGACCTTACCGTCAGGGTCACTCAGATCCCCTATAGTCGCTCCGATCCCATAATATTCAGAGTTTTGTTCCGTACGGAATTGCTCGTTGTCCTTCGCATCGAAATAGTTCGAATGCGGATCGAGCGTGTGGAGCATTGTGTCGATCGTCTCCTTGAAAAGCTCGTTGTAATTAATATCTTTGCCGTTGATATGAGCATTTTCTATTACTGACAGGGCCTCGATCATATCGGCCTTAATATTCACGGGAGTTACCGGGCCGTCCTTTTTAGTAACAGAATGAGTTTCGTCACTTTGTGGAGCCAAACGATCCGCTATTGATGGTGTTTGAGCACGCGTAGAGAGCGAAAAAAACATCACCGACAGTGGTGTCAGCAACAAACTTAAAAAATATCTCACGGTAACAATGCTCCTGGAATTAGTAGGATAAAGGCATTTCGGGTCCCTAGTAAAAGCATAACATCGGTTTGAAGAAAATGCGATCAATTTAGTTGCATATCAAAAACTTAGCGGTTATCGGGTTTAACATTGCTCCGTCTACCGATGTTCTATCCGACCGACCAAGGCACAAGGCGGGTCGCTTTTTTTTGACGAATTTCTCCAGGCCTTTTCGAAAACTCCCGCGGCCCCTAAATGTCCGTAAAGAAAGGCTGGTGAGCGACGTCCGGACATACAGAGGTCGCGAACGCTCATCTTGGGTCAGTCATAGCAGGAGCAATCGACCCCTCGAACAGGCAACTCTGGGAATTAATGGCACAGATAGACGCACCCGGTCAAACCGCCAAAACATCAGGCTGTCCCAAACAAAGACAGATAGCAATTTCGCAAATCTATCGACGCCCGGGCCGAGACAGAGATGTCGCAGAAGAAGTCATGTCGACTTTTTCTATTCTCGTCTTTTGCAACTTAGCGAATTTACGGTAAATTGCCTCTTGATGACACATCTACTTGATGTCACAGATCTTAGAACGCAGTTTGAAACTCGGGCGGGCATTGTCAGGTCTGTCGATGGAGTAAGTTTTAATATTGCGGAAGGTGAATTGCTAGGGCTTGTCGGGGAATCGGGCTGCGGTAAATCTATTACTGCTCTTTCGATAATGCGGCTTATCTCTCCACCTGGAAGGATCGTCGGTGGTTCGATAAAGTTCAAGGGCGAGGAACTCACGACAGCTTCCACTGAACGCCTGCGCGAAATACGCGGCAACGACATCGCGATGATCTTTCAGGATCCGATGACGTCGCTTAATCCGGTTTTCACTGTCGGCGAACAAATTGCTGAGGCTTTAAGGCTGCATCGCAGACTTGATAAAAAACAGGCTTGGGATGCTGCGATCCACGCGATGCGTGAGGTCGCTATTCCATCGCCAGAACGCCGTGCTTCCGACTATCCACACCAGCTTTCGGGCGGAATGAGGCAGCGCGTAATGATCGCGATGGCCCTCGCATGCGATCCTGAATTGCTGATCGCTGACGAGCCCACAACTGCCTTAGATGTAACAATTCAGGCGCAAATACTTGAACTGTTAGATGAGCTTCGACGCACTCGAAAACTTGCAATTTTGCTTATCACGCACGATCTCGGCGTGGTTGCCGAAGTCACTGATCGCGTCTGCGTAATGTACACGGGCAAAATCGTCGAAGAGTCACCGGTCGAAGAGCTTTTTGCGAACCCGAAACATCCTTATTCTCGAGGTTTGCTTCGCTCGGTGCCAAAGTTGACTGAAACCGGAAACCAAAAGGCCGCGAAACTGCAAACAATAGAGGGGACGGTTCCAAATCCGACCGCTTTACCGTTAGGATGTCATTTTGCACCGCGTTGCGAGCATCGATTGGAAATTTGTACTCACGCCGAAATTCCGTTGACTGAGTTGCTAATTGGTGTAAAAGTACGTTGCGTTTTACATGATGAAAAATTGAAGTTCGAAATTGCGAGGGAAAAAACACTGTCCGTCGATGCTTTGGTGTAGAACTTTTTATGACCGCTGTTGCGAGTAAAACTTCAGACAACGAGCTGCTGTCGGTTCGGCATCTGGTCAAGCATTTTCCAGTCGAAAACAGTGACGACGTTGTGCAGGCGGTCGATGATGTGTCGTTCGATATTATCGCGGGCGAGACGCTTGGGCTAGTGGGCGAATCAGGTTGCGGCAAATCCACTGTCGGTCGCTGTCTGTTGAGATTGATCGAGCCGACAAGCGGCGAGGTTCTTTTTGAAGGCACAAATATTGTCGGCTTGCCGAACAATAAAATGCAGTCTCTTCGCCGCGAGGTACAGATAATTTTTCAGGATCCGTATGCCAGCCTGAATCCGCGTCTCAGCATTCGCTCGATCATTGCCGAACCATTAAAGATCCATCGGATCGGAAATAAAACAGACCAAATTGATCGCGTCGCCGACCTGCTGCAAAAAGTCGGTCTTGATCCAAAATATGCAGACCGTTATCCGCACGAATTTTCAGGTGGTCAGCGACAGCGGATCGGCATCGCACGGGCGTTGGCACTGAATCCTAAACTTATTATTTGTGACGAGCCTGTCTCGGCTCTTGACGTATCGGTACAGGCTCAGGTCGTTAATCTTTTGCAGGAATTACAGGATGAGTTTGGGCTAACGTATCTCTTTATTTCGCACGGGCTTGCGGTCGTCAAACATATTTCCGATCGAGTAGCTGTTATGTATCTCGGTAAGATCGTGGAGATTTGTGACGCTGACGAATTGTATGAAATGCCATTGCACCCTTATACAAAGGCATTGTTGTCAGCTATACCGGAACCTGATCCGACGCGAAAACGCGACAGAATCGTTCTGAAAGGCGACGTTCCCACGCCAATCAATCCGCCGTCAGGGTGTCGTTTCCGCACAAGATGTCCTATTGCTATTGACGAATGTGCTAAGGTTGAACCGGAATTGCAGGAAATAACAAGCGGGCATTTTGCGGCCTGTATTCGTGTTGACGGTTACAATAACTCGCACTTTGTTTTTGCAACTTACTAAATCGAAGGAGAATGAATAATATGAACGAAGAAAATTCATCTGAATGGCAAGCTCCGCCACCACCGCCATCGCCTCCCTCAGAAAAAATTGAACAGCCAGAAATGTCCGAGCCAGCCACGCTCGGCAACATTTTTATCGAGCCAGGCCGAACGTTTGAAGACCTGCGCAGAAAGCCGCGCTTCATAATCGCCGGTATTGTTATTGCTTTGCTGGTCACGGCTTATGCCTTTGGACTTAAACAGAAATTCGGTGAAGAAGGAATGCGCGGCTTCATCAGCGAGCAGATCGACAAAAGTCCCCAAGCTGATAGTATGTCCCGTGAACAGAAAGAGAGTGCAATCGACCTCCAGATGACCATTGGAAAGTACACCCGGTTTGCGATACCTGTGTTTGTATTCCTGTCGTATTTCATAGGCGGTCTGCTTTATTGGCTGAGTGCAAAGGCATTTGGCGGTAATGGCGGATACATGCAAAACGTTTCGGTGTGGGTTTATGCAGGATTCGCTCCGGGGATTGTCTCGCTTCTCGGAAGTTTTGTCGTGATGGCATTCCGAAGCGTGGACGACATCGATCTTGCAAGAAGTCAGCAAGGTTTGTTGCAGCAATATACCAATCTATCATTTCTCGTCGGAAAGGAACATCCGATATTAGCAACGTTGATATCAACTTTTGATGTTTTCACGATCTGGGGTTGGATACTCGCGGCGATCGGTTTGAGTGCGGTGAACAAGATGTCAAAAGCCTCAGCCTGGACGATCGTTGTGATCATAACGGTGGTCGGTCTTGGTTTTCGCATATTGGGAGCATTGCTTTCAGGAAATCCGTCGTAGGATCATTCGTATCTCAAAGATTCAATTGGATCGAGACGGGCTGCCTTCCATGCCGGGAACAGCCCGAAGAACAGACCGATACCTACGCTCGCTGCAAAACCGGCTATTGGTGCCCAGAGAGGAATATACGAGGGCAGAAAGATCCTTAAGACGAACGAGAAAAGCCAACCTACGGCGAGTCCCAACAGACCGCCAACACCTGTTAAGGTAGCGGCCTCCATTAGAAATTGAAGGAGAATATCCGATTGTTTTGCTCCGATCGCCTTGCGAATGCCGATCTCCCGCGTTCTTTCTGTAACGGAAACCAGCATGATGTTCATCACGCCGATGCCTCCGATCAACAAACCAACTGACGAAATTACAAAACCGGCAAGGAAAACACCGCCGGTGATCGCTTTGAATTGATCGATTAAACTCGCGGCAGTTTCCATCGCAAAATTGTTCTTGTCTCCAAATTTGACGTGGCGGCGCTGTCTAAGCAGGTCCTCGACGTCGGTCTTTGCTTTTTCGAGTTGTCCTTCTTTCGCAACGGCGAGGATAAAAAGATCGTCGGCATTTGGTTTCAATTTTAACGCGGCACCCATAGGCATGTAGATCACGTTTGTCTGATCGTTGTTTCCGCCGCCGCCACCGAAAAGCTGCTCACGTTTTTGCAACAGGCCGATGATGCGAAACTGCTGGCCACCGACCTCGATCGTTTCGCCGATCGGTGATTCGTAAGGAAAATACGATTCGCGGACAAAATCGCCGATAACGCAAACGTTCTCCTTGGCATCATTTTCCGCAGCCGAAAACCACCTGCCATCGATCAAAACTTCACCGGGTGCCCGATCCATTTCCGGTAATGTCCCCTGAAGCTGAACCGAACTTGATGTCTTGCCATTCTTGCCTGTTACGGTTAGCTTTTGGCCGAAAAAATTATTTGAAATATCGAGAAAGGGAACTGAGACCTCTACCGCAGACAGTTTTGAGATTGCTTCGGCATCTTCCATTGTCAAAGGTTTTCTCATGCGTTCTTCACGGGTTGGCTGGCTGGTGCGAATGCCGATGTCCATCTTATAAAGAAAAATTGAACGAGTGCCGAATGATTCGACTTCCTTTTCAACCGAGACGTTGATCGCCGTTATGATCGATGAAAAGAGCATTGCTGTAATGACACCGACCATGACGCCAAAAACCGTCAAAAATGAGCGCAGTTTATTCACCCTTAGTGTCTCAAGGGCCATTTTTAGCGTTTCGTAAAATGCACTGGTCGCAATTCTCATTTAGTCTGCCCTCAAAGCCTCAATAGGATCTAGACGTGCGGCCTTCCAAGCGGGGTAAAGGCCTGCGACAATACCAACTCCCCCGGAGACCAGGATCGCCAGAATTGCCGCCCAGACAGGAATGCGAGTCGGAAGAAACATCACAGTGATCAAGTAGCCGGCAAGTTTAGCAATTATCAAACCTATCGTTCCACCGATACCGGCCAAAGTCGCGGCTTCAAAAAGAAACTGCTTTAGAATATCCGCCTGGCGGGCACCAAGACTTTTACGGATACCGATCTCTCTCGTTCTTTCAGTAACCGCAACGAGCATGATATTCATGATGACTATCGCCCCAACAATTAAAGCGATCGTCGGGACAAAAATGATCACCAAAAAAGTGGTGCCAAAAATGCGGTCACGGATGCCTGTGATAGCATCCGGCGTGAGAATGCCAAAATTATCCTTTTCGCCATAAGACAGTCTCCGTTGGATGCGCATCAGTGTGCGAACTTCTTCGACAGCATCATTAAATACCTTGTCGTTTTTTGAGGTAACCACAAAATACGGGGCACGTCCCCGCACCAGGCCGCCAAAAGCCTTGGCATATGTCTTGATCGGCATTTCGACAAAATTGTCCTGCGGCTGGCCGAAAACTGTACCCTTTGCGGTTTGAACGCCGATTATCCGATACGGTATTCCCTGAACCGTTATCTCACCGCCAAGAGCATCACCCTGCGGAAACAATTTATTGGCGATGTCCATGCCGATGTAAGCAACGCGCACTGCGTTGTCGTTTTCGACGGGCGAAAAGAAACGGCCTTGGGCAATATCAAGCTTTTCTATCTCGGCGATGACCGGTTCCGCTCCGATTATGTTGACGTCAAGCAGCGATTGATCGCCTCGTTTGACTTCGCGTGTTGTGCCGCCAGCCGGAGCTTTCATGCCGATCTTATCTATCAGCTGAGCCCGCTCGCGGATAAAGTCACGTTCAGATGCGATCAGGTCTGGATTGCGACGCTGTGCGGCAGCGATGGTGTCGGTGTCTTTAAAATCGTCAAAACTGAACCGCCGAACGGTAAATGAATTCGAGCCGATGCCCGCGATCTTTTCATCAACGTAAGCGTTGAAACCCTGCAGCACTGACAGCACGATCATGAATGTTGCGACTGCGACGATCATACCGAGCAATGTCAGGAACGACCGAAGCTTATGCGCCAAGATCGCTGAGAGTGCAAGTTTTAGAACTTCCGTTAGGTTCATCTGGTCTTAGGTTAACCAACCCAACTGAATGTTACGAGTCCTCAAAATATAAAGTTTCCGAGAGAATCGATCATTCGAAGCGCAAAGCGTCTATTGGGTTCAGGGCCGCTGCCTTCCAAGCGGGAAAAACTCCGAAAATAATCCCGACGCCTGCCGACGCAACCATGCCCAGAGCTATTGCCCAGACAGGTATGTATGCTGGTAGCGGTGAATACGTGTTGATTAGGATACTTAACAGTTCACCCACTGCAACACCTGCCGATCCTCCGATCCCGGCCAGCATTACAGCTTCGATCAGGAATTGTGAAAGTATGCCCAACCGCGGGGCACCAACAGCCTTTCTGATCCCAATCTCTTTTGTTCGTTCTGTTACGGATACAAGCATTATATTCATTACGCCAATGCCACCGATCATCAAGGCAACAGCTGATATAGCAGTTAGTACTAGATATGTAGCTCCCGTAAGTTGATTGTAGATATCGAGCAGAGCATCCTGCGATGAGATCCCAAAATTATCCTTCTCCCCAAAAGTAACCGCTCGGCGATTACGTAGAATGTCTCGAACTTCTTCCATTGTCTGTTTTACGTCGGCTCTCGTTCTGGGTCGGATTATAATAACGAATACCGTCGCCGGCGGATCGATCCTAGGATAGTATTTTTGATTGGTTGTTAGAGGTATGAATGCTATGTTGTCACGAGACTGGCCGAAAAATGAGCCAAGCAAACTCATCACGCCAACCACATGGAAAGTATTTCCGTCTATCTTGATCTCTGTTCCGATCGGATCTTCGTTATTAGGAAAAAGCGCCTTTACGAGGTCTTGGCCAAGGACAACAACATTCGACCTCTCTCTTAGGTCCGCGTCGATAATGAACCTCCCGTAGCTGATATACTGTGATTGCGTAAATTCGTAGTAAGGTGTTACCCCGAGCAAGATCGGTGTATCTGTCTGCCGGTCCTTGTAGCGGATCGTGACTGCGATCTCACGTTGCATGGGCGATACTCCGACCGCAGTCGATACACCATACCTCAAAGCGTCAGCATCTTCAATTGTAAGTTCTTTACGTTGACGTTCTTCTTGTCCAGGTGGCTTGCCAAAACTCGGATCAAACTTTGAAATGAAGATGGTATTCGAACCGAGCGATTCGATCTGGGTCGCGAAGGATCGGTTAAGCCCTTGTATGATTGAAACCATTGCAAGAATTGTAACGACGCCGACAGCTACCCCCAGAATGGTTAGCGACGAGCGCAGCTTATTAGTCCGCAGCGTGTCGAGTGCCATTTTTGCGGATTCTCTTAAAATGGTTACAGTCATATTGTTACTCGTTCCGCATTGCTTCGATAGGGTCTAGCCTCGAAGCTCTTAAGGCAGGATAGATACCGCTTATCAATCCGACAATGAACGAAACGCCCACACCCATAATAGCTGATTGAAAACGGATCGATACAGGGAAACCCATTGCGAATGAAAGCAGGTAAGCAAGTCCGTATCCAACTATAACTCCGATCGCTCCCCCGACCGCTGTAACGGTAACGGCTTCGATGATAAATTGTTGCAATATGTCGCGCCTTCGAGCTCCCACCGCTTTTCGCAATCCGATTTCCCGGGTTCTTTCAGTTACGGACACAAGCATTATGTTCATAACAACGATTCCGCCAACCACGAGCGAAACGGCTGCAACTGCGATAGTCGCGGCGTAGATTCCAGATGTGGCATTGGAATATATCGACAGGAAAGCGTCCTGAGACTCCACCGCAAAGCCGTCATCATCATCAGCAAACGTTTTTCCTCGACGATTCCTCATGATCGCACGTACTTCGTCCCTTGCTGTTTCAAATACTGAGGAATCGTCGACCTGAATATGGATAGTTATCGAATTGCGCGATCCGAACATTCGCTGGCCGGCCTCAAATGGAACGTAGACGAAATTGTCACGAGAAAAGCCGAGAACTTTTCCGAAAGGGTCGGCGACACCCAACACTTCAAAAGGAAGCCCATCAACACGAACAACTTCACCAATAACGGAATTAGGCGGCCGGCCGTTGAATATGTTTTCGAGCAGATCGGTACCGATGACGCAAACGTTGCGTCCTGCCGCACCTTCCTGATCGGTCCACCGCCTCCCCGCCTGAAGAGTGGTGTTCTCGATATCAAACATTAGCGGTGTTAATCCGCGTACATTTACCCCTTCGGACTTGTTTTCTTCGAACTTGATTAACGATGAGCCATTAACTGCCATCCCGACACGGCTGCAAGTACGACAACTTCGCTGTACCACCTCTGCGTCATCGCGCGTTACATCTTTACGCTTGTTGAATTTTATTAGGTCCTCGCGTGATGTAATGACGAGCGGACGTTTCGATACGCTGAAAACCGTCGAGCCTTGCGAGGAAAATGCAGTCGCGACGGTTTTGTCGAGGCCGCTGATTATAGTAACTACGGCAATTACTGATGTGACACCGACAATTACACCCAACAAGGTCAAGAACGTTCGCAGCTTATTCGTTCGCAGGCTCAGCAGAGCGAGACGAAAGGACTCTCTGAAAATACGGAGTGACGCGAGGAGTCGCATTTGCAGATAATTATACTGTGACTAAAAGGAAATTCCGGTGCTAACGATCACAGATACAGAAGCCGGTAGGGAATTTCTAGCCATTAGCCGCTCGCCGAACAGAGTTCTATTACGTAATGAACCGGTATTAAGCTCCAAAAGGCTAGGCAGGAGGACCTCCGAGATGTTAACTACTTTAGTCGCTCGTCCTTTTCTATGCGACCGTCGCGGATAGTAATGACGCGGTGAGCTCGGGCGGCGATATCGGGTTCGTGGGTGACCAGAATAATGGTATTGCCTTCTTCATGGAGTTTTTCAAAGAGATGCATTATCTCGATGCTGGTCTTCGAATCGAGAGCTCCGGTGGGCTCGTCGGCGAGAAGTATCGAAGGATGATTAACCAAGGCACGTGCGATCGCTACACGCTGGCGTTGTCCCCCTGAAAGCTCATTTGGGCGATGCGTAACGCGGTCGCCCAATTCTACCGACGCAAGTGCAGCCTGCGCTTTTTCTTGGCGCTCTCCTGCACGCATTCCAGCGTATATCAACGGAAGCTCGACATTGTGCAAGGCGGTCGCTCGTGCAAGCAGATTGAATGTCTGGAAAACGAACCCTACCTCCTTATTCCGGATGCGTGCAAGTTCGTCATCGGTCATAGCGGAAACCAGATTCCCGTTGATCCAATAGTCACCTTTAGAAGGAGAATCGAGGCATCCGATCAGATTCATCAAAGTTGATTTTCCTGAGCCTGATGGGCCTATGATCGCAAGATATTCACCCTTTTTTACGTCAAACGAGACGTCACGAAGAGCATGCAATTCCTCCGTGCCCATCTGGTAGGTCTTCCAAATGTTCTGCATCCGAATAAGAGCTTCGCCGGTAGGTGGGGCCGACTTTCCATTGCCGTTCTCGTGTTCCATAAAACGATACATTAGGTCTTATTCGCAGCCTCGCCTTCCTTCTTGGTTTGTTTCTTTACGACCGTACCTTCTTTCAGTGTGTTCAGTACACGGCTTGGACCTGTTATCACTTCCTGGCCAACTTCAAGTCCTAAGGTGATCTCGCGATCAGACTCACCAATGATCCCGGTTGTAACCTCGACAAACTTCACCTTGTTACCGTCGAGAACATAAACACCGGTTATCGGTTTGGGTTTGTCGGACGTAGCAGAAACATCGCCTGGTAAGAAAGGTGTTGGCGTTCCTTCGGGTTTCTTTTCGATGACGGCCTGCAGCGGAATAGCGATGACATCATTCACGGTCTTCGTCGTGATCTCCGCCGTTGCGCTCATGCCAGGCCGAAGTCCGCTACGTATCTCTTCCGAGAGATCTTTCAGTTCTATTACGACACGAAACTCTTTCGCTTCCTGTACATTAATATTAGTCGAGAGACCGCCGCTTGTCTGTGATTTGCCAACGGCGAGCGGAGTTTTTTGCGTAACCTCGCCCCAGATCTCTTTGTCTCCAAAGGCATCTACCTTGATCTTCGCTTTTTGTCCAACCTCAACCTTGTCAATAGACGTTTCATCGACTTTCACCTCGACATTAATCGAGGACATATCGGCGATGGTCAACAGAGCTGTGGTCGAAAGACCAGCAACAGCAAATGTACCAACCTTGGAGGGGATTTCGGCTATCACCCCATTGATAGGGGCAACCTGCAACGTTTTGTCACGTTGATTTCGTTGTCCACGCAGACTTGCTGCTTGCTGATTTGCTCTTGATTGGCTTGAGGCGACGCTAAGGTTTGCCGTGTCAACTGCGCGGCGTGCATCTTTTAACGCGACTGCCTGTTGATTGAGTCTCGCAGTAGCATCCTTGACAGACAACTTTCGCGAATCGAGATTTGCGTTAGCTGTTTCGAGCGAAGCTTTTGCACTATCAACACGATCCTTAGACTCGTCATAAATCTGCCGAGAAATTACACCGCTTTCCAGTAATTGAGCATTGCGCCTAAATTCCCGGTTGGCGGCGTTAAGTTCAACCTGAGCCTTGTCAACGTCGGTTTGTGCAGCGATCACGCTCTGTCGTGCCGAATCGACAGCGACTTGCGCGACATTCATTTGCTGCTGCGACTGGGCGTAAGAGTTTTGCGCCGCGATCACCTGCGATTGGGAAATTCGAACTTCGTCTTGCGCTCCTTGATAAGCGGCCAACTGCGCATCGGTGTTAGATTGGAGCTGGTTTGGGTCAAGCTTGACCAACGGTTGGCCTTTCGTGACGTGGTCGCCTTCTTTTACGTAAATATCCTCAATCCGGCCCTGGACTTCACTTGTGAGGTTCATAAACTGAATGGGCCTCACTTCGCCCGAAGACGTCACAGTCGATCGTAGTTCTTTACGTTTTTCGACTTTGACGACAGTAACCTCGGGCGTGTCAGACCTCGTCGCAAAGATACTGGCGACAATGATGATCAGAAGCAAAAGGCCGGCGACCGCGCCAATTATGATCTTTTTCTTACGGCTTAATGCCATATTTTTCTATTCCTCGTGTCAAGAAATCTGTATTGCTAAGTATATCGGATCAGTTCGGTTAATTCGCGTCAAGCAGTTACTACGACGCTGTTTAATCCATTGTTTCAAAAAAGTCCCGTAAAATGGGTGATTTTAATATGACAGATCTTACTGTCAATTTGACGTGATTTTGCGGTAGAATTAGCATTTACGAGAGAGCGGCTTAGATTGTAGAATATCGGGTAATACTTAATTATCAACAATCCGCCATAGGATTAAGTAATGATCAAATGTCAAACATGCCAAACTGCTAACCTGGATACCTCGCGTTTTTGCGACGAGTGTGGAACCAGATTAGTGCAGCCATCGAAACAGCCGGACTATTTGCCCCCGCAAGTTGAGTCGCCTGCTGCGCAGACGCTACATATAAGTTCGCCAAGATTTGCAACAACAGCTGTCGATCCGATCGAGAGTGTACAGCCGCAGCAGCCATCAGAACAACTAACTGAGGTTCACGCGACATTGGTAATAGAACGGGGGGGGACGCCCGGAACTAGGTTTACTCTTACGAATGACGAATCAACAATTGGACGCTGGGATGCTGACAACGGTGTTTTTCCGGACATCGACCTTGATGCATACGACGACGATGCCAAGGTGTCCCGCCGGCACGCACGGATCAGCAGAAACAACGGCTCCTACTTCATTGAGGACCTTGGTTCGACGAATGGCACTTATATAAATCGCGGTCGGCGATTGCTTCCTGGAAATGTTCAGATCTTGAACGACGGCGATGAGGTTATCGTTGGCAAGACGTTCTTACGATTTTTAGTTAATCACTGATCGGCCGAAGCCTACTGAAATCATGATTCTGTGTTCAAATTGCGGCTCTGAGTTCGCCGAGGATGGATTGTTTTGTCAGATCTGCGGTGCGAGACTTCCTATTGCGACAGAGGAGTCCCTTATTGACTCGGCACGCCTGGACAGCACTCTTGACATGACTATTCCTGACAGACAAGAGGAGAACGATCTGCCGAAAGGACCCGGCATCAGTGAAAAAACTCTCGAGAATACCGACGGCAATCGCCAGATAGTCCAACTCGGGATGCGCGAATCAGATGAATTGCTTGAACACGTTCCTGAATCTGTCGAGTTGTCTGTAAAAGATCTGATAATCGATGCGGACGAAGGGAAAGTGATAACAAATGACATCGGCCCCGCAGAGGAAGAACGTAGCAATACTGACGTTTCATTTGCCGAGCCAACTGGAACTGGCGCTGAACCAGAAACAGGCAATGAGACGGGAAAAACCTCGGGCCTAAAAGCCCTGATACCTGGCATCGTTCTTAATTCCCGATATGAGATTGTTCGCAAGATCGGAGGAGGAGGGATGGGGGCTGTCTATCTTGCCTACGATCGCAATCTCGGTGGGGTTGAAAGGGCTGTTAAGGAGATGATCCAGTCCAGTCTTGAGGAAGAACAGCAGCAAAAAAGCATTGAGGATTTCAAGCGGGAGTCGATGATCCTCTCTTCGCTGGATCATCCATCGATCCCAACTATTTACGATTATTTTTTTGACGAGGCGGAGAGCCGATTTTATCTCGTAATGAAATATATCGGCGGTGGCGACCTTGGGATGCGGTTGAGATCGACTCCTGGCGGGCGGATCGACGAAAGGACGGTTACAGAGTGGTCATTGCAAATAATCGATGTTCTTGCGTATCTGCACTCTTTACCGGCAACGATCGTCTATCGCGATCTAAAACCTTCCAACATCATGCTGGATGAAAAGACAGGTCGAATAATGCTGATCGATTTCGGTATTGCGCGCGCGATCGGTCAGGGGCGAGAACAGGGAGTCACGGCTGTTGGAACAATGGGCTATGCTCCTCCGGAATTGTTCAGCGGTAAAGTGGAACCGCGCTCAGATATCTATAGCCTTGGTTCGACAATGTTTCATTTGCTAACAGGTGCCGATCCGCAAAACAACCCCCTATTGATATTCGATTTTCAGAAGAATCCTCGTCCGCGACAGATCAATCCACAGCTTTCAGATCAGATGGAAAGGATCTTGATGCGAGCTGTCGAATATAATGCCGACGGAAGGTTCTCGAGCGCTGCGGAAATGCAGCAGATCCTGTCGCAGCATTTGGAAAACCTCAAAACTGGTAGTGTGACCTATGGCATAACTGAAATTCCTGAGTCAGTCAGTCTGGCCTACCAGCACGTATTCTGCGGATTTTGCGGGCAGCGCATCGTGGCAACAGATCTTTTCTGCGCTTTCTGCGGTGCAAAACAGCCGATAGCTCAGCAGGGCGTTCACTCTGAGATATATTCGCGCACCGGGGTAACGGCGAAACTACTTGTTGATGGAACAAGCGAACTCTCCGCTCCTGTGTTTTCCTTGGAAAAGAACGATACATTGCTTGGGAGGCGCGATCCTTTGTCAAACATTTTTCCAGAGGTAGATCTGTCGCGCTTTGATCCACAGACCAAAATATCTCGCCGGCACGCGCGCATATGGCGTGATGGAGGCACCTTTTTGGTCGAGGACCTGGGTTCTTCAAACGGGACCATGATCCTTCCGGGTACGACAGAATCCTTTCGTCTTGAGCCGCATCGGCCTCATGCATTGAGCAATGGAGACAGGATCAGGATCGGTGACACAACACTGCATTTCATGGTCGGGTAAATATTAACTTTATTTTTTGTGGAGTTTTCTGCGCGATCAAGAGATCTATTAGATAATACCTTTCAGATGAGACAACCAGTTGAATTTTCTGTTAGTCAGGCTATTGCACCGTTTTACTTGCGATGCGCGGCGGTTTTTATTGACTACATGCTGTTGCTAGCACCACCGGTATCTGCGCTGATCTTTTCGAAGTTTTTTGATGAAGGCTCAAGCGGCGGTGGTGTTTCAAATGTGGTTTGGTATCTAGTCTTGATTCTATGGCTCATCAATTTTCTTGCGATTCCTTTGTTTTCTGGTCAAACCATCGGCAAAATGTTCACGGGAATTACCATGCTGAAGATGGATGGCTCACCAGTAAGGCTTGCCGGCCTGCTGAGAAGAAATGTAGTCGGGTATCTCTTAACCCTCAGTACGTTAGGATTTGGGTTTTTGATCGCAGCACTAAATAAAAATGGCCGAGCATTGCATGATTACGTGGGTGGAACGGTTCTAGTCCAAGGGCGCAGGAGTGAAAGATAGAATGCCTGAATTACTGGTCAAACATCCAGACGGAAGGTCGGAAACGATCCCATTGACACGCCTAAGAATCACTATAGGACGCTCGGCCAGGAGCGAGGTTTGCATACCTGACGCCTTTGCATCCCGACTGCACGCCGAGGTGCGGCAGGAGGGTGATTCCTTCTGGTTGCACGATCTTGGGTCCGCAAATGGTACTCGCTACAATGGCGTTGCAGTCCGAGAACCTTTGAAACTACAGTCCGGCGGTACAATTCAGATCGGTGAGACTAACATTCTCTTTCTTGATAATGGTCAACCATCAAGGAACATAAGCGCCACTCTTATCGCCGATGGCACGCAGGCCCTCGATCCGTCCAATACCATTTCGCTAACAAGCCGAAAGAACCCAACGACCGACATCTTAGACTCGTCACTTTCAAGCCGCACTGAGCTTCTAAGATTGATCAGTAAGGTCGGCGTGGCTTTGCTTTCTTCGAGTGGCCTCGACGAAACACTAAATCAAGTGGCATCTTTGGTGTTTCAGGCAGTACCTGCTGAGCGTGTAATTGTCATGCTCCGGGACGAAAAAGCCAAGGAGGGCATGGAGATCAAAGTCGCACGCTCACGCGGCGTTGATGAGCCAATTAGCGAAGTTCGTATAAGTAGGACGGTGATGAATGAAGTCATCGAAAATGGCAAATCGGTTCTCACATCAGATGCGCAGCAGGATCCAAAGTTCGCTAGCCAAACGCTAATTCTGCAAGGTATCCGCTCCGTTTTAGCCGTTCCTCTTAGTGTAAATGAGCACGATGTTTTTGGGATTATCTATGCAGACTCACCGACCGCTTCGGCAACTTTTAAAACAGAGCATCTCGATATCCTTACTACGCTCGCTTCAGTTGCCGCCATCCGCGTCGAAAACGCGAGTCTCCTCGACGAGAGAATCAATCGCGAGCGAATGGAGCGTGAATTAGCGCTGGCGACAGAGATTCAACAGCGTTTTCAACCTTCCGCCCCACCCGTCGTTGATGGCTATGAGTTCCAAGGCATCTCATTTCCGTGTTACGAGATCGGAGGTGACTATTACGATTTTATTTTTGGTAGCGAAGGAACGTTGTTCATTGCTCTCGGAGACGTTTCAGGCAAGGGAACCGCCGCCGCGCTGTTAATGTCCAGTCTGCACGCTGCGATTCATGGCCAAGTCGCCGCGAGAACGCCGCTTGTTGAAGCAATTACGTCGGTCAATCAGTACCTGACTGACAATACTCCATCAAATCGATTCGTGACCCTCTTTGTTGCCGAACTTGAGCCCTCCACAGGTAAGCTTCGTTATATCAATGCCGGGCACAACCCGCCGCTGATCGGGCGTAATACCGGAAATGTTGAACAACTCTCTTCCGGTGGTCTTCCACTCGGGCTTATGGCGATGGCCGAGTATGAGGTTGGTGAGGTCACGCTCAATTCTGGGGACGTGCTTGTAGTCTATTCCGACGGAGTATCAGAGGCGAACAACCTTGCCGAAGAGGAATTCGGCCTCGATCGTTTGATCAATGTCCTCAAAGCCAATCTTGCGAATACCGCGTCGGGAATTCGAGACAAAGTAGAATCTGCCCTCTCGGAGTTCACCGGAACCGCTCCGGCCAACGATGACATAACCATTGTTATCGCAAAGAGACTATGAGCAACGTTAAAACTTGTTGACCACAGGCCGGTTTTTGAATTAAAATTGGTAGGGCCTGTTTTCCCAGGGCTCCACCCGCCATGCCTCCTCAAAAACGTAAAGTCAGCCTTATTTACTTCGTCATAGCTACGCTATTACTAGTTGGGCTTGTCCCTCTTGTATTGACAGGATGGATATTGTCCGATAAAAGCGGTCGCGAGCTTCGTGCCGCCGAAAATCGCTATCAGATCCAACTCGTTCTCGAAAAGGCTAGACAGATCGAGATGTTCGGTAAGCGGTTTGGGGACCTCGTTGCAAGCATTTCGGTCGCGTTGGAATTGTCAAACAGCGTTTCGCTTGTTTCGTCGCCTCAGACGGAGCAAAAACTTGGTTCGATCCTTCGTGAAAACCCAGATCTCCTCGCCCTTTATGTCAAACCTGTTTCAGGTGAATCACTTTCCGTCTTCAGGTCTGAAACTATCAGTAAGATCGACGTCGAATCTATTTCCGGCGAGCTTGCCCTTCATGCCACCCAAGAAAAACTCGCGATCGGCAGCCCGCAGAGATTGTCCACAACAGGTGAGCTAGCGATGGCGGTTGGCTCCAGCGTAACGATCGAAGGTGCGAACGCAGCCGAGGTTGTCGCAATTGTCTCATTACGTGACATACAACGCAGCGTCATCGGCACTCTACCGACTCGGGAAGAAGAATTGTGGAATTCCGGCTTGCCGATCATTTTTGTTGTTGACCAAAATGGTTCTGCTATTTTCCATCCGGACCAATCGCTTGTTTCAGAACGAAGGTCACTTAGCAATCTCAAGATCGTCGGCGAGTGGCTCGAAGCCGGCGAAACCGTTCAATCTGCACTTGTCCCCTTTACCGCGGAATACAATGGCAAAAAACATGAGATGATCGGAGCGTATTCAACAGTAAACCTTAGCAAAAACACGCAATTTGGTGTCATCACGATGCAGGACGAAAGCAAGGCCCTGGCTTCGGTTGGCGAAATGCGGGTTCAAACATGGATGATCAGCATGATCTTTGCTCTATGTGCATTGATCGTGGGCATAATTGGTGCGCGATTTATGACAGCACCTCTTATGAGGTTGGTCACTGCTGCTAAAAAGATCGGCGCCGGCGATTTCACTACCAGAGTCGAGACGGGAAATCTGACCGAGATCGGAACGCTCGGTGAGACGTTCAACGGCATGACCGACAAGATCGAAGAGCAGATAAATAGCCTCGCAAAGGCCGCTCAGGAAAACCGTGAGTTGTTTGTCGGAACCGTAAAAGCTCTTGCAGCGGCGATCGACGGAAAAGACAAATACACGCGCGGTCATTCCGAACGAGTTGCTCGAATTTCCGTCGCCATCGGCAAGCGTCTCGGCATGGATGCTGAGGAATTGGAAACGCTTCGCATGAGCGCTCTGCTGCACGATGTGGGCAAGATCGGCATTGACGATAACATTCTCAAAAAGCCCGCCGCTCTTACCGATGCCGAGTACGAAATCATGAAAACGCATCCGCAGCGCGGCTACAAGATCATGTCACAGATACCGGGCATGGAAGCCTATCTTCCCGGCATGTATATGCACCACGAAATGGTCAACGGCAAAGGTTACCCACAAGGCCTCACCGGTGATCAGATACCGTTGCAGGCAAAGATCGTTTCCGTCGCAGACACGTTCGATGCAATGACTATCGACCGTCCATATTCAAAAGGGATGGATCTCCCGTCAGCTTTAGAACGGCTGCGTAGCTTCGTCGGAACTCGTTATCAAGGCGAAGTTGTCGAAGCCCTCGTCGATGCCTGTAATGCCGGCGAAGTCGCAAACGGCATAGTCCGTCAGATGGCTGAAAAACGAGCATCTGAAGTAGAATCCAAAACATCTGCCCAACTAGTGGCTTAAAACTATGAGCATGGAAGAGCAACAAGAAAATTGGCAAATTGAGTCGGGCGGACAAATATTCGACACGAATTTTGCAGAATTAACCGCATTGATAGACCGCGGTGAGCTTTTCAGAATGGATCGCGTCCGAAAAGGGAATTTGCGTTGGATCGAGGCCGGGAAAGTGCCCGCTTTGTTGGCAGTCTTCAATGCAAAAGACGGCGATGAACCATCGAAACCAGTCATAACACTCACAAAGCTCGGGCCTACCTCGGTTCCCGGACAGCAAACTTCTAACCGTGTCAATGCTAAAGCAACGACGGTTAGCGAACCCGTCAATGCCGAACCTGTCTGCTCGATGCACGACGATGTTCCTGCAATTTATCAATGCGGTACATGCTTCAGCAACTTCTGCAAAACATGCCCAAAATCCTACGGCGGAACCGTGAAGATCTGCCCGTATTGCGGAGCGATGTGCGAATCGCTCGAAAAGGTGGCAGCCGCCCGAACCCAGGCGGTGACCCACACCGCGGCGATGAGCAGCGGATTCGGATTTGAAGACCTTATCAGCGCACTTGCCTATCCGTTCAAATTTAAGACCAGCCTTATCCTCGGTGCGGCCATGTACGCCTTCTTCTCTATCGGGACAGGGGCAATGGGCTTTGGCGGTATCTTCATGATGGGAGCCGCACTTGGCAGTTATCTTCTGGCGAACACGCTCACATTTGGAGTCCTCGCAAACACCATCGAGAATTTTGCTCAGGGTAAGATCGGTGAAAATTTCATGCCGTCGTTTGACGATTTTTCGCCTTGGGATGACGTGATCAATCCTTTCTTCCTGAGCATCGGTGTCTGGCTCTCCTCGTTTGGGCCTCTTATCCTCCTCTTTGTCGTCAGCTTCTTCTTTGTCAGCAACGCGATAACCCATGAAATGAATGGATTGCAGGATGACGCCGCTCGCACTGTTGTGCCTGAAATGCCATACGCTGCAAAAGCGGCTCAGCAGAGTCAGGCTGTACGCGAACTTATCAACAAAAGCAACGAAGCTCAGAAAAAACGTATCGAGCAAATGCAAAGAGAAGCTGAGGAGCCATATGAAATGCAACTCCCTCCTGATGAACCTCGATCGATCGCTCCTGAGGCGGAAGAATATAACCGCAAGCTAAATGCTCCCGCGGTAAGCCAAAATAACGTCTCCCAAAACTCACCGGCGGGCGAAACGAACCCACCTATCGAAGATACGGAAGCGGCTGTAATGCGTGCCAATGAAGCGATCACGCAAATGCGGCAAGCTCAGCTCGAAGCGGCAGTCGGAAAATCACCGGAGACTAAAGCAAAAGAGCAGAGTGCCTTGATAAGTCAGCTTTTGGGCTACGGCCTGCTCTTTCTGCTGCTCGGAGGCATCTGTCTGCTGTGGGGCTTTGTCTATTTCCCGGCAGCATGTGCGGTCGCAGGTTATACACAGTCATTTGCCGCAACAGTAAATCCAGCGGTCGGTTTCGACACTATCAAACGCCTCGGCATTGATTACGTTAAGATCCTGATGATGGGACTCGTAATAGTCGTAATGTCAGCGATAATCGGGGGCGTAATCAGCCTGATACTCAGCCCGTTTGACATGCCCGGCGTCGGCAACGTCCCCGCCAGGGTCGTAACCAGCTTATTTGGCTTCTATTTCTCGATCGTTTTCTCGTGCGTCCTCGGTTTCGCGATGTACAAGGCCGGCGACAGGCTCAAACTGCCCTCGTAAGACATCCTCGAGAC
>JBGARA010000051.1:0-27591 GCA_044230475.1 Pyrinomonadaceae bacterium | reverse complement strand
GAGACGTTCACTCCGACTGCAACAAACACTGCGACGGATACTCCGACGCCGACCGCTACGGAGACATTCACTCCGACGGCAACAAACACTGCGACGGATACCCCGACACCTACTGCTACGGAGACATTTACTCCGACTGCAACTAACACGGCAACGGATACACCGACACCGACTGCAACGGAGACATTCACTCCGACGGCAACAAACACGGCAACGGACACCCCGACGCCGACAGCAACGGAGACGTTCACTCCGACTGCGACCAATACGGCAACAGCCACTGCGACAAATACCGCAACGTTTACCCCGACCCCGTTGTGCGGCTCGTCAACATTGACGACAACATTTGCCGGTGGTGCAGCGAACAACGGAAACATGTTCGACGTAACCGCGGTCAATAGCGTCGTGATCAATTCGTTCGACGAAAATCTGCAGAATAATGAGCCGCTGGCTATTTACTACAAGGCGGGATCTCATGTTGGCTTTGAAACCAATTCTGGGGCGTGGACATTGATTGGAACTTATTCCGGCGTCGTAACAAACGGCAATGGTAATCCTACGGCTGTTCCGATCCCGGTTAATGTAACCATTCCGGCTGGGCAGACGTATGCGTTCTACATAACCTACACGACATCACAGGGTTCGATGGCGTATACACCAGGCACGGGCGTAGGAAATGTCTATGTCAGCGATTCCAACATTCAGGTCAAAGAGGGTGTTGGCAAATCATATCCATTCAGTGGCACATTCTCTCCAAGGGTCTTTAATGGCATTGTCCATTATTCACCCTCCAGTTGTGTAACACTGACGCCGACCGCGACCTCAACGGTTACGGCAACTTCGACCAATACACCGACAAACACAGCGACGGATACACCGACGCCGACCGCTACGGAGACATTCACTCCGACGGCCTCTAACACAGCGACGGATACTCCAACGCCAACGGCAACGGAGACATTTACTCCGACTGCGACTAATACAGCAACGGATACTCCAACACCGACTGCGACGGAGACATTCACTCCAACTGCGACTAATACAGCAACGGATACACCGACGCCGACTGCTACGGAGACATTTACTCCGACTGCTACAAACACGGCAACGGACACACCGACGCCGACTGCTACGGAGACATTTACTCCGACTGCAACCAATACGGCAACGGATACACCGACGCCGACAGCGACGGAAACATTTACTCCAACTGCAACGAGCACAGCAACAGATACGCCTACTGCAACTTCGACGGCTACAGCAACGGCTACGTTCACGCCGACTCCTCCTGCTGTGATCTCAGGAACCGTTACATACGGCAATGCAAGACCTACAGGACCTGCGATCCGATATGTTCCGGGTGTTCTGATTAGTGCTGCGGGCAGCCCGTTTGTCAGCGATACGACGAATTCGTCAGGTGCATATACTCTCACCGGATTTGGAGCTGGGTCTTACACGATCACGCCATCCAAGACCGGCGGAGTCAATGGTGCTATCACCTCGTTCGACGCCGCATTAGTTGCTCAGTATGCGGTCGGAGCTGTTTCGTTCACCTCTGCTCAGCAATCGGTTTCGGATGTCAGCGGCGACGGCTCTGTATCTTCGTTCGACGCTGCTGAAGTGGCACGCTATGCTGTGGCACTCAACACCTTCATTGGGTCTTCTGGAACTTGGAAATTTGATCCGCTTAACAGAACACATGCCTCGATAACCAGCAGCCTCACTGGAGAAGATTACTCTGCGTTGCTGATGGGTGAGGTCTCAGGTAACTGGGGCGATCCTTCAACGTTCCGCTCTGCCAACAATGGCGAAAGCGGACCGGAGAGGGCAATCTCTGTCGCGGCTCCTCAACTGGTAACGCCTGCGGATAGCGAAGTGCTCATTCCTGTTGCGATCCAAGGCGCAGCTAATAAGGGTGTCATTTCTTACGAGTTTGACCTCAGGTACGATGCGACGGTGATACAGCCTCAGGCCAATCCGGTCGATCTGGCAGGAACGATCAGCAGCAGGCTGTCTGTCGTCACAAACGCCGAAACGCCTGGATTACTCAAGGTAGCCGTTTATGGAGCTACGCCGCTCAATGGAAATGGAGTTCTTATGAACCTCAGATTCACTGCAGTCGGAGCACCTGGCTCGGTTTCACCTCTGATGTGGGAACGCTTTGTAATGAATGAAGGACGGCCACGATCTCTGTCAACTGACGGGCAGGTCGAGCTTTCTGCTGCGGCTCCTAATCAGGCTGAGATCAACGGAAGACTGTTGACGGCAATGGGACAGGGCATTGCAAATGCTCGCGTCATTCTGACCGACCTGAACGGCCAAAGCCGTGCAGTTGTGACGAATGAGCTTGGCTACTACCGTTTCGGACTGCTCCAGGTGGGTCAGACCTACACGCTTAGTACCGATGCGAGACGTCAATCGGTAATGCCATTGACTATCAGCGTTACCAGCCAGATCGTAAATGTAGATCTGATCGCTGCTCAGTAAGAACATCGATCAGTAACAAAACTAAAGGCTTCATCCGTTTCCGGATGAAGCCTTTTTTGATTGGCAACGGTAGTTATGAAAACGCCGTTCTGCTAGTTAATAGTTTCCGTAATTTCGTCAGCCGGTCGCATCGCCTCCATGTTGTTGGCATCGGCGACGATCAGCGGCAGTTCGTCGAGCACTACCGTGTTTGCGATAGTCTGAATCCAATAGGTTCCGGCATTCGGGAAAACGACATTCACAAAGAAACTTACGTTATCCGTAAAGCCGCCTTCTGCAAGTTCGATCTTCGTCGGCTGTGACGTGACAACCAAGTTCGTTTTATCGGGCGACAGAACACGAACCTCAGTCTCGTGGCTTCCCTGTCCTGTCCAGTGGTTGATAACTGCAAATTTGATCAGCGAAACGGGCAGTTTCTCGACCATGATGTTTTGAAAGATACCCATCAGCGATATCTTGTTGCCCATCTCGACGCGAACGTCATCGCACAATAAGGTATAGAGTAATTTTAAGTTAGGTGTTTGCATTTGGTATTTATCAGTGAAAATCAGATGTTTCAGGCAGCTCCGTGTTTCTTGAACCAGGCCTGTAATTTTTTCCATGCGTCCTCAGAAGCCTGCTTGTTATAAGTCGGCCTGTAGTCGGCATGAAATCCATGATCGGCTTCGGGATAAACGACTATCTCAGATTTTGACTTCCCTTTTTTTAGCTCGGCTTTCATCCGCTCGACTCCATCCAGCGTGATGCCTTTGTCCTGCCCGCCGTAAAAACCGATCACCGGAACTTTTAGCTCTTTCACGTGATCGATCGGCGTTGTCGGCTGAAAAGTATTTACGGGCGAATTTGGTGTCGGAACAACACGGCCATACCAAGCGGCTCCGGCTTTAACTTTCGGATTATGAGCGGCATAAAGCCATACGATCCTGCCGCCCCAGCAAAAACCAGTGATCGAGAGTTTTTTGGTGTTGCCGCTGTTTTTCCCGGCCCACACGACGGTTGAATCGAGGTCCGACATCGATTGTGTGTCAGGAATTTTGAAGTAAACCTCACGGTTGATCTCTCGCGGATCTTTCAGATCTTTAACATCGCCCTGTCGGGCATAAAGTGCGGGTGCAATTGCCAAAAAGCCGAGCTTGGCAAAGCGCCGGCAAATGTCCTGTATCCATTCGTGCACACCGAATATCTCATGCACGACCATCACGACCGGAAACTTGCCGCCTTTTTTGTCAGGCATTGCACGATATGCGGGGATCTCACCGTCCGAAACCGGTATCTTGACTTCACCAACGATCAAACCTTTGTCATCGGTAATTATCCGCGTCTGTGCCTGAACCGGCATCACAGCGGCCGCAAAAGTCCCCGCCGCAAATATCGACGTCACAAGAAACTCACGCCGGTCGAGTATCGGTGCTTCCGTGTGCAAATTAACAATGTCTTGGCGCATAAAACCTCCAACTAATTGCGGCTATTGGTTAGATTTTACTTTTCCTTTCGCAGAGGTCAAAGTATAATTCGAGAAAAGAGTCGTTATGCTGGTATTCGTTCTTATTGGCCTGTCACTTATTCTGCTCGGAGTCGTCGGCCTGCAGTTCACCTATATGTTTTATATCGAAAGGATGAATGCCGAACGCCGCAAACACATGCAGACGCTGGAACGCAGGGCTAATCATCTCAACCAAAAACTCGAAGAAGCCCAAAAACAGATAGCCGATCAGGACAGACTGATCAAAGCGGCTTATCCTGCGATGACAAATACTGAAGAGATCTGGGCCGAAGTTATTGACGAAGGCTAAACGTCCAACTGGGCGATGGTCGCTCCCCAACTGCCCGAGAACTCGGGAGCATTTTTGAACGACTTTACAAAATCCGTCTCCGACAAGACCTTACGCACAATTTCACGTTGAACTCCAACGCCCTTGCCGTGAATTATCCTTACGATCGCAAAACCTTTCTTGTGAGCTTCGGCAAGATACGCCTCGACAACCGCTCTGATCTCCTTTGGGCTGAACGAGTGCAGATCAAGCGAATCGGTTATCTCGATCTCGACCGGGTCGGGAAACGGATTATCGTCTGTGTCGGTCATGATTTTGCTTTTGTCTGATATTGAGCGATGTCCTCCGGCGGAGTGACACGCATGCGATTCTTGTCTTTTGTAACTACAAATCGTTTTTCATCCATCTGTCCCGAAGGGTTCCGTATCGTGACAGTGAACGTCTTATTGTCGCCCTTGCCCTCGACCTTTAGCGGCAAAGTTCCCCATACTTCCATGCCCGGCGAAGTCCGCCATACGGTGTAATAACTTTGGTCATATTTATCAAAAGCAAGAACTAATATGTTATCAAAATCAGGTTCGACGCCATTGATAGGTTTTGAATAATTGCTTCGCGAAAGTATGACCCAGCTACCCGGAGTCAGAGCCTTATCACCAACTCCAACCTTGTTCGCCGAGTCGGCATCAAGCCGCTGCCATGTAACAAACTTGCGGTTGTTCGCCTGGAAAAATACGATATCGCTCGGCACCTGAAGCTCGACTTGCCGTCCAAATAACCATCCTGCCGGCGCCGGCGAAACCGACGGATCAAGCCGCACCAGATACCAGATGTCGTACTTATCATCGATCTTCTCAGGCTCGCCTTCTTTTGCGGCTTCTATCTCTTCGTTCTTGCTGCGTTTTCCGGTTTTCTGCTGCCCTTTCGGAGCGTCGTCAACGTCCGGCACTTCCTGCTTGGGCACGAATTTCCAAGACATTATTTCAAACGTCGAGCTGTGAGCGAGCTTGAACAAAACATTCTCAGGACTCATGTCAGGCTGTGAGCGAAGATTTGAGCCGGAGCGAATAATTCCCGCGGCTTGAGGCGGCTGATCCTTAAATTGCTCCGCAAGAGCTTTTGATTTTGCCAGCGTATCGCTGGTGATCACGTTTTGGGCTTCGATCCAGCCTTCGGTCTGAGCATCGTCGTACGCCCGCACGCGAAACCACGGCACTTTCTCAAAATCGACCTGGTCTATGACCTCTAAGCGATCGCCCCGTTTTACTTCGAGAAGATCGGCGGCGACGACCGAGTATGATGTTCGTATTTGAGCAGTTTTCGCGATGACCGTCGCAGTGTCCGTCGGCCCCAAAAGGCCGCCGTCAACCATACCGCAGCCGATCTGCAAAAGACCCGCAAATATCGACAATGACAATAAAAATAAGCGTATTTTCATTATTACTTCCGCAACAATTTTCGCCAGTTATTATAACCTAACCTATCCAATAAATCTTTCTGACGGCCTGACGGTTTCGCCATTACTTTTAGTTGTGTGGTTTGACTGACGGTCTCAACTTCCAATCCCGCATCTTCTAGTAGGTTGCTCCAATCAATAGTCTCGCTGCCGGTAATGTTTCTGTCGATTATAGGCTTAAGCTCCGCATGTGAGCGGAGCAACTCAAGAACCGCCGCATTGCCGTCCACTTCAGACGCAGGCGGGCGATGATCTTCGTAAAGCTTTCGCAGCAAATCCGTAACCGACCGCTTCCCTTTCGATTTTTCAAGCAACGCCAGATCGCACAAAAACGCGACCAGCATCCCACGAGCATAGATCCGCGTGTTGTTGTCACCTGCCCACCGATTCTTGGACAGCTCGATCAGCGAAAGTTTCTGACTCAACCGTTTGTCAACATCATACGCACGCGAAAGTGTATCAAGATAATCATCAAATCTAATCCGGTTTAAAGCAACACCAGTTTTTAGCGACTGATACAACGCAAAACCCTCATAAAACCAATCGTAATTGCCGCTTAGATTCACCCCGTTCGGTATCCAAAGATGAAACATCTCATGACGTAATTGCTCGTGCAGTTGCTGTAAAGATTGCGACTTGAATGTGGTATCGGAAGTGAGAATCGTGATGTATGACCCGCGCGTATCGGCTTCCCATATCTCCAACATCTTATCGTCCGGTAACTTTGTTATCGCGACGGTTACAGGAAACATCTGATCTCCGAAAAGCTTGTTATATTCTTTTAAGATATGTTTCGCCAAATCCGTAGCTTCAAATGAATCGAATTGAAATCGACCTAATAAACATATTTCGATAGGAACAAAAAAGGGGGCAGTAGAATCAATATTCTTCACACTATCCCAAGCGTTTCCGATGTAGAATACGCTATCTTCAAAAGCCTCGCTTAAGAACGTGTTGCTATCTAGTCTTCTCTCTGAGGTATAGATTTGCCCTGGCACACCAGCCTTGTCACTTGGAACAGCAATAGTTATCTTTGCAGACTTTGTATTCTGGCTATTTTCAAACTGAGGAAGTAGATCGCCCAGCATGAGCGCTCCGTCCGCTTTCACCATCCAAGAAACACGGGCCATCAACCTTTGATCTTTGGGCGGTTTAAGGTCAATCTGGTAACTCCATCCCACGAACTCACTTTCAGCAACGTATTCGCCCGGCATGAACCTTTTATATGGAACGGCATCCCCTTTTGAATCAAACAGTTTCAGGTTCGAGATTCGGTCGCCGGAAATCTCCTGTCCCGCGATCGATGTCAAAAATGACAAATTTCGTGATGGTTGCTTAGCAGAAACTTTCCTTTTGCCCTCGATGCTAACGATTTCAGGTTTAGCTGCATCCAACCGGATGGTAACTTCCAGATCCTGAGCACTTGAATTGTTAAAAAGTTGTAAAATCAGGACAAAAACGGCAAAACTGAGCAAAATTGATCGAGAAATCTTTGACATTCGGTAAAAAAGAGGACTAGAATGCTCTTTTGCACGCAGGCGTAGGTTCAGGATAGAGGATTTTATGAGTCTTATCAAAATTGTTATTTACGCTCTCGTATTTGTGTTGAGCCTCTTGTTTTTAGGACGATTCTTTTTCTAAAGGTGTTGCTTGATACAAGATCACAGCGGTTAGCCCGCAAGCGAACGCGGCTCAGAGTAGAAACGCGTGAGATATCTATCAAAAAGGCTGTCTGAACTTCGGTTCCGGCAGCCTTTAATGATTTTGGTGGTTAGTATTCCAATTTGCGTCGAGGCATGCTAGCCTATACGTGCAACATTGTGCTCAGTATGGCCGTATCATCAGAAAGCGTGATCAGGTTGTCTTGCCAACGTCGTTTGATCAGTAACTTTTGCTCTTTGATTTTGACCAGGCGTTCCACGAGGAATCGCAGTGCAATAAAAAGCAGAATGCCGTAACATCAATCATTACAGCAATTACATGATTGCTGTGGCACAATGTGATTTTTTTGTAAATTTCGTGGAACGCTATCAAAAAAGTGCTATTAACCTCAATAGACAGAGCAACTTACAGCGTTCCACCCCGGTGTGGAACGCTGTGGAACGCCGGGAACGATTCTGACGCCGAGTTTCGGCGAAAAAAACCGCTGGGACACCGGGACGGTGCAATAACTCCGTGCCCTCCGCGTAAACCTCCGCGACCTCTGCGTGGAATTGAGGTTAACGCAGAGATAGCCGAGACTTTCGCAAAGTCCGCTGAAAAGGTTTTTGACAATACGATCGGCTCGTAAGCTAAAAAAAACACTGGGACAGTGGGACACCTGTTAAAGGCTGAAAATGGTCACGAAACGAAGTAACCTGTTTGTTAACAATACTTACAGCCGATATTGATGAACAGAGCTGTAATTAAATGTAATTATTTGTAAGTAACTTAATTACAAAGTCGCATTTTGCGATTGAGCGGGACAGCGGCACAAAGCTGGGATTTGAATTAATAATGACTGAACTGAAAAAGATAAAACGGGCACTGATCAGCGTCTCAGACAAAACCGGACTCGCAGAGCTTGCAGCGGCCCTGACCGGTTTTGGTGTCGAGATCATCTCGACCGGCGGCACGGCAAAGTTTCTTCGTGATAACGGCTTCGCGGTCACGGAGGTGTCTGACGTTACCGGCTTCCCCGAAATGATGGACGGTCGCGTAAAAACGCTTCACCCCAAAATACACGGAGCTTTCCTTGCCCTGCGTGATAACGCCGACCACCTTGCCTCAATGAACGAACACGGCATCGAACCTATCGACCTCGTAGTCGTAAATCTCTATCCATTCGAACAAACCATCGCAAAAGCCGGCGTCACACTCGAAGAAGCAGTCGAAAACATCGACATCGGCGGCCCGGCAATGATTCGCTCCGCAGCAAAGAACTGGCGCGATGTTGCCGTTGTTACAAATCCAACCCAATATTCGGACGTATGTGAAGAACTAAATTTGCTGCAAGGAGTCTTGTCAATTGAGCTACGCCAAGTTCTTGCTACCGACGCCTACATTCGCACAGCCCGGTACGACTCTGCAATATCAAGATATCTTCAGGACCTTACTCACGGACCAGAACCCGGAGCAGACGCGACTGGATTCCTTCCTCACCAAACGAGTCTTTGGCTGACGAGGTCAAACACTCTGCGATACGGGGAAAATCCTCACCAAAAGGCTGCCCTTTACAAGACTGGTGACGACGGCATTGCAACCGCTAAGCACCTTCTCGGCAAAGAAATGTCGTTCAACAACTACGTTGACGCTGACGCGGCTTGGCAGCTTGTAAATGACTTTGATGAATTGGCCGTCGCGATAATAAAGCACACTAATCCTTCCGGCGTTGGGACAGGAGCGACGAATCTCGAAGCCTACAAACGCGCTCTTTCGACCGATCCGGTCTCCGCCTTCGGCGGTATCGTCGCATTTAACCGCAAAGTTGACGCCGAAACCGCAAAAGCTGTCATTGAGGTTTTTTCCGAAGTGATAATCGCACCGGATTATGATGAAGGTGCGTTGGAGGTGTTCAGAACGAAGAAAAATCTGCGCGTCCTGCGTGTCAGTAGCCCGCACGTAAGTAAGGGCTCAATCTCCACCGAATTCAAACAAATTTCCGGCGGCTTTCTAGTCCAGGAAAAAGACACGCATCAACTGCTCGCCGAAGATATTAAGATCGTGACCGAAACCCAGCCCACAGACGAACAGATCCGTGCAATGCTCTTCGCCTGGACGGTCTGCAAACATGTAAAGTCAAACGCTATTGTCTTTGCGAACGAACACCAGACGCTCGGCGTCGGAGCGGGCCAAATGAACCGCGTGGATTCCGTTCGTATTGCCGCAATGCGTGCAGAACGGTTCGATCTGCCGCTAAAAGGCTCGGTTCTCGCCTCAGACGCGTTCTTCCCGTTCCGCGATAACGTCGATGAGGCTGCAAAATTGGGTGTTTCGGCGATAATTCAGCCCGGCGGCTCGGTCAAGGACGATGAATCGATCGCTGCCGCCAATGAACACGGCATTGCGATGGTATTTACCGGAATTCGCCATTTCAAGCATTGAGGCTTTGAGTTCCGGCGGCAGTTGGCATATATTACGCAAATATGGAGAAAAATCGAGAAAATCTCACTAAGTTTTCTTGACAATATCTTGTAGCAGTGTTTAAACTATACGCAATTAGGACGACTAGAGGAACGCTCGAAAGGTTTTTACAAAGTGGAAAACCCTCGGGCTTCTGTGCTTTTTGATTCTAATACTTTGAGGAGAACTAAATATATGAAAAAAGTCTGTACATTTTTACTGATGACCGCTATTGCGGTTTCATTTGCTGCCTGCGGCGGAGCTGCTGAGAACAAGCCTGCCAACGTAGCTAACACCAACACCAAACCTGCCGCACCGGCAGCACCAACAGCCGATGCGTTGTTGGCTCTGGACAAGGCCGCTCAGGAAGCTTGGTCAAAGAACGACCCGAAATGGTTCGAGGACAACCTGTCTGACAAGTTTTCCATGATGGAAAACGGCAAACGCATGGACAAGGCCGGAACCGTCGAGATGATCAAGTCGGGCAAATGTGACGTCAAATCGATGAATTTCACCGAGCCGATGATGTCGAAGATCGACAATGACACCTATGTCGTCAGCTACAAGGGAACCTATGACGGTAGCTGCACAATGGGTGGCAAAACCGAAAAGCTGCCAAGCCCGATGCGTGCTGCCAGCGTTTACGTTCGCAGCGGAGCTGATAAGTGGCTTGCCGCGTGGCATGGCGAGACCATGATCGTCGAACCGAAGACTGATGCCAAAAAGGACGATGCCGCGAAAATGGACGACGGCAAAGCAAAGGACGTAGTAAAGAAAGAAGAGCCTAAGAAGGACGATGCAGCCGCTAAGAAAGAAGAAGCTGCAGAGGCTGCCAAGGAAGAGTCAGCTAAGAAGGAAGCGGCCGCTAAAAAGGAAGATGCTGCTAAGAAAGATGAAGTAGCCAAGAAAGACGACGTTAAGAAAGATGACGCCAAGAAAGATGAAAAGGCTGCTCCTGCTGAAGCTCCAAAACCGGATGCAAACACTGACGCTCTGGTCAAGATCCACACTTCCGGATGGGAAGCATGGAAAGCAAAAGACGCTAAGAAGCTCGAAGAGATCTCAACCAACGATCTCTCGATCGTCGATCCTGTTGGAATGTGGATGAGCGGCAGAGCTGCGGTCGTCAAGCACTGGACCGAGGGGATGAAGTGCGAAGGCGTAAACAACGTCAAGGTGTCTGACGGATTTGCCAGCGCCATTTCGCCGACGGTCGAGCTGCTCACCCTCAAGGGTACAGCCGACGGAACATGTGACGGACACAAAAATAGCCCGCTGTGGCAGGCTGCCGTCTACGTGAAGGAAGGCAACGACTGGAAACTGGCATTCATGTTCGAAACGCCGGCAAAATAAATTGTCACTGACTTTAGCAAGTGCCGCGACCGCAAAAGGTCGCGGCACTTTTCTATTATGGCAGGAAGCGATCGATAACCAAGTCTTTGCCATCTGTCGAAACCGAGATCGTTCCCCTTTCGCCTGTTGTCATCACATTTGCTCCACTGCCTTTCCATCGCTCGACCACTTCAGGATGCGGATGCCCAAAAGGTGACGAACGTCCGACCGAAATCACTGCATACTTTGCGCCGACCGCATCGATGAAGCTCTGCGTTGATGACGTCCGGCTGCCATGATGTGCAACCTTGATAAGATCGGCCGAGAGCGTGCCGCCGTTGTTAATAAGAGCAGACTCGGCTTGCTGTTCAATGTCGCCGGTCAGCAAAAAAACGCGACTACCGTAAATGATCCGCAACACAACGGAATGGTCGTTGTCAGAAACCGCATTCGGATCATCGGTCGGCGTCGGATACAAGACTTCGACTTTCACATCGCCAAGATCGAACCGGTCGCCGCGAATCACCGTTTCCATTGGAATCTGTCGTCTCTGCAATACTTCGGCAAGCTGAGCAAAATCAGGATCGTTCATCGGCATCCTGCCGAACACTGCCGAGCCGATGCTGAAATTCTTGGCCACATCGGTTAGCCCCTGGATGTGATCCGCGTCGGCGTGCGTCGCGAGTATATGGTCGATCCTCGAAAGGCCGCGATCCCATAAAAATTCGGACACGACGGCCTCACCTATTGAACGCACATCCGGCTTGAATGGGTCTAACTCATCGTTGTCTTTCTTAAAACTAAATCTGCCGCCGCCGTCGATGAGCATTGTCCTACCGTTGGGAAACGTTACTAAAGCCGCATCGCCTTGTCCGACATCCAAAAAATCAATGTGCAGCCGTCCATCCGGTCGCGATAAGCTGAATGGATGAAAAATAATGATGCAGGCTAGCAACACCAGAGCGGACATTGCAGGCAACAATATCTTCCTTTGCAATGGATCCTTTTTCAGTTCAAACGGTTTCCATCTGTTAACAAAGTGGGCAAGCAAAAGGACCGGAAGAAAATAGATACAATAGACAATTCTCCCAGCTCCGGAATATGCCGGAAGTCTATAACTCGCCAGACCATTATCAGAAAACAGTGTCGGCACTAACAGCATTAGCCAGTTCGTAACATCGGCAAGCAAAAAGAAAGGCGCGGCAAGCAGTTCGCTAAGATGCAAAGATACAGCGCCGATAACCGCTGCGAAACTTTCGACCGCAATAAAAAACCCGACCCAAAGATTCAGCAGGATCGACGCGACAGAAACGCGATGAAAATACACAACCAGCAACGGCAGCATACAGATCTGAACGATCAAGGATACAAAGACTGCCTCAAAGAAGTAACGTGCTATTTTTTGCGCGCCGCCGACTATTTTTCGGGGCAGAAATGGAGACTTGAAAAGTTTTGCACTCCAGATCTGCTGCTTTGATTCGATCCTCCATTTGGCCGGATTCCAAAACAGCATCTCGCAAAACCGTCTGAGCCATTCAGGCACATTTGGCGGAAATGGTGTATGGGATGATGGCGTCCATTCGCCGATCTTTCGCAGCTTTTCCAGTAGCGGATACGCGATCGCAACAATTGCTCCGACGCTTACAAACGTGAGTTGAAAGGACGAGTTAAATAGATCGGACGGTCGCCATACCAGCAGGATAAACGCACACACACCAAGCGAATTCAGCAAAGTTCCCTGCCGGTAGATCGCATAAGAAAAGAGAACAATCGTAAACATCACAGCCGCTCTCACTACCGGAACGTCAGCTCCGACCGCCAGCGTATACGACCACATCGCGAGCATGGTAACGACGAACTGTAACCACCGATTTCTTGTTATCTGGCGCAAGAATAAAAGGAGCATTCCGCCGATGAACGTAATATGTAATCCGGATATAACAAGAATGTGAAACGTGCCGCCATCGCGAAAAAGATCTGCGGTATCTTTATCGAGAAAATACTTGTCGCCCAACAGCGACGCGATCATTATTCCCGCAGTTGAACGATCGAGGCCGGTTTTGAAATCTTCGATCAACCTCGATCTCTGATCATAAACCCACGCGAGCGGCATAAAGACGCGTTCATCGGCAAGTTTTTCTACAAGCAGTGAACTTTTTATCGACCCTGTCGCGTCAACACGAAGTCGGTCTAGAACGTCGCGTTTTCGCATCACGCCTGGATTTAGAAATTCGTCCTCGCGTTCGAGCCGGCAAGCTATCCTCAGCCTCGAACCATATTTTAAGTCGAGGCTGGTCTCCGACTCATTTGTCGGCAGAAAAAGCCGAACATTGCCGGAAACTATAAGATCTTCCCCGCGATATGTGACTTTTTCGACTCGAATATTCAGAAATTCCCCGTCAACAGATGGTTCCGGTCGTCCGAGCAAAACACCCTCAATTTCTACAGGATCGCCGGAACGAATCATGCCGCTGTCATACAATTCGCGAAGACGGTCCGGCGAAATATTCGATCTTTCGAACGTAGCCAGAGCATTTCCCGCGACAATAAATGTGCAGAGGATGAATATTTTAGAAATGTCCTGCTTGCGGAAGACAATAGAAAGAACTGCGAACGTCGCACATATCGCAAGCGACACTTTCGGATCGAGGTCAATTACTTTTGCGGATGCGATGCCGAGCGCAAAAGCAGCAGCGAGCCAGAACATCGGGTAGCGGCTAAAATTGGGACGCCCGTGTTTCTCTGCCATTCTCTATTCAGCTTTTATCAGATCACGAATTTCAAGAAATCTTTTTTCACTGATGCCACGGATCTGCATCAGATTTTCAGGCCGTCTGAAAGGCCCATTGTCTGTGCGAAATTGTATGATCGCTTCCGCAGTCTTGCGGCCAATATGCGGTAGTTTATCTAGTTCTTCGATGGTCGCTATATTGATATTAATTGCATCAGGCAAAGCTACAATCGAACTTTGTTCGTCATAAACAACACGCGAAGTGCAGCCAATCATTGACGAAATCAAGATAATGATGAGAGCACTACGATACATCTTTCCTCAATAAGATCTTGGCTATCGCTTATTCATCGCCGAGCGCCCCTTCACCTATGTCCTGCAAGTCATCGTATGCTCTTTGCAGTACAGGACGAGCGCGCGTCGAACCGTCCATTTCACCGATGTAGCCTTCGCGCACCATCGCATCGAGGATCGCAGCTGCACGTCCGTAACCTATACGCAGATGCCGCTGCAGCAACGAAGTCGAGCCACGCTTTGCCTGGACGACACACTTCAACGCGTCCATAAACAATGGATCGCGTCGGCCGGGTAGATCGCCGCTATCGTCAAGTTCTTCTTCAGTCTTGGTTATCGTTGTATCGTATTCGGGACGGCCTTGAGCCTTAACAAAATCGACAACTTTTTGGATCTCAGCCTCGTTCACAAACGCGCCGTGTACGCGTGTAACCTGCGAGTTGCCGGGCGGCAAAAAGAGCATGTCGCCGCTGCCAAGCAAACTCTCGGCACCGTTCGCGTCGATGATCGTTCGCGAATCAACTTTGCTCGAAACGCGAAAAGAAATTCGCGATGGGAAATTTGCTTTGATCAATCCGGTGATCACATCGACCGATGGACGCTGCGTTGCAAGCACCAAATGAATACCAACCGCACGAGCCATCTGCGCGAGGCGGGTGATAGACTCCTCAACTTCCTTGCCGCTGACCATCATAAGGTCGGCAAGCTCGTCGATGATGATCACCACGTAAGGGAGTTTGCGATACGGGTCGCCATTGTCGTCAAGACGTTCCTCAGCGATCCAGCCGGAGATCTTTTCGTTATAACCGGCGATATTTCTTACGCCAAATTGCGCGAGATCCTTGTACCGTTTTTCCATCTCGCTGACTGCCCAACGAAGAGCCGTCGCGGCACGTTTCGGGTCGGTTATGATAGGCGTAGAAAGATGTGGAATGTCGGCATACAGGCCAAGCTCGAGCCGCTTTGGATCGACCATGATGAATTTCACTTCGTCGGGCTTGGCTTTGTAGAGTATCGACATCACGAGCGTGTTGACGCCAACCGATTTACCTGCACCGGTCGCTCCGGCGATCAGTAAATGCGGCATTTTGGTCAGATCGGCTACATACTTTTCTCCGCTGATTGTCTTTCCCAACCCAAGTGTGAGCAGCGAGGTCGAATTTTTGAAATTCGGTGATTCGATCACCTCACGAAGAAAGATAACTTCTCGTTTCTGATTCGGCACTTCCATTCCGACATGAGCTTTGCCGGGAATGCGGTCGATCCTCATGGACGGCGCTTTTAATGCCAGGCAAAGATCGTCGACAAGCCCCGTCACACGCGAGTATTTCACACCTGCGTCGGGTTTGAATTCAAAAGTTGTAACGACCGGTCCCGGCGAAATATGGACTACTTTGCCTGGAACATTAAACTCGCCCGTTTTCTGCTCCACCAGCTTTGCGATTTCCTGCAATTCCGATTTATTAAATGAAAGCGGCTTTGGCACCTCAGTGAGCAACGTCGAATCCGGCAGTTTGTAATTATCAAAATTCTGCGCGGACGTTGACATCGCCGGTTCGTCGTCGATCTCATCATCGGTCGCGGTCGATTCATCAATAACGACAGGCGCTTCTGACTTTGTTTCAGTCTGCTCAGATTTCGGTTCATTAACCTCAAGCGGAATATCCTCGATCTCGGGCTCAATGACCTTCTGAGTTTCGTAAGATTTCTCGGGCGAATCGATGGTAGGGATCGAGCCATATCTATCATCGTCCGCAAACAAGGGCTCCGAGCGTCCAACCGCAGCGGCGGCTGCCATCGCCTCGATATTGCCGACCTCGATAGTCGGCGTTGAAACCTCTTCGACCTTCTCAGCCTTTGCACGCTGCTGTTTTCTTTTTTCGGCGCGATTTTTTGCGGCAGCGATCTCGGGCGATCGAGCCTCGCGGCGTTTTGCTAAGGCTTCGTCAATCCGTATTCGGACATTTTCCCAAGCCACATTGAAATGGCTGTGAAAACTCTCGAGCGTGAAATTCGTTATAAGCAGGATCGAACAAAAGAAAACAGCAATGAGCAAGATGCCTGCACCGATCGAACCGATAAAGTGTGCCGTGCTTTGTGCGGCGGCTTCGCCGACGATCGCGCCATAACCGCCGAACAAAGCCAGTAGTCCCGAGAGCGAAACAGCAAAAAAGACAAACCCTGCAACACGCGATGCCCTCGGCACAAGAGTGTCAGATCGATATACGCGCCACGCGATCAGAGCGATCAGGATCGGGATAAAATACGCCGTCCAGCCAAATGCACTCAGAAATATCGCCGCGATATTAGCTCCGACAAAACCGATCCAATTCTTAGTTCCTGTAGCACTGCCACCCGTTGATATCAGCGAAGGATCATCGGTCGTGCTTGTTATCAAACACAAAAACACCAGCACCGCCACGGCAGCGAGAATTACGGCAATGACATCATTCCAATGCGAGTGTTTGGCAGCTTTGCTCTTTTTCTTGAGCAGAGTGGTGCCGTCGGCGAGACAAAAATTTATGTCATCGTCCTTATAGACCTCATTGCATGTCGGGCAAACTTTCATTTATCGAGCAACAGCAGCGCCTTTCTTAAATATCAAAAATTCCTGAATAAACTCATCAATATCGCCATCAAGCACTGCATCAACGTCGGATGTTTCATGTTTCGTTCGCGTGTCTTTTACCAATCTGTACGGGTGTAGCACGTAGTTTCGTATCTGTGAACCAAAACTGATGTCCATTTTGCCGGCCTCAAGTTCAGCGGCGCCTTCGCGGCGTTTTTCGAGCTCTAACTCATACAGCTTCGAACGCAGGACCTGCATCGCAACGGCGCGATTCTGGATCTGCGAACGCTGATTCTGACAAGTTACCACAATTCCGGTCGGAATATGAGTAATTCTTACGGCTGAATCGGTGGTATTGACGTGCTGGCCGCCCGCGCCGGTGGAGCGATAAGTGTCAACGCGCAGGTCTTTGTCCTCAATATTGACCTCGATATTTTCGTCGATCTCGGGCGAAACAAACATCGACGCAAACGAAGTCTCGCGGCTGCCGCCGGAATTGAAAGGTGAAAGCCGAACAAGCCGATGCACGCCCGCCTCGGTCGCTAACAAACCATAAGCGTAGTCGCCTTCGATGCGAAATGTCGCTGATTTCAGGCCGGCCTCGCTGCCTGCCTGTTCATCGAGAATCTCCGCTTTAAAGCCTTTTTTCTCGGCCCAACGCAGGTACATTCGCAGCAGCATCTGGGCAAAATCTTGAGCGTCCGTGCCGCCAGCGCCTGATTGTATCGAGCAGATCGCGTTGTTAGGGTCGGTCTCACCGGACAAAAGGCTTTCGATCTCGGCCTCGGCAACTTCTCTGTCTAAACGGTTTATGAGAGCTTCGAGCTCGGTTGCCGATGTCGCATCCTCCTGAGCAAATTCGAACAAAACGTCAGCGTCCGAAACGCCAGTCTCAAAATTCTTCTGTCTTTCGAGAGCTTTTTCTATACGGCTGCGCTGCTGAACTATCTTTTGGGCCTGTTCCTGATCGTCCCAAAATCCCGGTGCTGATATTTGTGTTTCGAGTTTTTCTAGGTCGGTTTGTTTAGCAGGCGCGTCAAAGAAACCTCCCAAGTTGGGCAACTTTGTCTTTGATCTCTTCGTGTTTTGTTTGCAGGTCGGTTAGTTCCATTAGCCATATTCTACCGCAGAAATTAAGATACACAGAGTTATCAATTAAAGAATCGATGTTTGGAACGCCAAATGGTCATTTGACCGCCACGCAAAAGCTATTTTCGAAGCGTCAAACCGGCCTCATAAAGAGAGAAAGCCGGATGTAATTGGCGAGAATGTGGATAGATGACGAGAAAACTTGCCGAATTGAAAAAACGCCCAATTTCCCGGCTAAATATATGATCTGCAACGGTTTGCAGCAATACCCCGGAAAAGTGCTGTCAGAAAAATACGTATAAGGGGTCTAAAAACCGGTGTACCGGTCTGATTTGAGGTTAAAAGGTGCCTTTTTCGCGCGTCTTTTTTTGGCAATTTTGCTCCCGACTCGCTTCAACCCGCACCTCTCTCGTCGCTGAGATTTTCGCTTCCACTGGTGTTAACCTCGTCAGTCGAATCGGCTTGATCTACGGAATGGGTTACTTCAAAGAGAACAGGAAGTGTCAGTTGATTTTTTGAATCGACAACTTCAAGGAGATCGGGGACAAGCTAAAACGATCTCATCAGGCAGCACTGGACTCTCGTCAAAAAACATGACTTCGCTTGAGCATGTTTTGGTGAAGGCATTCAAGGAAGAGCTATTTCCAAGACTTCCATGAGCCATAGTCATCATATGAGCAAGCATCGAGCGGGGAATTCGGTAGATCAATGGGGCGTAAAATGAATGCTCCGGCAATACAACATATCCGCTGCCATCCAGTTCGTACATCGTGCCTCCACTAATACCGTAAGTGTAATTATCCCAAGACTGCCTAAAAGTTACATTGGCAAGCGGTTCTCCCCGGTCATTCACAGCCTGGATTTTCCATTCAGGTACTATGACCGTCTTATACGGAAACAGCAGAATTATCAGTAAACAGACGATTACATACGGGAGTAGAAGTCGAATAGATGGTAGTTTTTGAGCCATCGTCGTTAGTGGATTAACCGTGATGCGATTGTCTCGGGTTAGGTCGGAACACCAGACCTATCAAGCCAATTGTAATAAGAGTACACAACCACGCGAACCAGTCGCCGTATTTCACATAAAACGTCTGCGAGCCGTCTGATTTTGAGACGCTCCACACTCGCGTGTCTTCCTGATAGGGTTGCGTTGCGTCCAGAACCTCGCCTCTTTCGGTGATGTAGGCCGTGATTCCGACATTTGTGACACGCAGGACGGGGCGGTTTGTCTCGACCGCGCGAAAGACGGCATTCGCGAGATGCTGACGTAGGACAGGAGTCGGGCCGAGGTAGCCGTCGTTGGTCATTTCAATTATCACGTCCGCTCCGTTGCGAACGTATTCGCGGCCCAACGCTCCAAAATGCGATTCAAAACAGATCATCACACCCGCTTTTGCATCGCCAACAGGAAACAGATCGTATTCGCGGCCGTAAGCAAAATTGCCTACGAAACCGGGAACGATCCCTTCGAGAAATGACGGTACTGCTTCCCCGAACGGCAGCAAATAGATCTTGTCATACTGCTCGACCTTGTTTCCGTCAGGTCCGACCATTACTGCCGAGTTGAAATATTTAGTCGTTCCCTTATCCGGCTCGGACGAATTAAACAGAACACTGACATTATTTTGCCGAGCAAAATCATTAATAAAATGACTAAATTCCCGGTCGTCCGAATACATAAAGTTCATCGGTGATTCAGGAAGAATAACAACTTTTGGTTTTTTAGCAGATATTTCGCGATAGATGTCGGCTTTTCGCTCATCTTCGATATTGTCGATTATGCCTAGATCGCTTGTTTTGTAGCGGGCAAGATTGTACTCAAATGCCGATTGTGAAAGGTCGATCTGCCTCCCCCGTAAGCGCTCAAGCTCGGCTGAATCTATACGACTCATTGGCACATTGGACTGAACCGCAGTAATGATGGTTTCACCCGTTACAAATCTTCCGTAAGACAAATTCGGAGTGGTAGTCACAGCCCAAATGAAGGCAGAAAATCCGGTCGGAACCAACAACAACAAAAGCAAGGTACGAAGGTTCTTGATTTTTAACCCTTGCAACTCTTTACCGTAATCATGAAGAACGTTTACAAACACGAAAAATATCCCAAAAACTGGGAAAAGATAAGCGGATGTGGATAACCAAATTACGGGATGCGGATCCGAGACTATTGGCTTTGGGTCTGGCTCGCTTATCTTATTGGACAAGTCAATGGACACTAGATCGTCAGGATAAGTATCAACAATGCTCTCGCCCCTTCGCACTCTCTCGCTCAGTTCCCGCCTAGCTAGAAAAGCTCCCGTCAATAGTACATTGAAGGTTAATACCCCAAACCCTACAAGATAAACTCCGCCTACCTGAGCTGTCAGTAAGCTTTTGTCTGAAAACCATGAAAACGCCTGTGAATACCCGATCGCGTTCCAGTTATTTCCGGTAATCCAATATCTAGCAAACTCGGTTGCGACCCAGACAAGGGGCGCGATGAGAAATGCCCATGAACCAAACCTTCGCAACAAGAGCGACAAGATCGCAGCAAAGACGCCTGGAAATAAACCTACGACGAGGGTGACAATCAATATCAGCGAATATGCGAGCAGAGGTGGGAATGACGCGTAGTGAATCGGCGCGTAGGCGAGCCACCAGCAAGTGCCAAAAAAGAAAAGCGTTCCAAATAACCAGCCAAGAAAAAATGATCTAAGAGAAGATTCTTTTTCACGCTCAACTGCCCACATCAGCGGCACGAGTGCGAACCATGCGAGAAACCAGTATTCGAAATCAGGAAAAGCGAGTATGAGCAGAACCGCCGAGAGAATAGCGAGAAGCACATTCTTCCACGACGGAACGATCCTTTTCAGCAGCACGAATGCCATTGCGACATTTTAGCAGGAAAAAAGACATGAGTTTGTTTAACCGGTCATCAAGTTAAGTCACTTTGACAGCCAAAACCAGTCAATCCGACAAATTACGTCATTCTGCAGTGACAATTTCTGTCATTTCGACAGAAATTTTCTCGCGGTTATGTCAGATTGCACGAATATACAGCAAAGAATAAATGGAGAACCGGAAAAGTAATTCAATCTGAACGAATTTTCCCGTAATTACTGTAAGATAAGCAAACAAGGGCATAAACGGAGGAAAGCCCGACCTTGGTAGGTCGGGCTTTTTATAGGAAGGACAACTGAAGGAACGCTCGGAAGGTGTTCAAGCACAGTGGCAAACCGCGCTCGGAGTAGTGATGGCGGCGGGGTCTTGATTAAGTTATCAAGCTAGCCGTGGATGTATAAAGCACATTGCGTGCCACACTTTGAGTCATGGGTCAGAAGTTGCGAGCTAACCGCCGGGAGAAAAGAGAAAAGCCCGTTATTTCGGGCTTTTCGGTAGAAAAGAATTTTGGAAGTATGAAGGGTTTATGCCTTTGGCCTATCAGCTGACTGCCCGGAACTTACGTTTTGCGTCACTTCGAACATCGCTCCGACAAACGCTGCAATGCTTTTGCATCCTGATTCTCGGCATCGATACCAAGAGCTGAGGCAACATAGTTCTTGGCCTGCAAACAGTCGCCTTTCTCGACATAGATCCTGCCAAGCGACACATGGGCATCGATCAACCTGTTGTCCCAAAATACCGAAGTCTTAAAAGCGCTGATCGCCTGATCGATATCGCCGCGTCGCAGATATATCTTGCCGAGCAGCAAAAATGTCTCGGCGTTTGATGGTTCGCTTGCCAAAATGCGGCGGAGCACATCCATTGCTTCATCGTCCCGGCCATTTTTTACGAACTCACGGGCCTTTGCGATCTGTGCCTGCGTGTCGTCAACCTTAGGCCGCGGAGCCGCCCCACCACGCTTTTTAGACAGGATCACGGATAGAAAATCTTTGCGCAGCGGCTGTGAAACCCGCAAAGGAATGCCGTTAACCGTTTTGGTTTTGTCCCACTCTGTTTGGAGCGTTGCGTATCGATTATTGCTTACCAGATACTTACGTGCATTATTGTCGGCATCGACGGCCTTTGGATCGCCCAGCGCCTGGAGAGTTTTGCCAAGCATAAAATAGGCATCTCCGTCACGCGGATTGCGCACGATGGCCGTTCTGAATTGATCCGCGGCCTCAGGCATGTTTCCGCTGATAAATAATGCGGTTGCGTAGTTAAAACGGATGTCCGCATCGTCCGGCGCCGATTCGCTCGCTCTTCTCAAAAGCTCGATCGCGTCATTAACCATCGCCGCCGATTTGGCGGCATTTTTCTTTTCAGCCCTCGCGGCCTGGATAGAAATTGCACCGAGAGCATTATTTACGCTCGTCAGTTTCAGATCGTCGGCCAAGGGTTTCAAAACGCCCATCGCCGTTTCCAGATTGCCGATCTGCAGTTGAATAAGCCCATCATAAAACGCCGCCTCGGCATAGCCGTCTTCGTCACAACGCCCTAGTTTATTGTCAGACTTGGCACGCTCTCGGCACTGCTGATAAGAATTGATGACCTGTTCAAATGCACTTGCCGCGTCACCCGGTTTTTTCTGAGCTAAATATAAATGACCGAGTTCGAGAGCCGCGTCAGAATAAACCTCGCCGCCTTTTGCATCGCTGTAGATCCTCAACGCATTTTTCAGATAGTTTTCTTTTGCAGACGGGTTTGACGACGAGATCGAGATCGCTTTTACAAAGGCTTCGCTCGCCCGCGGCGGAACTTTTGATTCGGCATCCGCGATCAAGGAATTTTCCGAGAACGGAAAGGCATCCTTGTTCAGCTTGAAATAAGATTTGTGAAGCCTGTAAAGAATTTGCCAAGCCAACTGCCCCTGAATTTTCTGCAGGCTGCCTAATGCGTCGCTGAAATTGAAGTCAAACTTACGCTGATCGGGAAAATCTTCGCTGACGATGCCGCCTTTTACTTTGATGATCCTCGCGTTTACGACAAGGCTGGGAGCACGCCCGTCGGTCTCGGGCAAGAGCTGGTAATCTCCGACGACGATTAGCGACGCTCTTGCCTGAATGCCAAGCCGCACCGCCGTCGCGATCGACGGAACCGACATATTTGGTATGCCAAGCTCCTGCTGAACAAATTTTCGCTCCTGATTTGAGAGAACAGTAATGCCCTTGTTACTCAAAAGGTCGGACAGCGTCTCGGCAAAGCTTTCACCGATCCAGTTTGAATCAGAATTTGAAGCCTTATTTGTAAATGGAATGACGATCATCGAATCGGTATCGCCCGTCGATGCAGGAACCCCTGTAATTACCGGAGATTGCGATACTGCGACAGTAACAGCAAATATCGCAACAACGAAGACTTTCAGAAGATCTTTCAGCATATGTCACCCAAAATAAAAAATTCGCTCCAGAGGCCGAGCGAATTTGGTTAATTACTATGATGCAAAACTACGCACTTAAGATGGTAGATGGTATCCGGTACGGGATTTGAACCCGTGTTGCCGCCGTGAAAGGGCGGTGTCCTAACCCCTAGACGAACCGGACACGTAAGGCTCGCATGTTCCGCCAAAAGGCGAACGTAAAGAATATCGGACGGGTATTTTATTGTCAAACTTGAAGCAGCAAAGCAAATGTCTTAAATTCTTCTGAAAATGTTCCTGATAACCAAGCCTACACCAGATGAGGTCGATGATTTCCTTGTAGATCGGCGGTCAGAGGGGTTTTCTTACTCAGAGGTCGGGGCAACAAAAACGGGGGCGCCTTCAGGCTATGTTGTCGATCACAATAGGGTTCAGCTGGGTTCGGGAATTTCAGACTACGAAAGGGCCAAGAGCGCGATACGGCAATGGAAAATGTTTGCTCTCGATTGGGTAGAACTTTGTTACGAAGACACCCCTATAGAAGTTGGGCAGACCGTCGGGATCCTTGTTACTCACTTTGGGTTTTATTCTCTAAATGCCGCTCGTATCGTTTACACGATCGACGAATCAGCCGAGATCGACCGTTTTGGCTTTGCATACGGAACACTCGCAGAACATGCCGAGATCGGTGAAGAAAGATTCTCTGTCGAGTTTCACCATAACAACGCAGAAGTTTGGTACGACCTTTTTGCTTTCTCAAAACCAGGATCATTATTAGCTCGTATCGGCTATCCTTTGAGCCGTCATTTGCAAAGATCGTTCGCCAGTGACTCAAAGAAAGCAATGTTAAAGGCAATGCAAAATTAGCGCATAGTAACTGATCTATTCGTGCATTCGTGGCTAGATTTTGACCCGTGTTAGAATTAACAAAATGAAACGAGTATTCCTGATCGATGCGATGTCGCATATTTATCGCGCATTCTTTGCCCCGATGGGCGCGAAGCAAGACCCGCTGCGCAACAGCAAAGGACAGGTCACGCAGGCGATCTTTGTCTTTACGAATATGCTTCGCAAGTTGCTCAAGGATGAAAAACCTGAGTACATCGCTGCAGTTTTTGACACGGAGGTGCCGACGTTTCGACACGATTCATACGCGGATTACAAGGCAAATCGCGAAGCGATGCCCGATGACCTCTCAAGCCAGATTCCGTTTATCATCCAAGTCTGCGAAGCGTTTTGCATCCCAATATTAAGCGTCGACGGATTTGAGGCGGACGATGTGATAGGCACGCTCGCACAGGAGATCGCTGCAAAAGACATGCAGGCGGTGATCGTCTCTAACGACAAAGACCTCTGTCAGCTCGTCCGCGATCCGCACATAATCGCGATGCGAAATAATTCGCAAAATATGAAGCGCAAAGTTCCTGTTCCGGCGGTTGAGTGGTGTGACGAGGCTTGGGTCAGGAACAAATTTGGAGTGCCGCCGAACAAGATAATCGATCTGCTCGGTTTGATGGGCGATTCGGTTGATAACATTCCGGGTGCGCCCGGGATCGGAGCGAAAGGTGCTTTGAAGCTTGTTCTCGAATGGGGTTCAGCTCTCGGGGCGATGGAAAACGCCGAAAAGATCACGCACAAAACCTATCGCGAAAGCCTGCAAAATAATCAGGACATCATCAAACAATCGCTCGAACTCGCAACCATTCACACGACCGTTCCGATCAAGCTTGACCTCAAAGAACTTGAGCATCGCGAGCCCGACAGAGCAAAAGCCTATGAGCTTTTCCGCGAGCTTGAGTTTACCTCGCTTACCAAAGAATTTGCCGGACAAGCCGTTGCGGCTGCGATGCCGTCTTTCACAGGGCCTGCGTCGTCTTCCGGCGGCCTATTCGACATAAAGCCGATCGCTGATGGCTCACCGGTCGAGACAAAATACGCTGTCATCAATGACCGCGAAGGCCTCGATAAATTGATCCGGCGGCTGTTTGAAGTTGACCGTTGGAGCTATCTCGCCAATGATTCAAATTCTAATGAGAAGGCCAGCTGCTTCAACAAGAACGCACCGAACGGAATCGGCATCGGACTGGGGAACGGCGAAGCCTTTTACATCGATCTCGCGAATTTTGACGGCGGCAGCGACGCCGCTACGCATCCGCTGAAAGATATTCTAACAAACGAGTTTTTAGACAAATCGGCGTACGACGAAAAGCGAAATCTCGGCCCGCTGCTCGGAATGGGAATTCGCCCGACATATGTAAAGGACGACATTTTGGTCGCGGCATACCTGCTCGAATCGACGCGTGTAAGCTATCCGATACCGTTTCTTGCTCAAATTTATCTCGACGCAGACGCGGCAGTCTCTGTGCCGAGCGGCATTGATGAAACGGCTTTCCGCACTGCTGAAAATGCAGATTTTGTCGCACGGCTAGCTCCAGTTATAGCGGCAAAGATCCGCGAGGCAGAACTCGAAAAGGTCTATTACGAGATCGAATTGCCGCTGATCCCCGTCCTAGCTGATATTGAACTTGTCGGTATGAAAGTCGATGGCGAGAGCCTAAAGACATTTTCGGCGTTCATCGGAAAAGAACTCGACACTCTAAAAGATAAGATCACAAAGATCGCCGGGCGCGAGTTTAATATTGGTTCGCCAAAGCAGGTCGGTGAAATATTTGGCGAGCTAAATATCGAGACCGGCCGCAAAACTGCGACCGGCCAGATCTCGACGAGTCACGACGTACTTGTCGAACTCGCCGAGACCTACGAGATCGCTCAGCACATAATTGACTACCGCGAACTCGACAAGTTACGTGCGACATATGCCGACGCTCTGCCAAAAATGATCGCGGAGGACGGCCGCATTCACGGCGCATTAAACCAGACTGTTGCCGCAACCGGACGATTAAGTTCGACCGAGCCCAACCTGCAAAACATTCCCGTTCGCACCGAACTTGGTCAGCGGATTCGCGAAGCATTCATTCCTGAGAAAGGAAACAAGCTTATTTCCGCAGACTATTCTCAGCTTGAGTTGCGCATCCTTGCTCACATCACGCAGGATGCGCGAATGCTTGAGGCATATAAGAACAACGAGGACATCCACGCGCAGACCGCACGTCTTGTATTCGGAGCAAAAGACGAAAAAGAGATGAAGGAAAAGCGTCGTCTGGCAAAGATCGTCAATTTCGGCATCGCCTACGCGGTCGAGGCTTTCGGCCTATCGCAACGCGTCGGCATCAGCCGCAGCGAGGCAAAACAGGTCATCGCCGATTACTTCGAAACGTACAAAGGCATTCGCGAATACATGGACCGCACCCCGATCGAAGCCCGCGAAAAAGGTTACATCACTTCCCTTTTCGGCCGACGCCGTTATTTTCCATCGATCAACGACCGCAACTTCGCCGTGCGTTCACGAGCCGAACGCGAAGCCATAAACATGCCTATCCAAGGCACCGCCAGCGACATCGTAAAGATCGCCATGCTCCGCGTAGCCGACGCCCTAAAACGCGAAAAACTCGAGACCAAAATGATTATGCAGGTTCACGACGAACTTTTGTTTGAGGCTCCTGAAAACGAAGTTGCAAAAGCTTCTGCGATCATAAAACGCGAGATGGAATCTGCAGCAAAGCTCGACGTGCCGATCACAGTCGAGATCGGCGTTGGCGATAACTGGATGAACGCCAAGTGATTTTTTGCAGAAGCCCGCACGTTAGTTAGGGCGTAACACGCTACTTAAATGAAAGAGATTGCTCAGACTTCGAGAACAAAACTTAAACGCATTCCAAAACGCGGCAATTACAACCGCGACACGATCAACGCCATTCTCGACGAAGCGTTTATCTGCCACGTCGGTTTTGTTGTTGATGGCCAGCCGTATGTTATACCGACTGGGTTTGCTCGTGTCGGAGATGACCTCTACATTCACGGTTCGGCAGCGAGCCGAATGATGCGGAATCTGGCCGAAGGAATCGATGTCTGCGTGACTGTGACTTTGATCGACGGGCTTGTGCTAGCGCGTTCGGCATTTCATCATTCGATGAACTATCGCTCGGTCGTTATTCTCGGCAAAGCCGAAATGGTCACGGACGCTGGCGAAAAGAACAAGGCTCTCGAAGCCTTTACCGAACACGTAATTCCCGGCCGCTGGGCCGAGGTTCGCTGGCCGACGGAATTAGAGCTAAAAGCAACGACAGTCCTACGTCTGCCTATCACCGAAGCCTCGGCAAAGATCCGCACCGGCGATCCCATTGATGACGACGAAGATTATTCGATGGATGTCTGGGCGGGCGTCTTGCCGCTGAATCTTCAGCCCGGTGAGCCTGTCGCGGATACCAAACTCAGGCCGGGAATTACGCCGCCGGATCACGTTACCAAATATCGTCGAAATGGAAGAAACTAAGCACGAAAAAGGTAATTCCTACGGCTGGGTGATCGTCGTTGTTGCGACGCTTTCGCTTGTTGTGAGCAATGGGCTTGCGATCGGCG
>JBGARA010000050.1:0-27876 GCA_044230475.1 Pyrinomonadaceae bacterium | reverse complement strand
CACCTGATAGGACATTTCTTAAAGGATAATGGATAAACGATAAACGATAAAGCGCGGCTGGCGTCTTTGATCGGGCTGAAGAGTGTTCCTGCAGCGTTCCACAGCGTTCCACCATGGGGGTGGAACGCTGTAACTGTTGCAATGACAAGGGTTAAGTGCCCTAAAGAGGCAGCGTTCCACGAAATTTACAAAAAAAAACAGATTGTGCCACAGAAGCCATGTAATTGCTGCAATGATTGATGTTATGGGATTCCGCTTTTTATCGCACAACGATTTTCCGTGGAACGCGGGAGATCAAATTGACTTCTGATATTCGTGCATTCGAGGCTATTGATCTTGCAAGCCAGCCACGAATGCACTAATAAAAAATGAATATTCTCAATTTTAATGCTCCAGTATTCACTCTTTTTTGATTGTCAAAGAACAAACGTCGTTGCATCTATAATAATGCTCAGGTGAAATTAGCACATTACTGCTCAAATTGAAATACCAATTTTCCTGATATGACGCGGTTTTCTAGATTTGACGTAATTTCTTGTTATGTGAGGGCTATTTCTGAATGTGAAACGACTTAAAGAACAGCAGGACATCCAGTTTGTTTAGTTCGGCGGGGTCTGTCGAAAGGAACATTAGGCTGTAGGTTCTTGGCTTTGCTATCACGGTCACGGTTCTGCCGTACCACACAGAATTGTCTTGTTTACGGCTAAAGAAAAATGAATTTGCAGGATAGCCGTCAACAGTGAGATTTGCCGCATTAGAAACGGTGTTCGTTGGATCTTTTCTAATCGCTTCGAGTCCGTCGCTAAGCATTTTTTCTGTGGATTTTGTCTGAATTGTTTACGGCTAAAGAAAAATGAATTTGCAGGATAGCCGTCAACAGTGAGATTTGCCGCATTAGAAACGGTGTTCGTTGGATCTTTTCTAATCGCTTCGAGTCCGTCGCTAAGCATTTTTTCTGTGGATTTTGTCTGAAAGGCCTTTTCCGGAAAGTCGTAATAATAGATAGCGCAGGTTCTGCGAGTTGTGCTGTCGGAAAGTAGTTTTAGTTCATAATCTCCAAAATCGGATGACCTGGTAGTTTTGCTGAACGCGAGATTCGTGATGCCTGAGGGAAGGATCGCGTTGAACCGTCCGTCCGCCGATTCATAGTATTTTCCGTCCAGGTTTTGAATGTGAAATGACTTGAAATACTCCTGAACGTCCGGTTTGCTCAACTCGCCTTTATCGTCCGACAAAAACAATACATAGTAGATTCTTGGTTTTGCGAACACTATTGAGCCTCTACCGTAAAGAGATTTGTTGCCTTTGATGCTGGTATCAAAGACCTTTGCTGGATAGCTGTCGACGGTTGAATTTTTGATATTCAGAGCGGTGGAACCGCCTTGTTGGAAGCCTTCGACCGACTCGGCAAGAACTTTGTCGGCGGTTTTTCCGGCAAGGTCGTTTTCCGTGAAGTCGGTGTAGATTATCATGCATTTCCCGCGGGCGGCCTCGCCAACATATTTCTTTAAATCGCGATCGCCTGAACTGGTGGGTTGAGAGGTTTTGCTGAACACGAAATCATTGAAATCCGCAGGGAGAATTACATTAAAACCGCCGTCTTTTGAGATGAAGAGTTTGTCGGCTTGAGCGTATCCGCTCACGACACACAGGGCAATGACCACAAAGGCGACAAGTTTCTTTTTCATAGTGTTTCTGTAAAAAGATGCACGGGAAATGTAGCACTAGCAGGCGTATATTACAAGCGTGTGTGGGGTGTCTTTAGGTCTTATTGTTGCCGGTTTCGAGCCGGCTAATGGCGACGGGTGAGCAGCAAAAATTGAATAGCTTTTCACGGTCACGGCTCATTTCGGGATCAGACTCTAACATTTTCATAGTGGCATCAAAAACGGTTTTTGCCTGAGTATCCGTAGGCTCGTTGATGCGATAATGCATCCATTTGCCGTCGCGGCGTCCGGTCACGAGGTTGGCACGCTTAAGATACGAAAGATGTCTGGAGATCTTAGGGTTGTTCGTCCCAAGCGTTTCGGCAAAAAAACACACGCAAACCTCACCGTCACGCATAAGGTTGAGTAATCTAAGCCTGGTTTTGTCTGCTAGTGCCGAAAAAAAGAGTTCGGCATCAAAGGCCTTTTCTTTTGCCATATCAAAAAAATTTTACCATATAACAATTATGGCTTGACATAATTATCTTTCGTGATATTCTGAAATACAATTACGTCTAAGCGTAATTGTATCATTGGAGGTAATTATGACGAAAGAGATCAATACATTAAAGGCACACCTGGCAATAAACGTTCGCAATACAAATGCAAGCATCGAGTTTTACAAAAAGATGTTCGGTATCGAGCCGTCGAAGGTTCGCACAGGCTATGCGAAGTTCGACGTGCAAAATCCGCCGCTAAACTTCACCCTGAACCAGGTTCCATTCGACGGACACGGAGCTTTGTCGCATCTAGGAATACAAGTGGCGACTACGGAAGACGTGAATGCAATGAAGTCGCGTTGGGAAAGCGAGGGACTTGTCCCACGCGAGGAAATGCAGACGACCTGCTGCTATGCATTGCAGGACAAGGCCTGGGTAAACGATCCCGACGGTAACGAATGGGAAGTCTTCGTCGTGCTTGAAGATAACCTTGGCGAAGCAAAATCTAACGATGCGACCTGCTGCACACCGACTTTCACAAATATCGAGGGTAAGCAGGAAAATGTTGCTGCGGCATGCTGCTAAAAAGTATGAAATTATCTGACAAAATGTTGGACACGAGGAAACCGTCTTGTCATCTTCGGAGCGAATGTCGGCGAGATGGAAATGCTAATTTTCGAGATAAACTTTTTGAACGCCCATGGAACGAACTCGTTATCAAACTGGATGATGACGGCAAACATCGAGCTTACACGGAGTGTTGTGAGATGTTATTTGCAGTGTGAAATATGAAGACGGTCGATTGTAACCCGACAAGGCGCCTGTCATTTCTTGACAGGTTTCTGACACTCTGGATATTTCTTGCCATGACGGCAGGCGTCGCAGTCGGTTATCTGTTTCCCGAGTCGTCAAACTTGATAAATGGTTTTCAGATCGGCACGACGAATGTTCTCATTGCAGTCGGCTTGATACTGATGATGTATCCGCCATTGGCTAAAGTTCGCTACGAAGAGCTTGGCCTGGTCTTTCGCAACAAACGGATCCTCGCCCTGTCACTTATTCAGAATTGGGTCATCGGCCCCTTGCTGATGTTTGTGCTGGCGGTAACATTTCTGAGAGACAAGCCTGAGTACATGGTGGGGCTGATAATGATCGGCCTTGCCCGTTGTATTGCGATGGTTATCGTTTGGAATGATCTGGCTCGCGGAAGCACGGAGTATGCGGCCGGGCTCGTAGCTTTTAACAGCATCTTTCAGATAGTTTTTTACAGTGCTTATGCGTGGTTCTTTGTTACGCTCCTGCTGCCGTTGTTTGGCATGAACGGCTTAGCGGTGAGCGTTAGTATAGGCGAGATAGCCTTGAGCGTCCTGATCTATCTCGGCATCCCTTTCTTTTCAGGCATGCTGACGCGGTTCGTATTGCTAAGACTGAAAGGCAGCGTCTGGTACAGCGAGTCATTCATTCCGCGGATCGCACCTATTACTTTGGTGGCACTCCTATTTACGATACTGGTGATGTTCAGCCTTAAAGGAAACATGATCGTTGAACTGCCGCTCGACGTTCTTAGGATCGCCTTGCCACTGCTGATCTATTTTGTGGTTATGTTTCTCGTCAGCTTTGCAATGGGCAAGCTCGTCGGTGCGGATTATTCAAAGACAGCAACCCTTGCGTTTACCGCGGCAAGCAACAACTTCGAGCTTGCGATCGCAGTCGCAATTGCGGTATTTGGCATAGGATCGGGAGTTGCGTTCGCCGCGGTCATCGGGCCGCTTGTTGAGGTGCCAGTGCTGATCACGCTTGTAAATGTTGCCCTGTTTTTTCAGCGAAAATACTTCGGAGTTCATCAATGAAAAAGAAACGTGTCCTGATACTCTGTACGGGAAACTCTGCACGCTCTCAACTGGCTGAAGCTTTATTACGTCATATTGCCGGAGACCGCTTTGAAGTTGCCAGCGCCGGTGTCAAGCCGACTGCGGTAAAACCGGAGGTCAAAGAAGTGCTCGATGAAGTTGGTATCGGCAGCGATGATCTGTGGTCGAAATCCGTAGATGTCTTTGCAGAACAAAAATTCGATCACATCATCACCGTTTGCGACAATGCAAATGAAAACTGTCCTGTCTTTCCCGGCAAGGCGGCGCGGACCCATTGCGGCATCGATGATCCAGCGGCAGTCGGCCTGCCAGAACGTTTGAATGCCTTTCGTGGTGTCCGAGATGAGTTGTTAGAAAGACTAAAGTCCTTTTCCCGCCAAGCTTGAAAATCACCTCCAGATTTGGGGCGGCTGCAGAAAAGCCGAGTTTTTTGCAAATCAAATGGTGAAGCCGCAGTTATCAGAGACGATGACTTGCCTCTTTTTTCACTTTTCCTTTATTCTATAGGTTGGCTTCAGGCTCCGCACAAGGTCTGTGTTGTGAACTCCGCTAGGCGAGGAATCGAGCAACGGTAGCAATTTCAACCTGTGTTGCGATCAAGTCTGGAGCCATCAAATTGCGGAAAGGTGCAAGAGTGGTTGAATTGGCAGCATTGGAAATGCTGTGAGCCTTAACGGGTTCCGTGGGTTCGAATCCCACCCTTTCCGCCAGCAAATCATTTGCGGCATATTTAGGGGCGATGCATTCTGTCTTGAGTGTATCGCCCTTACTTACGTGCAGGTTTTTGCAACCTAGACTTCGAGAATATCGTCGCCGCTTTTCTTATCATCGCCGGCGAGCCAGCCGTATAAGAATCCGGCAAGCAGGGCTCCGAGTATCGGCGCGATCCAAAACATCCAAAGCTGTGCCAGTGCCCAGCCGCCAACAAAAACCGCCGGTCCGGTGCTGCGCGCCGGGTTGACCGAAGTATTTGTCACGGGAATCGAGATCAAGTGGATCAATGTCAGACAGAGGCCTATGGCCATCGGAGCAAAACCTTTGGGGGCGAGTTTGTGCGTTGCGCCGAGTATCACGATCAGAAAAAAGAAGGTCATTGCCACTTCTGTCACGAAGCAGCCCAGTTCACCGTAATGACCCGGCGAATGGTCGCCAAAGCCATTTGAAGCAAACCCGCTTCCGAGAGAGAAGCCTACTTTGTCGCTTGCTATGATAAACAAGATGCCTGCGGCACTGATCGCCCCTAAGACCTGAGCGACGATGTAGGGCAATATCTCGTTGGCGGGGAATCTCTTGCCTGCCCACAGGCCGAGTGTGACTGCGGGGTTAAGATGACAGCCTGAGATGTGGCCGATGGCATAGGCCATCGTTAATACGGTCAAGCCGAACGCCAGCGAGATGCCGACATTGCCTGCCTGAGAACCTGCGAGCACGGCGGTTCCACAACCACCGAGAACTAACCAGAGAGTTCCGATGAACTCTGCCGACAATCTCTTTGCAATTGGCATAACTTCCTCCGATTTGAAATGTGAGGATGAGGCCTGAGGAATGAAAAAGAAGTTCAGAATGGAGATGAAGAAAAGCCAGTGCTTTTGGCTTCATCCCTCATACTTCATCCTTTAGAAAATGGCGGAGAGGGTGGGATTCGAACCCACGGTACCCGCAAAGGTACAACAATTTTCGAGACTGCCCGATTCAACCACTCTCGCACCTCTCCGACCTTGTAAAAATATAACAGAAAGCCGAAGACTGGAAAAGGAGCGAAGCAGAAAAGGCGACATCAGGATACGACAATCAACGCCGTGCGCGAAAAAAATCCTGCATCAAGGTGCGGCACTCGTCGCCCAAAACGCCGGAGGTTATCTGGATCTGATGGTTCAGTTTTGGGCTATCACAGATCCGGAAGATGCTTTCAACGGCTCCGAAGCGTTCGTCATGTGAACCGAAAACAAGCCGCTCCACGCGAGCATTTACAAGTGCGCCGGCACACATAACGCACGGCTCGACCGTAGAGTAAACGGTAGAGCCGATGAGACGATAATTGCCCGTCTCGGCTCCAGCCATGCGTAAGGCGAGAATTTCGGCATGTGCCGTCGGGTCGCTCCGCATGATCGTTTCATTCGAAGCGAGAGCGAGTACGTCGCCATTCTTCCCAACGATCGCGCAGCCTACGGGCACCTCGCCGATGTCGGCAGCGCGTCGCGCTTCGAGAATGGCTTTTTGCATCCAATATTCGTTCATTGTTAGGAGTATTCTTACGCAGAAGTTCAAAGTTCGCAAAAGTTAATAAGATATTGTCTAGGAACGGCGATTTTCTTGCATAGCCGCACCTAAAATGTTAAACATTTAGTTGCTAAGGTAGTTGCCCCTTCGAGTGCTCCAGTGCAAAAAATTATGAACGACGAGGTTCGCGCCGGTTCTCAACCTGTCGAGAGCGATATTCATATTACGAATGTGCCGCAGTCGTTCCGCGCGTTTGCCGAGGAAGTTCACAAGAGAACCCAGAAACCACGTTCCACGCCGCAAACTATCGCGCAGAAGTTGCTGCCGGCCGAATTTAACATGGCAATGGTGCATTTCTATCGCGGTGAAGTACAGCGTTCGAACGTGTGGCGGGGACGTCTTGATACGACTACCAACTGGGCCGTTATCACTACGGGTGCGACGCTTTCGTTTGTCTTTAGCTCGACCGCCAACCCGCATTTTGCTATCCCTATCAACTCAATACTTGTGTCGATCTTTTTGTTCATGGAGGCGCGACGCTACCGTTATTACGAGGTTTGGGCAAACCGCGTGCGCATTCTAGAGACTGGTTATTTCGGGCCGATGCTGTCACACCGGACGATGCCGCCGGACAAAGAATGGGCGGAGCATTTGTCGGCAGACCTCGTCTCACCGCACTTTACAATCAGCGAATGGGAAGCGGTCGGCAGGCGTTTGCGCGCTAATTATCTGTGGTTGTTTATTCTGCTTGCGCTTTCGTGGACGTTGAAAATCTATATTCACCCCGATCCGATACCTTCGGTAACAGAGGCCGAACGCAAAGTTTTCTGGGATGTCTTTTTTTCCAGGGCTCAGGTTGGCCTTGCACCGGGCTGGCTTGTCGTTTTGGCCGGCACGATCTTTAATTCGGTGCTGATCTTCGTCGCTCTAACAACCCGCAAACTCAGGGATGCATCGAGCGAGGTGCTGCCGCTCGAAGATTTTGAATGGCATCCGCTCAAACAAGTCTCCGATTGGGCCGAAAGTAATCTCAAACGCCGCAATACGATTCGCAGGTCGAAGAAAGCACGACAGAGAATGCGATCAATTCACAAATCGGAGATCTGAGATCGTGAAAAGAACCCTGCCAATATTTGTTTTTGCTGTATTGCTGTTTGCAGCGCCAGTGATCGCTCAGAAAACTGAATTCGGCACAAGAATAAATGACAAAAAAGCTGCTCAGAAGCTGGTTGGAAAACACAAACTTTCATTGCAGTGGATCAGTTGGGAATATCTCGGTTCGGCAACTGTCTCAGACAGGAAATGCGAGTCGAGTAAGGGCCGTTGTTACAAACTAATAGGCGTTCAGAAAGGGAAAGATAACAGCGACTATCTTAAAATTGATGGAATGATCCTGACAATAGATAGTAAGCAATTCAAATTTCAAGGAGCTATTGAAACGCAAGTTAGTCATATCAACGGCGGCAAACCATGCGTCAGGTCTGGTGATTTTACTTTTAAGATCACCGGAAAGCGAAAATACTGGCGTTTGGTTGAAATGAACAATCCTTGCGATCCGGTGGCTGATTACGTGGACATTTATTTCCGCTAACATATGTTGAACTTCGCGATGGAAACGGCCCGTGATGCCGGACAACTGCTGCTCGAAAAATTTGACCGTAACATCAAGGTTTCAAAAAAAGGTGACATAAATCTCGTAACCGAGGCTGATCTTGCTTCGGAAGCTCTGATCATCGAACGCATCAAATCGTATCATCCGAAGCACTCGATACTTGCCGAAGAGTCCGGCAACGCTGTCGTGATCGGCGGTGAGAACAAATGGAAGTGGATCATCGATCCGCTCGACGGCACTACAAATTATGCGCACGGATATCCGTGCTTTTGCGTTACCGTCGCGCTTGAGCATGACGGCGAAGTTGTCGTCGGCGTGACTTATGATCCGACGCGAAACGAAATGTTTGCTGCCGAACGCGGGCGTGGAGCTAGTCTCAACAATAAGCCTGTCCGTGTTTCGCAGACTGAAAACTTGGGTGATGCTTTGATCGTTACAGGCTTTCCGTATGACTTTAAGCGACGCGAGGATTTTGCTCGGCACCTGACACAATTCTTGTTGAATTCGCGCGGCGTGCGGCGCGATGGTTCGGCAGCGATAGATATGGCGTATGTTGCCTGTGGACGTTTTGATGGATTTTGGGAGGAGGGCCTAAATCCCTGGGATATGGCGGCGGGCATTTTGCTTATCGAAGAAGCTGGTGGCCAGATCAGCAACTACGACGGCTCAAAGTTTAACATCTACTCGCCGCCAATACTCGCGAGCAATGGTCTGATCCACTCCCAAATGTCGACCATCCTTCAATAGCTACCGCAAATATGCGCACCATCCTACGGTGTCGGAGTAGTCGTGGGGGTGTTGGTAGGAGTATCTGTAGGTGTTGGTGACGGTGGCGCCGAGTTTGTCCAGTTGCCGGATACTTCGCCCATAAGCAGAGCGACATAGTCTTCACCGGTGACATTCGAGGTAACTGAGGCATACTTTTTGGTTGCGGGAAGGAATATCCAGTTTCCCGCAGATCCGAAGCCGTCCAACGCTGCCGCATATCGTGCGATCTGCCCTGCGTCGAACGAAGAAATTGTGCCATTGCCGCTTACATCGGCCACGATCAACTGATTGCCGGTCAGGGTATTTATGGCAGCTACATGTTGTGCGACCCTGCCCGCATCAAACGACGTGATCGTGCCATTAACACTGCCTGTTTTGCTCGGCGTCACTGTGTAAGCTCCAGACCCAAAGCCGGTGAGCGTATAAGTACCGCCAGGAAATGAAGAAAATACTGAAATCGGAGTTGAACCGGCGCCGGTCAACAGAACATTGGAAACAAATCGCGGATTTGTGCCGCCGATCGCATTGCCGTATGTTATGGTTCCGCTGATCGCGGGCTGAATGCGTGTGATCGAGACGTCGTTACCGTCACCGCCAAGATAAGTTATCTGAAACGGAATGCCGAGGGTATCGCCAAAGACCGCGCCCTCGGGCAGGTTAAGAAACGTACCGTTAATCGCGTCACTGCCATCGTTTTTGATAATGACAAAAGTGTCGCCTACAGCTGCCTGAAATCCATTCCAGGGAACTGGCGCAAACGCTGCGTTATTGAGGTTGACTGCGCCGGTGACGTTGAGTTGATCATGGCCGTTTGCTCCGGGCGTTGTTCCGCCGATCTTGCAGGCGTAAACGCCATTTGTTGTAAATCCGAGACCGCCTGTAATGTTCAGAATTCCAGTTGGTGAGTTTAGCGTTCCCGCGCTGATCACGCCCGATGTAACGGTCGTAGCTCCGACAGTTCCTGTGCCGCCAAATCCGCTTAGGCCCGGCGTGCCGGTTGGTATTGGTCCTTGAATATCGACCGAGCTGTTTGGAATATTTGCGTCAACGACAAAAAAACCATCGTGCAGTGTTATTGCACCGCTAAATCCCGTAGCTGCAATGATCGCGCCCGCTCCGGAGCCATTTTTTGATATCGAACCTGAGCCTGATATCAAGCCGATCCCTATTATTCCCGCCCCGTCAATTGTGAGTGCTGAACTGCCGACTGAAAGTACAACCAAGGTAGCCGTTGCTCCCGTGTCCGCAAAAAATGTCTGTGCGCCGTTGAGGCTTATTCCGAAATTAATAGTTTGAGTACCGCTGGTAACCGTTAATCCATTTGTCAGACGTATGAGATTCCCGCTAAACGTATAGGTGCCACCTTCAATAGTTATCGAATGAAAGCTCGTCAGAATAAAAAGGTTGTTGTTATTGGTTTGTTGAAGAGCCGCGGCCGGAAACACCAGATCGTCACCAGCAACCGGCGCAACATCGGTTGACCAATTTGCAGCGGTTCCCCAGTTGGCATCAGCACCGCCGCCGTCCCATGTTTTAATAGCGGAAAAGGCATCGGCAGACAAGAACAAAAGCAAAAAGATAATAAAAAAGCAGTTTCGCATCGCAAAAACTCCAACCGGTAATTTGTAAAACGTATCAGCCTATGAATTTACCACAGATATGACCTGCGAACCACTAATATGCTAACCTTAAGACTCCATTAAATTATGTCCTGGTTTCGACGCGACAAGCCGAAAATTGAAGAGCAGAAAGATGGTGAAAAGCAGACCGTCAGGACTGAGGGCATTTTTGTAAAGTGTCCAGACTGCGACAACGCACTATATAAACGTGAGTTGGCGGATTCGCACGAGGTCTGCACCCATTGCGGTTATCACTTCCGTTACGCTGCAGAGGATAGGCTGAAAGATCTATTTGACGGCGGCAAATACAAACTACTGGACGAAGAGGTAACTTCAGCCGACCCGCTTAAATTCAAGGACTCTAAGTTGTACAAAGATCGGATCGAGCAGGCCAAGAAGTCGTCAGGGCTGCCGGAAGCGATCATCTCAGGAAAGGGGAAGGTCGGCGGTCATCTTGTTTTTGCTGGTGCAATGGATATGTCGTTCATCGGCGGTTCGATGGGGTCGGCTGTCGGGGAAAAGATCACGCGGCTCATCGAAAGGGCGATCTCCGAGAGCGGTGCGGTTATTATTTTTTCGGCATCGGGCGGGGCTCGTATGCAGGAAGGTACTCTGTCGCTAATGCAAATGGGCAAGATCTCTGCCGCACTTTCGAGGCTGCACGAAGCACGGTTGCCCTTCATTTCCGTGCTCACCGATCCGACAACCGGGGGCGTCACGGCGAGTTTTGCGATGCTCGGTGATGTTATTTTAGCGGAGCCTAAAGCTCTGGTGGGCTTTGCCGGTCCGCGCGTCATCGAACAAACGATCCGTCAAAAACTTCCGAAGGGTTTTCAACGCAGCGAGTTTCTACTAGAACACGGTATGGTCGATATGGTTGTTGATCGCCGCGAATTGAACGAAGCGATAATACGCATTCTGGATTTTATGATGAATAAGGCCATTGCTTCTTGATCCAACCGTATGCTGACCGAAATACTTACACAACTTTACGATCGTGATCTAAAGAAATTGAGGGCAGAGATCGAGCTTTATGACAATGAGGCCGATCTTTGGAAAAAGCCCGGAAATGTTCCTAATTCCGCCGGGAATCTTTGTCTTCACCTAAACGGTAACCTGCAGCATTTTATCGGAGCAATACTTGGTCAATCCGGCTATGTTCGCGACCGCGAGGCAGAGTTTTCTTTGACAGATATTCCGCGTGAGACGATGCTTGCCGACGTTGATAACACACTCGCCGTCGTAAAATCTACACTCGCAAAACTAAACGAAGTCGACCTTTCAGGTAATTATCCGATTGAAGTATTTGGTTACCCGATGACGACCGGTTGGTTTCTCGTGCATCTTTCAACTCACCTGACCTGGCATCTCGGGCAAATAAATTATCATCGGCGGATGTTGTGAATTTCCGCGAAGCTGAACAATACCTCTATTCACTTGGCAATGAAGTTTCCGCGATGAAGCTTGGCCTTGAGAATATTCGCAAACTTCTCGACGCTCTCGGCAACCCACAAAGTAGTTTCCTAAAAGTTCAGGTTGCCGGCACGAACGGTAAGGGCTCGGTCTGCGCCTTTCTTGATTCGATATGCAATACGGCTGGTATCAACACCGGCGCATTCACATCGCCGCATCTTGTTTCGATAACTGAGAGAGTCAGAATAAACGGAAGCGACATCAGCGAAGGCGATTTTGCTCGTCACGCCAATCGTGTCCGAGAAACGGCTGAGCAAATGCTGTCATCAGGTGCTCTCGAATATCGTCCGACGTTTTTTGAACACATAACGGCGATCGCCTTGGTCGCCTTTGCTGAGGCTGGTGTAGAACTTGCGATCCTCGAAACAGGACTCGGAGGAAGGCTTGATGCGACGACAGCGGCAAATACCGAGATAGCAGTGATCACGCGCATTGACCTCGATCATCAGGAATATCTTGGCGAAACGTTAGAAGAAATTGCGGGTGAAAAAGCGGCGATAATTCGGGAGCAGACGAAAGCAATCATAATTGGAGAGCAGGAACCGGAGGCAATGAGCGTCATTGAAAACCGCATTAGAACTGCTTGCGTCAGCGGCCGGCAAATCAACACCTGCAATTCGTTGCCGATTGAATCCAACAGGCTGGGGTTAAATGGACTTCATCAACGTGAAAACGCGTTGATAGCAGTTGCCGTCGCTAACGAATTAAGATCTCATTTCAGGATAAGGTGCGACGATATTGCTCAAGGGCTACAAAATGCTCGCCATCCGGGACGGCTCGAATATCAAGGAAAATATCTCTTCGACGGAGCACACAATGTCGGAGGAGCCAAAGCTCTCGCCGAGTATATAAATGAATTTGAGAAACGGCCGATCACCATCATCTTTGGCGCAATGCGTGAAAAGAGCGTTTCAAAAATCCTGGATATACTTGAGCCAATTGCCGAAAGAATTATCTTTACCGAGCCTGCGAATTCACGTGCACTTTCTCATTGCGAACTGCTCGAAAATTTGTCTGACAATATTTCGCGCGAATGTATATTCGCAACCGATAAGGTCTCAAACGCCATTGACGTTGCCGAAACAATTACCACGGACGATGGGATCATCCTAGTCACTGGTTCGCTCTATCTTGTTGGCGAAGCAAAGAAAATATTGAATAATGAGACAAGGTGCCGTTAAGTTGTAGGCATCCCATAAATATGCACAAGTTAGTTTTGATACGTCACGGTGAGAGCCAGTGGAACAAAGAAAATCGCTTTACAGGTTGGAAGGACGTCGATCTTTCCGAGAAGGGCTTAGGTGAGGCCCATGCCGCCGGCAAATTGCTGCGGGATGAAGGTTTTACGTTTGACGAGGCCTATACATCGGTTCTCAAACGCGCGATCCGCACACTTTGGATCATTCTCGACGAAATGGATCTGATGTGGATTCCTGAGACCAAATCGTGGATGCTGAACGAACGTCATTACGGTGCGTTGCAGGGACTGAACAAGGCCGAGACGGCAGCTCAGTTTGGCGAAGAGCAAGTGTTGATATGGCGTCGGAGCTTTGATATTCCGCCGGGCGATCTTGATGAATCGGATGAACGCTATCTGGGAAACGAGCCAAAATACTGCAACATTGAGAAAGATAAATTTCCGAAGACCGAGTGCCTGAAAGACACCGTTGAGCGGGTCGTGCCGTATTGGCTGGACGAGATCGCACCAAAGATAAAAGCGGGGAAAAAGTTGATCGTTGCTGCTCATGGCAACAGCTTGCGGGCATTAGTCAAACATCTTGACGGTATTTCGGACGACGAGATCGTGAACCTTAATATTCCAACCGGCGTGCCGCTCGTCTATGAACTCGATGCCGAGCTCAAGCCGATAAAGAGCTATTATCTTGGCGACGCCGATGCGATCAAAGCAGCTCAAGATGCAGTTGCGAAACAGGGCAAAGCACAGTAAACGCAATTACGGGGCATATGAGAAAACTAAAAATATTGGTCGTATTATCTTCTTTTGTCTTGCTCTTTGCTATTGACGGATCGGCCCAGGTGAAAAAGACTAAAACCGTCACAAATAGTGAGATCGCCGGTGGACTGAAAGAGGCGTTGACTAAGGGTGTAGGTTCGGCTGTCAAATTGCTTGGCAGGGAAGATGGATTTCTTGCGAATCCACGAGTTAAGATTCCGCTCCCCAGATCGCTGCAAAAACTTGAGAAAGGCCTTCGCTTTGCGGGTCAGGGAAAGGCGGTGGATGATTTTGTCGCTTCGATGAACCACGCTGCAGAAAAGGCGGTGCCGGTCGCGATCGACGTCTTTGTTGATGCGATCAAAAAGATGACGTTTGAGGACGCCCGCAGTATTTTGTTCAGTGGCAGAGATGATGCGGCTACTATGTTTTTTAGAAAAACGTCCGAAGAAAAATTACGTTTGAAATTTCGACCGGTCGTTGAAGAGTTTACAGCAAAAACAGGTGTAACGAGCAGCTATAAAGCAATGATCGGAAAGGCCGGACTTGCAGCTCAGTTTCTTGGCAAAGATGCTACTGATCTCGACGGCTATGTGACGCAAAAGGCTCTCGACGGACTGTTTTTGATCGTCGCTGACGAAGAGAAAAAGATCCGCAAAGATCCGATCGGACGCACGACAGATCTGCTAAGAAAGGTTTTTGGTATCTTGCGGTAGCTCCACATTATGCTCTGGCGAAAGGCCATCTTCACCTTACTTGTCCTGTTTTGTTTGAGTCCGTTCGGCTCGGCACCGCTTGCGCTTGCATTGGGCTTGACGATCGCACTGACCATTGGCACTCCTTTTCCTGAGCTTAGTGGGAAACCTACAAAATATTTGCTGCAAACCTCCGTCGTTTTGCTCGGTTTTGGAATGGATCTGGGGGCGGTTTATCGTGCTGGTAAGGACGGCATTCTGTTTACGGTGGCCACTATATTCGGCACGTTGATACTCGGCTATTTCGCCGGAAAATTGCTGGGCGTAAAGGAGCGAACGTCCGCACTGATTTCGTCGGGAACGGCGATCTGCGGCGGTAGCGCGATCGCTGCGGTTGGTCCTGCGATTAATGCGGAGGCTGATGAAATGTCGGTGTCTCTCGGAACCGTATTTGTTCTCAATTCCATTGCTCTTTTTTTATTTCCGATGATCGGCCACGCATTAAATCTGACGCAGAATCAATTTGGCGTTTGGGCGGCGATCGCGATCCATGATACGAGTTCCGTCGTCGGAGCCGCGGGTACTTATGGTGCAGAGGCACTCGCGACTGCGACTACGGTCAAGCTTGCGCGGGCGTTATGGATAGCTCCGCTCGCGCTTTTTTTCGCGTATATCTACCGCCAAAGTTCAATTGTCAAAGATCAAAAATCAAAGGTTGCAATTCCGTGGTTTATCTTCCTTTTCCTACTCGCCACTGCTTTTCGCACATTCGCTCCGGCTTTTATATTCCCAAGCATTTATGACGGACTCGTCAATCTGGCAAAGGCCGGAATGGTCGTCACGCTGTTTCTGATCGGAGCCAGCCTGTCGCGTAAAACGTTGAAAAATGTCGGTGCCAAGCCTATGATTCAAGGCGTTTTTCTCTGGATAGTCATCTCTGTTGTCTCGCTTTTTGCTGTGCTTCGCATTCTCTAAAATTGCGTGTTAAAATACTCGTTTCGGAATAGGCCGGAATAGTCATCCGTAATGAGTATCGAGCAAATAACTGTCCGCGGGGCACGTCAGCACAATCTAAAAAATATCGATGTCGATATACCTCGCGACAAGTTTGTGGTCATCACTGGCCTGTCGGGTTCCGGTAAATCTTCCCTTGCCTTTGACACCATATATGCGGAGGGCCAGCGTCGCTATGTCGAATCTCTTTCTGCTTACGCCCGTCAGTTTCTCGATCAGCTCGAAAAGCCCGACGTCGATTCTGTCGAAGGCTTAAGCCCAGCGATCTCGATCGAGCAAAAAACCGTTTCTCGTTCACCGCGCTCGACCGTGGGCACGGTAACCGAGATCTACGATTTTCTTCGCCTGCTTTTTTCCTCTATCGGTCAGCCGCATTGTCATCAGTGCGGTTCGCCGATCACCCGTCAGTCAGTAGATCAGATCATCGCTGGGGTTGCGGATCTTCCCGAAGGCGAACGTGTGATGATACTCGCTCCTCTCGTTCGTGGGCGCAAAGGCGAATTTAAGAAAGAGCTGGAAAAACTCCACAAAGACGGTTTTGTCCGTGCCCGAATCGATGGGGAAATTCGCCAGCTCGACGAGGAGATCATACTCGACAAGCGCAAAAACCACACGATCGAAGTCGTCGTTGATCGTCTGCTCATGAAAAACGGCGTCCGCGAACGCCTCGCCGAATCGGTAAAGACCGCTCTCAAACTAACCGGCGGCGCGGTTCTCATTTCTATCATCGACGGCGAAGAAAAGCTGTTCTCTGAGAAAATGGCGTGTGTCAGTTGCGGTATCAACATCGCACCGCTTGAGCCGCGATCGTTCTCGTTCAACTCGGCTTTTGGGGCTTGCAAGCGATGCCAGGGTATCGGAACGGTGCTTGAGATCGACGCTGCTAAGATCGTCCCTGACGGCAACGTGCCTGCTGGTAAAGTCGATTTCCTCAATGGTGTCGATAAAGCCGGGGCGAGTTTTTTGCGTTCTGCACTTGTTGCCATAATCGAAAAATTTGCTGTCGGCGATCCGCTTGAGCCGCCAACAGGAAAAGAAAAAGAGAAGAAAACGCGACGGCGAAAAGCCGGTGAAGATCTGTTAGGCGGGGGCAGAAACGCAATGCTGGCGGTCAATTTCAACGACCTGCCGCAAGAGATCCGCGATGCGTTTTTTAAAGGCACAAAGCGACGGCTGACGTTTCGCCACGGCGATTACAAATTCGAACGCTCATGGGCCGGTGCGATGCGGGCAATGCGTGAACGCATCGAAAACCCTCCGTCAGAAAAAATTCGAGCGGCTCTCGAAGAACTTATAGCCCCAATGCCGTGCCCGACGTGTCACGGTCAACGCCTGCAGCCGGAAAGTCTCGCGGTAAAAGTAAACGGCCTCGGCATTGGCGATTACGTTGAACTGCCGATCTCGGAATCAGTCAAAAAAATTGACTCGATCAAATTAAGTCCGCGCGATGAAAAGATCGCGGGGCTTGTGCTCAAAGAGATCAAAGATCGCTTGCGGTTCCTAGATGCCGTTGGGCTTGGTTATCTCACGCTGAGCCGTGCGTCGGAATCGCTTTCGGGCGGCGAAGGGCAGCGTATTCGTCTTGCGACACAGATCGGATCACAGCTTCGTGGCGTGCTTTATGTTCTTGATGAGCCAAGCATCGGCCTGCATCCGCGTGACAACAAACGTCTGCTCGAAACCCTCCACAATCTACGCGATCTTGGAAACACGGTGCTTGTTGTCGAGCACGATCAGGAAACGATCGAGCATGCAGACCACGTTATCGACCTCGGCCCGCTTGCCGGAACGCATGGCGGGGAAGTGATCGCCGCAGGCAAACCAAAAGACATCGAGACCGCTAAAGATTCCCTAACGGGCAAATATCTGAGCGGAAAACTCAAGATCGAAGTGCCTGACGTGCGCCGGTTGCCTAACGGACATCGCATCGAGGTAAAAGGCGCTCGCGGACATAACTTGAAGAGCATCGATGTTGAATTTCCGCTCGGGCTTCTTACGGTTGTGACCGGTGTTTCGGGTTCGGGCAAATCGACGCTTGTCGAAGAGATCCTCTACCCCGCGTTGTATCGGCACGTATATAAATCGACGACTGAACCGCTTGCACATGATTCGATCGAAGGCCTCGACCTTGTCGATAAGATCATCGAGATAGATCAATCGCCGATCGGACGAACGCCGCGTTCTAATCCAGCGACTTACACGGGATTGTTCTCGCCGATACGCGACCTCTATGCGATGCTGCCGGAATCGAAAACTCGCGGTTACAAGGCAGGACGTTTTTCGTTCAACGTAAAAGGCGGCCGGTGCGAAGCCTGCGAAGGCGGTGGGCTGAAACGCATCGAGATGAATTTTCTACCCGACGTTTACGTCACCTGCGACGTGTGTCGCGGTCATCGGTATAATCGCGAAACGCTCGCAGTCAAATTCAAGGGCCTTTCGATCGCCGATCTGCTTGATACCACGATCGAAGATGCCCTGCCGCTGCTCGAAAACATCCCGCAGATCAAAAAGATCCTTGAAACGCTGCTCGACGTTGGTCTTGGTTACATCAAGATCGGTCAGTCGTCGACGACCTTGAGCGGCGGGGAAGCGCAACGCATCAAACTCGCTAAAGAACTTTCAAAACGCGCGACCGGTAAGACGATCTACATCCTCGATGAGCCGACGACGGGCCTGCATTTTGCCGATGTTCACAAACTGCTCGACGTTCTGCAAAAGCTCGTCGACACCGGCAACACCGTCATCGTCATCGAGCACAACCTCGACGTCATCAAGTCCGCCGACTACATCATCGACCTCGGCCCCGAAGGCGGCTCCGGCGGCGGCAAAGTCGTCGCTGTAGGAACTCCCGAAGAGGTCGCCCGCGTCAAAAAGTCTCACACGGGTCAGGCTCTTAAAACGGTGCTGTGATCTCGTAAGAACACCAACAATTTACTCGTTCCCAAGTTCTTGAATGATAGATTCGAGTTGGCTGAGCTTTTCGAGAGGAAGTTTTGCGGTCAATTCGGTTAGGTTTTTGGCGCGGCCTTCGCGGTTGAGGGCTTGGAGAGGGTGATCTTTGTCAATTGTAGTCCTTGTGTCGGGCGTCCACGAAAGGAGGTCGTTCGGTGTGCAACGCAGCAGCGAACAAAGCTTTTCGAGGTGCTCAAGTTTTACAAACGCGACGTTTCCGCGATAAAGATTGCTCGCCCTCGAGCGATTGATGCCGTTCTTGATCATAAACGCCACAGGATTTTTGATCCCACGCATATTAAAACCACGAGACGGGTCAAGATTTAGCATAACAATTCCTCCATAGCGGTAGACGATAGGGATAAAGCTATAGACTGTTATACCACGGGAAGAGAATAGTAATACAAATTCATAGAAGTATATTCAATTATGATAGTTGTATGCAAAATATTGATAAATGAATATGCAATAATCATAGAAAATTATGGAAAAACGGTAGAAATGTATGTCATTGCGCAAGGATGACTTGGCATTTCGACAAAAGACGCCTGTTTTTTAAGATTGATCTGACGTGTTTTAAGTTTATTGGCGTCGCGCATCCAAAAACGCCCGAAAGAAAACGGCTTTTTCATTAGATTTTCCGAAGTTGAGCCATAGTGTCAGGCCGCCTTACTGGTCCAATTATTTTTGTTCTAGAATAGGCATCTAATTTCAGTGTTAGGCATCACAGGGAATGTCCTCTATACGAAGAAGAGCAATGCGTCTAAGGTCACCAAGATCAATATTCCTGTTAGGGTTTCTTCTAATCCTTTTCGCCAGATCGTCCAATGGATGTTCGTTTTCAGACGGGTATATAGGGACAACGATCTATGATCTTGTGAAGGATACAGACAGTATTGTATTGGCTGAGCCGGTTTCTGAAGACCGCGGAGACGTTGTGTTCAACATTCTGGAAGTCTTGAAAGGCAACTTCGATGCGAAGAATTTTCGGACCCGAAATGGTGGCAATAATTGCTTTCCATATTCGTTCTTAATAAAGATAGACTACCCACGCGAAATTTTGCTCAAATTCACACCTCCCAAAATCAAACTGAAGTACATACTTTTTGTTGATAGAACGAGGCACGGCTGGCGTATCTCTGAAGAGGCTGCGAGTCGAACGGCCATTCCTATTACGCGCGAAGATACGCCCTTACTAACAATCGTTAAGAACTTTGTGCGTATCAGCTCGATCAATAATTATGAAAAGGAGAAACAAGAGTTAAAGAACTTGCAGAAATTGGCGAAGGCGAATACCAAGGAATATTCGCGTGAGTTGGTAACAGAAATCCAAAAATTCCTTGACTTTTGGTCGCCGAACAAGTCGTTTGATGATCTAAGGCGGCTCTATTCTCGTTCATCTAAGGAAGACAAAGCAAAAGTGCTCTGGGCCTTAGCGTGGGGCAAGCATGCCGAAGCCGCGGATTTCATAAACAACACCGTTCTGAGCAAGTCCATACCCAACAGCTACATTGGTCCGATCAGCGAATTCGTCACCCAAACCAAGAATGAATCACTTCTTGTTAGATTAGGAATGAATTTCCCGAAATTAAGTAAGTACGTTCGGTGGCCTATCATGTGGGCGCTTATCAGAACAGCAGACGGAAAATACCCCGATATAATGCTGAAAGCACTAAGGTCAGCGGATAATGAGGAAGCCGGAAGGCTTGTCGAATGGTTCGTTCGCTATCCGAGCGACGATGCTATAGAGATTGTTAGATCTCGAGTTGGTAAGAATTATCAGGAGAACTACGAAATGTCTTTTGGCTTAGCTGGTATGGGAGACGTGGAAACTCTGAACTGGGCGAAGGAGTTTATGAACTCTTCAAGTGAAGATCGTTGGATGGCGTACTACGCGATCGCGCGGTCTCCATTGCAGGAAGCCGATAATCTAGCGAAAAGGGTAATCGAGGCAGGTGGTGCAGATGATCTTGTGTCGCTGATTCAGGGTTATGAAGAATCACAGAATCCCAATCGATGGGAAAGGCTTCGTGACATTGGGGGCCGAGCGAAACAAGACGCCAAGATTGATTATTGGTTGAAAGTGACCTTGGATGGAATGGCTGACGTTAATGACAATCATTCGCCCATTGTGGTGACGACCCTTCAATAATAGATTTCGGTTCCAGCGAAAAGTAAGAAAGGCTTCGCGATTCGCGAAGCCTTCTTATTTGTAGGCCGTGGGCGTGTTTATTCCTCATCATCCTCCGCGGCTAGTAGCGATGCCGAAGTTACCAGGTCGTCCTCACCACACTTGATGAGCGTGACGCCTTGGGCGGAGCGGCCGGTTTCGCGGATCTTGTCTACGCCCAAACGAATTAACTTCGCTTGTTGGGTGATGATCATGATCTCGCTATCGTCTTCGACGGGGAAGGCGGCGACGACTTTGCCGGTTTTTTCGGTGGTCTTCATGTTGATCACGCCAACGCCGCCGCGTTTGGTGAGGCGGTAACTGTCAACCTGTGTCTGTTTACCAAAGCCCTTTTCCGACACCGACAATATTTTTTCAGTGCCTGCGGACGAGCAGACCGACACGACATAATCGCCCTTGCGAAGATTTACTCCGCGAACACCACGAGCGGCACGTCCCATCGGACGAACATCGGTTTCTTTGAACCGAACAGCCATTCCGTCGTGAGTCGCGATAAAGATCTGCTGCTTGCCGTCGGTGCGGATGACGTCGAGCAGCTCGTCGCCTTCGTCGATGTTGATGGCGTTGATGCCGCTGACGCGGATGTTCTGGTAATCGCGCAGCGCACTCTTTTTGATGACGCCGTTCTTTGTGACCATCGTCAGATAAACCTCTTCGCCAAAATCGCGCACCGGCATAACGGCGACAAGTTTACGTTCGCCCGATAGCTGGACGAGATTGACTACCGCTTTGCCGCGAGCCGAAGTGTCGCCTTCGGGAATTTCGTGCACCTTTATCTTATAGACCTGACCGTCGTCGGTGAAGATCATCAGATATGCGTGCGTCGAAGCGATGAAGAGATGTTCGACAAAATCCTCATTCTTTGCCTTGGCTCCGAGACGGCCTTTACCGCCGCGGCCTTGGCGTGAATATGCCGTGACCGGCGTGCGTTTGATGTAACCGGCATTAGTGACCGTGATGGCGACATCTTCATCGACGATGAGATCTTCGATGTTGAACTCAGCGTCTGCATCGACGATGACCGTACGGCGAGCGTCACCGAACTGGCGTTTGACCTCGGTCAGCTCGTCAACGATGACCTGACGCAGAACACTCTCATTTGCAAGAATATTTTCGAGCTCGGCGATGTATTTGATGATCTCGGCGTACTCGTCGAGGATCTTTTGACGCTCAAGAGCCGACAGACGACGCAGCTGCAGATCGAGGATCGCCTGCGCCTGAATGTCACTGAAATCAAGGCTCTTCATGACCTTGTTCAGTTCTTTTACGAACTGATCTTTAGATTTCTCGCCGGTGACACCACGCCATGCTTTTATCTCGGTAGCAGTCGCGAGGTTCGCAGTGAGCCACAGTTTCGCTTCGTCCACCGAACGCGAGTTGCGGATCGCCGGAATGATGTAATCGAGTTGGTCAATGGCTTTATTCAAGCCTTCTAAAATGTGTGCTCTCGCTTGCGCTTTTCTGAGGTCAAACTCGGTACGGCGACGCACGACCTCACGACGAAATTCGACGAACGCCTCGAGTATCTGTTTGAGATTGAGCACCTTTGGCTGGCCGTCAACGATGGCGATGTTGATGATGCCAAAAGACGACTGCATCGGTGTCAGCTTGAACAATTTGTTGAGGACGACCTGCGGCACTGCGTCGCGTTTTAGTTCGACGACGAGACGCATGCCTTCGCGATTAGATTCATCGCGAATGTCCGAGATGCCGTCAAGCTTCTTTTCATGGACAAGCTCGGCTATCTTTTCGTGAAGCCTCGCTTTGTTGACCTGATAGGGGATTTCCGTGATGACAACCGCATTACGTGTTCTGTCGCCGCGTCCGATCTCGTCAACAACAGCGCGCGCCCGCATCTGAATGATCCCGCGGCCAGTCTTGTACGCGCTCATGATGCCTTCGCGGCCGTAGATGAAACCGGCGGTCGGGAAATCAGGGCCGGGGATGTGTTTGATCAACTGGTCGATGGTTATCGTCGGCTCTTTTATCAGGGCGATGATGCCGTCGAGGACTTCGCTCAGATTGTGCGGCGGGATCTTTGTCGCCATGCCGACCGCGATGCCTTCAGAACCATTTACAAGTAGAAGCGGAATTCGCGTTGGCAGAACTTTTGGCTCCGACAAGGACTCGTCATAGTTCGGCTGGAAATCGACCGTTTCTTTCTCGATGTCAGCAAGGACTTCGTTAGTGATCTTTGCGAGGCGAACTTCGGTATAACGCATCGCTGCGGGGTTGTCGCCGTCGATCGAGCCAAAGTTACCCTGGCCATCGACCAACGGATAACGCATCGAGAAATCCTGCGCGAGACGCACGACCGTATCGTAAACAGCCGTATCTCCGTGCGGATGATATTTACCGATCGTGTCGCCGACGACACGGGCCGATTTTTTATACGGCTTATTGTATGAGTTGCCTAGTTCGTTCATGGCCCACAGCACCCGGCGATGCACGGGCTTGAGGCCGTCGCGAACGTCCGGCAAGGCACGGCCAATGATTACGGACATTGCGTAGTCGAGATACGACCGCCGCATTTCATCTTCGATATTGATCTGATTGCGTTCTAATAGTGAGTCCATTTTTGTAGAATTCTGAAAGTTTTGGTTGTGTCTTTCGCCCTTACTGACGTGCGGGCTTGTGCATTGTTATTTAAATCTTGTGCTAAACGAAGTAAAACAGTTATAATCTTGTTGGATGTTATGTTCCTTGCGAAAAGGACGTGAGATCTAATGAAATCTCTGACAGGCCAAAATCCTTAACTTACCTAATATTTTACAGGGTTTTGGGCAGCTTAGCAACCCACGCACAAGCCTTCAAACCCGTCCCCTTCCGGACGACAATCAGACAAAAATGCAAACTTTCGGATCCGAAAATACCGGTGCCGCCGACCGTCCAGCCATACCACCCGCCATTGACACGGAAAACCGTCGAATACAACGAATTTCGCTGCCGCTGCCGGTGCGCGTCGAGGTCAGGGTCGATAAGACCGTGACGTGGAACGAGATCACGCGCCTCAGCGACGTTTCGGCTTTTGGAGCCGGATTTAATCTGAAAAGGCCCATCAAACGCGGGCGTCTCGTGCAAATGACCGTTCCTATGCCAAGGCAACTACGTTCGTTTGATTACAGCGAGCCTCAGTACAAGATCTGGGGACTCGTGCGCCGATGCCTGTCGATCGGTAGAACCTCAGCGCCCGAATACTCGATCGGTGTTGCCTTTATCGGAAAAAACCCTCCGCCGGATTATCTCGAACACCCATCGATGATCTACGACATTTCGCATCGATCCGATGAAGGCGGCGGTTTTTACCATCTTAAGGGGGCCGACCTGACGGCTAACGACAGCGAACTGCCGCCCGAATCTCGCAAACAGACCCGCTATCACATTCCCGAACCGCTGAGGCTCGAAAAGGTAGACGAGAAAGGAAATGTGCTTCTGGCAGAGAGCACAGTTACGGAAAATCTCAGTTTGGGCGGAGCGGCGGTCTTTACCACGATGACCGTTACCAAGGGCGATTTTCTCCGAGTCACCAGCGAACGATTTAACATAACTATTCTTTCGGTTGTGCGCGGATCGCGAACAGGTCCTGACAATATCCCACGCGTCCACCTTGAGTTCATCGATCGCTTTTTCCCGCTTGAAGGCATCGAATCAAGTCTTTGATCGAATTATTACTAAGTTCTTCCGACGCTTATGAGTGTTAACAATTTCGTCCAAACCGAGCCGCAGCGAACCACAGGTGTGGCGCAATCCGAACTACAAACAATTGTCCAGGTAAAGGAAAGCCATCAGGATAGTTGGAAGGAAGTTACCAAGGTGCTGACCGTTTCCAAAAATGGCGCCGGGTTCAGCCTTAGCCGTCCGTGCGTGGTTGGCAGGCTTGTGACTCTGGTTATGCCGCTCGATCCAGAACTGCGCGCATACGACAAAAAGCAGGAACTGTATCCGGTAATGGCCATCGTTCAATACTGTAACCCGACCACTGTCGATGGCGAAACTCGATATCATATCGGCGTGGGGTTTGTCGGGAAAAAAGTGCCCGACAGCTATAAGGCAGATCCGACGCAGAGCTACCGGATATGCGGAATGAAACAAGACGGCTTATGGTCGATAAGCGAGGCCGAGTCTCAATTTAAGAACCGCAGACAGCCGCGGTACTGGTTATCACTCCCGATCACGATCTCGCTGCTGCAGAAAGCCGGTAACCCCGGTGCCAAAGAGGAAACTATCACAAAGAATATCAGCGCGAGCGGTATCTCGGCGCTCTGTTCGCTGGAGACGAGTGTTGATCAAAAGGTCAAGATCGCGTGCAAGCAACTGAATTTTTATTCACTGGCCATCGTAAGAAACAGAAAATCGTTAAACGGCGAAGTGCCTACGCTACATCTCGAATTCGTCGATAATGAGTTCCCGATAGAGGACGTCATTGCCCTGCGGGTTGCCGAGGTTGTCGCCGGCTGACCCATCATTGGGCAGGCGCATTAGCAGGCGGCCGAAGGTTCCTGTTCCGGAGCTTTTGCAGTATCTTGCGGCGCTCTGCCGGCGGGATGTTATCGAGGCTGAAGTTCTTAGGGAACGGATCGACACCCTCGACGGGCGGCGTCGGAATGTCAGGATCCTTGGGCGGCCTTATGATAGTGGTCGTGACCTTGCCATTTTTATCTCTGGTCGTAAAGGTGACCTGATCGGGATTGTCAGGGTCACCGGTTACATTTATCATTTCGTCAGGAGCAGTACCATCGGCCGCCGTCGTCTTCGATTTGTCCGACGCCTTTCCGGACTTGGTTGTTTCCGCAGGTTTTTCCGCTGAGTGAGCCGCCTCGTTTGCGGCATTAGGCACTGCGTTGCCGGCCGCCGCAGCTTGTGAGGCGGCCTGAACTGATTCCGTATTTGCATTAGAAACAGGATTTGTATTTGCGGCAGGCAATGCAGGGCCTGTGTTCTCAGTTTGTTGTTCCATACCGAAAACTGACGGTTTTAGAACATAAATGCCGCCTGCGATCACCGCTCCGGCAAGCAGTACCGCAAGAGCTCCGACCGCCACAGCGAGTCCTGAACGACCTTTTGCTCTCTCAGGCATAGAGTCAGCGACGGAAACTCTTACCTTACGGCCGTCTGAAGGACTACCAGGAGCTACCGACGTTTCTTCCGAGATAAATCCTGAACTGACCTCGGTTTTGAGGTCGGTTTGCATCAAGCCGTCGGCTCGTGTGTTATCCGACATAAGCCGCGTCGGTTGGGCAAAGACATTTTTTTCGCCGATGACAGTTGCGGCGGTCGAAGACTCGGCTAGATAAGCATACTTTTCATTCTCGCGAAACATCTGTCTCATCTCTGCCGCCGATGCCGGCCGCTCGTCGGCGTTGAGATCCATGGCTTTCTGCAGGACTCCGGCGACTCCGGCCGGTATATCAGGATTGATGACGTTCGCCGGCAGAAGCGGGTCGGGCTTTTGACTGAGAACGCTCATCGCACGGGTCAGAGCATCTTCCGGCGGAGTGTTTGTCATCAAGTGATAAAGAGTCGCGGCGAGTGAATAAAGATCGCTGCGCGGATCGGTTCCTGTCCCCTGGATCTGCTCAAGAGAAGCATAATTTCGCGAATACCCGAAAATGCTCTTTGCCGCCGTGTTCTGGCCGGCGTCGGTTGGATTGCCTTTTGCGAGGCCGAAATCCAGCAAAATTATCTGGCCGCCGGCAGTGATCTTGAGGTTTTGCGGCTTGATGTCGCGATGGATGACCGGCATCGCCTGATTATGCAGATAATCAAGGGCGTCCAGTAATTGATCTGCCCACTTCAAGACCTGATCGAGGTCAAAGGCCTTGCCCATGCCGTCGAGCATGCAGCACAGGTCCTCGCCCTGTATATACTCCATGACGAGAAACTGACCGTCATTTTCGAGGAAATGGTCGCTGACTCGCGGCAGGGCAGAGTGTTTCAGGCTATTGAGCAGCCGAGCCTCGCGTTCGATAGCCTTGAGAAAGTTATCGTCCATGCACAGGGTCTCTTTGATAGCGACCGTGCTGCCAAACCGCTCATCCGTAGCAACATAAACCGCACCCATGCCGCCCTGGCCGATCTGTTTATCGATCCGGTAACGCTGCTGCAATGTCGTTCCTGCTGCGATCATCAATTACTCTACCTGAACGGCTCTTCCTGCTTATAATACTATAACCTGAGCACTTAAGTTCAATTATCCTTAGTTGATGAAATAGCTGTCCCGGATGTCCTGAGTCGGTAGGCAGCAGGCAACAGCAGTGGCAGAAGCGGTTCTCGGCCATAGGTCTGCCTACTACCTGCTGCCCCTGCCTACTGTCCCACTGTCCCACTTACTTTTTTTCAAAAAAGTGTCCCAGGTGTCCCAAACCATAGTGGGACAGGTTAAACCATTGAACTGAATAGGCTTAGACTTTACTGTCCCACTGTCCCACTTACTTTTTTTCAAAAAGTGTCCCAAACGAGTTGGGACAGGCTAAACCATTGATTCCATTAAGTTTTCTTATCAATTGTCCCAGTGTCCCACTGTCCCACTTGTTTTTTTGTCGGAACGCAGGCATCCTGCCTGCTTGTGAGTCCCTAAACTGAGGTCCGTTACCGTTCCGCGCGTTCCACAGCGTTCCACGGCGGGGTGGAACGCTCTAAGTTGCTCTGTCTATTGGGTTTAACTGCACTTTTTGGGTAGCGTTCCACGAAATTTACAAAAAAATGTTAACTGCTGCAAATAATACACTTACGGAAACGGAGTCTGAAAACGCCGAATCCAACGTGGAACGCTCCGACGAATTTCACGTAGGAAAAGGTCAATTTTATTCGCTTCGTTTGGTTGTCAAATATCAATGCGAACAGATGTTGCACAGATTGAATATCATATTACGGGGAATTGGAACGTTAAGTTCCCAATATGACGCAACTTGCCAGGGTATTTCGTGAGACGACCAGCGTAGTTTGCTATGATATGCGTGATTTCCCGATCTGGGGCCATTAAGTTATCGTTATTATAGCCTCGGCACCTAACGAGGCCTTTTCCTTCTTTCATATGAAATATAGAGCCATCCGGGAAGAAGAGCTGAAGAACAAAGTCGGCAAGGACTGGTTCAGCGCATTCGATACGACAGAGATCGTAGGAAACATCGACTTTTGTGTTTTGCCCAAACAGGACGCTTTCGCCGATCTCGTTTGAGCGGATAATGTTCAATGAGGGTGAACCGCGAGTAAGCGTGACGGACGGCAAGATAGAACTGTTCTAGTTGAGCTTGTGAGCCGACTGATCAAGCCGCCCTTACTGACGTGCGGGCTACGGACACGAGGGCTTGTGCAAACGGAGACTTTTGATATTTAGTTGCCGAGTTCCATGCTGGCGGCGC
>JBGARA010000049.1:0-28273 GCA_044230475.1 Pyrinomonadaceae bacterium | reverse complement strand
ACTTTAGCCCCAGGTGAAGACTTTGGCGGAAAGTGGGGAACGCGGACACCCATTTCCCTAAACCCGTGACCCGGGTGGCATATATGCCGCGTGTTTCACACGCTCTGTCGCCGCAAATAACATAACCCCACGTTCCGCCAAGCTTCACGTGGGGCTACAAACATCCCGCCCGCTCCGCAGGCTAAGACTGATCCAAATTATTATCGCCCGATCCGTCCCCTACTTCACCGGCGCCTTGATTTTGATCTTTGCATTGTATTTAAAATTGAACGTTTGACGTAAGGTAACACTCTTAGACGATTCAATATATGTTTCAATCGTGCGTCTATACAAGGTTGAATCTGGATTCAATATAAACTTTTCATCGCGGACATAAGTTGTTGGAGTTGTAGAAGAGGGCAGCTTTCCCTGATACGTTTCCGAACTTATGTATTGAGTGTATTTGTGTCCGTCAATCGTCACTTCTTCCTGAGCGAAATGTGCCTCAAAAGCTCTTGCTCGTGGAGGTGGAGGCTTTTCATAACAGCCAGCTGCATTTTTTGTCCAGTTGCCGGCATCTTTTCGACAATAATAATCATTTCTGATCCGTATGAATTCGTCCCGACTGATTTCATTGCTTTTGCGATCCTCTGTGGTAATGTGAAAACTATCCTCAGTTATGTAGTCATACGTTTCGATAAATTTTTCCTGCAATTTGTCTCCATCGAACCGTTCAACAGTACGAGTTTGTCTTCTAGGAAAGATTTTACGAGTTGCTTGGAAGCCGGTTGACATAGCTTTGCGATAATCATTCCCCTCAATGGTCTTACGTTGCGAAAATACAACTGTCGGTATCGCAAGAAAAATGAGCAAAAGAAATAAATAACTTATACTCCGAGTTCCCTTCATCTAATTCAAAGCCTCCAGATTATTATTCAGCGTCTCGATCTGTTTTTCCAGCTCGGCGAAGCGGTCGCGGAGTTCCTGGACCTTTTCGGCGGGGGCACTCTTCACCAAATTCGCGTTTGGCATGGGCGTAGAGCGTCCCCTAGTAAACTTCTTTATGAGTGCCGAGATCGACAAAGACGGCTGTTTCTGCATCTTCAAAGTAAAATATGACCCGCAGGTCATATTCGATACTGAAACTCCAATACCCTTTCAATTGGCCCGACAATTTGTGGGTTTTCAAAGCGCTGTCAAACGGATCGCTCATGAACACGCCTAGCTTTGACCGAAATCTCGCTTCGCGTTCCGAACCGGCGACGATCCGTTTCTTATAGGCCCGTTTGAACGAGGGATCGTAGAGAACCTTAATCATTCAAAGAATCCATGAGGTCATCAACATTTGAATAGGACTTTAATTCGCCGTTTTGGTAAGCCCTTCTTGCTTCCTCGCCGTTATTGAAGATCTCTTCGCGGCGTTCGTCGATAAGCGACTGTTCCAGCACATCGATCAACTCTCGTCTTTCTTCTATCGAAAGCTGTCGAACTTCATCAACCACACCTGCAAAATTTGTACTCATAACTAAATCTCCCTGCCGATTATTATATCAAAGGCTATTACGCCAACGCCTCCAGATTGTTATTCAGCGTCTCGATCTGTTTTTCCAGCTCGGCGAAGCGGTCGCGGAGTTCCTGGACCTTTTCGGCGGGGGCGCGTTCGACGAAGTTGGCGTTTGAAAGCTGGCCGTCGAGGCGTGTTTTCTCTTCGGTGAGCTTGGCGATCTGGTTCGAAAGCCGCGTGCGTTCGACATCGAAGTCGATCAGCCCTTCGAGCGGGACGGCGATGGCCGCGTCGTTGGTCACCGCCTTTGCCGAAGCACGCGGAACGTCAAGAGCGTCAGCGATAACAAGGCCCTCGGCCTTCGCGAGCTTTAGGATCTGGGCCTCGTTCGCTTTGAAAACATCTTGGAAATAAGAATGGGCTGCAATATGAACCGTAAACTTGATCGAAGTTGGGATATTCATCTCGGCACGGATATTCCTGACTTTTGTGATTACATCGATGACTGCTTGCATCTCTTTTTCCGCGATGTCGTCGAACCATTTTGTACTGCCACCCGGAAAACCGGTCAGCATTATACTGGCTTCGGCCTCGCTATATGCGGGGTGATGCAACGCATTAGAAGAACCGGGCAATTTTAACCAAAGTTCTTCAGTAAGATACGGCATGAACGGATGGAGCATCCTAAGAGCCATGTCCAACACCCAGAAAATATGGCTCGTCGCAAGTAGATTTCCCTCCGTAATATCATCTTTCTTAAGCTCGATATACCAATCGCAGAACTCGTCCCAGAAAAAATGGTAAACCAGACTTACAGCTTCGTGGAACTGGTAATTCTCAAGCGCTTTATTCAACGCATGTGCGGTTTTCGCCAATCGGGAGTTAATCCAACGATCAGCAAGTTGATGCGGCCCTTTTTCCTTGAAGTAGTGATCCTTCTCTTCTTTAGTCGCGTTTGCCCAATCTACATCTGACTTCTCCGAATACATCAAGCAAAATCGCGTCGCGTTCCAGATCTTGTTGGCAAAGTTACGGTAAGTTTCGATGCCGATGTCGTTCCATTTAACATCGGCTCCGGTAGCGATCGAAGCCAGATAAATTCGCGTCGCGTCAACGCCAAATTTGTCGAACATCTCGATGGGATCGACGCCGTTGTTGCGCGATTTAAGTTACGGTAAGTTTCGATGCCGATGTCGTTCCATTTAACATCGGCTCCGGTAGCGATCGAAGCCAGATAAATTCGCGTCGCGTCAACGCCAAATTTGTCGAACATCTCGATGGGATCGACGCCGTTGTTGCGCGATTTGGACATCGGCTTGCCGTCTTTGCCAAGAACGGTACCGGTTATGACGCAGTCTTTGAACGCGACTTTGCCGGTGAACTTTTTCGTGAGCATCATCATTCGCGAAACCCACAAAAAGATAATGTCGCGACCAGTGACGAGAACATCGGTCGGCAGAAACTTTTCGAGATCAGGCGTCGTCGTAACATCACCGTTCCAACCAAATGTCGAAAACGCCCAAAGCCCTGACGAGAACCAAGTATCGAGCACATCGCTGTCCTGCGTCAGTTCTTTTCCGCCGGCTTTTTCTTTTGCTTCTTCCGCAGTGCGAGCGACATAGACGTTGCCTTCGTCGTCGTACCACGCCGGTATCTGATGGCCCCACCAAAGCTGTCTTGAGATCGTCCAATCTTTCAAATTTTCGAGCCAGGTCGTGTAAACCTTCGCGTGCGGAACCTCGGGAGAGAAATGAGGAGCATTTTCATTCTTAATAAGCTCAAGCCCCAGATCGCGAAGCTCGTCCATCTTAACGAACCACTGCTCGGAAAGAATCGGCTCGACGATAGTTTTGCACCGCTCGCACACAGGCAAAGTTACTTCGTAATCATCAACCTTTTCGAGCAGCCCAAGTTTTTCAAACTCCTCGACAACCTTTTCCCGCGCAGCAAAACGATCAAGGCCGTCAAACTCCGGCCCGGCGGCAGCGTTCATCGTGCCGTCCATGTTCATCACGAGAAGCTGGTCGAGGTTGTGACGTTCGCCGACCAAATAGTCGTTCGGGTCGTGAGCGGGCGTGATCTTGACCGCACCGGTTCCAAACTCGACATCAACGTATTCGTCGGCGATAATTGGGATCTCGCGATTGGTCAGTGGTAAGGCTATAGTCTTCCCTATCAACGAGTTATATCTTTCATCTTCAGGGTTTACCGCAACTGCGGTATCGCCCAACATCGTCTCAGGCCGTGTGGTAGCGACCGTGATCGTCTTATCGGTATCTTTGATCGGATACCTTAGATATGTGAGCTTACCGTCCTTCTTTGTCTCTTCTTTTACTTCGAGATCGGACAGCACAGTTTTGTCTTTTGGGCACCAGTTGACGATCCGCAGTCCCCGATAGATGTTCCCTTCCTCGTACAGAGTGCAAAAGACATTGCGAACAGCGAGCGACAACGATTCGTCCATCGTAAAACGATGCCGCGACCAATCGACCGACGCACCCTCGCGACGCATCTGTTCGGTGATCGTGTTGCCGTATTGCTCTTTCCACTGCCAGCAGCGCCGCAGGAACTCTTCGCGGCCGATATCCATCGGCTTTTTGTGCTCGTCCTTTTTCAGTTGTTCAACAACCTTTCGCTGCACTGAAATACCCGCGTGATCCGTCCCAGGCAGCCACAAAGTTCGATAACCCTGCATCCTCTTCCAACGCGTCAGCGCGTCCATGATCGTATGCTGCAACGCGTGGCCCATGTGAAGGCTTCCCGTCACGTTCGGCGGAGGAATGACGATCGAATACGGTTTAGCGTTATCGTCCTGATTTATCTCCGGGGTAAAAAAGCCGCTCTCTTCCCAGCGTTTGTAATGAGTTTCTTCGGCCTCTTTTGGATCATAGGCCTTTGCAAGTTCCATATTTTTAAGATGCACAAGCCCGCACGTTAGTGAGGGCGATACAATCAACGTTGAGTGTTACGCCCTTACTAACGTGCGGGCTTCTGCAATAAGATCAGATCTTCTTCTCTTCGTCCAAAGCCTCGCGCACAAGTCTTTCCGTTATCCGTGGCACTTCTTCTTTGGCGATCTCGCGAATGATAGTATCTGATAACTTTTCAACAACGCGGCGAGCAACCATCGTTATGAATTCATCTGTAACTTCATTCGGCCTCGATGCGTTTTCATCCGGCAGAAAGTCGGTCTTTCGCCGCATCGGTTTTACCACAACATTGTCTTCGCCAACCCGTTCCGTCGGAGGCGAATTGATAAAACTCATCACGACCCCGCCATTCGATTGCGAGGCTTGATCAGTGTTTTCAGCCACACCGTTTCTTTCCTGCCCAGAAAAAGTCGTTCCGGGATGTGTCATCTCAATGATCTCGTCATCCATCCCGGCATCGCCGAGCACCATATCGACAAACTCGCCTACATTTACTTCCACATCGAGTTCCGAGCTTTCGACGAAACTCTGCTGGTACAGATCATCAATGTCCGCCGTCTCAACAGCAGAGGCAGATCTATTTTCGGTGCCCAGCAATTCATCGACTCTTATAATAAGGTCGCGGATAGATTGAAAGGGCTTTGTCAAAAATCCGTCGGCTCCGACACGCTCTGCTTCGTCCTGATCAAACGGCTCGAACGAACCCACAACCAGCAAAACCGGAATGTGTTTTGTATTCTCGTCGCGTTTTATCCGTTCGCAGATCTGATAACCCGTCGGCTCGGGCATGTTGACGTCGGCGATGACAATGTCCGGCCTGACCTCTGCAAATTTCTGCAACGCCTCTTCGCCAGTCGAGACAGAAAACACATCGAAACCTTCGTCAGTAAAGGTCAGTTCGACGACCTTTCTGATCGTTACCGAATCATCCGCCAACAATAGCTTTGGTTTCGTCACCGCCTTATGTTCTCCTAATACTTCCCGACAATATTAACAAACTCAACCGATTTTCCGCGAACGTATCGCGAGATCGCCCGCGAGTTTTATTGCAGCGATCATACTAGAAGCATCAGCGATGCCTTTGCCAGCGATATCATAGGCAGTACCGTGATCGACCGATGTTCTGATCAGCGGCAGCCCAAGCGTCACATTAACCGCCGAGCCAAATGCCAGCGATTTAACCGCGATCGTCGCCTGATCGTGATACAAAGCGACAACCGCATCAAATTCCCCCTGTGCCCCTCGGAGAAATATTGTGTCCGGGGAATAGGGGCCACTCACATCGATTCCCAAATCATTCTTGCAATATTCGATTGCAGGAAAGATCTCCGTTTGCTCCTCGTAGCCAAACATGCCGCCTTCCGAAGCGTGGGGATTCAATCCGGCAACTGCCAGTCGAACATCTCTGCCAAGCAGTCTTCCAAATTCCCGACTCGAAAACCCTATCAGGTCAATGAGGCTGTCTTTTTTTACCCGATCAATCGCGTCCCGAAGAGAAAGATGCGTGGAAAGCAGCACAACTCGCAGATCGCCGCCGAAAAAACTCATTGCGAATTTCTTTGTGCTTGTCAGGTCTGCGAGAAATTCAGTGTGACCGGGAAAATCGTATCCGCCGAGAGCGATCGCTTTTTTGCTGATCGGCGCGGTGCATATCGCATCGATTTTGTTTTCTTTCCAGAGCTCGACTGCGGCCTCAATATACTCACCAGACGCTTTTCCCGTTGCCTTGTTATCGATACCGATCCCAATATTATCGGGCAAATTCTTGAGGTCGAACACTTCGACATCTTTGCCCGATCCAAACGCGGAAAGATCGATAGCGAGTTTCAGATCTTCCGCAGCCTTGCGCAAGAAAACGTTGTCCCCTATGACCACACATCGACAACCCGCCCTCAAATCTGCGTAAGACAACGCCTTTAAGACGATCTCCGGCCCGATGCCGGCGGCATCGCCCATAGTTATTCCAATGGTTGGCTTTTCAGAGGCCATTCAGCTAATTTTCTCTAAACAAACAAAAAACTGAAAACTCAAAACTGAAATTTCGTTTCAGCTCATCGTTTTCAGCTTTCTGCGATCTAAAACAAAAATTAATCTGCCTGACGCCGCATAAATGTCGGCACGTCGATATTCTCGACCGGCTGCAGATCGTCTGGCAGCATAATTTCCGACGCCTGCATAGGAGCAGGAGCGGCTGCAGCTGCTACGGCACGAGTTTCTGTGATCTTTGGCTGCGGCAAACGCATCGACGCCTGAGTGTCAAAACCCGTCGCGATCACCGTAATGCGGATGTCGTCGCTCATGTCTTCTTTGATAACGCTGCCCCAGATGATATCGGCGTTGTCGTCAGCCTCTTGTTCGATCATACCGATCGCGTCCTCGACCTCGCCGAGGACCATATTCGGTCCGCCGGTGACATTAATTAACGCCGCCTTCGCACCATGGATCGAATTTTCCTCGAGCAGCTTATAATCTAGCGCCGCACGCATCGCTTTCGAAGCCGCATCTTCACCCGAAGCTTCACCAATCCCCATGAGGGCGACACCGCGCCCTCTCATCACGGTCGTAATATCGGCGAAATCAAGGTTGATAATTCCGGGCGTGATGATCAGGTCCGTAATGCCCCGTGTCGCCTGAAGCAGAACCTCATCAGCACGGCGGAACGCATCCATGATCGTGATCTTTTCTTCAACTTCACGAAGTTTTGAGTTGGGGATCGTCAGAAGCGTGTCTACACAGCCTCGCAATTCAGCAAGGCCTTTCTCAGCTTGCGCCATCCGTTTTTTGCCTTCTACCGTAAAAGGCTTTGTAACTACTGCGACTGTCAATGCTCCCAGTTCGATAGCGAGCGATGCGACAACCGGCGCTGCACCAGTTCCAGTGCCACCACCGAGTCCCGCAGTGACAAATACCATGTCCGAGCCGTCAAGAATATCCAGCAGTTTCTCCGTGTCCTCAAGAGCTGCCTGTCGACCGATCTCAGGGTTCGATCCCGCACCCAAACCCCGGGTTGATTTGCTGCCAAGTTGGATCTTTATCGGAGCCTTGGAGGCATTGAGCGCTTGCAGGTCAGTGTTTGCAACAATGAACTCGACGCCTTTTATGCCTGCATCGATCATTCGATTAACGGCATTGCTGCCGCCGCCGCCAACGCCGATCACTTTGATCCGTGCACCGGTGATAGGCGGTTCGTCGATAAACATCTTCAAGCCATTTTTCTTCATTGGTAGATCTTCCATTCGATAAAAACTTTCCTTAGAGGTCTGAAAAGACAATTGATAATTCAAATTTGGAGCTTATTGCGAAATAACAAGATATTGTGCAATCGGGAAATTAGCATACAACGATTTGCGGTAAAAATCCAACCGCAAAATCAATTTTTCATCTAAATTTCTGTCGGAAATTGCCAAACCATTCTGCAACGCGCCGTGCCGACGACTTATCCCTCGAACCGTCGGTGCGCATTTGGCTGCGCATCGAACACAGCGCCAATCCACACGCCGTCGCCCATTGAGCACCTTGCACATCCTCAACAAGTCCGCCGAAATATGATCGCTCCATAAAACCAACACGAGTCGGAGCATCAAATACCTGTTCGGCGATCTCCGGCAACCCTCTGATCATCGCACCACCACCCGTGAGAAAAACTCCGCCCGAAATTTGGGCCTTTGCTGAGCTGACTTCGCGAGCAACATGCTGCATCAATTCAACCGCTCTAGGCTGCATTATGTCGCAAAGAATTTCCATCGAAAGGCTACGCGTTTCACTTCTACCAAATGGCAATATTTCGATTACCTGCTGCCTTTCTTCATCATCGAGCAGAAACGACGCAACACATCCCCAACTGTGTTTAATTTTGCTGGCCTCAGGAATTGAAACACGCAATCCGGTCGCAATGTCTTTGGTAAACAACATGCTGCCGAAGGGAAACACTGCCGTGTGCTGGACCGCGCCGCGCCCAAAGATCATCAGGCTCGTGATCTCAGCCCCCATGTTGACGATTGCACAGCCGTATTCCCTGTCTTCGTCGGTTAAGACGCTTTGCGACGCCGCAAGCGGCTCAAGGACCAGCTGCTCGACATCGATGCCCGCTCTGGTCACAGCTTTTTCCAGATTCTGCCGCCCCGCACTTGGGCTTGTGACAACGTGAACAAGCGCCTCAAGGCGCGAGCCGTTCATACCGAACGGCTCAGTGATTCCGTCTTGTCCATCAACAATAAATTCCTGTGGCAAACGTCCAACGATCTCCCAACCCGGAGTAAGCGGCATCGCGCTCGCCGAATCGATAGCCCGCTCAATATCATCCTCACTAATTTCTTTTTCGACCCCGGCAACGGCGACAACTCCGTTTTTGTTCTCGCCGCGGAGATGTTCGCCAGACAGATTGACGGTCGCGGCCTGAACATCCAACCCGCAGACTCGCTCGGCCTCACCGACGGCTTTCCTGATCGATTCGGCAACGGACTCCGTCGATGTAACCACGCCACGCCGCAAGCCCTTAGATTCAGCTTCGCCGATACCGACGATGTTCATTTTGCCGTCCGCCGACGGCTCGCCGATCACGCACCGCACACGGCTCGTTCCGATGTCCAATCCAACTGCTTGTATTTCGTCGCTCATAATAAATCAACTAATCGACAAACTGTATGACGGGATACAATCCTTCGGAATTCACTGATTTGATCTTTGCTCCTTTGCCGCTGATCGCCTCTATCGCCGTTTTCAAACTCTTGCCAAGATTATCCTTTGCAAGAGCGACGGAGATCGCTCGGCCCGAATCCTCAACAACCGCTACTGGCTCACGGACGTTCGCAACATTCACCTGCGTCACACGCGAAGCAAGATCGAATTGCTTCCACTCATCGAGCATCTTGCGATAAAGTTTCAACCTCGCCTGATTGTCGGGCATGGCTTTTTCCGTCTTCGATTCGTCCCAACCATAGAGTGCGAACGGGAAATCCTTATCTTTCGGTGTCGCTGCAGTTAGCACGACCCCATCCCCGTCGATCAGAAAATCGCCCGAGCTTAGATGCACGATCGCCGCCGGAACCCGCTCAGTCACGTTCACGCGAATACTTCCGGGCAAAATTCTCGAAACAGCCGCCGACTTAACAAATGGAAATTTCTCGATCTTCGATTTTAGATCGGAAAGGTCAGCATTCCAGACTCCCGGCTTTTCCACCGATGTCGCTACCAAACGCCGAATGTCGTCCGGCGAGACTCTTTCCGTACCGCGAACATCGACATTTCGCAGTCCAAAAAAGCCCGAGGCCGCCGCAGTCCGAAGTCCCATGAACCCCAGAAAGCCAATAGCCGTTAACAAGAGACAGATGATCACTATCGGTAACAAAAAGCGCACCGAATGTTGAGCAAGAAAGGTTCCGCCGCGAAAGATCGCCGAACCGCCTGACCGTTTTGATCTTGCATTTGACCGCTTAACTTTTGTGCTTCCCTTTTTCTTTCTTGCCATATCCGCTTCTTACTTTTTGCTTTTTACTTCTTCCAGGATCTCATCGGACAATCGCGTGACCGTTCCGGCTCCCAGGGTTATCACCAGATCGCCAGGCTGCAGCGCGGCGCAGACTTTTTCTGTCGCAGTCTCAATGTCCCCAATGTAAGACACATTTTTGTGTCCGTATTTTTTAATATTCTCCGTCAAAACTTCAGCCGTTATTCCCGGTATCGGGGCTTCGCTCGCGGGATAGATATCGAGAATGAACAGAACGTCTGCGTTATTAAAGGACACGACAAATTCATCCATCAACTCCTGCGTCCGCGAATAGCGATGGGGCTGAAAAACAACAACTGTGCGTTTACCGCCCGAACTGTTCTTTGCCGCCGACAATGTTGCAACAACTTCTGTAGGATGATGGCCGTAATCGTCGACGACAGTGATACCGTTCGCTTCGCCCTTGAACTGAAAGCGGCGATTCGCATTTCTGAAAGTCGCGAATGCTTCGGCAATTTTCTCGAATGGAACATCCATTTCGAGAGCAACAGCAGTTGCAGCCAGCGCGTTATAAACATTATGCTTGCCCGGAACAGGCAGATTTATTTCACCCAAAACCGCATCGCCTTTCCAAACCGTAAACGTTGAACCAAAGCCTTCGTTGTAACGGATGTCGTGTCCCGAAACATCAGCCTGTGCGGTCATCCCATACGTCACGCGACGGCGTTTAATATTTGGTATCAAGAGCTGAACGTTCGGATCGTCGAGACAAATTATCGCCGCGCCGAAAAACGGAACCTTGTTCACAAAATCCGTAAAGCACTGAACGACGTCGTCCATGCCTTTGTACGATTCCATGTGTTCCTTGTCGATGTTGGTCACAACGGCGATCGTTGGATAAAGCATGAGAAAAGAACGATCACTCTCATCAGCCTCGGTAACAAACCACTCCGAACTTCCAAGCCGTGCATTGGAGCCTAAAGTTTCGACAACACCGCCGACAACAGTCGTTGGATCAACACCGGCATGCCCCAATATCGTCGCCACCATCGAAGTCGTCGAAGTCTTGCCGTGCGTTCCCGACACCGCCACCGCGTACGGCTTTAAAACCATCAACTCGGCAAGCATCTCTGCACGCGGAATTACAGGGATACCTTTTTCCTTTGCAGCGACAACTTCAGGATTGTCCTCTTTAACGGCAGACGAATATACCACAACCTGCGCATCCCGAACATTGTCTGCCGAGTGCCCTTCGTCAATGCGAATATTGAAAAGTGTTTCGAGCCGCTCGGTGTTCTTCGATTTTTTAGCATCGGAACCGGACACAATAAATCCAAGATTGCACAGCACCTCGGCGATGCCACTCATGCCGATGCCACCGATCCCAATAAAATGAATCCTCTTTACGTGTCTAAACATTCAATTTCAATTCTTCGATCATATCCACTGTTCGCTCTGCGGCGTCGGGATGACTGAGCCCTTTTGCTGCTGCTTCCATTCCATTGATCGTTGCCGGCTCAGCCAGCAAATTACCGATCACGTCTGCCAGCAAGGCACCATTAAGATTCTGCTGAAGTATCATCCTTGCCGCACCTACCTTTTCGAAAGCCTCCGCGTTTTTCTGCTGGTGATTATCGGCCGCCGTAGGCAACGGTATCATCACGGCAGCTTTCCCTGCTGAAGCGATCTCGGCACATGTCGTTGCACCGGCGCGACACACCAGCAGATCGGCCTTTGCAAACTCGTCGGCGATATCCGATATGAACGGCTTGAGATCCGAATTGGCAAATGCCGAGTTGCCATAAGCATCGCGTATTCGCTCAAAATCGGCTTCACCGGTCTGGTGCGTTATCGTCAATCGGTCACGATGCTTTGCAAGATGCTCCAGAGACTCAGCCATTGCATTGTTTATCGCTCGAGCTCCTTGAGACCCCCCGAAAACCAAAACATGAAAAACGTCGGATCTTTCTTTGCTGGGTATTTCAAAAAACTCATGCCGAACCGGATTGCCTGTGACTACGCCTTTCTTTCCAAAAAACTTCAGCGACTCATCAAATGTCAAAGCAGCTTTATCGACAAATCTCGCAAGCTGCCTGTTTGTAAAACCGGGCAAAGCATTCGAATCCATCACCAGCGTCGGCACTCCCATGATCGCCGCCATCAACAGCACCGGCCCTGAAACATATCCGCCGGCTCCGACAACTACATGCGGACGAAATTGCCGGATTATCCTCCGCGCCTCAACAAAGCTCTTCGGCAAAACTGAAAGGCCTTTGATCTTCCCTACAATGCCAACATTTTTTAATCCCGCGCTGTTTATCAACGAAAGCTGAAAGCCGTTCTCGGGAACTATCTTTTTTTCCAAGCCGCGTGCCGTGCCGACGAACAACACTTCAGATTCAGCGTCCCGCCGAAGCACTTCTTTGGCAACCGCAATACCTGGATAAATATGTCCGCCGGTCCCGCCGGCCGCGATCAAGACTTTCATCTTATATTTGCGGCTATGCCGCTCTATCTGCGGAAAAGCTATGCTTTTCCGCGCCTTCTCTTCCTTCCCGCGACCAAGCCTCCGCTTTGCGGATCGGCAAACCGGGAAATGCTCAACAATATCCCGACGCCAATCAAAGTAATTACAACTGACGATCCGCCGTAAGAAATGAACGGCAGCGGAATTCCTTTCGCGGGCAATATCGAGGTCACGACACTGATGTTGAACAACGCCTGAACAATAATGCCTGTGATAATTCCTATACCAAGCAGATTGCCAAACCTGTCCGGAGCCAACACAGCGGCGCGAGCACCACGCCAAAGCAATAAACCAAAGGCAAGAACCACAGCCAAAGTGCCGATCAAACCCAACTCCTCACCGACAACAGAAAAAATAAAGTCCGAATAAGGATAAGGAAGATAGAATAATTTCTGATGCCCTTGCGCATAGCCTTCGCCAAAAAAACCGCCCGAGCCAATAGCGTATAGTGACTGCACGACCTGATAAGCCTCGTCATCTGCGTATTTGTAAGGATCGAGAAAAGCCATCATGCGCTGCATTCTAAAAGGTGCAACAAGTATCGCTATTGCAACACCAACCGCCATTGTGGCTGCGACCGTTCCGATATGAATCAGCCTCGCGCCAGCCGCAAAGTAAACCGTCGCAAAAACCGCAAACAAAACGATCGTCGTGCCGAGATCCTTTTCCAAAAACACCATTCCGCCAAGCAACCCCAAACCCAAAAGGCAGGGCAAAACAGTTTCGCGAATACTGCCGACGGCGTCTTCTTTTTTTGTAAGGTAATATGCCAGAAATATCGGCAGCACGATCTTCGTCATTTCAGACGGCTGAAACGAGAAACCGCCAAGCCTTATCCAACGCCTTGCTCCATTGATAGGCGGAAAAAAGAAAACCGCACAAAGCAGGATCACAGTTAGTGCGATCAGTCCGTACACTACCCACGACTGTTCGAAAACATGATAATCGACGCGGCTGACCACATACATCGCGACAAGCCCGACGGCAGTGAAACCGATCTGTTTGAAGAAATAAACATATTGGCTATTGCTTTCGGTTTCCTTTAGCGAAAACATCGCTGACGCGCTGTAAACCATCATCGCGCCAAAGAGCGCAAGCGCCGCAGCGATCCCAAACATAAACCAATCTATGCGATTGTCTTCACTCATTTCCATCAGCTTGGCTGGTAGCTATCAGCTGAAACCTAACCTGCAACAAGCGATTTCTCGCTCCCCAACCTTAGAACAGCAGCTTTAAAAACTTCACCGCGCTCCTCAAAACTTCGGAACATATCAAAACTTGCACAAGCCGGAGCAAGGAGCACCGCATCGCCTGCCTGCGTATTTTCAAAACCTTTCTTAACCGCGTCATCTAAAGACGCAGCCCTAACAATCTCTGCGTGCCCCGACAATTGAGATTCAATATTGTCCGCATCTTCGCCGATCAAGATCAGCGAACGAACCGAACTTTCGATCAACTCGATCAATGGCGCATAAGGAGCATTTTTGCCGCGCCCGCCAAGTATCAAGATCGTTTTGCCATCACCGCCGCTCAATGCCTCAAGCGCCTTTGAAGTCGCATCGACCGAGGTCGCTTTTGAATCATTGTAAAACTTCACGCCGCTAATCTCAGCGACGAATTCGATACGATGTTCGACGCCTTTGAAATTCTTCACCGTCTCATGCATCGACTCGACCGATGCACCACATGCCATGCCAGCAGCGAACGCAGCCAAAACATTCTCGACGTTATGCAGCCCCCGAAGAAAAATATCGTCACGCGTCGTCAAGATTTTTTCTTCATCATTCAACCGGCATACAAGCTCATTACCACGCAAAAAGAAACCCTCATCGAGTTCTCCTTTAACACTGAACATCACGACTTTTGCTTTCAATCCCGCTGCCCAACTTGCAGTGATATCGTCATCGGCATTTAAGATCGCTGTGTCCTCCGCAGTCTGATTCATGAACAACCGATGCTTCGCGGAAGCGTAATCTTGAAATGAATCATATCGATCCAAATGATTCGGCGTGACGTTCAAACAAAGCCCGACTGCGGGGCGAAAATCTCTGATCGTTTCAAGCTGAAAACTGGAAACCTCTGCAACAGTCCAAGTTTCATCAGTCGAGGTCGCAATCAAACTCAACAATGGTGTTCCGATGTTGCCGCCGACCTGCGTTTTGATACCCGCATTTTTTAACAATTCCCCTATCAGAGCTGTCGTCGTCGTTTTACCGTTCGAGCCTGTGATGCCAACAACATGACCTTTCAAAAATCTGTAGGCAAGCTCGATCTCACCAATGACCTCGCCGTCTTTTCGATCGACATAACGTGCCGGGATCGTGTTCGTCGGAACGCCGGGAGAAATAACAACAAGATCGATCTGATCCAGCAGCCAAGACGGAATATCTCCAGAAATCAACCCGACATTATACGAGGATCTCAACCCAACCGCCGCTTCGCTCCATTCTTCGACAGGCTTTTTGTCGTGTAGGGCAACAACGCTGCCACGTTCCGCCAGAAAGCGCGCCGATTCAACACCAGACTTTCCGGCACCCAAAACTAAGGCTTTTCTTCCTTCTATCTGCATCAAAAAGACTCTTGCTTTAACGCGTGTTCAATCTGAACCACTTCTCGTGTAACGTAACGGAAAACTCATCAACTATCGTAATTTCAACGTTGAAAGACTCAGCAACGCAAACAAGACAGCAACGATAACAAAACGAAAAACGATCTTCGGCTCCTTCCAACCAGACATCTCAAAATGATGATGGAGCGGCGTCATCTTGAAAACACGTCGGCCGGGCTGGCCATTCCGTTTGGTCAACTTGAAAACCGAAACCTGTAGCATCACCGAAACCGCTTCGAGAATAAAAATTCCTCCGATGAACGGCAGCAAGAATTCCTGCTTCGTTAGGATTGCGATCGTGCCAAGAGCCCCGCCGATGGCCAGGCTCCCAACATCGCCCATAAAAATATCGGCCGGCGGCGCGTTATACCACAGAAAACCAAGGCTCGCTCCCGCCATTGCCCCGCAAAATATCGTCAATTCCGACGAAGCCGGATTGTGAGTAATATCAAGCCTCTCCGCCCAGCGCGCATCACTAGCCAAATAGGTCAGGCCCGTCAACGCTGACATCGCAATGAAAGTTACGCTGATCGCAAGTCCGTCAAGGCCGTCTGTCAGGTTCACGGCGTTCGACGAGCCGAGCAGGACAAAGATCATGAAAAGCAAATACACTCCCGCAGGAATGACACTCGAACCGAAAGGCAAGGCGGTGTCCTTAAAAAAAGGAATACTCAAATTCCAGGGATAATTCCCCCACCACCACAAAGCCCCCCAGACCAGAGCTGCGGTGATCAGTTGGCCCGCCAGCTTCTGCTTTCCGGTAAGGCCGAGGCTTCGCTTTTTGACGATCTTGATATAGTCGTCTGCAAATCCAACAGCCGCGAACAATGTCGTCGCCCCCAAAGCAAGCCAAAGGTAAAGGCTATCAAGCCTGGCCCAAAGCACCGTTGAGATAAACACCGACCCTATGATCAACACTCCACCCATTGTGGGTGTGCCCTTTTTCTCCTGATGCGACGCTGGCCCTTCCTCACGTATTTCCTGTCCAAATTTCAGATCAGCAAGCTTCCTGATCACCTTCCGCCCCAAAAACAATGACAGTAGAAGTGATGTTATTGCAGCAATTGCAGTGCGGAAGGTAACGTATTGGATTACATTTAAGACCTTATAGAAGTAGGGTGAATCCGGATCGGATCCGTATTGTTTGAACAGTATTTGGTAGAGGATGAAATAGAGCATCTTTCGTTTGTTAGATTCGCAAGTTTAGGTTTCAGATCTGATATTAGATCAAAAACCCTTACTGCTATTCCCTCCCTTTACCCTCCAATTCAAATCTTTCAATCAGCTTTTCAAGGACTCTCTCTGTTCGAACGCCACGTGAACCTTTAACAAGGACAACGTCACCGCTGTTGACCATCCCTACAAGTAGATCACCTGCCGCCTCGGCGTCCTCAGCAAACTTCGCATCATTAAGGCCTGCAGAAATGGCTCCGCCGACCATTGCGGAGGCATTTCCCCGGACACCGATCAGCATATCAACCTCAGCCTCCGCGATACGCTCTCCTGTCTCATGGTGGATCCTGCGTTCATCTGGCCCCAGCTCTAGCATTTCTCCGGCAACTACGATCTTCCGTCGGCCAACTGCACCGTCAATCAACGTTGCAACCATAGACATCAATGCTGCAGGATTTGAGTTATACGAGTCATTAATGACCGTAAATCCATCTTTGAAATGCAGTATTTCGCCACGCTGCGGCGGCGGAGCAACTGTACTCAAACTCTTTGCAATGTCCTCTACGGTCATCCCAAAACTGATGCCGACGGCCGCTGCTGCCAGTGCGTTCAAGATGCTGTGCTTTCCATTTAACGAAAACACCACTTCCGAAGTAGTGTCGCGAGCAACAAGCGTGAACCGTGTCTCGCCAAAACGCTCGAATCTAATATTCTCAGCTCGCACATCAGCATCGTTTTCGATCCCGTAAGTTATCGTACGGCCTTTGCTCAGCCAGTGCATCTCGGCCACCCGCGGATCGTCAGCATTCAATACTGCGACCCCACCAGCCTTCATCCCTTCTACGAGTTCGGCTTTTGCTTTTTGGATATTTTCTATAGTACCAAGATGCTCAATATGGACCGGCAGGACGTTCAGTTCAACCGCAACATCAGGCGGCGTAATGCGGCAAAGCCGCTCGATCTCGTTCATCGGCGTTGACATGCCCATTTCCAGAACAGCAACGTCATAACTCGGATCAGAAGCGAGCTTTAGAACGGTCAGCGGAAGCCCCAAGCCGTTGTTGTAATTCTTAATAGTGCGGAGCACTTTTCGCCCAGCCGACTCCAGAACGTGCGCCGTCAATTCTTTCGCAGTCGTCTTTCCTGCACTACCTGTGATACCGACAACCGGTTTGTTCCATTCGCGATAGACACCTTTAGCCAGCCTCTGAAACGCCGCAATGCAATCATCAGCAAAGATCAAACGATCACGAAATTGATCCAGTTGAGTTTTGTGCTCCTCAAATCTATCGGGCCGGACTACACACGCACATGCACCCTTGGCAAGTGCGTCAGGAACGTACTGAGTTGAATCCCCAAAATCCCCGTTAAATCCGTTGTTACGATATTCGGGCTGAGACAGCGCAAAAAAAACATCGCCGCTCTTGCATTCGCGTGAGTCGATAGCAAAAGAACCCACTTCGCGTTCTCGCAAAGCGGGATCCATATCGGGCGCGGATGCATTCATATACTCGAGAGCGGTTTCAAGTTTCAAAGTTTCGTTTGTCCATCCAATCTAAGTAACTAAGATCAAATCGCTGCATCAACAGCGCGGTTAGCCTGCCCGCAACCGGCGCTTTTTTGTCGTTGATCTTCTTTAGACTTTTGTCTTTTTCTGAGGCCGGTTGAGTTGTCTTTGACTTTGTATTCTGATCTGTCTTTGTATCAGCCGAATTCTTGTCTCCCGGTTTTCCAGGTTGCTCTTTTATTGGCGCCGCAGGAATTTCTTTCGCGACCATCGATTCGGGTTTGACCTGCGCATCATTCGGGACGTTCATCTCGCGAAGAATGGATTGTGCGATCTCTTTGAAAACAGGAGCCGACACTTGTCCGCCGTCTCTAGCCCCGACTCCCGGCTCATCCATAACAACTGCGACAACGATCTCAGGATTATCGGCCGGAGCCATGCCGATAAATGACGACACATACTTGGACGAATCAACCGATCTCGTTTTCGCGTTATACTTCCATGCAGTTCCGGTCTTTCCGGCAACGGTGTAGCCGTTCAACTGCGCACGTCTCCCCGTACCGTCGATAACAACCTGCTTGAGCATCGTGCGAAGATTCTGAGCAGATTCAGCTGAGATAATCTGTGCTTGCTGGGGTTGCGTCACTGTTGCAGGCTGTTCATCGGACCGGCGAATTTCCTTGATGATATGGGGTTGGCTCTTGACTCCGTTGTTAGCTATCGTCGCAAAAGCCGTGATCATTTGCAATGCTGTCACGCTAATTTCGTAACCGATCGACATAGATGCAAGGGAGTCACCATTCCACTTATCGACGGGTCGAACAATACCCTGAGTTTCCGCTGGTAATTCGATTCCCGTTTTGCTGCCAAAGCCCATCTTTTGGATCATTGCGGCAAAATCCTCACGCCCGACACGCATTCCGGTTTTGATCGCACACACGTTGCTCGAGTGAGCAAGGGCTTCTGAATAGGTCATCGTGCCGGTGTGATGATCTGAGAACTCATGCCCCGCAACCGTGATCGAACCATTGCCGGCGTTTATCATTTCATCCGGCGAGAACAAATGCTTTTCAAGTGCCGATCCGTAAGTCACGATCTTGAAGACCGATCCCGGTGAATACACCGACTGAATGGCTTTGTTTCCGATATGTTCTGCCGCCGATTCGGTGATCGTATTGGGATCGTATGTGGGATAATTTGCCAGCGCAAGGATCTCGCCATTTTTGGGATTCATAACTATCGCCATGGCCGACTTTGCACTTGCGTTACGAGCACCAACTTCCAAAGCCTGCTCGGTGATATATTGGTAAGCGGTATCGAGCGTCAGGACAATGTCGCTTGGCGCTTCGCGCTCGACAGTGGTTTCGTCATAAACGCGGCCGAGCCGGTCACGCTCCTGGAGTTTTTTAATGACCGCACCATGCAGATCATCGTCTTTCGACTGTTCGATGCCAGCCCGCCCCTCGTCCTGTGCGTTGGCAAAACCTATGACCTGAGCGGCCATTGTTTGGTATGGATAGCTACGCTTCTGATCGTCTCTCCAATGGAGCCCGGGAAAATTCGGCAGGTCCGTTTTCTTGACACCCGAATCCAATGCCTTGTTGACCTTCTGGGCCGCCTCTTCATCCAGTTTCTTTGCAATTGGAACAAATCGCTTGTTCGCGTCTTTACCTTGTTTGAGTTGATTCGCCAACTGATTCGCGTTGATGTTAAGAGCTTTTGCAATGGTCTTCGCCGCAGATGCGACATCTTCCATTTCAGTCGTGTCGGCGTATAGCGTCTTGACATGAAGGCTCATCGCAAGAGCTCTTTCATTTCGGTCGAAGATAGTGCCACGCAGCATTCGCGTCTGTTTCAGATCCTGCCTGATATCGGTCGCCTTCTCTCTCAACCACGCGTGCTGTGTTACCTGAAGGTTAACCAGCCTTACACCGATTCCGCCTATCCACAGAATGAAGACCGCGACAACGAGCATGAATCTCGTAAACGCGATCTGTCGCAAGTCTTTCTTTTTTGTTTTCGTTTTTACCGCTGGACGCATTCTATTATGAAGTAGTTTCTCCCGAACTAATCATTTGACGTTTTTGTTTTCGACTGCTTGCCAGGCCTCTCTGCCTTGGTCAGGTTAATTGCTGTCGTAGTTTGAGCGGGCGTGACGGACGCGGTCTTGATTATCATCGATTTTGTGTCCGTAGCCGGAGCGGGAAGCGCTTTTTCTTTCGTGGTGGAAACAACCTGTGCGACCATACCTTCCGTGCCTGCCGGAGCCATTAGACCGGTCTTTTTAGCCGCCTTCTTTATCTCGGCAGGCGAGAGTGAGATCTCGCGCGCAAGAAGCAACCGGCGTTTTTCAGCTTCTAGTTCATCAACCTGTCTACGCAGACGCGAGTTTTTCATGCCGAAATCCATGGACGAAAAATGCTGTCGTGCAGCAAAGAAAAACCCGCACACAAGCGTCAAAACGCAGACGAAAATCAAGGAATATGCTCGCCAGCGTGAAGGCGTGCGACTCGTTTGTGCTTTTGTTTTTTGCCGCGTTTTATTTCTCTTTGTCATGGACATCCTCCGGAAAATGATTAAATTGTCTTTACTGCTCTAACTTTCTGCACGCTCTGAGTTTCGCACTGCGGGAGCGTGGGTTTTCGCGTTGTTCCGTCTCGGACGGTAAAACCGGTTTTCGTGTCAAGATCTCGACCTTTTTTGTCGCACCGCATACGCATTGAGGTATCCTCGGCGGGCATTGGCACTTGCCGGAAAATCTCTGAAAGGCATGCTTCACAAGTCGATCTTCTAGTGAGTGAAATGTGATGATCGCCAGAACACCGCCCGTTTTCAAAATATCGATCGAGTCAGAAATAAACTGCTCTAAAATTTCAAGTTCGCCGTTAACCGCTATCCTCAATGCTTGAAATGTTCTTGTGGCAGGATGCGTTTTCTCTTTGGGGTTTATCTTTACCGCCCGTTTCACCAGATCGGCAAGCTCGAATGTTGTCTTTATCGGTTCGCCGCCCTCTCTTTTTTCAACTATCCATTTTGCGATCCTGCGCGAAGCCCTTTCCTCACCAAACCTGTAAATGATATTTGCTAGTTCTTCCTGACTTAGCGTTGCCAGTAGCTCTGCGGCTGTTTGCTTTGGGGACTCTGCATCCATTCGCATGTCTAACAGGGAGTCGAACCGAAAGCTAAATCCACGCTCTTTACTATCCAATTGCAGCGACGAAACCCCAAGGTCAGCGAATATTCCGGTTGGATCCCCTTCTGCGGCCTCTTCAACGATCCCTCTTATATCAGCGAAGTTCGCATTGAAGAACTTTGCCCTGCCACCGAACCCGGCCAGCCTGTTTTTCGCCAGTGCCAAGGCCTCGTTGTCCTGATCGATGCCCAAAACTCGTGCGTTAGGCGACGAACTTAGGATCGCCTCCGAATGTCCGGCAAGTCCCAGCGTCGCATCGACAAAGAGCCCGCCCTGTTGCGGCCGCAGGAATTGCAGCAATTCTTCAAGTAAAACGGGCTTATGAACCGATTCAGGATCAATTTTCACCGGCATATTTCAAAGAGCAAAAACCCGTCTCGAGGCGACTCAAACCTATCAGCAGCCAACATCAACTTGCCATGTGGCGCTTAATATAATTAAGCAGTATTTTTAATCTTTACGTTTTTGGAGGCTGGGCTGTAGAGACCAGCTTTTTGCAAATACAAATGCATTCTACGACGATTTTTTGAACTGTGTCAAGCGAATATTTCTTAATCACTCTTAATCACAAAATTAAGCGCGTTCTGTGTTAAGTTTTTGTTAATTTGGGGTCGCTTTTGTTTTCAATTTTCCACTGATATACGATAGAACGGCCAACATACATGGATTCTCTATTCATACAACTCCTCGCCTTTGGTTTTTTTGCTGCACTGGCAAACGTGATAGGCGGTTTGATCCTTTTCCCGTCCAAACTCCACCATAACTACAAAAAACTGCTGCGTTATCTGCTGGCACTCGGAGCCGGGTTCATGCTTTCGGTAACGATCTTTGAGATATTGCCGGAATCGGTGGTACTTTGGCAGAAGACGAGCCCCCTAACTATCGAAGACCTTTACGCCCCAATGCTTTTGTTGATGGGAGGCTATTTGCTCACGCAGTTTTTCGAACATACGATCGCCCCGCATTTCCATTTGGGGGAGGAAATGCATGCCGATGAAATGATCTCGGTTTCTTCGGCCTATACAGCGGTCGGTGGATTACTGATACATACCTTTTTTGACGGCGTTTCGATCGCCGCTGCCGCACAGATCGACGTCCGCATCGGGTTCCTTGTTTTCATTGCCGTATTCCTTCACAAATTCCCCGAAGGATTCACCGTAGGCTCAATGGTAATGGCCGCAGGTAAAGACATTAGGGGCGTGCTCGCCGCAACTTCTTTGCTTGGATTCACAACGCTCCTCGGACTGATGTTCTTTTATTTTATTGGTACGAGCATGGGATTCACTGTAAAATACGCGTTACCGTTATCAGCAGGCGTCACGCTCTACGTTGCGGCAAGCGACCTCATTCCAGAGGTAAATCACCACGGAGGTAAGAGTCCGCTTGTTTCCCTGTCTGTATTTGGAGGAGTAGCCCTCTTCTTTCTCGCCCATTTGTTACTTCACGGGATAGTGGGTGGATAGGCTCCTTCTGAATATCAACTTTGCTGAAAAAAAACCTTCGTCACCTACGCAACTTTTCCTGTGGGGCAACGAGGCCGCACTTACTCAAAAATTCGTCGAAATTTCATCAACTTTTTTCGCTGAATGCCCAAAAAGCGCTTGACATAAACATCAATTGCGATTATTATCTCGGCATCGTTCTTTTACTTTAAAGAAAATTTCAGTTCGCTGTGTGCAGTCTTTGCACACTTTGTTTAGTGCGTCTAGGACAACTGGGTCCGACCACCTATTGCCAGAGAACCGTAGGAGAGGAGAAATCTAAATTATGTTCACGCAGAAATCGTCAAATCGTTCCACTATATTAACTATCACTTTACTGTTGTTGAGCTTGATCGTTTCGGTCAATGCTCAAAATTTATCGGAAAAAGCAAGTATCTACTCAGATGCTGACAAATCCTTAGCAGAAACGGCCGAATCAGAACCGACGGGATTCGAATCGAGGGGGGAACTCATCACTGCAGGAACCTATGGGTTCTTGGCAACAACAGGGACGCTCGTAGACATGTCAAGTGGAACCACGCAGATCGTGGTTGCGAATTCCGACGATGGCAGCTCTGCTTTAACCAATATCGGATTTGAATTTTGGTATGACGGTGTCCGTTATACCCAATTCATGGCAAATGCAAATGGCTGGATAAAGCTCGGAACAGGTATCACAGGCAGCTCGTGGGTAAACACGAACTTCAACACAACAACGGATGCCCCGAAAATTGCCGCCTATTGGGATGACCTTTGGACAGGAACTAATGGCGGAGTCCGATATAAGGTGGTTGGCGCGGCTCCAAACCGCACTTTGGTGGTTGAATGGTTTAACATACAGATTCCTCGGGTTGGTACCGGACTTACAGGTGCGGGTACGTTCCAAATGTGGCTCTCTGAATCCGGAGCATCTTCAGGACCTGGCGTTATCCAGTTCGTTTACGGAAGCGGCGTTGATGCGAATGCCGCAAATGGCGGCTATTCGATCGGTTTGCAGTCGGGCACCGCAACCAACTTTGCAAGCGTAACAAGTCTTACCGATACGGTTTCATATGCAGCGGCAAACAATACGCAAACGGACGCTATTGCCTCAGGCAAAAGTTACATTTTTACACCGAATCTTCCGGATGCGTCTCCAAGTGGATTGGGCTTAACGCCTTCGACGCTATCGATGGCGCTAAGCTGGACAGAAACCGCGACCAATGAGTTTGGTTATGTGGTATATCGCTCGACGGATGGAACGAACTTCTCTTTTGTGGCTCAAACCGCGGCCAATGCAACCTCGTATAACGACACTGGTCTCTTGCCAAGCACCACTTATTTCTATCGCGTATATGCGGTGACAGAAGGTGCCTTGAGCACTGCTCTTTCAGGAAGCCAGTCGACAACCGCGGCAGGAAGTGATTCATGCGCTGGAGCCGGCGGAAACTGGAGTGATACTGCAACCTGGGCCGATTCAACGGTCCCAACCGCAGCAGATAACGTGACGATCGGCTCCGGCTGTACCGTTACGGTTGATGTAACAACTGCGGTCGCACTTGACGTAACTATTAATAGCGGCGGCACGCTGCAATCGCCTCTAACTGGAGCCGTCACAACTAACAACTTGACGGTTGGTGGCAGTGTTACCAATAACGGAACTCTTGATTTCAGCACCAACGGCAATACCTCGGCTGCGATCCTGACCTTCGGTTCAGGCTTGCCAAGCGTAACCTTTGGTGGTTCGGGTGCAACGACAAACATCAGGACCATGACGGTAAACAAGGGTGGATTGACCAGCACGGTCGAGATGAGCCCGAGCAACTTTACGGTTCAGGGAACAACGACCGACGGTACGCCGATGGCATTCCTCACGCTCACAAGCGGCGTTCTGAAAGTATCAGGTTCCTTTACATTGACTGGCAGAGTATTTACTGCTGCAGGTTACACAATTGGTGCTACGGCGGGTTTGTGGCTTAACAACCCGAATTTCACGGTTGCGGGACAGAATGGCTCGCCGACAGTAAACGGCTTGTTCAGAATGACCCAAGGAACGATGAATATCGGAACCTCAACGGGCAACTCCATGGGATTCGGAGCTGGCAGTTCGATCACCGTCGAAGGTGGTGCGATCAACGCCACGGGACGATTCGGTGTAGCTTCATCGACAAATGCAATCACTTATACGCAGAGCGGAACGCCAACGATCACGGTTTGCACTATAGGAAACGCGTCAACCACTTTGGGAAGTTTCGATCTCGGCACTTCGGCTTCCTCTACCATTAGCGTCACGGGTGGAACGATCATAGCGCAATTGGCGGCAACCTCAATTGATTATCGTATGCAGTCCGGCGGCGGCGTTCTTAGTCTGACCGGAGGCACACTGCAGCTCGGAAATGCATCATCTGGTGCTGCAAAAACGTTCAACTTGCGAGGTGTTCTTCCAAAAACAACGAATATCACGAACACCAGCGCCGGTCATTCAGGTGTGATGAGTACCACCGTTGCAACCTATAACAACCTTGGTCAGGATATTAATATCGCATCGGGTGCTACGTTCAATACTCAGACCGCGATCTTCCTGATGACCGGCAATATGGTCAACGACGGGACTCTCACGGCAAACGGATCCGGCGCCCGATACTATCACCTCGGCAACGGAACGGCCCAGACCTACTCCGGTGCTGGCGTGGTTACCGCCCCAATGACGAGCTTCGAATTTGATAACGCGCTAGGTGTTACGCTCAGTTCGACAAATCAGATACCGACAGCCCGCGTGATTATGTTCTCAGGCAACGTCACCGGCGCCGGCAAGATCACTCTCGGAAATGGCGGGGCAACAACAGGAACGGTTCAGATCGGCAATACAACTACACCGACCGCTGCGGGAACTTTCGATGCTCCTTTCACTTTCAATCTCGGAACAGGTGGGCAGAATATTTCATATCTGAGGACCACCGCGTCCAGAACGACTGGCGGTGAGGTCAACCCAACGCGCATCCTGACGAACCTAACCTACGATGACAACGATGTCACGCATACGCTCACGATTGCGGGCGGCAACCTTACGGCAAATGGCGCTTTAAGCTTGGCAAACGGCCGTGTCGTTACTGGAGCAAATACACTGATATCCGGACCTGCAGGAACGGTTACTCGAACCACGGGTTATGTTGATGGCAACTTACAGCGTAATTTCGCAGTGGGTGCGGCCGTTAGCAGAGTATTCGACGTTGGCAATGCAACTTATTCGCCAATGACAATAGCCTTTGCCAACGTGGCAACGGCAGGCGACATGACCGTGTCGACCACCGCAGGAGACCATCCGTCACTTGGAACCTCGTCTCTGGATCCGGCCAAGAGCGTCAATCGTTACTGGACGGCCACAAATAGCGGAGTTGTTTTTGATACGGCTACCGTTTCTATGGGATGGGATGCTGCGGACAATGACGCAGGAATTATTCCGGCAGTTTTGCAGGTTGGCAAATTTGACGGCGGAACTTGGTCATATCCTGTACCGGCTTCACCAACCGCAACTTCGATTCAGGCTACGGGAGTGACTTCCTTTAGTCAGTTTGCAGTCGCCCAGAACCTGATCGTTGAAACACCAACCTCAACGAACACGGCAACGGCTACAAATACTGCGACATCCACTCCGACACCTGGCTGCGGAAGTGGAACGTTCAGTTACACAGCTCCTGCGCTAAACACGGTAGCAATTCCTGATAACGCTCCGGCAGGTGTTAATATAACGATCCCCGTCACCGGACTGGGAACGGTAAATGATCTTAACTTCAGGTTTGATGGAACACAGGATAATCTTCCTCCGGCTACCAGCGTAGCGGGCGTTTCTCATTCATGGGTGGGCGACGTGAAGGTGACGATCACCGCACCGGGCGGACAGGGATCCGTTGTAGCGTTTGACCGTCCGGGTGTTCCGGCATCCACATTCGGATGTTCGAACAATAACATTGCTCAGATCACGCTGGATGACGACGGTGGATTCCCCGCGATCGAAAGTAGTTGTGACGGTGTTGGTACTGCGTTCCCGACCGGTTCATTCTCGCCTAATAATCCTCTGAGTGCATTCGACGGAATTAACCCGAACGGAGACTGGGTCATCAACTTCAGTGACGGCGGCGGCGGCGACACTGGTTACGTAAACGCTGTCTCACTCATTATTGACGGCGGATGCGGAACCGCGACGGCAACGAATACCAATACACCGACAGGTACGCCATCGAGCACGAACACCGCAACTGAAACGGCAACGGCGACGTCGACCAATACGGCGACCAATACTCCTACGCCGACAGCGACCGCAACTTGTGAACCGCTTAGCTTCAACTTTGCAAACCAGGCGGCGATCACGATCAATGACAACACCACGGCTTCGCCATATCCTTCGGATATTACGGTGTCGGGTTTAACCGGTAACGTTTACAAGGTAAAGGTTAAACTCAACGGTTTTGATCATACATTCCCAACCGACGTAGATGTGATGCTCGTTGGGCCGGGCGGTCAGAACGCGGTCATTATGTCCGACGCTGGTGGCACCAGCACGGTAACAGGTGTCTCGTTTACGCTTGACAGTGATGCAGCGGCAGCCATTCCGGCACCACCGGTAAATGGTTCGACCTACCTGCCTACTAATGTTGGCGTAGTTGCAAACGAGTTGCCGGCTCCTGCTCCGGCAAGTGCGGGCGGCTCATCATTGGCAACATTTGTTGGCCAGCCTGCTAACGGAACGTGGTCGTTATACGTCGCCGATGATGTTGGTGGTGACTTCGGCAGCTTCGCTGGCGGATGGGAGCTTATCATCTTCACCGATGCCGGCCCCTGTGCAACTCCGACTAACACGCCGATCAATTCGCCGACATCGACGAATACCGCAACGGCTACGTCAACGGCTACCTTTACGCCGACACCGCCTGACACTGTGTGCGATCTGACAGAGACGTTTGAAGACGTACCCGGACTCGTTCCAAACAAGGGCTGGTTTATCCAGAACAACAGTAGCCCGATCGGTGCCGGTACCTACTTCCAGGGCAACGCGACTGTATTCCCTGCACAGGGATTGACCCCGGTGCCGAGTCCTACAGTTAACCCGTTCCCGCATCCGTACCTCGGCGTCAATTTCCAGAGTGGCTCCGGAGCTTCGGTTCTTAGCAACTGGGCAGTAACTCCGCCTGTCACTCTGCAAAACGGCGGTGTGTTGACCTTCTGGACCCGCACTGTAGATACGGTGCAGTTCCCTGATCGGCTTCAGGTCCGCATGAGCACCAACGGTACAAGTACAAATGTCGGTACTCTTGCAACAGATGTTGGGGACTTTACGACTCTGTTACTGGATATCAATCCGACCTATACAACTACCGGGTATCCGAATACCTGGACACAGTACACTGTGACGATCAGCGGTATGGGTTCACCTGCCAAGGGCCGTATCGCCTTCCGCTACTTTGTCGAGGATGGTGGGCCGTTAGGTAATGACTCCGACTATATTGGTATCGACACTCTCGAATACCATTGTGTCGTAGCAACGCCGACGGCGACCAATACGGATACTCCAACGCCAACTAACACGTCAACTGCAACGGCAACTGCAACTGCAACGTCAACACCTGGCGGAACCGATTCAGTCGCGGGAACGGTAACGTATGGTAACCCTGCATCACCGACAACGAAGTTCATCTCGAACGCGACTGTGACGGCGACGGGAGGAACTATCTTCTCGACGACGACAGCAGCACCGGGCGGAACAGCCGGCCAGTACACACTGACAGGCTTCGGAGCAGGCAACTACACAGTTGGCGTTGCGAAGACAACAGGCCAGAACTCGATCACGTCTAACGATGCTGCCCGCATCGCACAGCACGTGGCGGGAACACTGATCATTGCGACAAACAGGCAGAAGATCGCGGCAGACTCCAGCAACAACGGAACTCT
>JBGARA010000048.1:0-28173 GCA_044230475.1 Pyrinomonadaceae bacterium | reverse complement strand
CGATCTTTTCTCGTATTGCATCAGCCGACACATTTTGAACGCTGATCTCGAGCGTTCGCGATCCTTTGTCGGCGGCAAGAAGATCATTGAGATTGCCAAAGGCGGCTAGTTTCCCGCCGCGAAGGATCGCCACTTCGTCACAAAGAGCTTCGATGTCGGATAGGATGTGCGTTGACATAAAGACGGTCGTGCCTTTGTCTCGCAGAGAAGCGATCAACTCACGGACTTCGCGTCGGCCAACAGGATCGAGGCCGCTCATCGGCTCGTCCATAAAGACGATCTCAGGATCGTTGATCAGCGATTGTGCGAGACCGACGCGCTGCAGCATTCCTTTAGAGTATTTACGGAGCTGTTTGTTGCGATCTTTCTCAGCGAGGCCAACTGCATCCAAAAGACGATCGCATTTGTCTTTTCGTTTTGCAGGATCGAAACCAAACAACTCGCCAAAATAGTTCATCAACTCGCGAGCCGTGAGGTAATCGTAAAAATACGGATTTTCCGGGCAGTAACCGATCCGCCGATGCATCTGAACATCCGAGATATCATGGCCTAGTATTTTTGCAGATCCTTCGGTTGGGAAGATCAGACTCATGAGAGTTTTGATTGTCGTTGTTTTACCGGCGCCGTTGCCGCCGAGAAATCCAAAGATCTGGCCGGGCCGCACGTTGAGTGTCAGGTCGTCGAGGGCACGAACACGTTTCTTTTTCCAGAAACCGGTCTCATAGTCCTTTGAAAGATTTTTTATCTCGACAGCGTATTCCATATGTTCATTCGTTCGATCGCGGAACCTTATCGTATTGCTATGCCTGTTTTTTCGGGATCCAGTTCGGCACGGCAGGTTTGTTTGTTAAGGACGTAAGGTGCTCCGGTCGGATCGACCAGATCATTGGCCTTATCTAAACGAAAATCTCGTCCCTCGGGCAGTTTTAGTTTTGCCAGCATCGGCAAGATCTCATGCAAGCTGTTAGCGCAGTTTCCACTTTTTTCCTTAAGATCCGCAAGTGCCTTGTCTATCAACTCGCGTTCGTCAAGCGAATCGAGCTGCTCGAGCTTTCTTCGTGCGGTGATCTGCACTTGCTCATCGGTGGTTCCATTCAGCATCTCGCGATAAATGGTGCGTGCGGTTTCGCGGCTGCCGCCCTCGTTTTTCATCGAGGCGGCCATGATCTTCATGAAGGGGGCTGCACCTGCGATCTCGGAGCCGCGTTCAAAAATTTCCGAAGCCTTGTCGTATCTCTCCAGACGCCAGTAAATGTAGCCGAGATATTGATAAAGCCGCCACTCGTTCGGATTATTTTCGATGCCCTTTGTTGCAAGTGCAATGGCCTTTTCCGGATCGATAGCGGGTAGGACCAACGCCCCATAAGTGTATGCGGTAATAAAATGCGGATCGAGATCAGTAGTCGTTGAAAGCAGCGGATAGAGAAGAACCGGGTTCAGGTCTCGCAGGTCTTCTATATTGATGAAATCAGACTTTGAATTGATGATCTTATAGCCGACATACTGCAGAGCCCTGACGTAGTACCAATCGGCCGCAAGGCCCTCCATTCCAAATGCAAACCCTTTGATCCGCGAGCCGTTGAACGTAAGCTCGCTGTCCTCGTAACCGTCGGGCAGCGATGGCCGAACATCTTTTATAAAACCGCTTAGTAAGGCAACAGTTATCAGGCCGACGGCGACGATCACTGCCGGCAAGATGATCCGCTGAAAAAGAGAACTGCGTTTCATTTGAAATTACGGCGGCTGAAGACGGCAGCCGTGACTGTCAGCAAAACAATGTCATAGATCACGGCATAGATAACGGCTCCGCCAACCATCTGTAATGGAGGCTTGATGCTGTTCGCGGTCTCGGTTATGAAACTAAAATGCGAGAGGTTTGGCAGCACATAATATATGGCTGTGAAAACCGCCTGGGCGGCTTGCGAGCCGAGGTCTTGTGCCAGATCGCGAAGGCTCGCGCTGAAATGGCCGATCACAAAAACAAGAAATGTCAGCATTGCGGATAAAGCCGGCGTGGAAAACGAAGAGAACATTATCGCGACGCCGGTCAGTATCGTCAGTTCGAAAAAGATCAGCAAGACGGCGATCCAGACGCCGCCGATGTAGCGCGTCCCGCCGACGTAAACCAGAGCAAGCGTCTCGCCAATTCCCATGACGGCGACGTTGACGAGCAGTGTCAGGCAAAGTCCCAGATATTTGCCGATGATGAACTGGCTGCGGCTGACGGGTTTTGAAAAGATCGAATAGACCGTGCGTTTTTCGATCTCTTTCCACACCAGGCTTACGCCGACAAAGATCGAGATGAACGCTCCGAAGATCAGCATCGTGCTCAGCCCGAGATTAACGATCACGCGAGCCTCTTCGCCGGCGGTCAGTTCGCCCAGAAAAATGGCGCTCGCGGTGATCAGCAGGACAAAGAAAACGAGGTTGTAGAGGATACGATCACGAACAGCCTCGCGAAACGCATTTTTCGTGATGGCGAAGATTCGGGGCAGGGTTCCTGTTCCTTCGTTAGGCATTTTTGTGTGATTGAGTCGGGACTACAGAACCGCAGTCCAACTAGAATATTTTATCACAAAATCAGTATCATGATCCCGGCATTTTTCCGACGTATTGCAGGACCGCGGTAGGCGGTAATAATTCAGCGGGCGGCGCCAGGTCGGGCTCCTTCTGCGAACGGTAGAAAGCCGTGATGCTGTCTTCGCGAATTATGGAATACCAGCCGTTCGCCTGACGCAGGTCGATACTGCGGGCGATCTTGGCTTGCTCCGCCGCGGCGTCCGGTTTGCCATGATCTTCGAGAAACACGGCAAATTCCATTCGCAGAAATATGGAACGCGGATATATGGCGAGTGCTTCGCGATAGGTAGCCTCTGCTTGTTCAAAATTGCCCGCCGCTACCTGCTGTTTTGCAAGCTGTGAATAAACCGGCGTCGTCGCAATTCCATTATCGATCGCCTTTCGCATAGACTTTGCGGCAGACCCATGATCGCCTTCTTTGGCGGCGATCCCGGAGTTTGACATATATGCTCCTGCGTATTCGGGGTCGGCGGCAACGGCAAGCTGCAAATGATCGACAGCCTCCTGATAAAATTCTGCTCGCTCGGCCTTATAAACTTGATATTCGGCAAAGATCTTTGTCAGGCAGAACACTGCCATTAATATGGTGATGACCCAGCCGAATAGATGGACGGGCCGCGAAAACCCTGAGCCAAAGTTCCTGCGTTTTGTTTGCACACCGGCTCTCGGCAGATTTGTGACAGCGACAGCAAATACCATAAAAAACGCCACGCCGTTCTGCGCGGCGCGAAACGAGAATGAGCTGAACATCGAGCTTACGAGAAACGCCGCCATTCCTGACAAAGCTGCCCACATGACCGGCGAAAATCGACGGGTGCGGACAAAACTTTTTGCCAGCCAGGTCAGAAACAACATAAATGGCAAGAAGATCAACAGCGATCCAATGACGCCGAGCTCGGACAATATCTGGATCGGTTCGTTGTGTGCCCGCTCAACGAGATAGTCCTCGGCGATCTCTACTGTCGTATCGTTTGGATGTGTCTCGCGAAAGCGAATGCGTTCCCGGTTGAACGCGTGTCCAAAATTGTCGGCTCCAACGCCTGTCAGCCAATGATCGGCGGCCATCTGTCGTGCGACTTTCCAGGTAAACACGCGCATTGTGCTTGTGCTGCGTGTGGCGTCAGCCGCGCCGGTAATATAGTTGGTCGTAGAGGGAACTGCGGAAAAATACGAAAAGAAAACCTGTGTTCCTATCGTCAGCAAAAGCCACGCTGCCGCGACTATCGCAACGCGTTTACGGAACCGTTTAACGGAAAAAAGAAACGCTCCCAGAAAGAAAATAACAAAGCCGATGATGCCGGCAAGAAACGCTCCTTTACTTAGCGAGAGCATTACGGTGACCCAGCCCAGCAGGGCAACGGCGGCTGTTGACAGCATCCATTTCCGGTTTCGTATATAGACTGCCGCACCCAACAGCAGCGGCGTAATTGTAACCAGCAGTTCGGCATATTTGCCGTATCTGATCCTCAGTTCGCCCTCTGAGCTGACAAAATCAACAACCGTCAGATAATCAAAAATGCACAGGACGCCCAATATAAGGGCAACGAGAAAGAATGTGCTCGTAATGAATCGCCTGCTGTCGCTTCGCTGCGTGCCGTTCGTGAAGATCAGGAAGAAGATCAGATAGATCGCCCACAGCAGCGTGTGGTGAGTGACCGAGCCCGGAAAATCTCCCCATATAACAGACACGGCGCTCCATGCCGTAAAGGCCGCGAGACAGTAGCTGATACTACGAACTAATGCACCATTCTGCGAAAAAAGTGCTTCTTTGCCGGCCCTTGTCATAAGGTAGGCCATCAAAAAAAGCGACAACAGAAATTCGACCTTGAACGGATGATTTACATGATTCAGCGGCCCCGGCAACGGGAACAATGTGACCAGCAGCGCAAGTGCGAGCAATCCCGGCAATGCCACGCCCGTCATTCGGTCCATCGTCGCGGACGGATGATGTTTGTCGATCGATCCCATTATTACGAAATGATGTCTGGAGCAGTGAGAGAGCTTGATTGTATCACACGGAAATAACTTAGGAGGATAATAAAAAAAGAGGCTGCCTGAAAAGGCAGCCTCTTGATCCTAAGTTACGGTTAAGTTTACTGGAGAGCTGTACCAGCCTGAACCGCAGCGATCGTTGCGAACTGACCGGTCAATGTCGTGTCAGCCATCAACACACCTTCCGTAGCGACGCCGAATCTGCGTGAACCCGTCTGGGTGATACCGCTCGTAGTCGTCGGCAGAGCCGAGAAGCAGAACTGAGCCGGAGCCGTCGTTGACGAAGCAATACGTCCGCCGACGAAGTTGTAGCCGCTCTTTGTTCCGGTTGCGAGAACGCCGTCAACCAAACCCGGTGTTCCAAGGTTGGTCAAAGCAGTTACGTCAGGTGCACCGCTGGCGCTTGCCGTACCGGCATAGTTACCATTGCCATATGTCGCAGCATACGTCATCTGAGCACCGTGCAGTGTACGAAGAGCCGATATAGCGGAACCTTCGTTAGCTGAACGACGTGCAGCAAGCAGGTTGGGGATAGCGATAGCGGCGATAATGCCGATGATCACAACAACGATCAATAATTCGATAAGCGAGAAACCTTTCTGATTTTTCATGTCTATTTTACAATCTCCTAAAGTTTTTGAAATATGTACCTTTCCCAGGCCACTGGTGTGTTATCAATAGCCGTGCCATAGGCCCAAACAACGGTCAGAATAAGCCGTAAGTGTTGATTATAGTGGAGTTATGGTCATACCAGGTTTTGGGCTTGTGCAGTGAAAGATGGGTTTCGGAGGGTTCAAATAACACTTTTTGGCAAGAACGGCTGACAATAAATGGCACAAAACGGGCTTTTCGATGGAAATGGACCTGGAAAGTTGCGTCAAATCGAGAAAACCATGTCATATCGGGAAAGTTGGTCTTCCAATTCGGTTAGAAATGCGCTAGGTTGATGCGGGATCGTTATATTATACGCGTTCTTGCTCTTTGAAAATACGTCCAGAGTGCAGGCTTTAGCCTGTTACGCTACCTACGATCATGTCGCGAAAAAAACGGTGGGACAGTGGGACAGTTGCACAAGCCGCGCGTTAGCAAGGGCGTAACACACAACGCCGGATCACCCGTATTCGGGACAGAGCGTTCCACGGTGAAACGCCTTGCTCCGACAGGTAAAACGCCGTAACGTCAATAATTGCAGCAATTACGCCTTTCTGTAATACAACGTAATTTTTTTTGTAAATTTCGTGGAACGCTGCCATTTTAGGGCACTTAACCCGTGTTATTGCAACAGTTACAGCGTTCCACTCTGCTGTGGAACGCTGTGGAACGCCGCCGCTGGTAAAACCGCAGAATGTTTGGAAAAAAACGTTGGGACAGTGGGACAGTTGCACAAGCCCGCACGTCAGCAAGGGCGTAACACACAACGTTGGATGTTACGCCTTTGCTCACTCGCGGGCTTGTGCAATTACCGGTGAAACGTGCAGAACTCTTTCGGCTCGGTGCCGCCGCGGTAGGTTCGCGGCTCTTTGTCGGGGCAGTTCGAGGTCGCACGCATTCCGGTTAGCGGGCAGACCATCACGGTCACGCTGCCGATCTCGTTGTCGGGCGCACGAACTTTGCGTTGCGGCGTTTTCTCTGGCGGCAGGTCGCCGTCCGGCGGAACATCATCGGCTGGCGTCGGGCTGTTCGACGGATAAGGCTGCAATTCGCCGGGAGTTTCGTCTTCGACGGGCAGCATCGCACGATTAGGAACAGTGCCGGCGATGAACAGATCGATGCGGCGGAACTCCGCTGGGACATTCGTCACATAAATGTCCTCATCATTGGGCGGCGGAGGCTCTTCGTAATCGGGCATGTTCGGGTCTTTAGTCTTCTTTGGTGAAGGCGAAGGCGTCGGGCTGGGCGATTCCATGGCGTCGATCTCACGGATGAGGCCGCCGTTGCGAATGTCGATCTCGGCCTTGCGAACGTTCGCCGGCATCGTCCAGTCGCCGTTCCATTCCGGGTGAAGCTGCAACGCCTCTTTCATGAAATCCGACCACACCGGCATCGCCGAATCCGCGCCTTTCATGCCAAGGTCGTCGCCGTTATCAAAACCGACATAGACGACGCAAACAAGCTCCGGCGTGAACCCCGCGAACCATCCGTCGCGCGACGTTCCGGTCTTGCCCGCGAACGCACGCTTGCCCGCTTCGTTGCGAAAACCCCAAGATTGCGCCTGCGCCGCAGTGCCGCGATTGATGACATCCTTCATGACGTCGTCCATGATGTACGCGACGTCCGGACGAACGACATTTTTGCGGTCAGGCGTCGGAGCATTCACCGTGCGTCCGTCACCCGAAGTGATCCGCGTGATCGGCATCGGCAACACGCGGTCGCCTAAGTTTGCAAACATCGTGTAGGCGGTCGCAACCTGCAGCGGCGTCGCCTCTGCCGTGCCAAGCGCCATCGACGGATAAGCTTTTTCGACTTTCGGAAAGCCCGCTTTGGTGGCGAGGTTCATCACCTTGCCGATGTTGAGCTGCATCGCGATATCAACCGTGATGACGTTCTTGCTCTTGACCAATGCATCGCGCAGCGTCGTGTCTTTGTTGGAAAAGAAATCGCCAAAGTTTCCCGGCGTGTAACTTTCGGTGCCGAACGTGAACGTTTTCTTTTCGTCCTTGAAGATGCTCGCCGTGGTGAACTGCCGCGAGCTCGAATCGTACGCCGAGTTGATCGCCGCCGTGTAAACGAACGGTTTGAAAACCGAACCCGGCTGCCGCATCGCATCGGTCGCACGGTTAAATTGGTTAGCAAGATAATCGCGTCCGCCGACCATCGCTACGATCTCGCCGGTCTTTGGCCGCACGGCAACGAGTGCAGCGTTGAGCGTGCCTGCTTCCTTTTTCGGAAAGTGCTTATCGAGCGCGGCCAGGCGTTTGTTCACGATCTCGTAAGCCTTACGCTGAAGGTCTGGGTCGATCGACGTGTAGACGCGTAGGTGCTGTTGGGCTTCGGGGTCGTTGACGATCTTTGGCAGTTCCTCGATCGCGTACTGCGAAAAATACGGCATTCCCTGAAGGTCTTTGGTATTTGATATTTCCTTTAGCTCGATCGGCAGGCCGCGATATTGTTCGAGTTGCTCCGGTGTCACCGCTCCGGTTTGCGTCATCGATTCCAAAACCTGATTGCGGCGCTCCTTTACGCGGTCGGGATTTTTGTAGGGGTTGTAACGATTCGGACTGCGGATAATACCGGCGATAAACGCGGCTTCGGGAACCGTCAACTGCGAAACGTCCTTGCCGAAATAAGCATTGGCCGCTTCGCCGACACCGTAGATCGATACGCCCGATTGCTGGCCGAGATAGATCTGATTCGCATATAGCGTAAAGATCTCCTGCTTCGACAGACGCGTTTCGAGGATCAGCGACATGTATGCCTCGGTGAGCTTGCGTTCGATGGTTTGCTCGCGTGTCAGCAGCAAGTTCTTTATTAGTTGCTGAGTTATCGACGAGCCGCCTTGATTCGCAAGAGGTGAGCCGTCATCGCCTTCGTAACGCCGCCAAAGCGCACGGGCGATGCCGCGAAAATTGACGCCGTAGTGCTCAAAGAACGCACGGTCCTCGGTCGTCGTGATGGCTTTGACAAGGTGCGGCGGCAGGTCGTTGAACGTCACGGTCTTACGCCGGCCGTCGCGTTCGGCGGCAATGGAGCTGAGAATTTTCGGTTCGAGTTTTGCTTCGTTGACCTGAGTGTTGCTGTCACGATCTCCGATCGCCGCAACGGTTTTTTGGTCCTTGCCGAACTTGACCGTCAGCGACGGGAACGCTTTTTTACCGTCGATCATCGCCGTTGTTCCGGGCTCGATGCCGACGATGTCACCCTCAACCGCATAGCGGCTGCGCGAGGCATCCGCCTGATTATTACGTTCGATGTAGCCGGCGGATTTCAGGTAATCGATAAGGTCAGAAGGAGTGATACTTTCGCCGACCTTTAGAGTCTTAGGTGCAGAATAGATCCCGGCGGTCGCGGTAAACACTTCACCGCTAAGAAGTTTTTGATCAATGCGGCCGGAAAATTCGAACCAGAAATATGTCAGCGTCAAAAAAACTCCGAGCAGCAGGAACAGAGCGGCCGAGATCGTCCAGCGGTTAAAGATCAGCCGTAAAAGCCTCCGAAAACGTGACGGGGGCGGAGCCTGATACGACGACATACGGCGCGATCCTGCCCAGCCTTTTGGCGGCATTTTTGATCTGGAACTTTTCACAATGTTTTGATCTGCGCTTTGATCTGACATTTTTGGTTGGAAATGTAAGGAGGAGAGCCGAACACCATTAGTCGTTCGCCAATAAAATTCTATAGATTAAGCAGGCTTGCTGTCTAGCTTATTATGACCTTTAATTTAGATATGAACGTACTCGTCACAGGCGGCAGCGGATATTTGGGCACACACGTCCGCAAGTTCTTTAACGCAGACAGCATGTCGCGGCGGGTGAACCTTGACATCCTGAATGCGCAAGCTGTCGCAACCGTGCGAAATTACGATATGGTGATCCACCTCGCTGCCCATTTGGATAAATCGCCCGAAGCTGCTGATCAGGTATTCCTTACGAACGTTCAGGGAACCGTTAATCTTCTTAAGGAAATGAAGGAGAATGCAGTTTTCATCTTTGCGTCGACAAAGGATGTTTATGGCCGGTTCGCGGACAATCATGCTGAGGTCAACGAACATTGTCAGACCAGTTACTCCGGTCAGTCGGCTCTCGAATGGTCAAAACTTATCGCGGAACGCTACGTCGAGTATTACGCCAACACACGGAATTTCCGGTCATGCATTTTTCGATTATCTACGGTTTATGCTCCGAGAAGCGAAGACAGCGTTCCTAATTTTGTCGGCCATTTCGCCGACGCGATCAACAAAGGCGAACCGCTGCGTCTGCCGGGCGAGGGCTTGCCAACGCGCGATCTTTTGCATGTTGATGACCTCTCAGCGGCCTGCGCAGCATTTGAAGAATCAGTCATCCGTCACGGACTCTATAACCTCGGCGGCGGAGCTAAAAACGCCATAACCCTAAGCCAACTGATCGTTCAAATGGAAAAAGTATCCGGGCTCCAGGCAGTGATAGACGAAGAGAATCCCTTACCTGCGCCAGTGCCGATGAACTATGTCACCGACCTGAACCTGGTGACACAAGAACTGGGCTGGTCACCAACTATTGGTATCGCTGAAGGTTTGAAAACGCTGTTTTAATGAAAATAATCGTTCGAGGAACAAACTGGATCGGTGATGCGGTGATGTCAATACCGGCATTGCGTGAGTTGCGGCGCATTTTCCCCAAGTCGCATATCTCACTGCACACACGCGATTGGGCAGAAGGTTTATTTCGTGACGCAGAGTTTATAGATGATCTCGTAACATTTGAAAAAAACAAATGGAAGATAAAAGACGTTTACGACAATTCGCAATTTCTGCGCGATGACGGTTACGAACTGGCTGTATTGTTTCCAAACTCGTTTGAATCGGCGATCACGAGTTTCTTTTCTCGCATACCGCGTCGCATCGGTTATAACAAAGACGTTCGCGGCTTGTTGCTCACCGATCCGATCGCCGTTCCCGAATGGAAGGACCGCAAGCATGAAGTTTTTTACTATCTGAATCTCGTCACTGAAGTCGAACGCCGCGTACTTGGTCGCGATACTGTTTCGCAGGCCTTACCGAACATTGATCTAAATATCTCAGAAGATCGGCAGATCGAAGCACGAAAAAAACTTTCTGATTTCGGTGTCGATCTCGATAAGAAGATCGTTGCCCTCGGTGTTGGTTCAACGAACTCGCGTGCAAAGCGTTGGCCCGCGGAGCGATATGCAAAACTAAACGACAAATTGCAAAATGAACTCGATGTAAATGTCGTCTTGGTAGGATCGGAGGATGAACGAGATGTCTCGGACACAGTCGTCAAACTCAGCGATAAAAAGCCAACGGATCTAACGGGTAAAACAGATCTTGCCGAAGCGGTCGCTATCCTTTCCGTGATCGATCTTTTGATCTCGAACGACATGGGACTTGCTCATGTGGCTCCGGCTGTTGGCACACAAACGATCGCGATCTTTGGTCCTACAAATGACGCGACGACACGTCCGTTTTCCGCCAATGCCGCAGTAATTAGTAGGAAGGTAGAATGCGCACCTTGTATGCTGCGCGATTGCCCGATCGACCATCGCTGCATGACTCAGATCTCCGTCGATCAAGTTTTCTTATTGGCAGAGGAGGAACTTAACGCAAAGTCGCAAAGTCGCGAAGACGCAGAGGAAGACAGTTCAATGCAAAGTCAATAACTTATGTGGTTTTTAACCTTGCGTCTTTGCATCCTAGCGTCTTTGCGTTAAAAAGATCTCTATGAAAAAGCCCGCAGTATTTCTTGACCGTGACGGCACGCTGATCGAAGAGGTAAATTATCTCTCGCGTGTCGAGGACCTGCGGCTTTTTCCGTTTGCTGCGAAGGCAGTTCGGCTGTTAAAAGACAACGGATTTCTTGTGATCGTTGTGACGAATCAGTCTGGCATCGGTCGAGGAATTTATACCGAAGCCGACATGCATTCTATTCACGAAGCGATCCAAACTGAGCTTTCAGACGCGATCGACGCCTTCTATTTCTGCCCGCATCTGCCCGACGCAGGCTGTCGATGCCGCAAGCCAAATACCGGAATGATCGAATCGGCAATGAGCGATTTCGAAATTGATCTTGAGAATTCGTGGATGGTAGGTGACAAAAGAAGCGATGTCGAAACGGCGTTCGCAGCTAAACTGAAAAGTTCTCTGGTTTTGACGGGTTACGGGGAGCAGCATAAAGCAATGCTTGATAGACATCCAGAGGTTTTGGCAGAAAATTTGGGCGAAGCGGCGAGGCATATCACCAAAAACCGATGAACTGCCAGCATCTAGCTTCTACCAAAATCATCATCGAGTCTTTCGATGTCATCCTCGCCAAAATAATCTCCGGTTTGGGTTTCGATGAGGATGAGTTTTTCTGAATCGTGAGGATTTTCGATACGGTGAGCGTCGCCGCAGAGGACGTCGAGCGATTCCGTGAGGATTTTCGATACGGTGAGCGTCGCCGCAGAGGACGTCGAGCGATTCGCCGCTTTTTACTAGAATTTCGTTGCCGTTTAATGTTACTTTAGCTATACCGCGCACGACGTACCAATGTTCGGCGCGGCGCGTGTGCCGTTGGTAACTGAGACGTTTCTGCGGCAAAACCTCGAGCCTCTTTACTTTGTAATCATCCGCTTCGTCAAGCACGGTAAAACTGCCCCAAGGGCGTTCATCGTGCAAGGGCGAATTGTTTTGGTCTTCTTCAGTTTTCATTCGTCGAAAAAGTATGCTTAGTTTAGACGAAAAGGCCGATTCCGGCAATATAAAACAAATGCAGAGGATCCAGACGCTCATCATCGGGCGTTTGATGGCGATCTTCCTGCTGCTTGTGACAAGCTGGTTTTGGTTCGGCGGCAGTCTCCGACTTTCCTTTGAGAATGTTCCGCCCGGCATGTTTCTCGTCTTTCTGATCTCGGTCGGGCTGACGATCGTTTACTTTTTTCTTCTACGTTTAAGCAAAAGCTTCCGCTGGCAGATACGAACGCAATTTGTACTCGACGCTCTGCTGATCACATGGCTCATATGGCGAACGGGCGATCTTACTTCGCCTTACATTACGCTTTATGTGGTGCTGATCAGCGTTGCGAGTTTTTTCCTCAGGCCGCTTTCGACATTGCTGATGTCGATGTCCTGCTCGCTGCTTTTCATTACTCTTGCGCTCCTGACTCGTAATGATATCCTCGACTCTTTTGGCACGGTGCAAGCAACCGGAAAAGCGGTCCAGATCGTCAGCTTTCACATTGTTGCCTTTCTGGTCGTCGGCATTTTGGCGTCGAGGCTCTCTGATCGCCGGACTTCGGGCGAAGAGCTTGCCAAGACCGCAAAAAGTCTCGCCGACCTGCGCGTTCTGCACGAACGCATTGTCGAATCGATCCGTTCCGGCCTTATCACGACAGACCTTGACGGCAACATTTATACGTTCAACGCAGCCGCGATGGAGATCACCGGTTACCGGCTCGACGAAATGCAGGGAAAATCGATCACCTCTCTTTTCGGCAACATGCGCGAACCGATCGACCTGTCGCTCGCTGCCGCCGGCGAGGGCGAACAACTGCCGCGTTTTGAAACCGATCTCTTAACACCCGAAGGTTTTGCGGTTCGCATCGGCTACAGCGTGTCGCTCCTTTTTTCCGAGCTGAACGAAGCGTCAGGCTTGATCATCACATTCCAGGATCTGACTGATATTCGCTCGATGGAAGAAAGTGTCCGTCGAAAAGATCGTCTTGCCGCGGTCGGTCGAGTTGCCGCGGGACTGGCACACGAGATACGCAATCCTTTAGGAGCGATGCGTGGAGCGATACAGGTGCTCGAATCCAAGATGCCTGCCGAGTCGGTCGAGACTGACCTGATGGACATTATCCTGAAAGAGTCCGACCGGCTGAACAGTATCATCACGAACTTTCTCGGGTATGCCCGACCGATGGCGGCGACCTTTACCGATACAAACGTCGGCGAAGCGATAAACGACACTATCACGCTGTTGAAACACAGCCCTGATGTCGAAGAGCATCATAATTTGGCGGTCGATATCGGCAGCGATCCCATCATTATTTCTGCGGACCTTACGCAGTTGAAACAAATATTCTGGAATCTCGCACGTAACGCATTGCAGGCTATGCCTAACGGCGGCGAGTTGCGCGTCGGTGTCGAATCGGTGCCGAACGATCGCATTCGCATCACGTTCGAGGACACCGGAAAAGGCATGTCGCCCGAACAGGTCGAGCAGCTTTTCGAGCCGTTTTCCAATTCGACGACAGGCGGCACCGGGCTTGGCCTGTCGATCGTATATCAAATTGTCAAAGATCATAACGGAGCTATAAACGTCCGCAGCCGCGAGGGCGAAGGAACGGTCATTACTCTCGATCTGCCTAAGAAACATCGCCGCAAAGCGACTGAAAGATCAAACGGCTCTGAGACAGACGCCGAGGCATCAAAACTGAAAGAGTTTCTGAATGTAAAAAACTAGTTCGCATATTCTTCTTGAATTACATAATTAAAATAAGTGACAATATAAGGAGTGGCCATGAGGCCACAACCTGTCCCGCTTTTTTGAGCAAAAACGACATTTTCCATGCCGAACATACTGATCGTTGACGACGAGCAAAGTTACCGCCAGCTTTTGAGCCTTGTGTTTCAAACTGACGGCAACAATATCCGTACGGCCATGAACGGGCGGCAGGCTCTCGAAGCCCTTCAGGAAGAGCCGGCCGACATCATCATCTCGGACGTGAAGATGCCCGATATGGACGGTATCGAGCTTTTGCGCAACGTGCGTGAAACCCTGCCCGACATCGGCGTCGTCCTGATGACGGCGTTTGCATCGGTCGAAACCGCACGCGAGGCGTTTAAGCTCGGTGCAGACGATTTCATCACAAAGCCCTTCGATGTCGAAGAGCTAAAGCTCATAGTCCGCAAAACGCTTGAAAAGCAGGCGCTGCTCGAAGAGAACCGCGCGTTCAAACGTGCCCAACGCGAACGCGGCAGTGTAAAGAACATCATCGGCACTTCGGCGGTGATGAACGCGATCTTTCAAATGATCGACACCGTCGCCGAGGTTCAATCGACCGTTCTCGTCACCGGCGAAAGCGGTACCGGAAAAGAGCTGGTCGCCAGAGCCATCCACGACCTGAGCCCGCGTGCCGAAAAGCCCTTTATCTCCATCAACTGCGGTGCATTTACAGAAACCTTGCTCGAATCCGAGCTGTTCGGCTACGTAAAGGGCGCGTTTACCGGAGCAAATACCAACCGCAAAGGCCTTTTCGAGGCTGCGCACGGCGGAACGATCTTTCTCGACGAGATCGGCGAAATGTCGCCGGCGATGCAGGTCAAGCTGCTGCGCGTTCTTCAGGAGAGGAAAGTTCGCCCCGTGGGCGGCCACGACGAACAATCGATCGACGCACGTGTGATCGCGGCTACAAATCGCGACCTGAAGCAGATGAGCACCGAAGGCACATTTCGCGAAGACCTTTTTTATCGTATCTCGGTGATACCGATCCATTTGCCGCCGCTGCGTGAACGCAAAGAGGACATTGACCAGTTGATCGATCACTTTATTAAGAAGTTCTGCGATCAGGCGGGCAAATCACTGACCATCGGGCCCAAAGCGATCGACATATTGAAGAACTACGCGTGGCACGGCAATGTGCGTGAGCTCGAACACACCATCGAGCGTGCCGTCGCGCTTGAGCGTTCGGACGAGATACAGCCGGAACAGCTTCCCGATCACATTACGAACTACAACCCACAGCGGATAAATGCCGAGTTCGACCTGCCGGACGAGGGCGTAAATCTCGTCACGCATCTCGACAACCTCGAAAAGACCTACGTCGTCGAAGCCCTTCGCAAAACCGGCGGCAATCAGACCAAAGCAGCCGAACTCCTCCAAATGCCCGTCCGCTCGCTAAGACATCTGCTCGACAAACACAGCATCCGCAGTCTTTCGGCTCAGATGCGGTCATCTGATTAGTCCGGCAATCATCCGGTGCGAGGGCCTGTCCGCTAACAGGAATGCGTGCGGCCTCGAACTGGCCCGACAAAGAGCCGCGAACCTACCGCGGCGGCACCGAGCCAAAAGAGTTCTGCACGTTTCACCGGTAAACGAAAAAGGAATTTTCGTTAAGAAGTCTGGCGTTTGATGAAATTCTAACGTAAGTCAGCCGTCAGTATTTTCGGTCTTTCTTTTCGAAAGTGACCGCCCGTTGAAGAGATGTGGATGTGAATTCGTAGAGCTTGTCTCCGTCCCAACACATAACAACGGCCCAGTCTGAAGCAACATAGCCGTCAGGAGGAAAGAGCGCAACAACGCGCTCTCCTACGATTTGTTCGTGGCGTTCGTCGAACAAAGGTTCTCGCTCAATGATCTCGTAAGCTCGTTGTAGTTCAAACTCGAAACACTCTTGAGCTGCTTCTACGCTCTCAAATCTTGCTGTTGAAGACGTTAACCTTGTGCCGTCCCAAAATGTATAGTCTGTAAAGCCGAAGGGGCCCGTCTTTGCTTCGCCCGCATCCCAGCACGCTACGCCGTTGCCAACTCCATTAGACCAATATCCGTCGTTCCAAATGAATGTCGCAGCGTCACTGGATAGAAACGCGATGGAAAATATCACCACATAAGATACGTACAAGAAAAGACGTTTCATGATTCTCATACACGCCAGAATTCTCACAATGTTCCGAGCAGAGAGTTTGCCAAACGTCGTTGATAATACACCAAATTCGGCTTGACAGGGGTAGGAAAAAGCAGTAAATTTCCCTCAATCCAAGGAAAATAGCCAAATTTTTCCCGCATTTTGGAGACGTTTTACCCACGGCGGGCGTCGCAGGGCGGCATACATCCAACGTTGTGTATTACGCCCTTGCTGACGTGGGGGCTTGTGCAACTGTCCCACTGTCCCAACGTTTTTTTCCAAACATTCTGCGGTTTTACCAGCGGCGGCGTTCCACAGCGTTCCACGGCAGGGTGGAACGCTGTAACTGTTGCAAGAACACGAGTTAAGTGTCCTAAAATGGCAGCGTTCCACGAAATTTACAAAAAAAATTACGTTGTATTACGGAAAGGCGTAATTGCTGCAATTATTGGTGTTACGGCGTGCCACTTGTTAGAACAAGGCGTTTCACCGTGGAACGCTATCGAGCTCAACTGCCCCTGCGAAGATCTCTGGGGCCACTGCGTTAAGGTTGGTTCAACGCAGAGATCGCCGAGATTTACGCCGAGTCCGCTGAGGTTAGATTTTCAGTTTTCAAAGATCAAATCGAGTGCAACAGCCTGTTGCACATATAGGATATCATATTACGAAACAAATAAGGATCAGGTTCAACATCTCTGCTCGGTATTGTTCCGGCTGTAGTCAACCCGTAGTCTGCGGAGCAGACGGCATATTGTAGCCCCACGTGAAGCAAGGCGGAACGTGGGGTTGGTTGTTAGAAATGATCCGAGCGTGTGAAACACGCGGCATAATTATGTCGCATGCTCCGCACGCTCGTTGTCGTGTTGACCGGTTACCACACGTTAGCACATGTGGCTAAAGTTATTCCGCCTGCTCCGCAGGCTTAAGAACGCCTCGCAACACTTCTGCGACGCATCATATTATCGGTTACGAAGATTTAAGAAACCCATATGCCTTCTTCCCATTGAAAAGCCCATTTACCATTCGTTTCTCGCAAGAAATAAAAGGTGCCGCCCGCCGCCGAAGCACCCGACGAACCGATCTCGTACCAGCTCCAGGTCCGCGTCCAGCTAAAAAAGAACGACGAAGACTACGGCACCCCGTCCGACATCGTTCTCGCAACCGTCAATCCGTAGAGTTTTGTTGTATTTGTTAAAGGAATTAGGGCGTTACCTCGGTAGCGCCCTTTGTGTGTTTCCGAGCAATAAGCCTGCGTCGCATTCGCACTAAGCCTGCGTCGAGTCGCACTAAGCCTGCCTAATTAGCTATGCGTGTATTCAAATCTAGTTTGAATTTGGCGTTTTTCTTATTCATTTTCTCGCAACCGAGGGCGAAGGTATAAATCCTATTGTCCACCTTAATCTTATTGCTCACGGACAAAGACTTCCAATGTTTGTCGTATATCGATTCAGCTTCGGCCTCGTAACCTCCCGACAATGAAATAGCGAGCTGGATTTCGTTCGGTTCTTTGAAGTGATTCTTTTCGTTGAAGTATCTATCGACGCGGACAGAGATGTCGACTCCTGATTCCTTGTGTTGAAAACTCTTAGTAACGTAAGTTTCCTCGAGTGGTAACTCAAATGCGCCAATGAAAGACCAGCTTCCTTTATATCCTTCTGCATTGTAGAACGTCCTCAGTGTGCATACTTGCTGTGTGTTCGCGTTTCCTACAGCCAAAAGGATTACGAATAGCCAAAGATATCTCTGAATCATAATGCATTAACCTCCCATCGCGCGCCCTTTCTACCACTTCGGCGTTACGCCGAGATTGTAAAAGAAGAACGAATAAATATCCGCAGTTTGTTCGAGCGCTTTGGTAGTGCTGCTGGCGCCGTGGCCGCTCTTTGTATCGATGCGAATTATCACCGGGTTGTCGCCTGCCTGAGCGTACTGCAACGCCGCGGCGTATTTGAACGAATGAGCGGGTACGACACGGTCGTCGTGGTCGGCTGTCGTCACGAGTATCGCGGGGAAGTTCGTGCCCGGCTTTACGTTGTGGATCGGTGAATAAGCGTAGAGCGCGTCGAACTCAGCCTTGTTGGCGTCGCTGCGGCCGTAGTCGGCGGCCCAGTTCCATCCGATCGTGAACATGTGATATCGCAGCATGTCCATCACACCTGCGTGCTGATGAACCGCCCGGAAAAGATCGGGCCGCTGGTTTGCGACCGCTCCGACGAGCAAGCCGCCGTTCGATTCTCCCTTGATACCGAGCTTTGCCGGCGACGTGTATTTTTCCTTTATCAGATATTCCGCAGCAGCGATAAAGTCGGCAAAGACGTTCTGTTTCTTCAGCTTCGTGCCCGCCTCGTGCCATTTCTCGCCGTACTCGCCGCCGCCGCGCAGATTTGCCGAAGCCCATATCACGCCTTGTTCCAGCAACGCGATGCGAAGCGCGCTGAACCCGGGATCGAGGTTTACGCCGAACCCGCCGTAGCCGTAAAGTATCGTCGGATTTTGCCCGTTGAGTTCCATGCCTTTTTTGTAGGTGAGGAACATCGGCACACGGGTGCCGTCTTTGCTGTTGTAAAAGACCTGCTTGACCTCGTAATCGTCGGCCTTGAATCCGGGAATATCGACGGTGCGGAAGACGGACGACTTGCGCGAAGCGATGTCGTACTTGTAGATCGTCGGCGGGGAATTGAACGACGTGTAACTGTAAAAAACGAACTTATCGTCGTTACGCCCGCCAAAGCCTCCTGCAGAACCGAGACCGGGCAGCGGAACTTCGTTCTCGAGCTTGCCCTTGAGGCTGTAAACGTAAGCACGCGTCGTAACGTCCTTTAGATATGTAACGAACAGTTTTCCGCCCGCGGTTCCACTGCCATCGAGCGGTTCGCTCTTTTCAGGAATGACATCGGACCATTTCTGCGTTACAGGATCGTACGAGGCGATCTTGCCGTTTGGCGCGTTGAGGTTTGTTCGGATCAAAAACTTGCCGTTCTTCGAGTCGATCACACCATAGCTGTCGTTCGTGATATCAGCGACGATCGGGTTCCAAGATCGATCGTCTTTAGACAGATCATGGTAAAAAAGCGCGTTGCCTTTCAATCCTTTGCCGCGTTCCGAGACGTACAGGATCGCGTATTTTTGATCTTCGGTAACACCAACGCTGTGAAAACGCTGAGCGTGATCCTTGTCTTTGTCCTCGTAAACAAGATGGTCCTCAGATTGCGGCGTGCCGATCTTGTGATACCAGACAGATTGGAATTCGTTCTTTGTGTAGAGCTCATGGCCTTTTTCAGGAGCAGGATAACGGCTGTAGAAAAAGCCTTCGTCGCCCAGCCACGAACCGCCGCCGTTTTTGATCCATGTCAGGTGATCGTCGAGCGGCTTTTTCGTTTTGACATCGAGCACATAAAGATCGTTCCAGTCGGACCCGCCTTTCGATATGCCGTAAACGATGTACTTGCCATTTTTCGACCACGAGAAAGCACCGAGCCGCGAAGTACCGTCAGCAGAGAATTTGTTGGGGTCGAGAAGCACCTCGGGCGTGCCGTTGAGACCTTTTTGGATGTAATAGACGCTTTGATTTTGCAGGCCGTCATTCTTCGAAAAGAGAAACCACTCACCGCGTCGGCTCGGAGCGCCGATCTTTGGATAGTTGAATAGCTTGGTCAGACGATCAGCAACAGCTTTCCTGTATGGGATCTGATCGAAATACGCAGTGGTTACCTTGTTCTCGGCGTCGACCCAGTCGGCAACTTCGGGCGAGTCGTTGTTCTCTAGCCAGCGATAGGGGTCGGCGACCTTCGTTCCAAAATAATCGTCTACCTGATCAACGCGTTTAGTGGCAGGGTAATTCAGTTTGGACTGCGCCGGTGATGCAGCGGCCAAACAAGCAAAGATCAAAAGCCAAACACAAACCTTTTTGAATAACATAAATGCGTCCTATGCTCCTCGATATGATTTTCGATTAGTATAGAACGCCCTCATCTGAGAGTGCGAATAGCCGGCGCCAAAAAGTCTAGCGCGCAAAAAAGGCTGCGTGGTTGATGCACGCAGCCTTTTTTGGCCGCTGTCCGACACAGCGGCCAGTTTCGGCGCGACCATGAGGATTTCCTTCATTTCCCCTGTGATGGTCGGCCGCCGAAATCATGAAAAATTTCGCACTTGAAAGCCGAGCAACCGGAACGCCGGTTAAAGGCCGCTCTCGTTTCAATTTCTAACTACTAACTGTGTCGGATGAGTCGGAATGGGATAGCAGTATGCTACCGTAAGGGGCTGCGCGCGTCAAGCGGTTTAAATCCGTGACTCGGCCTGTAATGGCTGTTCGTGAGTAAGTCCGCCATGTGTCTCGTCGGCGGACGGCAGCCAGCTTTTGCTTTCATAAAGCGAAAGCTCAGCTTTTTCTTTGGTCAGCGGCTTAGCGAGCAAATACCCCTGGCCATAATCGCAACCCAGGTTCTGCAGCAGGGCAAGCTGGGCTTCGGTCTCGATGCCCTCGGCGATGACTTTTTTCTTTAGGCTTTTTGCAAGCGAGATGATGGTCTGAAGTATCTCTGAGTTTTCGCCGCTTTCGCCAACGCTGTAAACGAATGAGCGATCGATCTTAAGCGTATCGAACGGGAGCCGGTGAAGGTAACTCAAGCTGGAATACCCCGTTCCAAAGTCGTCGATGCTTAGCTGAACGCCGAGTTGTTTCAAGCGATTGAGTATGCTGATCGTGTGCTCGGCGTTTTCCATGGCGGCGCTTTCGGTGACCTCAAGTTTAAGGGTCGAAGGATTGATCTTTGAGATCGCCAGAGCATTTTCAACGTCGTCGATCAACTCATCTTTGCCAAGGTGTTTACCGGAAATATTGACGCTGACTATTAGGCCCTCGTGCGCAGGGCTGGTTTTTTGCCACCTTGCCAGTTGGCTAGTTGTTTCCCGCAGGATCCAGTTTGTTATCGGGATGATGAGGCCGGACTCTTCGGCAATCGGAATGAACTTATTGGGCGGGATATTTCCAAGCTCGCTGTGATGCCACCGCAATAGTGCCTCAAAACCTAACAGCGCTCCATCCTGCAGCGAGACAAGCGGCTGATAGTTCATCGACAATTCGTTGCGGTCGATAGCACTTCGCAGATCGTTTTCAAGAGTGACCCGCTCAAGAAACCGTACGCGAAGATCCTTTGTGAAGATGGCCACGCCGGTGTTCCTTTCTTTCGCGTAATGCATCGCGATGTCGGCGTCGCGCAGGATCTCTTCGGGGGTGTTGTACTCCGTATCACATGACGCAATGCCTATGTTGACGCTGACCGTGATGCGATTACCGCTAAGCGAAAACTGCTGTGAAATATTGTCAAAAATGCGTCGGGCGACCTTCTGCGCTTTGGCAGCGGTCGAAACGCCCTTGAGAATGATGGCGAATTCGTCCCCGCCTATGCGTGCGATCATGTCGTTTGCTGCGAGCATACGGACAAATCGCTTAGCCGCAACCATCAGAACTTTGTCGCCCAGCGTGTGGCCCAGGCTGTCGTTGATGTTCTTGAACTTGTGTATGTCGAGGAACAGCACCTGAAAAGCCGCCGAAGGATCGTTTTTGTAGCGATCTATCATCTTGCGAAGGATGTCGCCAAAATGTTTGCGGTTGGGTAGGTTTGTTAGTGAATCGTAAAGTGCCGCGTGCTGGAGGTCCTTTTCACTCTTGCGCAGAGCTTCATTCGCCTTCTCTTCTTTTTCAAGAAGCAAGGTCAATTCTGAGGCGTGTTTTTCGGCTTCGCGTCGGCGCTCGCGTTCGGCTTCGGCCTTTTCACGCTCGGCGGTCTCTGCCTGGCTTATCGCCTCATTTATCTCGCCGATCGACTGTCTGTAGCTAAAGTAGGTTATGCCCAAGGCGAAAAACGCGATCGCTGCCGTAACGATATCGCCGTAATTAATGAGTTTGTAGATAAGGCCGGCCAATCCGGCGCCGACGACCTGAGTCATCGAACTCGAAAAACAGTCCTTTCGCCAGATCGCAAAAAGATCCAACCCGTCCTTCAACGCCTGGAAAGCGGATGCAAGGAACGACGAAACTGCAAACTGGGTCAACGCCAGAAATCCGACAGTCGTTATCAGATGTTCTGTAGCTCCGTGATCCAAAACAATAAACCCTGACTGTGTCACCTGCTGCCAAACAAGGAAGGTTATCGACGTTGAAACAGTATTGATCGAAACGTTTGTCGGTATCATTAACCGGCCAAAAGGGAAGCCTTTTGACCGTAGGTAGAGACAATTAGAAAGGGATTCGAGAGCGGCAACAACAATTGCGGAGGGCCCGCCGTAAAGCAGGAAAGTAAGAAAAACAAGTGCGTCCGAAAAGCTGATGGCAAATCGAGATTTTGGCAGCGTGAGCGTCATCCTCGGAGCAACGAGCACCGAAAAGGCCAGCACGCACAAAAAGCCCCAGGTGAATGCCGTCACTGCGACATTCTCGAAGGCGAAGGCAAAGCAGACGATACCAAGAAGGATAATTATCCCTTTGCTGATGCTGGATAAGGTAGTTCGATCCATTTGAGGACTGGGCTAGAGGGAGGGAAGAAGGGAAGATCGGCCGCCGAGTGCAACCTACCAGACGAATTTTAACATGTTTTAACGTCAAAAAGCTACAAAAATAGTAGGTTACTTGGGGTTTATCTGACAATTTCAACGGTACAGTTGGCTCGGGCGGCAACTGCAGAGGAAACGCTGCCGATCAGAAAGCGTTCGAACGAATTTGGGGCACAGTGCGGGCCGACGAAGATCACGTCCGCCTTCCAATGCTCGGCTTCACTTACGAGGATCGTTTTTGGGTTTCCGAGACGAACCTCGACCGATGCCTCAATACCGGCTTTCTTGAGTAATTCCAAAGACTGAGCCGCCAATGTTTCGGCCCATTGTGAAGCGAACTTTGCCTCGACAACTGCGTCACTCATTTGGGGCGTAAAGCGGCCGATCGAAGTTAATACCGCCGAGTCAGCGACGGCAAGCAGACGGACCTCTGTGTTCGCGGGCCAATGCCGAGCGGCAATGTTTTCGACAGCGAGCTTAGCTCCGAATGAGCCGTCGTAGCCCACCAGAATTCTTGCTGCCGAGGAATTGACCGTTTCGGAACCGCGTGCGATACGAACCGAGCACTCCGCCTCCGTTAAGACCGTCTGTGAGGTGTGGCCTATGAAGATATCCCCGGGCCCAAGTGTTTTGAGCGGTTCGCCGAGGACGATCATGTCCGATTTCCAGCTGTTTGCACGTGCGAGTATCTCGCGGGGAGGCGATCCGGACACGGTTTCAGAGGTGATCTGCCATAAAGGAAATTCCGTGGTCAAAAAGTCGACAGCTTCGTCTGCTATGGTCGCTGCCTCTTTCAGGGTCTTGGGCTGAAGCCATGATTCGGCTACAGTCAGAACCAAAGCCTCGGTTTCGTCTGGAAATGCGGCCCGCTTGAGATCATAAAGTGCCTCTTTTGCGGCTTTTGAGCCATTGTAACCGATCATAATTCTCATCTCTATATCCACCTCAACTCAAAAATCAGTTGTCGACGGTCACGTCTATTCAATCCGGCGTGCAAAGAATGTGCCAACGAAAATCGGCGTATTTCAGGTGCCGGATCGAGATCAGAGTGTGCATTTTTTCGCGGACACACTGAAAAAGTTCTCATTTTGAAATACAGGGGGTCTCGATCTTAGTGCCGGTAGGCCGATTAGCAAAAGGTTTAGGCTGGCGGGTCGTGCGGAACATAGGTTGCATTAGCAGACCTGTGATGGAACTCACAATTCAGACAAAAACGACTATGAACAGATCTGCCGAAAATCAATCACATTCGATCGACAAGGAATCGGTTCGTCCTGGCTCACACCTCATCGGAGCATTTGTAGGGAATCCGACGGGACCGACGTTAATTGCTATAGGCAGTCTGCACGGCAATGAACCTGCCGGTGCGTCTGCCCTTTTGAACGTGTCGCGGGTGCTAGATGACATCGCTGACAAGCTAAACGGCCGTGTCTATCTGCTGGCGGGGAACACCAGGGCGCTATCGGAGGGCGTGCGCTTTCTGGACGCCGATCTAAATAGATCTTGGACATCGAAAAACATGTCCAACATTGGCACAGACTCGTTGTCTTCAACATCAGAGGGGGTCGAGTTGACCGAGCTTGATCAGCTGCTCGATGGTATTTTGATCACTGCGATGGACGAAGTGTTTGTCATTGACCTGCACTCGACATCTTCGGAAGGAGTGCCTTTTGCAACCGTGGGCGACACATTACGAAACAGGGCATTCGCCCAGAAGTTTCCTGTAACGATCCTTCTTGGGATCGAAGAACAGCTTGATGGGACAATGCTTGAATATCTGAATAACGCGGGAGCGGTTACGCTTGGTTTTGAAGGCGGTCAGCACGAATCTCCGGAGACTGTCATTAATCACGAAGCTTTGGTATGGCTTGCCTTGCAAAATACCGGAATATTGAAAGCAAAAGACGCGCCGCATCCGGAGTATTACCAAAAGCTGCTGTCTAATGGACGTACAGGGCGGAGGCTTTTTGAGGTTCGATACAGACATGAAATTCATGAAGAGAGTGATTTTGAAATGTATCCCGGGTTCAATAATTTCGATCCGATCAGCAGTGGCCAAGTACTTGCACGAGATAAGACCGGCGAGATCAGAGCAAATGAGTCCGGCGTTATATTGATGCCGCTGTATCAAAAGCTCGGCAACGACGGCTTTTTCGTAGGCCGAGAAATTTCGCCTTTCTGGCTGTGGCTCTCCGGTGTGCTCAGACGGGTTGGAATACAAAAGATAGTTCATTTTCTGCCCGGTGTGGATCAAGACCCCGACGATCCCGCAACCTTGATCGTCAATACAAAAGTGGCTCGCCTGTTCCCGCTGCAGGTTTTTCACTTGCTGGGATTTCGACGCAGGAGATGGATAAAGGACAAACTTGTCGTCAGCCGGAGAAAGCACGATACGGATGCACCGTTCAAATGGAAGGGTATAACCTATGGGCGATAAAAAGGTAACGAGCGAATATGACGATAGCCAGATGAGGGCCTTTACTCTCGGGGTTCTGAACGACCTTCAGGCCCTTGAGTACATGCTCGATACCGGTATGTTCGAAGAGTCCGAGCGCAGGATCGGAGCCGAACAGGAGATGTTTCTTGTTGATTCGGCGATGCGGCCTGTCGGCCTTGCTGTCGAGGTGATCGATGAAGCCCGCGACGGCCGGCTTACGACAGAGATCGGCAAGTTCAATCTGGAAGCTAACCTTACGCCTCGGGCCTTTGGCGGAGACTGTTTGCGGCTGATGGAGGACGAACTCAACGACATCTTGAACGTCGTGCGCGAAACCGCCGCGAAATTTGACGCCGGCGTTGTGCTTGCCGGAATATTGCCGACCATACAACTCTCTGATATCACGCATGAGAACCTGACACCCAACCCGCGTTACCACGAGATAGACCGTGTTGTGACGGAGCTGCACGGACAGAACCGAAATATTCAGATCAAGGGCCTTGACGAACTACAACTTACGATCCAGGACACGTTTATCGAATTTTGCAACACGAGTTTTCAGATTCACCTTCAAGTCGGCGCAAAAGATTTTGTTAATTATTACAACTGGGCTCAGGCGATCTCAGCACCGGTATTAGCATCGGCGGTGAACTCACCTATCCTTTTGAATCATCGCCTTTGGCACGAGACAAGACTGGCACTGTTTCAACATGCAATCGACACGCGGTCAATGGCCCACAAGGAGCGAAATCAGCCCCCGCGCGTAAATTTCGGCGAGCGTTGGGTCGAAGATTCGATCATAGAAGTTTTGCGCGAAGATGCGATACGTTTTCGGATCTTGCTAACTCAAGCCGTCGAGGAAAATTCGCTCGAAGTTTTGGCAAAAGGCGGGGTTCCGCAGCTTGCGGCGTGGCGGCTGCATAACGGAACGATCTGGCGATGGAACCGGCCATGTTACGGCATACTTGGCGGCGTTCCGGGGTTGCGGATCGAAGCACGTTACTTACCCGCGGGGCCGTCGGTCTTGGATGAGATGGCAAACGCAGCATTCTTCCTCGGTTTAATGACCGAACTTCCGGCGGAATTTGGGGACATCACGAAATATATGTCGTTCGATGACGCAAAGAACAATTTCTTTAATGCTGCGCGATACGGATTGAACGGCCAGATACGCGGGCTTGACGGCAAGAGCCGCCGCGTCGGCAAGCTAATTGAAGAAGAACTTGCCCCGCGGGCAAAACGCGGGCTTGTTCGTGCGGGCGTCGATGAAGATGACATCGAGCGGCTAATGGAGGTCATTATGGAAAGGGTTAAGCAAGAAAAGACGGGAGCCCGATGGATGATCGATTCGATAGCCGCAATGGATAAACGTGCGAAACCAAATGTTAAATTGCGGTCGCTGACAGCGGCTATGAAAGCCAATCAAGAAAATGGCGAACCGCTTCATGAATGGCCGCTGGCTAAGATTCCCGACAGATCTGAGTGGATAGACAACTACAAGACCGTCGAGCAGTTCATGGCCGTAGATCTTTTCACCGTCCGCCCTGAGGACATTCTCGATTTGGCTGCCAGTCTGATGCACTGGCGCCACGTTCGGCATGTTCCGGTGGAAGATGACGCAGGACATTTGATCGGCATCGTTTCACACCGCGACCTGATCGAACTGCTTGCCTCGGGGAGATTTGCGACGAATGTGCCGGTAATAATTCGCGACATAATGAAGACCGATCTCGTCACCATTGCTCCGGAGACGCCGACGCTCGATGCGTTGAGGTTGATGCGCGAGCGCGGGATCGGCTGTCTTCCGGTCGTTAAAGACGGACGGCTTGTCGGCATCGTGACGGCGCACGACTTTCTTACAGTATCGGCGAAACTTTTTGAAGAGAGGCTTAGCGAGGTAATACAGACAAAAACGGCAACAGAGGAGGCATAATATGAAGGCAGCAAAAACACAGCACGAATGGATGAAGTTCTTGACCTTTTTCGGCGAACAAAACAGCGGGAGGCCCACGCGTATAGGAGTGTTTGAGCGGAACGGTGATGCCGTCAACGATTATTGGCTCGAAAACGGCTTGCCATTGGCAGGCATCGATATTGACACAAAAAAAGAACTTCCCGCTGTGCAGATCACAGTTGGAAGTTTTACTCACGAGGTCAATGACGCCGTCAAACTATTGTTCCACTTTACGCGGAGCGGAGACGAAGACGGGTTGGACATTTCGACCGCAAGTGGACAAACGACGATCCTGCGGTTTGAGAGCCCAAATTTATCAGCTTAGATAATCCTGGTAGAGCGAATACAAATGAACCCCTATCCCTGCAAGTGACAGGGCGACGATAAGCAGGCCGGTAATCGTGGCGATCATACCTAATTTAATATCGCGCTCGGTTCCGTGAGCGTGATGATCGTCCTCGGAGACACCCGCGCTATGATCCCAAACGATGGAACCCACAAAATATATGATCGACCCTAGAAGCAGGGCGGCATAAGGTATGGCTGCGGTCAAATGCATCGTCTAACGCTTTAGTCCCGCCATTTGGCAGAAAAATACGTGTTCCTGTAGTATTTTGTCATTAGGACGTTACTGTTTAGTAAATTCGGACAAGCCAGAGCAGTCAGAGAAGAGCGTTTGAAAGGCGCAGACTGTTCGGTAAAACGGCAATTTTTGTGATTATGGGCCTGAAATAACGGAAAAAAGGCCGCGTCCTTTATGGTACGCGGCCCTTTTGTTGGGAGTGTTGACTATCAAAAGATAGCCAACTTCTTTGGACACGAACGAGATTTCGCTAAGTCCATAACTCGCTCGATCGGTCCCGGCTGTCGGCATTTTGCGATGGGTAATTTGTGGTGTTATTATTCTCTTATTCCTGACGGAAAAAACATTTGGGCCTTGGGATTCCTTCGGGGCCAGTACGCCAGGACAGAGGCTGTTGGAGTCGGAACCAGAGCCTTTTTTTATCTGACAAACCTCGCGGCGATCAGGAGTATTACGATCAATCCGGTACAAACGATCGGCGGCAGAAACGTATAGCGAACCATTAGGCCAAACAAGATCGCAAAGATCACCAGTTGGATCGTCGTGATTCCTTTAACCACCGTCGGAGGCATATCCTGCACGGCGATGTACCAGTTCAACACTCCTGCAAATAGACACAAGAGCGTAAAACACAGCGACATCGAAAAGCTGATATCGTACATCGTTCTGCTGAAACCCAGTCCCAGATCGAATTGGTAGGTCTTAACGAGCGTCTCAAGTTGTTCCTCGGTGGCGTTTGCGGGGGCTCGGCTGGAAAGAGTGCCGAGCAGGTGAAAGACCGATGTTAGCAGCTGCATCACGCCCGCCGCCTTTAGCCAG
>JBGARA010000047.1:0-28625 GCA_044230475.1 Pyrinomonadaceae bacterium | reverse complement strand
CGCTATGAAGCTCTCCAATATGGCTCCCAGGTCATCGCTCCCGAACACATTTTGCTCGGCCTGATGCGTGAGGACAAAACTATGTCTGCGCGCTTTTTGCCGTTCAGACATCCGCTAACGGTTGATAACATCCGCCGCGACATCGAAGAAAGGGTCGTCGTCCGCGACCGCATCCCGCAATCATCGGAGCTTCACCTCTCAAACGCTACCAAGCAAGTCCTTTTCTATGCGAATGACGAGAGTCGGCAGTTAAAAAATCGTCACATCGGCCCCGAACATCTGCTGCTAGGCATTATTCGTGAAGAAAAGAGCATTGCGGCCGAGATCCTTTTTGGTTACGGCCTGCGGCAGAATGACATTCGCGACGAGATGCTGCGACAAAGCGGTATTCCTGGCGTGCTTGCGGCGGCGAATAAGGAAAATTCAAAAACGCCCGGCTTACTCGAATTTACGCGCGACCTCACGGTCGAGGCCGCCGAGGGCCGGCTTGATCCACTTGTCGGACGAGAAGACGAGATGGAACGGATCATTGAGATACTTTGCCGCCGGACGAAAAATAATCCGGTTCTCATAGGTGAATCGGGCGTAGGCAAAACTGCGATCATTGAGGGGCTTGCGCAGCGGATCGTTGATAAAGATGTTCCAACGTTTCTTGAAAACAAACGCATACTTTCGCTTGATCTGTCACTCGTCGTTGCCGGCACAAAATATCGCGGCCAGTTTGAAGAACGCCTAAAGAAGATCGTTACCGAGTTAAAAGAGAGCAACGAGAACATTGTTTTTATCGACGAGCTGCATACGCTTGTCGGAGCAGGGTCGGCAGAGGGGACGCTTGACGCGGCGAATATCTTAAAGCCGGCACTTTCACGCGGCGACATTCAGTGCATTGGGGCGACAACTCCAAGCGAATATCGCAAGACGATAGAAAAAGACCGAGCTTTAGAACGCCGTTTTCAGGCCGTAAAAGTCGAGCCGCCGACCGAAGTAGAAGCATTAAAGATCATCGAGGGTGTCGTCGAACGCTATGAGGCATTTCATCAGCTTCGCTATACGAAAGAGGCTCTTTCGGCTGCTGTTACGCAGTCGAGTCGATACATCGCCGACCGATTTTTGCCGGACAAAGCCATCGATGTTCTCGACGAAGCAGGTGCCCGCGCGAAGCTGCGGTATCAGCATGAAAATCGCGGTGAGCCTTCGTGGAAAGAGACGGTTGAGAACTGGAAACGCGCGGCTGCTAATGAAGATCAACTGATCTCTTATGAGTTGCGTTCGCTCGAAGAAACTTTCTTTACGGTCGAGGTTACAAAGGACGACGTAGATGAGGTGATAGCTCGCTGGACAGGTGTTCCTGTGATGTCTGTGAAGCAGCAGGAAGCTCAAAAACTTCTGACCATCGAACTTGCTTTGCACGAACGAATTGTCTCGCAGCGTCCGGCAATTTCTGCGCTTGCTCGTGCTATTAGGCGTTCTCGCGCAGGTCTGAAAAATCCAAGCCGTCCGGTTGGCTCGTTTTTATTTCTTGGACCGACTGGCGTTGGCAAAACAGAAGTTGCACGTTCCATCGCAGAATATCTTTTCGGATCGGAACGTTCCTTGATTCGCTTTGACATGAGCGAATTTATGGAAAAGCATTCGGTGTCGAAATTTATCGGCTCACCTCCGGGATACGTCGGCCACGAAGAAGGCGGACAGCTTACCGAAAGGCTTCGACGCTCACCGTACGCGGTTGTTTTATTTGACGAGGTCGAAAAGGCGCACCCTGATCTTTTCAATGTTTTGCTGCAGGTTTTTGAGGATGGTGTGCTGACCGATGCGCTTGGCCAGACTGTGGATTGCAAACACGCGATCTTCATAATGACGTCAAATCTTGGCGCACGTGTAATTCAGAAACAGGCCACAGTTGGCTTTCAGGCAAACGCCGAAATTTCGCGCGAGCGAATAGAAGAAGAGGTGATGTCGCAGGTCAAGCAAACTTTTGCTCCGGAATTTATTAACCGCCTCGACGAAATTATTATCTTTGATGAGCTTTCGGACGAAGACCTTTTACATATTGTCGATCTTCAGGTCGCCAAACTTAATCAGATGAAGAGGTGATGTCGCAGGTCAAGCAAACTTTTGCTCCGGAATTTATTAACCGCCTCGACGAAATTATTATCTTTGATGAGCTTTCGGACGAAGACCTTTTACATATTGTCGATCTTCAGGTCGCCAAACTTAATCAGATCGTCGAAAACCGCGCACTTAAAATAGTTCTCACCGAACAAGCGCGAAAATGGCTTATCGACAAAACCTGCGCCGACCGCAAATACGGCGCACGGCCCTTAAAACGAGCACTCCAAAAATACGTTGAGGACGAACTCTCAGAAGCCCTCATCCAAGGACAGATCACCGAATCAAGCACGGTGGAAATTTCTGTTGATGGTGAAAAACTTGCTTTCCGTGAAGTCCGAACCAAAAAGAAAGAGAAAGAACTCACCCATAAGGCGTAATCCAATTTGCCTTTAGACTGAAACAAACAGTGTGTTCCTGCGTTTCTAATGCCTACACTTAGGTCTATAATCGATCTTTGGAGGCAATTATGAATAAGATCTCACGCAGGGAAGCGATCTCTGGCGTTTTGGCGGCGGGCGCAGGTGTCCTGACATTAAATAACTCTATCGAGGCTCAGCCCCAGGAGGCCTTGCCGATGGCGTTTGCTGGAAAGCATGTGCCGAAACCTTTACCGTTCGATGCCAAGAAGTTAACAGGCATCTCAGAAAAACTAATAACTTCACACCACGATAATAATTACGTCGGTGCGGTCAAGGCGTTGAATCTGGTCGAGCAGCGGCTCGTTGCTCTTGGCAAGGAGAAGGACCTGCCGCCTTATATTTACGGCGATCTGAAACGCCAGGAATTGATCCGCACCGGTTCTATCGTCATGCACGAGCATTACTTTGCCAATCTTGGTGGCAACGGGAAGGCTGATGGCAATGCGAAAAGGCTGATCGAAAAGTGGTTCGGCAGCTATGAAGCCTGGGAAACAGAATTCAAACGCACCGGCAATGCTCTTTCGGGGGGCTCTGGTTGGACGATCCTTGGATACAACCAGCATACAAAGGAAGTTCACAACTACTGGTCGGCAGACCATGCCACACAGCCGCCGTACACAATTCCGCTGCTCGTACTCGACATGTATGAACACGCCTATCAGATGGATTACGGTGCTGCGGCTGCAAAATACGTCGATGCTTTTATGACTAACGTCAATTGGGAAGAGGTTAACCGTCGAGTAGAAAGCCTGCCGAAATAACCTTCGGGCGAATACAAATAGGGCGATTTCTTATTTCTGCGCATTACCCTGTATAATTTGGGAGTTTGAACAAGAAGCCGGAAGGGCAACTATTAAAAGGCGACGCGAATCTTAAAGGCAAGTAAAATCCACCGTTGGAATGCCGATTTTCTCCGCCTGGCAGTAGATTCGTTGAAATCCTTTATTTGTATTATATTGCGAAGTTTGGTTCTTATGTCTATCTCACGCGCACTTGGTATCGTGGCCTTGGTTTTGGCATTTTTTGCCTGGCCGGCAATAGCTGGCCCCAAAAATGACGATGCTCTGAAAAACAATGCCGTTAAGCCCGCACAGCAAGTCGTAGAAAGCGTTGATATACAGGGCAATCGCCGCCTGCGTGACGAAGATCTTCTTTATTACATAAAAACCCGGCCGGGCGATGTGTATGACCCGGCGGCACTGGAGCGCGACCTCAGGGAACTCCTCTCGCTCAATTTTTTCGACAAAACGGCTACGCGTGTGCTGGTCGAGGATGGGACCCGTGGCGGCGTTAACGTCATTTTTGAGGTCCGCGAATTACCGATCATTCGAGATCTGCAATTTAGAGGCTCAAAGGCGGTGACTGAGTCGGACATCCTCAAAGAATTTCGCGAAAAACGCGTCGGTATCTCCAAAGAGGCCGTTTACGATCCGGTAAAAACACGAGTTGCAGTGCGAACGCTGCGTGAGATGCTGGCAGCCAAGGGTTATCCAAACGCGAAGGTCACTGTCAAAGAAGAAGAGGTATCCGCGACATCTATCGCCGTCATTTTCGATATTGACCAAGGCAACCGCTCGCGCATCGTCCAGATCGAGTTCGAAGGTAACCAACATTTTAGTGACGGGGAACTTCGTGGAGCTCTGGTGTTGGTTAAGGAAACCGGCCTCATTGCCCGCATCAAGGGGATGGACATTCTCGATCTGAGAAAACTCCAATACGACCTGCAGAAAAATGTCCGTTCTTACATGTTCTCGAAGGGGTACTTTCAGGCACGCATCGGCGAGCCGGAGGTTGTGGGCCTCGGGTTGAAACGAACCGGCCCGCCGCTAATCGGCATGCTGCCACTGCCGCTCATTACATCCGAGGATGACACACTAAAGATCAAGGTGCCGGTCACAGAGGGCAAGGTCTTCAGGGTCGGCGAGTTAAAAGTGGAGGGAAATTCGATATTTTCCGAACAGCAGGTCTTAGCGTACGTAGGCCTGAAAAAAGGTGAAATAGCCGACGGAAAACGTCTACAGGATGCGGTCTATGAAGACCTGAAAAAAGTTTACGGCTCACAGGGATTTGTACAATACAATGCTGAGTTCAACCCCGAGTTTAAAGATGATCCAGCGAATCCGAATGAAGGCATTGTCGATATCACCATAAATATAGACGAGGGCAAACAATACACTCTTCGTCGACTCGAGTTTAGCGGCAACACGTTCACGCGCGACAAGGTCATGCGTCGCGAGTTCCTGCTCAATGAGGGCGATATTTACAATCAGAATTATCTCGAGATCTCGTTGGCCCGCGTTAACCAAACTCAGTATTTTGATCCGTTGGACAAGGATCAGGATGTTGAGATCAGAACCGATGAAGAAAAAGGCGACGTCGATTTGCTGGTAAAAGTGAAGGAAAAAGGCCGTCAGCAGATCTCCTTCAATGGCGGTGTCTCTGGCATTGGAGGTTCGTTCTTCGGGCTGGAATACTCGACAAACAACCTGGCGGGACGTGGCGAAGTCTTGTCATTCAATTTTGGTGCGGGCAACCGTCAGCAAAGTTTCCAGTTCAGCTATCAGGAACCATATTTTCGGGACCGTCCGATATCGGTCGGTTTCTCACTGTTTTCCAGCCGATATAAATTTTTTGGCGAAGGAACGTTTCTAACGCAGAACACGGACCTGCTAAACGCACTTTATGATCCGTACGGCACGATCACGACCGACTCGAGCAATTTGTTTACTCAAACTACGCTCGGCGGCAATGTTTTTGCCACGGCGCCGCTTTCAGAGTTGTTTTTTAAGAAACGCAGGTTTACACAATTTTCGCGACTGGGGCTGACCTACCAATTGTCCGCGACCAGCATCGCCGACCCGAAAGTAAATGCCTCGGCCGACCCGGCCGCAACCATTCCGGTTCTTTATCGCCAGCCGAACATTATCACCAGCCAGATAACCGGTTCATTTGTTTACGATACGCGGCAGCCAGCCAAAAACGGTATCGACACTGTTGGTGGAAAACAGCTTTCGATCTCACTTGGATTGGCGGGGCTTGGCGGATCGGTGAGGACGTACCAACCGGCCGTTTCATATTCGCAGTTCATTCCCGTAAGAAAAAAGAAATCAAAGAACCCCGAGATATTGGCATTCAGGCTGCAGGCCGGAACGATCCAGTCTTGGTCAATCACCGACAAGATCAGAAATGCTAACTCGATCAGTTTTGTGGGAGGCGTACCGGCGTACTCACGATATTTTCTCGGAAGCGAAAATGATATTAGAGGATACGATTCGCGCTCGATCGGACCTGTAGCTCCTTTCGACACCTACATTACTAGCCGAAACGTTGTCGTCGCGACAAATTCATCCGGTACCGCTGATACAAATACGGGCTTGGACACAAGAACCCGCGACGAGCTTATTTCTATTGGCCAGTTGACCGGTATAAGCGGAGCAAATCCGGCATTGTTCTCGCGCAATTATCGATTTATCGGCGGCGACACAGAACTGCTTGGCAATGTGGAATATCGCCTCCCATTATTTGGGCCGGCGACTATGGCGATCTTTGCCGATGTTGGATCGGTTTACAACCTCCGCAAGGCGGGCTCACAAACTATTAACAGTGAATTTCTCGCCGACGATACGTTTATCGGGGCTTCTCGGTTGACCGCGTTAGGACTGATCAACACCCCGGTTCTCGAGAGCAGCTTTGGTAGTATCCTGTTCTACCGTGGTCGCGTGATGACCAAGACCGACTATATCAATGAATTTTGCAACGGCAATCGTTTCGGTTGTCCTACCAGCCTTTCGCCTCAGGTTCAGCAACTCTATCTTCGTGGAGATGTTCAGCAAAACTCTATCCTGAGGGTCGATGACGCCAAATTTAATAAGCTGAATGACTTTAAAGCCAGCCTCGGCCTTGAGCTGCGGGTTCAGGTGCCTATAGTTAATGTTCCTTTCCGGCTCTATTACTACTACAACCCGAACGCAAAGATCGGATTTACCCAAGAATTGCCAGGCATTTATCTGCCCGGCAAGCGTTCGGGGGTCAGATTTACCGTGGGACGAACATTTTGATCACTAGCATTTGACCGCGGATAATTGACTTTGAACAACCTTTTAATTAACATTTGCTATTCTTTTTTTGAAAGAGGAAGCAACAATTTCGGTAAAAATAGGTTCAAATATACGTAACTGCACAAGTTCAGTTAACCTTACGTAAGGTTTAAGGAGTTTTCGAAATAATGAAGAGATTTTATGTTCTAGCGGCAAGTATGGTTTTTGTGTTCGCGGCGGCGTCTGCGAGTTTTGCACAGGCGGTGCCGGCGACCAAGATCGGATGGATAATTACGGCTGATTTTAGCGATGAAAAAGGTGGCATCACAAAATACCTTAACGCGTCGAAGCTTATCGACGCAGAAATGAAGCCGCGAACAGCGGAGCTGCAAGCTATTCAAGCAAAGCTCAAGACCGTATCGGATGACTTTGCGAAGATCCAAGCTGCTTGCCAGAATCCTGCGGTTCCGTGTAAAAAAGAAGATCTTGCCGCAAAGCAGGACGAGGGTCAGCGGCTACAAAGAGAATTTGAATTTAAGCAGAAAGAACTGCAGGCAGCCTATGACAAACGTCGCGCCGAGGTGATCGGGCCTATTACGAACAACATATTGCAGGCCCTTCAGGACTACGCCAAATTGAAAGGCTATGCCGTCGTTTTGGATGTTGCAGCTCTTGGCGCCGCAGACCAACCAAACCCAGTCTTGGTTCTCGATCCCTCTGCTGATATTACAAAGGATTTTATTACTTGGTACAACGCACGGCCGGCGACCACGGCGACAACTGCCGCTCCGAAGTAAGCTGCAGTTATTTACAGTCTAAATTAGCATTAGCCGGTGAAATTGCGATTTACCGGCTTTTGGCTTATATAATGTCTATTTACGCTTCGTTATGACGATTCTCGATTCGATCCAGATACAAGAGATCTTGCCGCACAGGCATCCGTTTTTGCTGGTGGACAAGATAATTGAGCTCGAACCGCGCACCCGGATCGTCGGCATAAAACAAGTTACGATAAACGAGCCCTTCTTTGCGGGACATTTCCCGGGGGCACCGGTCATGCCTGGCGTCTTACAGATAGAGGCGCTGGCGCAGGTCGGAGCAATTCTCGCTCTTCGGGAATTTGAGGACAAGGACGGCAAGATACCATTTTTTACGGGTATCGAAAACGCAAAATTTCGGCGGCCCGTTGTGCCAGGCGATACGCTGAATCTTGAGGTAGTTGCGTTGCGTATCGGCAGCAAAGTGCAAAAAATGCGCGGCGTAGCGTCGGTTGACGGCCAGGTAACATGCGAAGCAGAGATCATGTGCATAATCTCAAACCGCGAGGCTTAGATCTATGACCCCCGAACAACTCAGAGAGTTTTACGAAAAGTATTTTTACTACATTATCGCAGGTAGTCTTGCATTTGGAGCGGTAATCGGTCTGCTTCCGCTTTTGTTTGGGATAAGACGAGGCAAGAAAAATCTCGGCATCATCGGATTTATCGTGACAATCATCGATTCGGGTATCTCACCGCTGCTTGGGCTGATCACATGTGCGATCTTTACTGTAGTGATCTTGCTTAAGAAAAATGAACCGGCAGGTGTTCGCGTCGTCAATGAAAACCCGATCGATGTTTCGATCAAAAACCCGAAGGACGACCGGCTTTAGAGCTTCTTGATGAATACTTACATTCATGAATCAGCGATCGTCGCTGACAAAGCGCAGATCGGCGATGGCTGTCATATCGGCCCGTTTTGTATTGTTGGTGACGAAGTTACTTTGGGCGATAATGTCCGGCTTGATTCTAATATCGTCGTCGAAGGTAGTACTTCCATCGGCGACGACACTCATGTTTTTCCGTTTGTTTCGATCGGGCTAGCGCCACAGGATCTGAAATATGCCGGTGAGCCAACCGGAACAGAGATCGGTAAACGTAATCAGATCCGAGAATTTGTAACGATTCATCGCGGCACGGCTGGTGGCGGCGGCGTTACAAAGGTCGGCGATGACAATTTGTTAATGGCTCAGGCTCATGTTGCACATGACTGTCAGCTCGGAAATGAGATCATTATGGCAAATGCAGCAACGCTGGCGGGTCACGTCGAGATCGCCGATAAAGCGAGTGTCGGCGCTTATTCAGGTGTTCATCAATTTTGCCGTGTTGGCTATGAGGCATTCGTCGGCGGTTATTCGGTGGTCGTGAAAGATGCAATGCCATTTGCAATAATTCAGGGCAATCATGCCACTTGCTATGGGCTCAACCGCCTGGGCGTTAAACGTCGCGGCTACTCGAAAGAAATCATCGAAAAATTAAATCACGCATTTCATTTGCTTTTGAATGCAAAATTAAACACTACACAGGCCGTCGGAAAAATTCGGGAAGAAATAATCGACTGCAAAGAGGTTGATCTGTTAGTCGAGTTTATTGAAAGCTCGAAACGAGGAGTGGTGAAGTAGTGGAAACAAACGAAGACACTTTGATCCAGTTCGGGAAACGTGTTCAGCGTTGCTACGGGTGTTTCATTGCCTATCACCTGAAGGATATGTATCTCGGCGAGGACGTCACGTTCTTTTGCGAACACTGCAAGGACGAGTCAATGTTTCATTTTGACGAGTTCGCAAAATTACTCGACATTAGCAAATTGAACGAAGCCGCTATTGACCATCATCATTGATTTTTTCACTTCACAGATTTTTCTCTAAAATTGACTTGTGGCCGAAGATAAAAAGACGAGCAAGCCGACGTTCAGTAATTTAGCGCGGCGACTTGGACAATTGCCTGCGGATAAGAAACGCGCGGCGTTGGAAGTGAGCGCAGCTTTGGCAGGTGTGTCTTTGCGCGTCAGTCGTGAGTTTGTCGCCGCCGTGCCGAGGGCTGCGAAAATTCTTTCTGCCGACGATCTGCGGCACTGGGGCGAGCTTGGCCGTCGCCTCGCAATGGGAAGCGCTGATACAGGTTCGAAGTTTTTCGCTGATGGAGTCGTGGGGCTAAAACATGTTCCAGAGGGAGCTCGCTCGGCTGTTTTTCAGATATGCACGAGGCAGCTTGTTTTGTCGAGCTCGATCGCGTTGGACACATTCCGGTCGGTGCCGACCATCGTTAGGGAAGTCAGCGACGATAAACTGCTCACAGACGTACTTAATCTCGCTATCGAGATCGCCCAGCGTTCGGCAAAACACAGCTCAGAATTTCTCATACACACGCCAGCGGTAGCTGCCGCACTTGATCGCTTCGGCGACAAAAAGTCAGATGTAGCCGATGCTGTTTTAGCGCTGGCTTCACAATTTGCAATGCGCACCGGCGGAATGACCGCCGATCTCTGGGCACACCTGCCGGAATCTCTTGCAAAATTGAACGCCGACCAGGCAATACTATTAATGCAGCGTGCAGGCGGGTTTCTTGAGTTTGGTGGCAGCGTTACTTTGTTTTTTGTATCATCCGGCGGTGCCGTTCTTGCAACAGCAGAAGTGACATTTGATGACTGGTGTTCATTAACGCGCACGGTCGCCGATCACGGCAATGCTGTATTGATATCGTTTTTGAGGGCGACGCCAAAATTCATCAACTCGATCGGCAAAAAGAAAGGAATACCGTCCGGCGATATTAGCCGCGTTCTGCAGTTGACCGCGAAGATCGCCGAATCTGATGCTGAGAGTGCTCTTGCAGCATTTAAGTCGAGCGCTGCTGCGCTCAAAAAAGTTTCTATCGAACAATTCGAGGAATGGCTTGAAAAGGGTTTGTCAGAACGGGAAAACGAGTCTTCAAAATCGCGCCGGAGTTATTTCGCATTGGAAACACGCGCCTCGAATGAACGTTTGCAGGAAACACGACTCGGACTTCCGCTCGAAAGGATACAGAGCATTTTGCGAATGTACGTCGAGGCGTTGACCGGCAAAGAGATCGAGATCGCGCCGCTTTCGGCAATGCCGCAAGAAACGCGCATAGGCGACGGCAAAACAATCTTTCTCCCGTCAACGGTCGCAGAATTCAATGATGACGAAATGGATTTTCGGCTCTACAAAGTTCTTGCGGCGCACGGTGCAGGCCAGATCGAATTTGGAACTTTTGAAAAGGATAGCATCGAACTCAAAGCCGCTTTTGCCGACCTTAGTTCGTTTTATTCGGCAACCGCCGAAGAGCTTGATGCTTTTTCGTTAGATGGATATCTCGATAGATCTGTATCGAGCGATGCGAGATCAGAAGTCAAGCCATTACCACCGGATTCTGATTACAAAGTCGTCCTTACGGCATTTCCCGAGCCGCGTCTCGCGCGAAAGATATTTGGCACGATGGAAAATGCGCGGATAGATGCGCTCCTTCGGCAAAGCTATCGCGGCTTGGTTAAGGACCTCGATCTGATGCAGTCATTCTTAAGATCAAACCGTCCTTATATTTTCGATCTGCCTATGCATCAGGTGCCGTTCGAATTGTTGTTTCAGATAACACTTTGCGGTGGGGCGACGGATGACGCAAAACGGTTTTACGGCCAGGTTGTGTCCGAAATTGAGAGTGTGATCGAATCTAATCTAATGATGTCGGGAACGACCGTTGCCGATTCGCTAATGGCGACGAGCCGCGTCTATAACCTGTTTCAAAATATCTCACCGGAGCAATCGCAGGAGGCTGAATCGGATAATACCGAAGAAAAAAGTGATTTTGCTTACGATGATAAAAATGCGGTTGAGGCAGTGACCGAAGATCAGGTGAAACGCGAACAGCAAAAGGAGCAGCAGGACATTCGCGATCTCTTTAACGCGTGGAACAGTCTTGACGACGAAGGCGAGCCCGACGATCTTCAAGGCTCTGAGGCCTGGTCGCAAAACGAAATGCCCGAACAGGCCCTCGAAGCAGACGACATCGCATTTGCTTATGATGAATGGGATCGTGAACTCAATGATTACCGTGTAGGGTGGAGTCGTGTGATCGAGAAAAAGACGAGCAAAGGCGACCGGAACTTTGTCGAGCTTGCCCGCTCGCGCTACCGAGGAGTGATCTCATCGATCAGGCATCAGTTCCAATTGATGAAACCCGAAAATCTGACGAGGATCAATCGCGAACTCGACGGTGAAGATTACGACCTCAATGCGCTGGTCGATTTTGTCGTCGATCGTCGTGCCGACGGACAGCAATCGGAAAACATCTATACGAAACGTTTGCGAAAGCAGCGTGACGTTGCCGTCTCGCTCCTATTAGATCAGTCGTCCTCGACCGCGAGAACCATCACGCGAAATCCGCTACAGCCGTACACGCATCCCGGGCGCAGGATCATCGAGATAGAAAAGGAAGGCCTCGTGCTGATGAGCGAGGCGCTCGAAGCCGTCGGCGATGTGTATTCGATCAATGGCTTTACGAGCGAGGGCCGCCGCAACGTGAAATTTTACGTCGTAAAAGATTTTGACGAGAAATATTCTGACGAGATCGAGAAACGAATTGGCGGTATAACTTTTCAAAACAACACGCGTCTCGGCGCCGCGATCCGTCACGCATCAGCCAAACTTCTCAAACAGGAAGCACGAACAAAGCTGCTAATAATTCTCACGGATGGACGTCCCTACGATCATGACTACGGCGACGCTCGCTACGCTCGTGAAGATGTTCGCGAAGCCTTAACCGAAGCCAAGACAACCGGCATCACGCCATTTTGCATCACTATCGACCGTGAAAGCGAAGCCGAGTTAAGAGATCTTTACGGCGATGTAGGCTATACGATCATCGATGACGTGCTTAGCCTCCCAGAACGCATGCCGAACATTTATCGCAGATTAACTAGCTAAAGAAGAAAGACGGCTTAAAAAGCCGTCTAATAGATCGAATAAGTGGTGGCGGGGGGGAGACTTGAACTCCCGACCTCGGGGTTATGAATCCCGCGCTCTAACCAGCTGAGCTACCCAGCCACGAATATTTGATTATAGTTTCGCTTTTAGAAAAATCAAGGCGCTCCGAATATTACTTCCTAGTTCCGAAAAACCTGTGTCGAATTGGTAAAATAGCGAACAGAGGTTAGAAATGCCGACTGTTTTAGCCGCAAATATCGAAAACTCCGCGATCCTACTAGATCTTTTCATCATGCTCGCGGCCGCAAAATTGCTGGCCGAGGTGTTCGAACGCCTAAAGCAGCCCGCGGTCGTCGGTGAAATACTTGCGGGCGTCATAGTCGGGCCCAGCCTGCTCGGTTGGGTCGAGCCGTCCGGGGTCATCAATATTCTTGCCGAGATCGGCGTGATTTTTTTGCTGTTTACCGTCGGGTTAGAGACGACTCCGCAATCGATCTTTAGTGTCGGCAAACGGGCGATGACGGTCGGCGTGCTGGGCGTTATTTTGCCGTTTGTCGCCGGATATTTTATTGGGCATATTTGGGGCGGTTCGTTTGCGGAATCGATGTTCATAGGGGCAGCACTGGTTGCAACATCGGTTGGAATCACTGCACGCGTTCTTGGCTCGCTTGGCCTGCTTGACGCTCCGACGGCGCGAATAATACTTGGAGCGGCGGTCATAGACGATATTCTCGGACTTATCATTTTGTCGATGGTGTCAGCAGTCAGCCAGGGCGAAGTGAGCTACGTTGGTTTGGCACGAACCGCGGTGGCCGCCGTCTTGTTTGTTGCATTTGTTGCGTTCGTCGGGTCGCGCATTATCAATCGTCTTGCTCCTTTTGTGGATCGGCTGCGTCTCGGCAGACCGTTTTTCACTCTGGGCCTGATCTTGTGTTTGGGTTTGTCGGCGGCTTCGGTCTATGTCGGAGTCGCGGCGATCATCGGCGCGTTTCTTGCCGGCATGGCATTGTCCGAGGCTACCGAAGAAAATCATAAGATGCATCGTCTCACGACCGGCGTGACCGAATTTCTTGTGCCGTTTTTTCTCGTAAATATCGGCATGCAGTTGAACCTATCCGTGTTCCGCGAAACGTCTGTAATTGTATTTGCCGTTTTATTAACGCTGATCGCGGTAGTCACAAAATTTGTCGGCTGCGGCCTCGGGGCATTTGGATCGACGCGGCGCGAAATGGCGCAGGTTGGCATCGGCATGGTGCCGCGCGGTGAGGTCGGCATCGTCGTTGCACAGATCGGCCTCAGTCTCGGAGTCATCGGGCAGCAGTTCTTTGCGGCGGTGCTATTCATGGCTATTGCAACTACGCTGATCGCGCCTCCGTTCATCAAAATGCTGTTTGCCGAGGACCGCGACAACGACGGCATTCCCGACGAGCCACTGCCTGAAAACGTTCGCGAAGATTTTTCGCGCATCGGCTGACTTAAGACGCAACGCATGTTAAACAATGGCCGTCCAACAAAAATGCTGAGATATCTCGCCTTTATTTCGGTGCTGTTACTGCTGCTTTCGCAGGGAATATTGTCTCAGGCCAAGGCAGCATTTCGCACTGTAACTGTCATCAGCGAACCGAACGCAACCCTCTGGCTCGATGGTGTTCGATTTGGAAAAACCGGCAGTGACGGCAAGCTGACCATCAAGACAGTTTCGGCGGGCACGCATACGATCCGAGTTCGTGCCGATGGCTTCAAAGAAATATCACAAACCTTAACCGCTTTACAAAAAGGCGAGGTCACAGTCACACTGGCAAAATCAACCGACGCAGCCGAGCTTGCTTTTCAAGAGGCCGAACGCCTGACATCGTCCGACCGCGAAAAATCCACCGCCGCATATCGCAAAGCCATAAAGTCGCGTCCAAATTATGCCGAAGCATATGTCGGCTTGGCTCGCGTGCTGCTCGATGCGGGCGATGGCGAAGCGGCTGAAAAAGCTATCGTCTCGGCTCGAAAGCTGCGAGGTGCTTACGCAGAGGCGTCGGCTGTAGAGGGCCGCATCCAAAAAGAGAACGGCGATGAGGCAAAGGCAATCGCTGCTTTTAAGCGTGCTATCACCGAGGGCAAAGGCTTTCAACCCGAAGCGTACGCTGGATTGGGTTTGCTTTACAAGGAGAAAGCTGAACTCGCTGGCAACTCAGGCGATTTCGAAGGCGAAAACACGAACTACACCGAGTCAGCCAAAAACTTAAAAGCCGCTCTAAAGCAACTGTCAGGAGCGCCGGACGCGGTTATCATCTATCAACTCCTCGGCCTCATCTACGAACGCCAAAAAAGATACGCCGACGCCATCGCCACCTACGAAGAGTTTCTTCAGATCTTCCCCGACACCAACGAGGCTACCGCGGTCCGCTCATTTATCATCCAGCTTAGAAAAGGACAATAAAATTGCCTTAACTGCAGGTATCTGTCAAACGGAGCCGAAAAGCGGCTTTTTGGTGGCTTAACCTGCCAAGAGGTAAGCCTGGTAAAACGGGCTAGTAACACTCTAGTAATACTTTCGTGACCAGGCCACGCGCTGAAGGGCATGGTTATGTGCCGCGAAACCGCACGAAAACCATGCCGTTAGGTCAATTTGACCGATTAAATATACCCGCAAAAGAATTGTTGACACTGGGAAGTTTAACAATGTATTATTAAGTGTCAACGATGTTTATCATCGTTTTCTAATCAACTCTCAGTCATATTGACCGTTCAAATACTTATCTCCTGTTTCCTGAAAAGCCGGAGTTTTTATCAGGAAACACACCACACCAGATGTCATCAAAACTTGGGGAAATTCTTGTCCGCGAAAATCTGATCACTTCGCAGCAGCTGCGTGAAACTCTGGAATACCAACGCGCGAACGGCGGCCGGTTGGGTTCTAATCTCGTAAAGCTCGGCCACGTATCCGACGATGTAGTCACAGCCGTTCTCTCGCGGCAATACGGCGTTCCGTCGATCAATCTCGATCTTTTCCAGATCGAAAAGGACGTCATCAAACTTATCTCCGAAGAGGTCTCCCTCAAATACACTGTCCTTCCAATCTCTAAAGTCGGGGCAACGCTGACGATGGCGATGGCCGATCCGACCAATGTGTTTGCGATGGACGACATTAAGTTCATGACCGGGCTTAACGTCGAACCAGTGATCGCATCCGAAACGTCGATCCAGCACGCCATCGCAAAATATTACAGCGGCTCATCGGAGATCGACATCTTTGACGCTGCTTTTGCCGTTGAGGCCGAACAGGTCGCAGCCGGCAAAAACGGAAACGGCAACGGGCACAAAAAGAGATCCGGCGGCCCAGTCGGCGAAAAACTAAAGGCGGAAGATCTTGATGTTTCGCTCGACCGATTTGAGTTCGGGGGGCACGACGGCGAGGATTTCGAGGTCGTTGAGGACAACGACGAGATCGATCTGGCTGCTTTGGCCCGTGCCAGCGAAGATGCTCCTGTCGTCCGGCTTGTAAACGTGCTGATGGTCGATTCGCTTCGCCGCGGCGCATCTGATATTCACGTCGAGCCTTACGAGAAAGATTTCCGCATACGCTTTCGTATCGATGGCGTTTTGTATGACGTGATGCATCCGCCGATGAAGATACGCGACCCGCTTATCTCGCGTCTCAAGATCATGTCGAAGCTCGACATCTCTGAGAAGCGCTTGCCGCAGGACGGACGTATCAAGATCAAGGTCAAGATCGACAACCGTTCGCGCGAACTCGATTTCCGTGTTTCGACATTGCCGACACTTTTCGGCGAAAAGGTTGTGCTCCGCTTGCTCGATAAAGAGAAGCTGATGCTCGACATGACAAAGCTTGGTTTCGAGCAGGAAAGCCTCGATAAATTCAAACGTGCGATCGCCAATCCGTACGGAATGGTGCTCGTTACGGGGCCGACAGGTTCGGGTAAAACGAACACGCTCTATTCGGCGCTTCAATCATTGAACACGCCTGAGACCAACATCATGACCGCCGAAGATCCGGTCGAGTTCAATCTGCAGGGCATCAACCAGGTCCAGATGAAGGAGCAGATCGGCTTGAATTTTGCCGCGGCACTTCGTTCATTCCTGCGTCAGGATCCAAACATTGTTCTGGTCGGTGAGATCCGTGACTTTGAAACGGCCGAGATCGCGATCAAAGCCGCATTGACGGGCCACCTTGTTCTCTCGACGCTGCATACCAACGACGCTCCATCGACGGTTTCGCGTCTGGTGAACATGGGTATTGAGCCTTTTCTGGTCGCCACGTCTGTAAACATCATTCAGGCGCAGCGGCTTATACGCAGGATTTGCAGCGAATGCAAAGAAGAAGTTCATTTGCCGCCCGAAGGCTTGGTAGAGATCGGCTTTACAAAGGAAGAAGCGCCTTCTCTGAAGCTCTATAAGGGCAAAGGCTGCTCGACCTGTAACAACACAGGTTATAAGGGACGAGTCGGTTTATATGAGGTCATGGAGATCAACGATGAACTCCGCGAGCTGATCATCATCGGCGCGAGCGCGATGGAACTGAGAAAAAAGGCTATCGATCTCGGCATGATCACGCTTCGCGAATCGGGACTTTGCAAGATACGCGAGGGTATCACCACTATCGAAGAAGTTGTTAAGGAAACAGTACTGTAATTTGGAGGCAATATGTTAGTTAGTAGGGCAACAGCATTATTTTTGGCGGTCGTGATAGGCATTGGCACGATGATCCCGCTTGCCACACAGCAAGTGGAAGCCGGTCCGCATAAACATCGCAAACACGCCAAGCACTATAAAAAATATTCCAAGCGGTGGTGGCGTCAATATCGTGCGCGCATGAAACGCAAACGAGCCTTACAGGCTGCAAAACGTGAGCTTCAGCTGCGTCAAATGCGCCTGGCAAAAGAGCGTGAAAGTGAAAATGGAGCCGCGCCTGCAAAGACGGAGGCCAAACCTTCAACGAAAACGACCTCTCAAAAGACAAAAAAAGCTGACACAGCGGCACCGGCGACACTGCCTTCTGGCGATCCGGCTCCGGTAGGCTGGAAACCGGCACAATCGACTGCGAGCGAACTCCAGTTTCGCGTAGATAATTCCTCCGGTGACCAGATCGGATCGGCGTCGATCTCCGTTGTCGGCCCGTCGTCGATGCGTATCGATGGCAGCCGGGCAAAGAGTGTCGGCGGCGTGCCGACGACGCAGCTTCGTCGCGACGTTATCGACCGGATGATCAAGGAGAACGGCTGGGTGGTCAACGATTACCAAAAGGACATCGCGGGCCAGAATGTTTACGTCGTCACCGCGCAATCGCAGACAAAGACCGGCGGCATACAAAATCGGACGTTCTATTTCACCGAGGTTGACGGCTTGGTTTACAGCGTCGTTACCAATTCATCCGTACAGGAATCCGAACGCCTCGCTGAGGAATCGGAAAAGGTGATCAATTCATTAAAGAGCCGTGTGCGCCCCACACAGCGAGCCGCAGTTGAGCAGAAATAGATCTCTTTTAAACTCTCACATAAATTTATGAGCAACACACAACCAATCACAGTAGAATCGTCGATCACGTTGCCTGATCTTCTCAGGAAAATGACTGACTTGGGCGGATCGGACCTCCACCTTTCAACCCATTCGGCCCCGCAAGTACGTGTTCACGGACATCTCTCACCGCTGCCGGGCTATGGCCCGCTTTCGCCCTCGGATACCAAGCGGCTTGCATATTCGGTTTTGACCGATGCACAGAAACACCGCTTCGAAGAAAATCTCGAACTCGATTTCTCGTTTGGCTTAAAAGGAATGTCGCGTTTTCGTGCAAATCTTTTCAATCAAAAAGGTGCGGTCGGCGCGGTCTTTCGTGCTATTCCGTACGAGATCAAATCGTTCGATGCTCTTGGCCTGCCGCCGGTCATCGGCGACATGTGCAAAAAGCCCCGCGGATTGATACTTGTCACCGGGCCGACCGGCTCGGGTAAGTCTACCACTCTTGCCTCGATGGTGGACAAGATCAACATAGACCGTCATGATCACATCCTGACTATCGAAGACCCGATCGAGTTTCTCCACAATCACAAGAACTGCGTGGTCAATCAGCGCGAGGTTTCGGCCGATACGCACTCTTTCGGAGCCGCTCTTAGGACCGCCCTTCGACAGGATCCGGACGTTGTGCTTGTCGGCGAAATGCGCGATCTCGAGACTATCGAGATGGCGCTTCGTATCGCCGAAACCGGACACTTGACTTTTGCAACACTGCATACGAACTCGGCCTATTCGACCATCAACCGTATTATCGACGTTTTCCCCGCAGGTCAGCAGGCGCAGATAAGAACCCAGCTTTCGCTCGTTCTCGAGGGCATTCTTTGTCAGGCGCTGCTGCCAAAAGCATCAGGCGACGGTCGTGTGATGGCGCTTGAAGTACTGGTTCCAAACGCCGCTATCCGTAATCTGATTCGCGAGGACAAGATCCACCAGATCTATTCCATGATGCAAACCGGTCAGGACAAATTTGGAATGCAGACATTTAACCAGTCGCTCGCGACGCTTCATCACAAACGGCTGATCAGCCTCGAAGTTGCGATGCAGCGTTCGTCGAATGCGGATGAGTTGAAAGAACTGATCGAACGCGGTTCTGGGTTGAACGACGCCTATGGTGCCAATCAGCGTCCGTTGAAGCGTCCGCCGACGCCGAACGGCGGAGGCAGCCCATATGCTCAAGGCCGTCCGATCGGTCAACGTCCCAGTTAAGAAATGATTAGTCCAACAAGGCCTGTTAACCTCACAGGCCGTATCGAGAGGAGAAAGTAATGCCAACATACGCCTTTAAGGGAAGAAATCGACTGAATGAACTGGTCTCGGGCGAACGCCAGGCCGCGACGCAGGATGAACTCCGCGCGCTGCTCAGGCGCGAGCAGATCGTGATGACCCAAGCCTCTGAAAAAGGCAACGAGATCGCGATACCAAAGATCGGCCGACGCAAAAAGGTCAAGGCCAAGGAACTCGCCGTTTTCACGCGACAGTTTTCGGTCATGATCGACGCGGGTTTGCCGCTCGTTCAGTGTCTTGACATTTTGGCTGAACAGCAGCAGAACGCGTTCTTTAAGGACGTGCTCAGACAAGTTCGTCAGAGTGTGGAAGAAGGCTCGACCTTGTTCGCCGCGCTCGAGCAGCACCCTAAGGTTTTCGACAACCTCTACACCCACATGGTCGAAGCCGGTGAAACGGGCGGTGTGCTCGATCTCATCCTGCAGCGTCTCGCCACGTTGATCGAAAAGGTCGTAAAGCTGAAACGCAACATCGTTTCGGCGTCGATCTATCCGGCAGCGGTTATCGCCGTCGCTATCGGCGCTATCGCGATCATCATGATCGTGGTTATACCGCAGTTCCAACAGATATTCCTCGGCTTGTTAGGTCCGGGCGAAGCTCTTCCTCTGCCGACGCGTATCGTTATGGCGATAAGCAGTTTCTTGGCCGGCTGGGGTGGCCTCGCGCTGGCGGCGACATTGATCGGCAGCGGCGTCGGTATCGGATATTACTACAAGACGCCAAAGGGTCGTTGGCAGATAGACTCACTGATGCTGAAAATGCCGATCGTCGGCAGCCTGCTGCGAAAGATCGCCGTTGCGCGTTTTTCACGCATTCTCTCGACACTGCTATCGTCGGGTGTGCCGATCCTGCAATCGCTCGACATCACAGCTAAAACCGCTGGCAACGTCATCGTCGAAGACGCCATTCTCAAGGTACGTGCAGGTGTCGAACGCGGCGAGAACTTTGTCGATCCGCTCAAGGCAACCAACGTTTTCCCGCACATGGTCAGCCAGATGGTCGGCGTCGGTGAACAGACTGGCGCTATGGACGCCATGCTAGCCAAGATCGCCGATTTTTACGAAGAAGAAGTCGATACGGCCATTGCCGATCTGCTCGGTTTGATGGAACCGGTTCTGATCGCATTTCTCGGCGTAACCATCGGTTCGATCGTTATTTCGATGTACCTGCCGCTCTTCACGCTGATCGGAAAGCTGGCCGGCGGAGCGAAATAGGTCTGTCAAAAACTGGGAGCGATAGCGACTGGTTTCTGATAGGCTCCCCCAAAGGACATACCCCGAAAGCGGTTTCGGGAAAGAAAAAGGGTGCTACACGGCACTCTTTTTTGTGTTTGAATGCTATGGCAAAGCCAAAAGCCGTTCGACATGCTTGGCGATGATGTCGGCTTCGAGGTTGACGGCGTCGTTGGGTTTTAGAGATGAGAGATTTGTCATTTCCCAGGTCTTTGGGATGACAGCGATGTCAAAATTGTCCTCGTTGAGAGCGGCGATCGTGAGCGAGATGCCTTCGACGGAGACAGAGCCTTTATGGACGAAGTAGCGCGCGAGTTCGGGCGGGAAGCCGATCTTTACCATCCAGAAATCGCCATGTGATGTTGCTGAGATAAATGTGCCGCGTCCATCGACATGGCCTTGGACGATGTGGCCGCCGAGACGTGTTGCGGGCGTGACGGAGCGTTCGAGATTGACGCTCGATCCTGGTTGTAAATTTCCAAGCGTTGTTTTATTCAAAGTTTCGGGTGAGATGTCGGCGGCGAATGAATTGTGTGAAACATCTAGTGCAGTCAGACAAACTCCATTCACCGCGATCGAATCTCCGTTTGAAATGTCGGCGGTTACTAGATCAGCAGAGACGATGATCCGGCTGCCGCCTGCGTGTGGCTGACAGCTTTCGATCTTTCCGAGTTCTTCTATTAATCCGGTAAACATTAGCTTAAAAGTATCGGGCCTCCCTTCGACGGCGTTCCCGCGTCGGCTCGTTCGATCGCAGACAATTTGCGAATATTGATCGAGATCGGCTCGCCGTCCTGGACCTCGTTATAAATATTTGCAAATTTATATCCGCAGCGGATCTCGTGGGGCTTGTACGACGAACGCGTGTGAACGACCTGCGCAAAAGTTTCATCGGTCGCGGTTATCAGTATCAGCAGCTCGGCATCGGTTGCGATCAGATCTTCCTGAGTGAGGCCTTTCATCGGCGAATTTTCCGTGATCGGGTGAACTACGGTTAACGCAAGCGGCAAAAAGGTCACGTTGTTGCGTTCGAGATCGAGAAAATCAAAGCGGCGGACCGTGCGGCCGTTGTCGTTTACAAAGCGGGCGAAGAGAACTTTGATAGTGACGTCGATCAACTGGCTGCTGCGGCCATTAACGAAGCGGAACATCAATCCTTCGATACCGCGATACGGAGCGATGACAGCGACGTCGCTGAAAATTATCCGCGCGGTTGGCCGGGCAAAGCGTGCGAAAACGAGACCGGTGATCAGAGCATTTGCGAGCAGGCTGTAATACGATTCAATGGTGACGAGCAGGTTGGGGACGATGCCCGCCGGATGTATCGTCCCATAACCGATGGTCGCAAATGTCTGCACGCTGAAGAAAAATCCGCGCACGAAAATATTTGTCATCGGTTCGGCGGATGTATCGACAAGCCCGGTAGGGCCGAACGATGCATACAAAGCTCCGAACACGATATTGCTGAAAAAATAAAGCAGCAGAACCAGCAAAAGGAAAGTCCGCCACTTCATCGAGAGCAAAGTGTGAAATAGATTGAGCGACGAGAGCACCGGCAAACCGGTACGTTCGACATTGAACGTACCGTCGGAATTCAGCAGTCTTTGCCGGCTTTGACCCGAAACGACCGAGCCGAAACCGAGATCGCGCTCTTCCTCTTTTGTGAGAGCGGATAGATCAAGCGAATTTTCCAATGTTTCGTCTGCCACTGTTGTAGAAGATTATAGCCGAGCAAAAGCCAGAAACGCGACTGTTTGTGCCGGCATGCTAGAATCTAACTTTATGGCCGATGCTAACGGAAAACAAAACGAGCCTCCGAAATTACGCTTTAAGAATGGTGGCGAGCCCGAAACAAGTTCGCTGGCCGATCTGCTCGAGTGGTTTTTAATGTACGACGAGCGCACGGCACGAATGCGTCACCCTAATACAGAAGAACTTTTTCAGTGGAAACAGATGGACGACGTCGAGCAGGGAATTTCGATATTTCCATTTGAAAATGCCGAGGCGAGATTCGCGGTCGGTTCGTTTCAGGCCTTGGCCGAAAACAACAGCGAGCCGTTATTGAAACTCTGGATCAGCGATCTGCTCGAAGCGCTGCAGGAATCTCACAAAACAAAAACCGAGATCGCCGAATCGTATGATCTCGACAATGACCTCGACGCATCTTCGTTGGCAAAGGCTGAAAAACTTACTACAAAAGTCGAAAAACGTTTATATCTTACAAGCTGCTGGCTCGAAGCTCTCTGCACCGCCGAAGCGCGTTTTCTCGGTTGGGTCTATCAGGAAATGTATGGCAAACCGTTCGCGTAAATTACATATTATCTGAACGTATTGCACTGTTTTATCTCACCGCTTTGAAATCCTCTACTGAACCATTGCATTCGCTGCTGAGCCGAACCGTGGGTGAATGATTCGGGCACGACGTAGCCTTGCGTGCGGCGCTGGATCATGTCGTCACCTACAGACGCGGCAGCTCGGATAGCTTCTTCGACGTCGCCGACCTCTATATTTCCTCTTTTGTTTGCATAAAAGCCCCAAACTCCGGCGTAACAATCGGCCTGAAGTTCGAGGGCAACAGACGCTCTATTGTCCGGCCCCGATGTCCCGAACCTGTTCATCGTGCCCATTAGGTTCTGAACGTGGTGTGCGACTTCGTGAGCGATGACGTAGGCCTGCGCAAAATCGCCCGGTGCTTTGAACTCGTTTTTGAGTTCCTGAAAGAATGCAAAATCGAGATAAAGTTTTTGATCACCCGGGCAATAGAACGGGCCCATTGCGGCGCTCGCTCCGCCGCAAGAGGAGGTCGTCTGGCCTGAGTAAAGCACCAGCTTTGGAGCAACGTAACGAATACGTGTCTGCTGCGGCAAGACCTCGCCCCAGATGTCTTCGGTGCTGCCTAAAACAAGCCGCGCAAACTTTTCGTTGCCGTCGGGTGCGGTCGTTTTGTTTGCGGCGGGTTGTTCAACGGCTGTTTGGTTGGGGACGCTCTGCAAAAATTGCATCGGATCGCCGCCGCACAGCCAGACTGCCAGAGCGATCACAAGTATGCCGAGGCCGCCACCACCGACAGCCAGGCCTCCACGCCCACGCCGGTCTTCGATATTGTCGCTCTCTCTTTGGTTTCCCCAACGCATAACGTAACCTCCTTGACCTGTTTGCAATGATTTTAGCATTTTCGCCTGACCCGAGGACAAAACATATTATTTTTCGCCGGTGTTAAATCGACTGCAAACCCTTGACAGATGCGGATTTAGAGGATTATGATTCAAAAACGTTTTATTTGGTTTTCTCTCCACATTTTTGTTCGAGAAGGAGGAAAAAATGATCAAGCTGGATATTGTCAATCTGGTCGCCGACAAAACCGGTGTGCCAAAGCAAAAAGCCGAGCAGGTCGTTGATTCGCTGTTTGAAGCAATGAAGGAAGCTCTGGCTGCTGGAAAGCGCATTGAGCTTCGTGGTTTTGGCGTTTTTGTTGTCAAACCGCGAAAGCGCGGTGTCGGGCGAAATCCGCGAACCGGTAAAGAAGTCCCTATTCCGGCGGGCAAAACCATCAGGTTCAAACCCGGCAAGGAGCTTTCGGCTAAGTCCGTAGATTAACAACTCAATTTTTTAGTATCATTAAATTATTAGGTCGCAGATCGCGAGGGCGAGCATTATGTCCCTCGGAATGAGCTGCGATCTTTTTATTAGCCTCAGAGATGACCGATCCCGAACTGCTCGAACAACCGATATATTACGGCCGGCCGGTGATGAAGCCGACCGTGGCCACATGGATCAGGCATCTGCTGCTGTTGGCCATTACATTCTGCACAGCAACGATCGCCGGAACGCTTTTTCCTTTTGGACCGCGGGACATTCTACCAACGGAAGACCCACAAACTCTGTCCGATTTTCTACACCTGCTTGCAGCTTTGCCGATGAGGTACGCTGCGCTGATCGTTGACATCGTCGGGCATCTTTTTGCACACACAGATGAGTTGGTTTACGGGCTGAAATTTTCAAGCTCTCTGCTGTTCATTTTGATCTGTCATGAGATGGGGCATTACATCGCATGCCGCATTTACAGAGTCGATGCGACCTTGCCATTCTTTTTGCCGACACCGCCGATGATCGGGCCCGCGGGAACATTCGGAGCATTTATCAAAATAATGTCCCCAATGCCGACACGAAGGGCCGTTTTTGACATTGGCGTTGCGGGGCCGATCGCCGGATTCATAGCGTTGATACCTGTTGCGATAGCCGGGATCATGACGATGACGCCGGCCACGCCTGCACAGCTTGCAAACCCGAGCGGCCTTACGTTTACCGATCCGCTGTTCATGCGCGGACTTGGGTTCCTGTTTGGAAAGGACCCGACCGTGAGTGTCGGCAACGCTTTCTATTATGCTTCCTGGGTTGGACTTCTGGTGACGGCACTAAATCTAATTCCATCAGGACAACTCGATGGGGGACATGCCGTTTATGCAGTTTTCGGCGAAAAGGTGCATAAGTGGACGGGCCGGATCGCCTTCCCGGTGATGGCGACATTGTCCATTTTGGGCTTGTATTTTTACGGCAGCCCGAGCGGTTTTCTGGTCGCAATAATCCTCGCGATCATGATGCGCATTCGTCATCCGGCCCCGTTCGATCAAACACCGCTAGACACAAAACGAAAGGTGATCGCATTTCTCACTTTGATCATTTTTGTTCTGTGTTTTGTGCCGTTTCCAATTCAAATCAACTAAGAAAATTGCCACAAAAAGCACAAAAGACACAAATAGGAAGTAATTCTATTTTTGTGCCATTTGTGCTTTTTGTGGCTATTCTTATGCAGATGTAGGAAGCAGGCCCTTGATTTCCTTGACCATTTTTTCGACGTCTTCGTGGCCGTCGAGGGCGATCATGAAGAAATCGTAGCTCGTCTTAAAGCACACCATTCCGTTGCCGAAGAACCAGACGCCTTCGAGCAGCGGGTTGCCGCCGATGATCGTTCCGATGGGAAAGCCCGTGATGTTTTTCGGGTCCAAGATATTTGTCATCATCACGGCACCTGACGCAAACGAAAATGCGCCGAGCAACGGCGCTCCGATGCGCGTTGCGATGTCGCGTTCGAACTTAATACGTTCGGCATCCGCCTCGTTTAACTGGCCTTTCTCTATAAGTTCTTCGCGGCGTTTGAGGTAGCCGTCAAAACTCTCGGCGAGTTTTTTGACCGACCAGGTCGGGATAGCTGAGTTCAACAGCCAGTGCGAACTGATGCCGGTGAAAACAACTCCTAACCCGGCGCCGATCGCCATCGAAACGCCCGTCGTTGCCGCACCGACCGGATCTGCCTGTGCCCAATCGGCGGCTTTTTTGGCGGACTTCATGGCCGAATCGAGCATTGACGCAAGGCTTGAACCGAAACCGACTACCTTCGATACATTCTTCGCGCCTTTGCCTACTGTCTGCGCTGCATCATCAATTATGTCTCCAGCCTTGCCTGCGACATCTACGACGACTCCGCCGGCTTTCGTGCCTGCGTCAACAGCTACGTCACGAACCGGTTCGCTGACGTTCCAAGCGGTTTTTGCGGTTTCGGTTGCGGCGTTTACAACGTCCTCCGTAACCTTAACTGCCGATCTGCCGATGTCGCTTTTTTCTGCCTCAGTTTTTATGTACTCAGCCCCTTTTTGAGCAGTGTCAACGACGACTCGCGCTCCGCTCTCGATCTTTTCTTTTAGCCCAAGCTGGGAATCGATCTCCTCGAACTTTTCAGTCGCTTTTTTCTGCCAGCGGTCAAATTTTTCTTTGTAATTGGTCATAAAGTATTCCTCGCAGAGGCTATCTATTTTATCAAATACGTCAAACACAAGTTGAATGTTCGCATGGTGTCAGTAGCCCGCACGTTAGTAAGGGCTTATCATCTTACGTGAGCCCTTACTTACGTGCGGGCTACCGACACAAATTTGATATCCTAAATTGTCATTATGCCAGTCGTTAAATGTCCCCAGTGCGGGACGGAAACAGAATATACAGGTAACGAATTTCGACCGTTTTGTTCGGAGCGGTGCAAGCTGCTCGATTTTGGTGCGTGGGCTGATGAGGAATACAACATACCGAGCGAGACTGCCTCTCTTACTGAAGAGGATATTGACAGAATAGAACGAGCACGGGGGAATCAAAAATGAGTGAAAGCCTGGGTATCGTAGCGGCTGTCCTGTTTTTTCTGGTTTTCGCTGCTGTTGCATATATCGTTTTTCGGCTGCTCAAGAAGACTGTGAAGATGGCTTTTCGGATGACTATCGTCGCCGTGATACTGGTCATTGCCATTGTGGGCAGCCTTTCTTTCTGGTGGCTGAGCACAAGCAAAAAACCTGTTTCTAAGACCAGAACTACACAGGCCAAATAATCGATGGATCCGTCAACGGCAAAAACTCCGACAGGTTTTTGGAAGAGATACACCAGCCTGCCGCGAAACGTGTTGGCGTTGAGTTTTGTCGCCCTGCTCAATGACGTATCCAGCGAAATAATCTATCCGATCCTGCCCGCCTTTCTCGCGTTGTCGCTCGGCGCGTCGCCATTTGCTATCGGCCTCATCGAAGGATTTGCCGAGTCGATCGCGAGCATCATCAAACTTTTTTCGGGTTATCTCAGCGACCGTTTGCATAAACGAAAACTGCCGGTTTTGCTCGGCTATTCTTTAGCGGCGGTGACCCGGCCATTGCTTGCATTTGTAACAAGCTGGCCGCAGGTGCTCGTCGTCCGAATGACCGACCGCGTCGGCAAGGGAATCCGTGGTGCTCCGCGTGATGCTCTGATCGCAGAAAGCGTTCCGGTCGGTGAACGCGGTTTTGCGTTCGGATTCAATCGAGCGGCCGATCATCTCGGAGCCGTGTTTGGCCCGGTCGCGGCTTTTCTACTGCTGCTGATATTTGCGGCGGACACGAAAAATCCGACTCTCCACGAATACCAACAGGTCTTTCTTTTCGCATCGGTGCCGGTCGTCCTCGGTTTACTGGTCATCGTTTTTTTCGTAAGGGAACAATCGATTCTCCAATTACCCGACGCCAAACCGCCAAACCTTTCCCTGCGGGGCTTTGACAGCAATTTCAAACGCTTCCTGGTTGTGATCGCGCTGTTTACCCTCTCAAATTCGACCGACGCCTTTTTGCTGCTGCGGGCCGGGCAAGCTGGTATCTCGCCGGTCGTTTTGCCGCTGCTGTGGATGACACTGCACGTCAGCAAGGTTGTCAGTTCACTGATCGGCGGCCACCTGTCGGACAAGATCGGGCGAAAGACGGTGATCATTACCGGCTGGGCGATCTACGCGTTCGTGTATGCAGGTTTCGCGTTTGTCAGCGAGGCTTGGCAGACGTGGACATTGTTCATCATCTACGGTACCTATTTTGGCCTGACCGAGGGCGTCGAAAAAGCCTTCGTCGCGGACATGGTTCCCGAAAACAAACGCGGTACAGCTTACGGACTCTACAATCTCGCCTTCGGCATAACGGTTTTTCCCGCGTCGCTGCTATTTGGCCTGGTCTGGAATGAGCTCGGCCCTGCCACGGCATTTCTGGCGAGTGCCGGCGTCTCTGTCGCGGCCATCCTGCTTTTCACGACTATCAAAACAGGCTCCGAAATTCCCGAGCGATAGTTCTGTCCCATGTGTCCCAAACCGAGTGGGACAGGCTAAACCATTGAAACTACTGGGTTTTGCTCAAGTGTCCCACTGTCCCACTGGTTTTTTTTCGGAGCCGGTCGTTTTTGCCGCACATTAGCTCTGCGAATTCGGCGTAAACCTCGGTGATCTCTGAGTGGACAAGGTCTCCACGCCGAGGCCGCAGAGATCTACGCCGACGGCACGGAGATGATACTGTCCCACTGTCCGGGTGTCCCACACGTTTTTTCTGGCGACATAAAATCACCAAGTAGGCTCATGTGCTACTGACTAGCAGCGTTCCAAGCGTTCCGCAGCGTTCCACATGGGGGTGGAACGCTGTAAGTAGCTCTATCTATTGAAGTTAATACCGCTTTTTGGGGCGCGTTCCACGGTTTTTACAAATAAATTATTAACTGTTGCAAATAGTACGCTTACGGCATCGAGCTGTCGAAACGTCGCGATCGATGGTGGAACGATCCTTCTTTTTGTTTGCGGACCCCCGACGCACTTCCTTTCGCTTTAGGCAACTAAATTATCAAATATCCGTCCCGTTCATGACACAACGATGCACAGGCAGAGTAGCGCTTTCCCGCAAAGATCGGAAGACCAATTTTCCCGATATGACATGGTTTTCTCGAT
>JBGARA010000046.1:0-28929 GCA_044230475.1 Pyrinomonadaceae bacterium | reverse complement strand
TTGTATGGTGTACGCGAGAGCAGGATGGGCGCTTTTGTCACACCCTTTTTCATCATGACAACGGTGAAGAGCTTCACTCCGTCGCGCATCGGTATCATCAGTTCGCGGCGAACATAATCAGCCGACGGCAGCATCTGCTCGTACTTGTCAACCACATCCGGTGTCATCGGCGTTACCCGCGACGGCGTCTGGGCGAAAGATGTGACCGTTAAAGAAAAGACTGCAGCGATAATGACAAGGCGATAGAGCAATGATCGTTTCATTGCTCTAGCTTATAAAAGGCAAGATGGTTTGTGCAATCGTGGACTCTAGTGTTCGAACTGTGCCTTTAAACTCTCAGTGTAAGGTGCCCTTGCGACGCCTTTTTCGGTGATGATGGCGGTTACGAGATCGTTCGGCGTGACGTCGAAGGCGTAGTTGGTGATGCCGACTCCGTCTGGGGCAAGCTGATGCTCCTTGACATGTGTGACCTCGACGCGGTCGCGGACCTCGATGGGGATCTCGTCGCCGGTGGGGCAGTTGAGATCGACGGTCGAAAGGGGCGCGGCGACGTAGAACGGAATGTTGTGGCGTTTGGCAAGGACGGCGACCATGTAGGTGCCGATCTTGTTGGCGACATCGCCATTCGCGGCGATGCGGTCGGAACCGACGACGACCGCCTGCACGTCGCCTTTTTTCATTATGTGGCCGCTCATGTTGTCGGTGATGAGCGTAACGGGAATGTCATCCTGCATCAATTCCCAGGCGGTAAGCCGGGCGCCTTGCAGGTAAGGCCGTGTCTCATCGGCGATGACAGCGATGTGTTTGCCTTGATCGACCGCTCCGCGAATGACTCCGAGCGCCGTTCCCCAAACCCCGCCGGTTGCGAGAGCTCCAGCGTTGCAATGCGTCAGGACGGTGGAATTGTCGGCGAGCAGTTCACCGCCAAATTTTGCGATCAGACGCTGAGCGTCGATATCTTCGTCGTGAATGGCGATCGCGTCGGTTTTTAATATCTCCTTGATCTCGCTGACAGACTTCCCTTCGGCTTTGGCTTTTTGGAATGTGCGTTTCATTCGGTCGAGTGCCCAGAAAAGGTTGACGGCCGTCGGACGCGTTTTACCTATAACATCGCTGACAAATTCGAGTTCGTCCGCAAGGTCATCAACATTTGTGCCGACAAAATTCTTTGCGCCTAGAGCCACTCCATACGCCGCCGAAACTCCTATCGCCGGAGCCCCGCGTACAACCATATCGCGAATGCCGTCCGCGACGCCGTTGTAGTCGCGATACATCAGCCATTTTTCTTCGGTGGGCAGCAAACGCTGGTCAAGCATCGCTACGCCTTCGTCGGTCCATTTAACAGGGATAATATCGAGTTTCATATCGTAGGTCGCACAAGCGAAACTCAAATATTACGCAAAATATACCTCTCTCTCAACAAAGGCGAACCTTTTATCGACATTTCAACGTTATATTTTAAATATGAAGCTCGAACATACACTCGATGACCTGCACGTTGCGTTTACCCGGCGTTGGTGGACGCAAATGTTCACCGCTTTTACGCGGTGTCTCCTCGCCGTCGCATTCATTCCGCCGAGCATTCCAAAGATACTGCACAAACCCTTCACGATCCTGCCGGATTCAAACCCCGTCGGGCATTATTTTAATGCACTGATGGACACGGGTTTCTATTACGAATTCATCGGCTGGTCGCAATTAATCGCGGCGATCCTGCTGCTCATCCCGCGAACGTCGCACATCGGAGCGATGATGTTCCTACCAATCATTGCAAATATCGCCGTGCTGACATGCTCGGTCGGTTTTCAGGGCACGTGGCTACTGACGATCTTCATGTGTCTTGCAGCAATTTATCTCGTCGCGTGGGAATATGACCGGCTAAAACCGTTGATCTTCTTCAACCGCGAAGACAAACCGCGCAGATTCAGATATCAGTTCATTGTGTTACCGGTATTTTTTGCGGTCGGTGGGGTGGCGATGAGTGTTCTGTGGTGGATGATCGGCCTAGGCAATTTCCCGGATTATCTTCGAGTCGGTGTCGGATTGACGATCATCGGAGCCGTGTTTGGGCTCGTCGTTGCATTGCATTACCGGTTCATGCCTGTCGGGCATTTGTCAGCGGGTTCTGACTATGAAATTTGATACTTCGCTGTGATTCGTTATATATTCGTTTGTCACCTTTCAAAATTGATTTTACGTATTTATGACGGAGGCCTCGACCGATATTACAACTCAAGCAGTACCCTTTAAGACAGAAACAAGTTTCAGAACGGATTTTGAACTCAGACGCGAGCTGCCCGACCAGCTAAAGCCGCTGGTCGAGATCTCGTCCAATTTTTATTGGTCTTGGCAACCCGAGGGCATCGCACTTTTTCGTGATCTCGATCCCGCTTTGTGGGAAAAGTGTGAGCAGAGTCCTCGACTTTTATTGAAAAAAGTAAAGGAACTTCGTTTATGGCAAAAGGCTGCGGATGAGGATTACGTGGCTCGTCTCCAACATTTCAACGAGCGTTTTCTGCGCTACGTCTCAACGAACGACAAACCTCGAACAACAAGCTTTGCCTACTTTTGCGCGGAATATGGCGTCCACAATTCCCTGCCAAATTATTCCGGCGGGCTCGGCATCCTCGCGGGCGATCATTTGAAATCGGCGAGCGATCTAGATCTGCCGCTTACGGCAGTTGGACTGCTTTATCGCTATGGCTACTTTCGTCAGCGTATTAGGCATGACGGCTGGCAAGAGGAATCTTACAACGACGTGTTTGAATCCGAGCTTGCTCTAACGCCGGTGTTAGATGCGGACGGCCAACGAACGACAGTTTCGATTCACATCCGCGGCCGCGAGGTCGTCGCTCAAGCCTGGCTTGCCCGCATTGGCCGCATTCCGCTTTATTTGCTTGATACAAACGTTCGGCAAAATGGCGAAGTTGATCGCCTGATCACCGGCCACCTTTACGGCGGCGACACTGAAACGCGCATCGTGCAGGAAAAGGTCCTCGGAATTGGTGGCGTGCGTTTGTTGAGAAAGCTCGGAATCGACCCGTCTGTTTTTCACCTTAACGAAGGCCATGCGGCGTTTTCAACGCTCGAACTTGCCCGCGAATATCTTTCCTTGTTTCCCGATGCTTCATTCGCCGATGCCTCTTCGGCAGTTTGTGAAAAATGTGTTTTCACGACGCACACCCCTGTCGCAGCAGGTAATGACGTTTTCCAGCCGAAACTGCTTAGTGAGTGCTTCAGCGAGGATTTTATCTCTTCGCTAAAACTGACGACCGACGAATTTCTCGCGCTCGGCCGTGCTGATCTGACGGACGACGAAGAGTTTTTCGGCATGACGCCGCTTGCTATTCGTATGACCCGTTCGGCAAATGGCGTTAGCGAAAAACATGGCGAGGTCTCGCGCAATTTGTGGCTAAAGATGTTTCCCGATCGTACCGACGCAAATGCAGTTCCGATCACTTCTGTAACAAACGGCGTTCACGCTCCGACGTGGGTCGCACCGGCGTTTCAGAAACTCTATGAGAACAAGATCGGCACGAATTGGCACGAGATGGTTCGCAGCAGCAACGACTGGGAAAAAGCTATCGGTTCTTTATCTGATTCTGACATTTGGAACACTCACAGGACATTAAAGAACCTCTTGATAGCATTTATTCGTGAACGGACGCGATCAAAAAACACTGGAACACGAGATACTATCAACGAACACGAAAACACGACCGAACTGTTTTCGCCTGATGTTTTAACAATTGGCTTTGCTCGCCGTGTTGCCGCGTACAAGCGTTGGGATCTGCTATTTACCGATATTGACCGCCTGCTAAGAATGGTCGATCATTCCGAGCGGCCTGTGCAGTTTGTCTTTGCAGGAAAGGCACATCCACAAGACCGCACAGCCAAATCCATCTTGCAGGAATTGATGAGCATCAACCACGAATCGAATTGGCAAAAACGAGCAGTCTTCATTGAGGATTAAGATCAGGAAGTCGCGCGTTACTTAGTGCAGGGCGTTGACGTCTGGATGAACGTCCCGCGACGTCCGATGGAAGCCAGCGGCACGAGCGGAATGAAAGCCGCGATGAACGGCGTCTTAAATTTCTCAATTCTCGACGGGTGGTGGATCGAAGGGTTTAACGGCGAGAACGGTTTCTCCATTGGCGATATGTCCGCCGAAGGGATAGACGAACTCATAGATGCAAATGACGCCGAGGCTCTTTACGCTACTTTAGAAAACGAGATCATCCCCGCATTTTACTCAACCGATGATACAGGCCTTCCGGCAGGCTGGATCCGACGAATGAAAAATTCTATTGCAACGCTCACTCATCTGTTCTCAAGTGATAGAATGGTCGAGGATTATTTGAGTAAGATCTACACAGCAGACTAGCAACCGCTAAACGGAATAATATGATGGAACAACCGGAATTTACCGTCGGCCAAATTCGGGCGGTCGAGTGCTTTAAAGAAGGCTGGGAAATGATCAAGCCCCATTATTGGATGATGTTTGCGATCACGCTCGTCGGTATGTTGATCGCTGGCATAATTCCGTTCGGCATTGGCCTAGGAGCGATGTATTGCGGTATCTATTTTGTTCTGTTTCAACTCTCCAGCGGAAAGCCGCCCGACTTCAGCGACCTGTTCAAAGGATTCAATTTCTTTGTGCAGGCTTTGATCGCAACGTTGATCCTTGTGCTACCAATGATCGTATTCATGATCGTGATGTGGGTTTCGATGGCGGGCATAATGTTCTCGATGGTGGATTCGCGCGGCATTGTAAACCCATCCGCAATATTTGCGCTCTACGGAACCCTTATTTTTGAGGGTGTGATAATGGCGATCGTCCTGAGCTGTATCCACGCCTTCCTGATCTTCTCTTATCCGTTGATCGTCGAGCGAAACCTGTCCGGCATCGAGGCATTTAAACTCAGTGCGAGAGCCTCGTGGGCGAATCTCGGAGGGGTAGTCAGCCTTATACTCTGTCAGTTCGCCCTCGGTTTCCTCGGCTACCTTGCATGTGCAGTTGGTTTGTATTTCACCATTCCGATCATGTTTGCCGGTGTTTTCGTTGCTTATAGAAGAGTCTTTCCGGGTTCACAAACCAGAGATTTCAGTCCGCCGCCACCAAACGTCTACGAGGGAATATAGCTATCGAACCCACACAAATTGTCGAAGAATCGAACGCTCAGATTTCGATAAAATGGTCCGACAAAACCGAGACGCAATTCACTGCGGCCCAACTTCGCCGCAGTTGTCCATGCGCTTCGTGTGTAAATGAGTGGACAGGTGAAAAAATACTCAGCAACGATAGCGTCGCCGATGACATAACTTTCAGCAACATCTCGATCGTTGGACGATACGCTCTCAACTTCTATTTCTCTGACGGACACGACACCGGAATTTTTAGTTTTAAATATCTTCGCGAACTTTTTTAGCTTCGCGGTATAATTCCCTTATGCAAGAGCGAGATATTTTCGATGAACGGCAGGAAACAAAAGCGGCGAGTTTTTCTTGTCCTAGTTGCCGCGAGAGGCACGACTATGATGTCCGCTGGTTAAAACGCATCAAGCGAAAACAGACGCCCAAAAATCTCAATGAGCACGACCGCGCGCGTTTTGAGAAATCACGTGATTACATGGTGCGGGTGGACGACACACTTATGTGCAAGAACATGCGTTGCCGCAAGAGGTTCGATATTCCTTCATCACAAACCGTGGTTTTTATTTAGAAGCCTAATTTCAAAACAAAAAAAGCGAGCCGCTTTCTAAAATGGCTCGCCCTTTAATTTGCAATAGGTTCCGCTTAGTACATATTAAAACTGTACTGTATCGTTCTCTGAGAATTAACGGGAACCCCATCGCGTTTAGCCGGCTCAAATCTGATCTGTCTTGCGGCGGCGATAGCCTGTTCCGTCAATCCATAACCCAAGCCGCTGACCGTTGTTATCGAACCAATTTCCCCATTTGCGAGAAACATAACGCGAAGGGTCACCTGCCCCTGCAATTGATTTTGTCTGGCTGGATCAGTGTATTTAGGCTGCGGCTTTGAAAGGATCTTGATGCCCTGTGTTACTCCAACAGGCTTCGGTGGCGGCGGCGGGCCGAAATCGCCATCTCCGTTTCCGTTGCCATTTCCGTTACCATTGCCATTACCAAATCCCGAGCCGTTACCGTTACCGGCACCATCTCCTCGGCCGTTGCCCTGGCCGTTTCCGCTGCCGTTGCCCTGGCCTCCGCCTGACCCGGTGCCGTTAGAGTAGTTTGAAAATCTGCCGTTCGGATCACCGTAACGATCGTATTTCTGCTCAAAGGTCCTGTTTCCCTGGGTCGCTGCCTGCGGTAAAACCACTTCAGGATTGGTCAGTCTAGGGATGGCCTGCGGCGGACGTTCCGGATTTTTTGTCTGATTTGCCAGATCTCCCTGAGTTGTCTCCTCTTTTTCGTTGTTTCCACTGCCGCCGCCGCCTCCGGCGTTTTTATCCAGCTTCTGCTGCCGTTCCTCCTCAACGTCCATCGGTACATCGTCTATCAACGAGGCGAGAAACGTGTCTTCGTTTATAGCACCGACTTCGAGATCTTTGCTGAAGATGTTGTAAACCAGCCCGCTCATCAGCGAGAATACTATCAGGCAAAGTGAACCCAGCAGCAGCGTGTTCCGCTGCTTGACGTTCTTTTCTTCGATTACCGTAACGTAGAAATTACCGTCAGACGCATACGCATCGTGCTCTTCTTCCAGCGACCTAGGTTTTCTGTCCGCATAGAGCGGCTTTGTTTGATGAAAAACATCTGCTGACGCTGTCTTTGACGTTTCAGTTTTTTTGATAGGAGGAGTGTTCACGACGGTCTTGGCGGACGCTACGATCTTCGTCGTTGGTGGGGCCACTTCTATGATCGGCCGTTCGACAGAGCCGTTCGAAGATACTGCATTCTGAACTGTTTCCTTAGGTATTTCAAGGATATTGGCAGGTTCAGGCGTAACAGGAACCGCAACGGATTCCGCCGGAGCTGAACTCGCCTGAACCGGATTCATTTCAAAACTTTCGAGCGTTTTACCGCAATCGGGACAAAAAGTGAATTTTGCGGCGAAACCTTCGTCGCAAGAATTGCAATATTTAACAATTTTTCCCATTTTCTGACCTCATTGAGTCACTCGTTTCACGAGCAACATACAGTTAACTGAATTATACCGCGATTTTTTTCAGAAGTTCAGCATTTTTTAACAAAATTTTTCTTCTGCCGCCGCGGTGCGGTTTCTCATTTTTTATAGATGCGGTCTGTGGTTGACGCGTTTGCTACGGACATCTAATATTTTCATTTGTGAAACTAATAGAAAGTCGAAATGTTAAAAAGTGAAAAAGTAAAAACGGGTTGTGGGCTGGTACTACTAATTTGTATTATGCTCGCATCGGCATTGTTTGGTCAAACGCCGTTGCCTGCTCCAAAGCAGGAAAAGCTCCTCAACGGCCTAAAAGTGCTCATGTGGAGCGATGCCAAGGCGGACAAGGTCACGCTAAAGCTGCGTATCCATTCAGGTTCGGCATTCGATCCCCAGGGCAAAGAAGGCCTGATGCAAATGCTCGCCAATAACCTTTTTCCAAACGAGGCGGCTCGGGATTTTTTCAAAGAGGACCTTGGCGGCGATCTCGTCATCGAGACAAATTACGACTATATCCAGATAAATGCTTCGTCCAAGCCAGAAGGTTTTACGACCATGCTGGAAACTGTCGCAACCGCCGTTTCAAATCCCGTTATTGACAAAGAAACCACTTCAAAACTGCGGGCTGCGCTTCTGAGAACCCTGTCATTAGTGGAAGTCGAGCCAACCTATGTAGCCGACCATGCGATCGCAAAGCGTCTTTTTGGCACCTTTCCTTACGGCAGGCCACAATACGGCACAGTCGATTCTCTCAAAAAGATCGAATTTGGCGATCTCGTTGACGCGAAAAACCGTTTTCTGACGGCCGATAATGCCACCCTGACCATCTCAGGCAATTTCGACAGATCTACCGGATTACGAGCCGTCCGCCGTTATTTGGGAAGCTGGTTAAAGGCCGATAAAAAAGTACCGGCAACATTTCGCCAACCCGATGATCCTCCTGCCGGCCTTCAGATAATTGCATCGCCAAAGCCCGATGTGTCCGCGATCAGATTCGCGGTGCGCAGCACTGCGCGAAATAGCAAGGATTTCGCCGCATCGTGCATTTTTGCTACAACACTCTATTGGCGTCTCAAGGCTCGTGTCCCTGCCGCGTTCGCAGCCAACTTCTTTGTCCGAAACGAGCAGAATTTGCTGCCCGGCATACTGACGATCGGTTTTTCTGCCGGCAAGAATGATCTTGGCGAAGGCAACGGTAAGGTCGAGGCAAATGATCTTGTCTCAAAAGTGATCTCTGATCCCGTAACCGAAGCAGAGTTCAAAGTCGCCAAAACTGAGAACGCCGTCCGATGGAGCTATCGAAGCGCCGATATGTTCTGGCTTGACAACGAGACTTATAAAACTGCATCGATCGAGGCGGATAAGGCGGTTTTTGAGAACGTTACTCTCGCCGATGTGCGTGCATACGCCGACGCGATCAAAGGCTTGCCTATGGCCTCGGTTCTTGTAAATACGCCTGCTAAAAACTGATCGATGCAAGCCGAAATAGATCCGCAGGAGGCGGCCCACTCAGTCGCCGTCAAACAGATGTTTTCAGGCATAGCAAAGCGCTATGACCTGCTAAATCATGTTCTCTCGCTCAATATTGACAAGACTTGGCGCCGCCGAGTCAGATCGAAAATTCAAGAGATTCTCGATAATAAAAATGCTGTGGTTCTCGATGTCGCTTGCGGCACCGGAGATCTTTCACTTGAGTTGAAACGTGGTGCCCAGGCAACAGTGATCGGCACCGATTTCTGCCGACCGATGCTTGCGGTTGCGGCGGAAAAGAATGTTGCAGAAAATATCGCGATTCCTTATCTAGAAGCCGACGCGATGGCCCTTTCCTTTGCCGAGAACACTTTCGATGCACTGACCATAGCGTTTGGGCTTCGTAATCTACCGAACTTTGAAAACGGGTTAAGAGAATTGCTCCGCGTCCTTAAGCCTGGCGGAAAACTTGTCGTTCTCGAGTGTTCGCATCCGCCGATGCCCGGTTTTCGACAGCTGTATCATTTCTATTTCGGCACGATCCTGCCGCGAATCGGGGGTATTGTCAGCGGATCAAGCGGCGCATATAAATACCTGCCCGACAGCGTTTCAAAGTTCCCGCATCAAGGCGAACTTGTGGCCCTGATGGAGCAAGCAGGTTTTTGCGACGTTAAATACACAAATCTGACCGGCGGCATTGCGGCTATCCACGTTGGGCGAAAGTAGTCCGTATTGAGTTTCTAGCCTTCGAGTCTGGTTTCCCAGCCGCGATTTCGAACCGGAATCAGCCTTTACTGACCAACAGTGTTTATCGTCTGGAAAACCATGTCATATCTGGAAAACCACGTCATATCTGGAAAACCATGTCATATCAGGAAAGTTGGTATTCCAATTTGCGAGCGCGTGTGCTAGGTTGGGTCGAGTCGTCTGTTCCTGACCCTATGCTCTTTGACAAATGACGACATCCGGGGATAGGGACAGAGTCCTTTCAATGGCGAAAAAAAAACGCTGGGACACTGGGACAGTCAGAACCAGCTGCGGAAATGAGTGCTTGAACACCGCAAAAAAAACGCTGGGACAGTGGGACACCTCCATTTCGCAAAAGATCGCAATAAAGGCGGACAACCCTCGTGTTTCCAATACTTACAGCCGCCGGCACGCGATCTGGCTGTAATTAAATGAAATTACATGTAATTGATCTAATTACAATTGTCACAAACTGCCACCGGGGAAGGTATCTTCGGGACACTGTGAAGGAGGTCGGTAACAGCTGCGGTTGACAGGCATGAAACGCTGCCGCCTTGGCAAAGACAAACGCGATTTTCGGCAAGAGATGCATCTGTTATAAAATCTCCTTGCCCGCCGGTATTTTGATGAAACACAAATTCCTCAATTTCACACGCCAGCTCGCTTTGATGCTGCTCGTCATTTGGACGGTGGTTTCGCTCGTTACGCTGTTGATCGAGATCGTACCGGGCGATCCGGCAACGGTCATTCTGGGCGAAACGGCAACGCAGGAACAGATACAAAATTTCAGGACAAAGCATGGGCTCGACCGTCCTGCGTTTTTCTTTTCGTATAGTTCTGAACATGGGTTTGTGTGGAACGGCGGTGATAATCGTTACGCAGACTACTGGATCGGACTGCTGCAAGGAGATCTCGGCACATCATTTCGAACCGAACGTCCTGTCAGAGATATGATCTTTGAGCGTTATCCGACGACGATCAAGCTCGCCCTTGCCGCCATGCTTGTCGCCATCGGTATTGCAGTGCCGCTCGGCGTATTGGCAGGTTCGCGAAAAAACTCGTGGGTCGATAATTTTTCGTCATTTTTCGCTCTGCTCGGAATATCTCTGCCTACGTTTGTAATAGGACCGTTCCTCGTCTATTTTTTCGCTGTCAAACTTGGCTGGTTCTCGCCAACAGGCAGCTATTATCCAGAGGATATTGTATTGCCTGCGGTCACTCTAGGAGCGGCTCTTTCGGCGATACTGACACGCATGATCCGCTCTAGTGTGATCGAGGAGCTCGGTGAAGATTACGTTCGCACAGCCCGTGCAAAAGGCGTCAGCGAACGAATGGTCTTGTTCAAGCATGTGTTAAAAAATGGCTTGATACCAGTTGTTACAATTTTAGGTTTGCAACTCGGTGTTTTGCTTGCCGGAGCTATCATCACTGAAAAGATATTCAACTGGCAGGGACTCGGACTTCTGCTTTTAGAAGACGGCATCAGCAAACGCGATTACAGGCTTGTGCAAGGCTGCGTGCTGGTCATCAGCATCACATATATTCTGGCAAATTCGCTAACAGATCTTGTTTATCGCAAACTCGATCCACGTATAAGGCTTTCTTAGATGAATAGACTGGCATACATCGGAATTGCGATTGCTGCGTTGGTTATCCTCGCTGCGATATTTGCCCCATGGATCGCGACATATGACGTAGCGGCGCAAGACCTGGCGATGCGTTATGTCGGGCCGTCTGCCGAACATTGGTTTGGAACTGATGGACTTGGACGTGATGTATTTTCGCGAGTTGTTTTCGGGGCGCGGATCTCTCTTGAAGTTGGTATTACGGTCGTCGTTGTCTCGTCCATCATCGGCACTATCATCGGCTCGGTCGCGGGATTTTACGGCGGCATGATTGACAGGTTTCTCTCCGGCTATGTTTTTAATGTATTTCTTGCGTTCCCCGGCTTGTTACTTGCAATAGCACTCGTAGCCTTTCTCGGAGCGGGACAAGGCAAGTTGATCTTGGCTCTTTGCGTGATCGGCTGGGTCGGCTACGCACGAGTAATGCGAGGACAAGTCCTGAAGGTCCGCGAATACGATTATGTCCAAGCCGCACGAGCTTTGGGGGCGAGCAATATGCGCATTTTGTTTACGCATATTCTGCCAAATGCAGTTCAGCCGCTGATCGTTCAGGCATCGCTCGGTATGGCAGGCGCTGTACTGTCAGAAGCTTCGCTTTCGTTCTTGGGTTTGGGAATTCCGCCGCCTGCCCCTAGTTGGGGAACGATGATCGAGGAAGCCCGGCAGTTTTTCAGCTCGTCGCCGCACGTGCTCTTCTTTCCGGGTGTTGCTATCGCCTTGACGGTGCTTGCTTTCAATTTTATCGGAGACGGGCTGCGCGAATACCTCGATCCGAAACAACGGAGCCGATAAGATGTAGAGAACCTTACGGGATAGCGATGCATCTAAACGGCGTCAACTGCGACAAAGTGAGGTAGCTGGGTATGAAACAACTCATTTCAATATTGTGCTTGATAATTTTGACTGCGACCGCTTTTGCACAATCTGGTCGAAAAAACACCCCTACCCCCAAAGCGACGCCTGCCGTCATCGATCCGGACGACCCGTCACAATATTCCGAATCGAAACCGCACCCGCCGCGAACGTTACTAAGAACACAGCCACCTCAAAGTGACGGTAAGAGATCACAAACGGGCTCCACGGCGCAAGCAAACAGTGATCAAAAAGACGATGGTGATATTCTTCGCGTCGAGACAAATCTGATATCGATCCCGGTCTCGGTTTTCGACCGCAACGGGCTTTACATTCCAAACTTGCGACAACAGGATTTCAGAATATTCGAGGACGGGGTTGAACAGGAGATCGCGTACTTTGGCACGAGCGACAAACCATTTACGGTTGCACTGGTCATTGACACAAGTCCTTCGACTGAGTACAAGATCGAGGAGATCCGCAGAGCCGCTACGGCGTTCGTCGATCAACTCCAGCCCCAGGATAGCGTGCTAGTCGTCGAGTTTAACAACAGTGTTAAGGTTCGTACTCCGCCGACGACCGATAGACAAAAAATTTATGATGCGATCCATAAGGTGAATTTTGGCTTCAATACATCGCTCTATAATGCCGTCGACGAAGTTCTACGAAAACAGCTCGCAAAGATCCCGGGGCGCAAGGCTATGGTACTTTTCACCGACGGCGTGGACACCACTTCCCGACAGAACACCTATGACAGCACGGTCCGCTTCGCCGAGGAGTCGGATTCACTTGTGTTTCCCATCTATTACAATACCTTCTTCGATAACAAGGGCGGCTTAGGCGGCATAAACGGAGGGGTCATCCCGCAGACAAGACCGGGAATAAATTCTCCGGCAGGGACCACGGCCGCCGAGTACGCGGTCGGTAAGAAATATCTCGAGGAGTTAGCTGATGTCACGGGCGGCCGTGTCTTTCGCCCCGAATCAACTCCCGGCGGGCTTGCCGCCGCATTCGAAGGTATCGCCGAAGAGCTTCGCCGACAATACAACATCGGCTACGTTCCAAAAGAGGAAGGCAGATACGGCCAGCGCAAACAGATCAAAGTGCGCGTCAACCGCCCAAATCTTGTCATTCGAGCGCGTGACAGCTATATCGTCGGAGCGATTGTCACTCCGCCAACTACATCGGCACCAAAATAAAAGATAGGTATTAGGCCATTGTTGCCAGGATGTCTTTAATGTCCTGCTCGGTTGTATCCGGGTTTATGAAACAGAATCGTGATACGGTTTCGCTGCCCTCGCCACTGTCCCAGTGTGTCGGGGCTACTAGGGCAAAGCCCGACCGGTGGTTGTCGTATGTCCACTGCCGATATTGTTCGGGGGACCATCCGAGTCGCCTGAATAGGACACACGAAAGGCTGGGTTCGCGCACCAGCTCTGTGTAAGGGGTCTCGGTTATCACCCGTCCTGCGATTCTTGCCAACTCTATACCGCGCTCAATGGCGGCCGTGTAACGATCAGTGCCGTGCATTGCGAGCGAAAACCAGAGCGGCATGCCTCGAACTCGACGAGTCAATTGGATCTGATAGTCAGACGGGTTGAAGCCTGTGACACGTTCGTCGCTGAAATAATCGAGGTATGAACCCTCCTGCGTATGCGCTTTTTTTGCAAGAGCAGGATCGCGATAGATCACGGCACCGCAATCGTAGGGTGCGAACAGCCATTTGTGCGGGTCGATCGTGACGCTGTCCGACATTTCGATACCTTTGAAAAGATGCCGGACAGACGGCGCGGCAAGAGCCGCTCCGCCGTATGCAGCATCAACATGCAGCCAGATATTCTCGGCCTCACAAACCGCAGCGATCCCCGCAAGGTCATCGATGATGCCTGCATTTGTCGTGCCGCCTGTGGCAATGACTGCAAATAATCGCTCGCGGTCATCGGATGTCATATTTGCGAGTGTGTTCGAGAGTTGTGACCCCTCAAGGCGGTCCGTCTCAATGAAGCAGACGTCAGCATCAATAACTCTTGCCATCGCTCTGACTGACGAATGAACGCCGCTTGACGCAATGACGAGTCCGCGCTGACCTTTCCTATTTTTATCAAGGCTGCGCCAATGTTCGCGAGCCGCCACCATCGCAGAGAGATTACCCTCGGTTCCGCCGCTGGTAAACACTCCGAACGCCCCTGCCGGCATCCCGGTGAGCGAGACGAGCCATTCCATCGCCTGATTCTCCGCAAAAATGCAGCCGGCACCTTCGAGCCAAAAGGCTCCGTGGACACTCGTCGCCGAAGTGACAAGATCAAACATCACGGCTGAGCGTGTCGGGGACGCAGGCACAAAAGCCAAATGGCGCGGATGGTCGATCGGCACACTCGCCTTGACCAGAACGTCTCGGAAAAGCTGAAACGCTTTCTCACCGCCGATCCCTTTGGGCGTGATCGTCTCACCAACTTTTCTTTTTAGTTCGTCTGCGTTAATTGGAAAGCCAAGCTTTGGATCGCTGTCTGAGATTCTCGCGATCGCATATTTGATCACGTCCAGCGACATTTCTACCAGATCAAGGTCTACATTATGCATTTTGAATTAGATTCCTGCGTGATAACCGATCACTAAAATGAGAACGGTCACAATCCCGTAAACCACTTCTCGAACGCCGATCTGCGTGGCGGTCAACTTCTTCCTTCCCGATGACAGACCCGTTATCGCACGATACAGAAGAAGCATCATGGCAAGCAAGGTCATCATCGGGACAATTTTAAGACCTACGAGGATCAAAACCAATGTGAAGGCAACAAGATGTGCTGTCACAGGCTGAAGCACCGAATATGGCTTTCCTTTTTCAAGCAGGAGCCGTGAGCGGATATACAGGATCGACGGAACTAGCCGGCCTATCATTACCAGCCAAAGAGCAAGTGCGAAAGGCCACGGGAACCTGCACAAAGCAATTGCCGCAACCGAGGCCGAAATAGCAATTGCTCCGAATATCTCAGGAACCAGATCCCGACTGCGACGAAAAATCTCGAAGTATGCCTGGACTCCGATCAAAGGAAGTACTGCGAAAAACGGGATCAGTGGCAGCGGACCGCCGGTCGCAATCATCCCGGTAATGCCCGTCGCGAAAATGACAAAATAACATGCGGCGAAACCCATTGCCGTTGACGCCAGATCGGGGCTGCGTCGGCTCCGCAAGTTCATAAAGTAAACACGTAACGGCTGTCGCAGCAGAAACGCTCCGATCGTCATTAGCGTGATCCACAAAGCCGTCGGCGAATAAGCGATCGCCAGCCCTGCGAGGAGTGGTTCGCCTAAGAATCCCCATCCGCCATGTTCCGTTGGAAGCGCGACACGCCGCAAAGCTATCGTTCTCGCGGATTGGGCTCGTGGCGGCAGAGATGATGAAGTGAGAGGATAGTTCATCTAACGCTTAGTTGAAAACAGTTTTGCTCCAGTTCGGCCGCACGCGGGAAGAGAACGTTGTTTTCCAAATGAATATGCTGATGCAGATCACGCTCCAACACCTCTAACCGGTGATACAGCGCCATAAAACTGGGACAGGCACCGTCTGGCAGTTGATAATCATTCGTGAGTGAGCGCATCTTTGCGAGCAATGCCCCGACCTCATCGTGCTCCAGATTCATCACCCTTACCGGATTCGTAACAGTGCCAAACGGCGGAGGTGATCCAATATTCTTATTGGAAAAGTTTGCTTCAAGCTTCTTGATGTACGGGAATAATACGGTTTCCTCTTTCATCATGTGCGGGCTTAGATCGTCGCATACGTTCTGAAACACCTCCTTTAATTCGATGAGTTCTGGATAATGTTCGCCGTGCTTGCGAGCTACTTTTGCCATAAGCGGAATTAGCTGCTCGATCTCCTGTTTAGTATAAACATGATGATGGTCGAGAATATGATCAGTTAGCTCTGTCAGCGTTAGCGCAGACAGCGATAAGCTACTCCGGGCATCGACACTCAAGATCTCGTCGATCTTTTGACTGACTGCGTCAGGGCTGGCTCCTGCTTTACGGCACGCCTCGTCAAACGGAGTGTCGCCGTGGCAGCAGTAATCGATCTTATATTCTTCGAATACGCGAGTCGTGGCGGGCGATTCTACCGCGATCTCACGAATGGTCTTGGTAGCGATATTTTGCATAAGTATACCTCGCCTTGACCAATGCAACTTACAGACCACGACTCTGTTGTCATTTTTGATAGAGACAAGGTGATCAAATCAGAATAAAAGAAACTGATTTGGCAAAGCCTCATTCGGACATCATAGCCAATCATACCGGATCGGCTTAACAAAAGCGTGAAAAAACTCGCATACTGACGTGAAATTACGCACTATTTTGCCAATGCTCTGGACATAAAAAGCTGAGACACAATTCGCTGTCGGAGCGACCTTTTCCTCGCGATTATTCGGTACGAAAATAAAAAGGTGAGGCGACGCAATGTCACCTCACCTTTTTCTGAATAGTGGTGATCCGAGAAGGACTCGAACCTTCGACCCAATGGTTAAAAGCCATTTGCTCTACCGACTGAGCTATCGGACCACACGGCTCATAGTCTGCAGCCTTCAAGTGAGGGCTCGACTTTAGCCGAATTGAGAATTTTACATATTGTCGCCGTTGATGGCAAGTTCGATACAAACATCGGCTCGGGCATCCGCATTCGGATTTCAACGAAACCAGCTTTCCATCACGGAATCTTTGAGAATGATCGTTTGATCGCGCTCAGGGCCGGTTGATATAAGGCCGATCTCGACGCCGATCTGTTCCGACAGAAACCGCACATAGTTTTGTGCTAATTCCGGCAGTTTCTCAAATTCTGTTATGCCTAGCGTGTCACTTTTCCAACCCGGCAAGGTCTCATAGATAGGCTTGATCATACTCAGTTCGCTCGACACCGCCGGAAACGTGTCGATACGCTCACCGTTGATCTCGTAACCGACGCAGACCTTGATCTCATCTAATGCATCGAGCACGTCCAGCTTTGTGAGCGCAACCGAATCAAAGCCGTTCAACTCAGCCGCGTAACGCGTCGCAACAGCGTCAAACCAACCGCAGCGTCGCGGACGCTTAGTGACCGAGCCATATTCGCGTCCACGTTCGCGTATAAGATTCGCCATATCTTCTTCCGACTCCAGCATCTCAGTCGGAAACGGCCCTTCGCCGACACGCGTTGCGTAAGTGCGAACGATGCCGAGAACGCCTGTGATATGATGAGGTGGAATGCCTGCTCCAACCGAAGCCCCACCGGCTGTCGGATTTGACGAGGTCACATACGGATAAGTGCCGTGATCGACATCTAGTAGGGTCGCCTGCGCACCTTCAAGCAAAATTTTCTTGTTCGACTTTCGAGCGTCCGCAAGGAAATGCGACGTCTCACAAACAAATGGCCGCAGTCGTTCAATAAGTGGTGAAATTTCTTCAAGGATCTCGTCAGCACGCAGCGGCTGTTGACCAAAAAGAACGATGATGCGATTTGCTTCTTCGAGATTACGCTCGATGCGAAGCTTTAAGAGCTCAGGAGACAAAGCATCTGACACACGTATGCCTCTGCGGCCCGCTTTATCCTCATAGGCCGGGCCGATGCCGCGAAGCGTCGTACCGATCTTTTCATTGCCAAGCCGCTCTTCCGATGTGTGATCTAGCGCACGGTGATACGGCATTATAAGGTGGGCTCGGCTCGAAACCTTGAGCCGATCCGGCGTGACCGAAATACCCTTTTCCTGGATCTGATCGATCTCTTCGAAAAACGCTTTAGGATCGATGACCATGCCGTTGCCCAATACACAGGTCTTATCTTCGTGAATGATACCCGACGGCAAGAGCCTTAAAACAAAGGCTTTGTCGCCAACGTAAACGCTATGTCCTGCATTGTGTCCGCCTTGATAACGCGACACAATATCAAACCGGTCCGCCAGCAGATCGACAACTTTTCCTTTTCCCTCATCGCCCCATTGAGCGCCTATGATCACAATTATCATTTGTCTTTTTCTCGCTAGAAGCTGATAGTTTCTTAGTTTTGTAGCGTCCAATTATAAAGTTCTAGGTAATTCCGTGCCGCGTTTTCCCACGAATTATCGACTGACATACCGTTTTGCTGAATTTTCGCCCATGTAGTTTTGTCTTCGTATGCAAACCGTGCTTCGTATATTTTTTCAAGTAGCTTGTCAGCACGATATGGGCCGAACTTAAAGCCATTCCCTGTGCCACTGACTGCATCGAAGTTCTGCACAGTATCGTCAAGCCCTCCGACAGCACGCACGATCGGCACCGTTCCGTAGCGAAGCGAATACATCTGATTTAGCCCGCAGGGCTCGAATTTCGACGGCATGAGAAACATGTCCGCCCCAGCTTCGATCAAATGTGCTAGGCTTTCATTGTAACCGATATAGACGCCGACACGCGAAGGCGCGTGATCACGCATCGCCTGTAAGAACTTTTCAGAATCTTTCTCTCCCGAGCCAAGCGCAATAAAAAACCCGCCCGCAGCTAGAATGTCACCGGCGCCTTGCCTGATCAACTCGACACCTTTCTGCGACGTAAGACGCGTCACACTGGCAAAGATCGGCCGGTCAAGTTCCACCGGCAACTGAAACTGTTCGAGCAAAGCACGTTTACACTCGGTCTTGCCACTTAGGTCGTTTATCGAGAAATGTGCGGGTAACTCCACATCGGTTTCCGGGTTCCAGACTTCGTAATCGACTCCATTTGTAATGCCGATCAGTCTGTTTGCCCTTTGGCGTGTTAGCCAATCCAACCCATTCCCGAATTCCTCGGTCTGGATCTCGTAGCCATAGCGTTTTGAGACCGAAGAAATGGTGTCAGATACTTCAAGTCCTGCCTTCATCGCCGAAGCGTAACCATTGAACGAAAAGGCATTTATCGCAAAGGTTGAAGTAAAACCCAAACTGCCCAATTCGCTCATTCCAAAGCCGCCTTGGTAGGCCATGTTATGGATCGAAAACACCGTTCGCGTCCGCTGCCAATACTGCTCATAACGCCGCCTAGACGCAAGTTCTACGGCCGCAAAACCGCAATGCCAGTCGTTCAGATGAACAATGTCGGGTGCCCTGCCGATCCGCTCAAGCAAAGCCAATGCTGCGTGATTGAAAAACGCAAAACGCTCGTAGTCTTCCGTGTAACCGTATATGGAATCCCGGTGAAACAACGAAGGAGCATCAATCAGAAAGGTCGGCGAACCATTCGCCTCGCTGTAAAATGCCTTCGCATGATAAGCTCGCCCACGCCATGTCACCCACAGATCGTCAATCGCCGTATGCCAGAGATATTCACCTTTCGTCTGCCAATAGCAGGGCGTGATAAGCACCGAATCGACGCCGACCTGCTCCAAAGCCTTTGGCAAGGCACCAGCGACATCGCCAAGCCCTCCGGTCTTTGAATATGGAACAGCTTCTGCTGAGATGACGGCTACACGCATAAAAAAGAGTGGCCGGCTGCCGATGGTCAGTTGTCGGAAACATCTGACTCAAACCACTGACAACCGGCCACTGACCACTAATGACTATTCTAAGTTTGCATCGACGCCAGAAATTCGGCGTTTGTCTTTGTCTTGGACAGACGTTCTAGCACGACCTCCATCTGTTCAACAGGCGACAGCGGATTGAGCACACGTCGCATGACCCAGATGCGATTGAGATTTTCCTTGTCTATGAGCAGTTCCTCTTTTCTCGTTCCGGAACGCTGCAGGTCGATCGCCGGGAACAGACGTTTGTCGGAAAGCTTGCGGTCGAGGTGAATTTCAGAGTTACCGGTTCCCTTGAACTCTTCGAAAATAACATCATCCATTCGCGAACCTGTGTCGATCAAAGCAGTAGCAATGATCGTCAGACTGCCGCCTTCTTCGATATTACGGGCCGCACCAAAAAATCGCTTCGGACGCTGTAATGCATTTGAATCAATACCGCCCGACAGAATCTTGCCCGACGGCGGGACGACCGCGTTATGCGCTCGAGCCAGACGTGTGATCGAATCAAGCAAAATAACAACATCACGTTTGTGCTCGACCAGGCGTTTCGCTTTTTCTATCACCATGTCGGCAACCTGAACGTGTCGTGTAGGCGGCTCGTCAAATGTCGAGCTGATTACTTCGCCTCTTACGCTGCGCTGCATGTCGGTGACCTCCTCTGGACGTTCGTCGATCAGCAGAACGATGAGCGAAACCTCGGGATGATTTTCTGTCACGGAGTTTGCAATCGTCTGCAACAGCATCGTCTTACCCGTTCGCGGAGGGGCTACGATCAAAGCACGCTGGCCTTTACCGATCGGCGTGACGAGATCGATCACGCGGGCCGCGATCTTTTCCGGATCGGCATCGATCTCCATCTTGAGCTGTTCGTCAGGATAAAGCGGCGTCAGATTGTCGAAAAAGATTTTTTCTCGTGATTGTTCCGGAGCTTCAAAATTGATCGCCTCGACCTTGATTAGTGCAAAGTAGCGCTCGCCTTCTTTCGGCGGACGTATCTGTCCCGATATCGTGTCGCCGGTTCGGAGATCGAACTTGCGTATCTGCGAAGGGCTGACATAAATATCGTCAGGACCGGGCAGGTAGTTGTACTCCGGCGCTCGCAGAAATCCAAATCCATCAGGCAGAGTTTCGAGCACACCTTCTGAAAAGATGAGTCCGCTCTTCTCGGTCTGAGCGGCCAGAAGTTTGAAGATCAACTCCTGTTTTCTGAGGCCGGTAGCCCCCTCGATTCCCATTTCCTTTGCGATATGCGTCAATTCACTGATCGACATATCTTTCAGTCCCGCAAGATTTAGACTCGTATCTTCGGATTTTCCATTCGAAGCGGCAGGTTTGCTTTCGGCTGCTTCGTCCGTTTTGGGTTCGGTTTCTTCACTCATAGAAGTGGTTGATACATCGTCCGCAGCTTTCGCCACTCGCGGCCTGCGGGGTTGTGTAGTTTTGGTTGCCATGTCAGTCAAATAAAATTGAGAGCTTTAAAAGAACGTTTTTTAGTTCCAGCGATTGTCACATTTCCTCACGCGTAAACGACAAAGGAATAAAACTTATAAGGCGGAAAAAATCGTATGGATTGTATGTAGTAATGCTAGTGAATTAAGCCACAAAGCTAATCGCAAAACCCTGTTTTACCGGGAAAAGTAATTATTACAATATTCGTCAGGTAAAATCAACTAAAAAATCAAGATTTATTCAACGATTCCTTAATTTCGCTCCAAAGTTCGTCTCTGCCACGACCCGAATGGGCGGAATAGACCAGTATTTTTGTGCCATTAAGCCGTTTTTGGGCGACTGCGATGGACTTCTTCAGTTCACTATTCGAGAGTTTGTCGGCCTTTGTAGCAACGATAAGGTGCGGCTTTTCGTGATGGATCAGCCATTCGTTCAATTGAATATCAAGCGTTGTCGGTTCATGCCGGGAATCGATGAGCTGAATGCACAACGCCAATTCGTCCCGCTCGGCCAAATATTCCTCAGCCATTTTGCCCCAGTCGGAACGCATCTGTTTCGATACACGAGCAAAACCGTAACCCGGCAGATCGGCAAAATAGTAACTCTCGTTTATGAGAAAAAAATTGATGCTCTGCGTTCGGCCAGGCGTATTTGATGTTCGGGCCAAACCCTTTCTCAGCAAAAGCGAATTGATAAGCGACGACTTTCCAACATTGGAGCGTCCGAGAAACGCGATCTCGGCTCGGCCGTCCGCCATCCAATGCTTTTTCTCAAAAGCGCTCTTTACGAATTCAGCCGATGTGATCTTCATTCAGGTCTTTTATAGCTTGCGTCCTTAGCGCTTTTGCGTGAAATTATCTCACGCAAAGACGCGAAGTAAGCGAAGAAAACAACAAAAGAAACTATTTGATATCCGCAGAAATCTCTGTTGAACCTGCTGTATCCGTGCTCCAGATCTGAGGTGTTTCCAATTTCTCTTTCACAACATTACCTTCAAGAGCAAATTTGAGGACCTCGTCGATCGTGTCTACCAAGTGGATCGTCAGGTCGTCGCGAACTTCGTCAGGAACATCGACCAGGTCTTTTTCATTTTCTTTGGAAAGGATCAGCGTTCTCAAACCAAATCGATGCGCCGCAAGCAGCTTTTCCTTCACGCCGCCTATCGGCAAAACTTTTCCGCGGAGAGTGATCTCGCCGGTCATTGCAACATCATGTCGCGCGGCTTTTCGCATCATTGCTGAAACCATCGCTGTTGCGATCGTGATGCCCGCACTCGGGCCGTCCTTTGGAATTGCTCCCTCCGGCACGTGAATGTGCAGATCGTATTCTCTGAAGATCGCCGGGTCGATCCCGAGTTCCTCAGCTCTTGTTCTCACACAAGTCAACGCAGCCTTCGCGGATTCCTGCATAACCTCGCCGAGCTTGCCGGTCAGAGTAACTTCGCCCTTGCCTTTGACAAGCGTCGCTTCTACTTGCAGGACGTCGCCCCCGACCTCTGTCCACGCCAGGCCGTTGACCAAACCTATCTCGCTCTTGCGTGCGATGTCCTGTTTACGGAAGCGAATGGTGCCGAGCAGTTCCTGGACCTTATCAGCGTCAATAACAACGCGAAAATCGGCCTTGTCGTCGGTCGTCACAAATTTGCGTGCGATCTTGCGCAGGCACGAACCGATCTCGCGTTCGAGGTTGCGAACACCGGCCTCACGCGTGTAGTGCCTGATGATCTCTAAGATCCCGTCATCGGTAAACACAACATTCGCCGGGTCGATTCCCGTATTCTCGCACTGCTTGCTGATCAGATGCTGTTTAGCGATCTCGATCTTTTCACGCTCGGTGTAGCCCGACAGATTCAATATCTCAAGCCTGTCCTGCAAAGCAGGCGGTATCGTGTGCAGCACATTTGCGGTCGCGATGAAAAAGACGTGTGACAGGTCATAATCGACATCCAGATAATGGTCGCGGAAAGTCGAATTCTGTTCCGGGTCAAGCACTTCTAACAAAGCCGCGCTTGGGTCGCCGCGATAATCGCGTCCGAGCTTATCGACCTCGTCTAGGAGAATCACCGGATTGACGCTTCCCGCACGCTTCATAAGTTGAACGATCTGTCCCGGCATCGAACCGATATAGGTCCGGCGATGTCCACGAATCTCCGCCTCGTCATGAACTCCGCCCAAAGCTAAACGCACAAACTTCCTGCCCGTCGCACGAGCGATCGATTTACCAAGCGAAGTTTTACCAACACCCGGAGCTCCTGCAAAACAGAGGATAGTACCCTTCGGATTTTTCACTAACTGACGCACCGCGAGAAATTCCAGGATGCGCTCTTTGATCTTTTCCAACCCGTAATGGTCTTCGTTGAGCGTTTGTTCGGCCAAACCAAGGTCCACGATCTCTTCCGACCTCGTCTGCCACGGCACGTTTATGAGCCAATCGAGATAAGTGCGGGCGACAGTTCCCTCAGCGGACATAGGCGGCATAACTTCGAGCCGTGCAAATTCCTGCATGGCCTTTTCAGTCGCTTCCTCCGTCATGCCCGCTTCCATTATCTTCTTCTTAAGGTCTTCAAGCTCAGCCTTCTCGTCCTTGCGCCCAAGCTCTTTGTGAATTGCCTTGATCTGCTCGTTGAGGTAATACTCGCGCTGATGTTTGTCCATCTGCTTTTTGGTGCGGGCGTGAATGTTGCGATCCATCTGACGTTTTTCGATCTCATTTTCGAGAATAGTAATCAGCATCTGCAAACGTCCCGCGACCGAAGCTGTCTCAAGCAGTTCCTGTTTTTCCCGCACTTCGATACGAAGATGTGACGACATCGAATCCGATATTTGTGCAGCTGAAACTCCGCGCAAGCTCGCGTGCAAAGCGTCTGAATAAGCATCCGGAGCAACGCGCAAAAACTGTTCGACCAAGGTGTGTATCTTCTGCAGCAAACCGTCGGTGCGATAGCCTGATTCGTCGGTTGAGACTATGCGTCTGACGTGTGCATAGAACATACCATCGCCGTCGTGTTCGACACGCACTGCCTGCCCGCGTTCGCGGCCCTCGACAACGACCTTTATCTGTCCGTTCTCCTGCCGCTGTGCCTGCAAAATTCGCCCAAGCGTACCTGTCGTGTAAACTTGCTCCGGCGTGGGCTCATCAACCGTCGCATCGTGCTGAGTCGCCAGAAATATCTGTCTTTCGCCGGCCATCGCCTGTTCGAGCGCCGCGACCGAAGCAGGTCGCCCGATCTTGAACGCCACCTTTGTAAACGGAAAAATAACCACGTCGCGGATGGGAACCATCGGAAAACGCTCGATGTCATTAGGCATTTGGTCTGTAAATTCTTGCATATAAAGTTGGAAAATCTATCTCTGGAAAAGCCCGCGTAAGCCCTGAAAAAAGTGGATTAATTCTATTTACGCAAAATCGAATAGCAAAAGCAATACGAATTTTGCCCCTGAACGGTTCTAAATAGCTTACGCAATTCCTATAAAAGCCTATTGCACTGCGGATTTTACTTTTTTTGTGGTTTCTGCGGGGACATAGTCACGTAATTTATGACGTGGAACGTCTCAGTAGCCGACAGCCATTCCGTCACTTCTCGAATCGATCGCTCCTAGTCTAACGCCCTTCTCATCCACCATTACGCCTGTTGCGGCAGCAATTATTTCCGGCTTTGCGACAAACCTATGTCCGATACCGGAGAGCAAGAGCATCGTATCGGGTGACATTCCATATGGTTCATAGACGATCTCGTCGGGTAGCCACTGGTGATGAATTCGCGGGGCGTCAATAGCAGCCTGTAGGTTCATGTTGTGATCGATAACGTTTATGATCGTCTGGAAAACCGACGTAATAATTCTGGGCCCGCCTCGTGCTCCGAGCGCGAACCAAAATGAGCCATCCTTGCGCAAAACTATCGTTGGCGTCATCGAAGACAAAGGCCGTTTGCCGCCTTGGATCGCATTACGCTCGCCTTGTATTAAACCGTACATGTTGGGTTTGCCGGGACGCGAAGCAAAATCGTCCATTTCGTCATTCATCAAAATGCCGGTTCCTTTTATCGTCACTCGCGAACCATAAAGGTCATTGAGCGTGTAGGTATTTGTCACGACGTTTCCGGCAGGATCGACGACAGTAAAATGCGTCGTGTCCATCGACTCATCGCCAATTTCACCGTGCCCTATGTCTTTACTGTTCGACGCGCGATTCAGGTCAATACTCGATCGTCTCTTTTGAGAATATGATTTATCGACAAGCGAACTCACCGGAACATTCGTAAAGTCCGGATCGCCCATGAATTCCGCTCGGTCAGCAAACGCCCGCCGCATCGCTTCGGTAAGGACATGATATTTCGCGGCGGAGTTCGACTGCATACCGCGAATGTCATAGCCTTCGAGTATATTCAAAACTTCCAGCATCACGGTGCCGCCTGAACTCGGTGGCGGCAACGAAATGACTGTGTTACCTCGATAGCTTCCCTGTAAAGGCGTTCGTTCAACCGCACGATAATTTTTAAGGTCATCAGCAGTAATAAGCCCGCCGTGAGCATTCATGTCGTCGGCGATCATTTTTGCGGTTTTGCCCGTGTAGAATTCTGCCGCGCCATTTCTCTGAATACGTCCTAGTGTTTTTGCCAACTCAGGCTGTCGAAGAACATCGCCTTCGTCAAAGCCCTTTCCGTTGTTCAAAAATACGCTGTTGCTATCCTGACAAATTGAGAGAGTATCTTTGTATGTCTTGAACAATTCTGACTGCCTGTATGTAAGCATATAGCCATTCTGAGCTAACAAGCGCGCAGGCTCGACAAGATCGGGCCACTTTATTGTGCCCGAGCCATACTTTTTAAAGGCCATATCGAATCCGGCCAAGGTTCCGGGTACGCCTGATGCACGATAGCCAACGGTCGATGAGCCGTCCCCTTTCATCAGTTCGCCGCTCTTATCGAGATACATATCCCGCATGGCCGATTTCGGCGCCATTTCGCGATAGTCGATCACATGTGCGTCGCCTTTGGCAGTTCTTATTAACATGAAACCACCGCCGCCTATATTGCCGGCCTCGGGATAAACAACCGCCAATGCAAGACCGACTGCGATCGCGGCATCAACTGCGTTACCGCCTTTTTTCATGATCTCTGTGCCGATCCTTGACGCAAGTTCGTGCTGGGAAGCGACCATCGCATGCTGCCCGCGAACAGGCTCGCGCGTGGCAGCAAAAACCTGGTCTGTCAACGGGAACTGGCCAAATGCCAATCCACAGATCAATACCAAAACCAGGAATTTGGTCGTTCGTTTTGTTTTCATAATACGGACTTTATCAAAACCACCGTTTAGGGACAATTTTTTGCTGAATAGCTTCCCTATTTAATCCAAAAGGTTTATAGTCAACTTTCGGTAATCGGAAATTTTCCTGCCGAAAGCAACAAAAATGATAGAAGGCGATAGTTGCAGACATGACGTTTACACGCTTTTCACTGAAAAGTTTTGTGCAGCAACTCAGCCGCGTGCCAGCGCGGTTTCGCCGAAATCTGTCTGAATATCGATTTTACGCATATTTGGCCGTTCTGGGGCCGGGCATAATCGCCGCAAGCTCAGGCAATGAGGTCAGCGGTATCGCAACGTATTCCTCCGCCGGAGCAGAATACGGTTACACCCTGCTCTGGACTTTCATCCCGATGACACTCTTCTTTATCGTCGCACAGGAAATGTGCGTCAGAATGGGCGTCGTCACGGGTCAAGGTCTCGCCGATCTTATACGTGAACAATTTGGTGTGCGGTGGACGGCGCTGGTAATGCTTGCCCTAGTCATTGCCAACTCCGTTATCATTGTGGCCGAATTTATTGGCATCGCTCAGGCGTCAGAATTGTTTGGCGTTTCGAGGTATTTGACGGTTCCTATCACTGCAGCGATCATCTGGTGGCTTGTCGTCAAAGGCACCCCTAAACGGATTGAGCAGGCATTTCTGCTGATGTCTTTGGTATTTCTTGCGTACATTTTTGCCGCGTTTCTGGCAAAACCGGATTGGGAAACAGTTGGTCGCGAATTCGTGACACCGAGTTTCAAGCTCGATTCCGGCTATCTCTTTACCGTCATGGCTCTGATCGGAACGACGATCACTCCCTTCATGCAGATCTATGTGCAAAGCTCAGTTGTCGAAAAACGAATGGACACGGAAGATCTGAAGTTGGCAAGGACCGATGCCATTCTCGGAGTCATTTTTGCTAACCTGATCGCTGCCTTCATTGTTATCTCGACCGCCGCAACGTTATATTCGAAAGGCGTCATGTTGGACGACGCAGCCGACGCAGCCCAAGCGTTGGCTCCGGTCGTAGGAGTCTACGCCAAATATCTTTTCGCCATCGGCTTATTCGGCGCGGCAATGCTTGCTATGGGCGTTTTGCCGCTGGCGACCGCTTATTCACTCAGCGAAGCTCTTGGCTTTGAAAAAGGGTTGTCAAGAAGTTTCCGCGAAGCCCCCATCTTCATCGGCATTTTCACAGGTTTGGTAATTTTCGGAGCCGTCGTTGCTCTCATTCCGGGCATCCCCCAGTTTAAACTGCTGCTGCTAACGCAATGCATCAACGGTTTGCTACTGCCTATTTTGCTGATAGCGATCGTGTCTCTCGCAAATAATTCTGAGATAATGGGCGAATATCGTAACCGTCTATTGCACAACGTCTTTGCAGTGGGCACTACTGCCATCGTCTCGATTCTCTCGGTGCTGTTGATTGCAAAAACGATTGTTGATATGTTTTAGCCAAGCATGCCGGCCACCGAACTACAAAAGAAACTGATCTACTTGCTCATCTTTGTCGGATTGATCGTGTTGATCCTATCAAGCCTGCCTGTTGTTGAGCTCTGGCTTCAGACATCGATACTGCCTCAGTTCGGCATGACGTTTACAAAAGGCTGGGACCTTACACCGGAAAGTAAGGCGGTCGCAATGCTCTCCACTTATGTCAACGCTATCGACACTTCCTTTCGTGTTCTCAAGATATTGCTTTGGATGGCCCTGGTCATAACGGTTGTCAGATTTCTATCGTATTTCATCTTGAGGACCGCTTTCCGCACCTCAAAACAGCCTGAGGTTTCGTCCCTGGTCAAGACGGTTTCGTCAATAATCGTTTACATCATCGCGTTTTTCATTGTGTTTCAGACACAGTATCCCGAGGTACCTCTGACACCGCTGTTTACCGGCTCTACGATTCTCGGAATCGTTGTCGGTCTAGCGTTGCAGGAAACGCTCGGCAATCTGTTTGCCGGTATAGCCATGCAGGCCGATCAACCATTTCAGGTCGGGGACGTTATTTCGATCGGAAAAAACGGTTCCGGGGTCGTAGAAACTGTTTCGTGGCGCGGCGTAAAGATCAGGACGTTTCAGAACAAACTGCTTGTCATAAGCAACGCTGTTTTGGGCAAGGAAATGATCGAAGTTGCACCTAAAGGAAACCTGAATGCACGAGCAGTTTTCTTTAATACGGAATATACCGATTCCCCAACGCGGATCATTCATGTTGTGCGTGATGCCGTCCGTCAGGTAGATAACGTCACCCCAAAGATCAGGCCGGTCGTCCGCATCAGAAATCTGGCCGAGAGCGGTGTCGAATGGGAAGTAAAGTACTGGCTCGATGATTACACAAAACACAACGACACCGACGCGTTGATCCGTGAACGCATCTGGTATGTTTTCAACCGGGAAAGGATCGCGTTCTCATCTCCGTCATTGATCGTCAATCGCGGAACCACTCCTGCCGTAATAGCTCCCGAAGAGATCGTCAACGCAAATACCGAACACCTCAACCGTGTTTCGATCTTTGCTCCGCTTTCAGACGACGAAACCGAACAGCTCGCAAACGCATCAAAATCGCGTGTCTATGCACCCGGCGAGGCCATTGTTCGTCAGGGTAACGAAGGCAACTCGATGTTTGTGATACTGCGTGGCTCGGTAAGAGTGCAGATACCGGAAGGCTCTTATCAAAAGACGATCAACAAACTCGGAAAAGACGATTTCTTTGGTGAAATGAGTCTGCTGACCGGCGAACCGCGTTCGGCATCCGTCATCGCAGAAGAAGAAACCGAAGTCCTCCAAATCCGAAAAGAGGCGCTCAAACCGATCTTCGAAAACAACCCCGACCTCGTAAAAACCATCGTCGAACTCAT
>JBGARA010000045.1:0-30014 GCA_044230475.1 Pyrinomonadaceae bacterium | reverse complement strand
CGATGTTAGCAGCTGCATCACGCCCGCCGCCTTTAGCCAGAATGTGAATGAACCTAGCATAGCTTTCTGTTCGGAGCAGAAACTACTATGCCGAATATGTTCTGAAAAATCAAAATAGGCGGGCATCCGCGTAATGTGCCGCAATATTTTGACCTTTCATACGACACGTTCTTTGCAATGTTGTCTGAACAACAGAAGATTGATCACGGAACCTTTAAGATTGATTACATGCTTTAGTGACGCGAAACCGACAAATCACTTAGCTAGGCCGCGGGATTAACTACACCGCGGCCGCAATTCTTAGTCCTGCACACTTGCCCTTGGCTTTAGTTTTGCGTTGTCTGCCGCGCTATTATAGTCAAGGGCCTTTTTATTGCCATGAGCCGGAATGCACCTTCGAGACGGAAAAAAGATCAGCAGCCACAAGAAAGACTCTGCCCTTCCATTCAAAAACCACATTTTACGTGCACTATCCCCGGAGGAGCTCGCTAGGCTCACGCCAAAACTAACCAAGATCAAAATGCGCCACGGGGACGTCCTCTACGAGGTCGAAGGCAAACTCGACTTTGTCTATTTTCCCGAGAATTCCATAGTTTCGGTTGTCGGTTGGACCGAGGACGGCCGCGGAGCTGAGGTCGCTCTGATAGGCCGTGAAGGCATGGCTGGCATAAGGGCGGTACTCGGGGAATTTAGGACACCTTATCAGCACGTAGTTCAACTCGCGGATGGAGGCTGGAAGCTTACCGTCGAGGATCTTCTGGCCGAATTTGCTCTTGGCGGGACTCTGCGCAACGAGATCCTTCGTTTTATCAGCAAGCTTATGACACAGGTAAGCCAAACCGCCCTCTGCAATCGCCTTCACCCAATTGAAAAACGGCTGTCCAGATGGCTGCTGATGTGCCGGGATCGTACAGAACGCAAAACACTCCATCTCACGCAAGAGTTCATCGCGAATATGCTGGGAGCAAACAGAACGACTGTTGCGATCACAGCTGCGGAACTACAGAACGCAGGCTTGATCGGATACTCGCGCGGCAATCTTACCGTTCGTGACCCAGATGCACTCGAGGCCTACTCGTGCGAGTGCTACCGCGTCATCAAGGAAGTTTACGAAGAAAAATAAAAAAACGAGTTATGTTGTGGGCGCAACATACATTCGAATTCATTCCGTCTAAACTCGTAATCATTGAAGAATATTTCCAACTAAGTCGCCAAAGCGGTGCTTCGGCAACAAAGGCGGCGGATGGAAGCTATAAAGTGGTAGAGGGTACGTTAGAGGCGTGATAGCCTCCTATGCGGCGGATGGTTCGCAGACTTGATGTCAATGATTTCTCCTGGCATGTTTTCGGATCATCCGTTTTTTTTCAACAATGGAAAGCAGAAATGAAAGCATCGGCTCGGCCGCGACGAGCTTACCCTTTTGCAATATCTGTTCGTTTCGGTCCACATGCTGGACGTCTGTCCAGGGGGGCATCGTGGCCGACGTTTGAAGGAGTTTTACGCATAGCTGCCGTGAACTTCTTCAACCATGTTAAAAGGCCGCGAATCGAGTAGCGGCCTTTTTTCAAAAAGAAAGAAGATTAGCGGATTAAGCCTAGAACAAGGGAGTAGTGTGAATAATGGAAGCGGCACGGATGAGCAGCGAAGACATCGAACGACAATACTGGGGTTTCTACCTGAAGGCCTTTACACGTCGCAATCATGACAGGTTGACACGGATTTGGGTATGCGGTCCTGATGAGAATACAAAAGAAGTAGAGTCTAATTTAACATTGGTCGGAATTGGGCTTGAGAGAGTGGGATCGGACAATGTTAGTCTCGAGATCAGTCTTAGCAGTCGAAGCAGAAACGACAAAAAGCATACGATCAAAAGGCCAAAGCGATTAATGCCCATAATCGGACATAGAAATATTGAGGACGGCATTGGCGCCGTTTCTGACGATGGCACGATAACCCTACTACTTTTCGAGGATCTACAAAATGCCTCTTCACATTAGAAGTCGTCATCGCGGAAAGCCTTTGTATGCTCCCATACGGTTGACACTGAAAATATGAGATATAATCCGGCAAAATTGGAAGGAACAATATGGACCCAGATGAGCAGACCTCTTTACTTGACGTCGCTTTGAACGTCCGAAAGGAACACGAGGAACAACTAAAAAACAAAGCCGAGGCGGAAGCCGCCAACGCCGAAACCGAGTCTGAGGCAATTGAAGAGGTCAGCATCTCTTAGCCATTCAGACCAACAACACCCGAAAGGCCTCGTCTGAAAAGGCGAGGCCTTTTTCTTACATGAGAAAGGCTGCGTGATTTCCACGCAGCCTTCTTTGTTGGAGGGAACTGTCTCTAAACAGCTACCTTAGTGAGCCGGGCGAGATTGCCCTATTTGATCTTGCATAATTGCAGCAAGACTCCCCCACCCGGTCGAGAACGAAAGGGTCCGACTCCGTCGTTCCCGCAAGGTATTAGTGCAACGAGCGTGCCACTGCGACCAACACATATTTGTGGGGAAAGGTTGAGGGACGCCGGGTTTAGCGCGAAGTTTTTCACGGCTGTGCGTAAATGGCGTGACTATTTACGGCTTTGCCGATCGTTTTTGACAGCAAAAGCCCTTTTTATGGTATATTTAACGCGCTCATCAGAGGAATGTAATTTGCAGTTAGGTCGGTTGACGGTGTTGGAACACAGTGCTTCGCGGGAAGACGTTCCATTTAGCATAACCTATGAAATCCCTTAACAAACTACATGTTCACGATAAGTGCGAAAGTTGCGGCCTGAGAGATAACGATTTTTTCTGCGGGCTTTCGGACGAAGATCTCAAACAGTTCGAATCAATCAAGATAACCAAGACCTTTCCAAAGGGAGCTAACCTCTTTGTCGAGGGCCAGGCAGTAAAGGGCGTTTACATGCTTTGCCAGGGCAAGGTCAAACTGTCGACTTGTTCCACTTACGGCAAGATCATAATTCTCGATGTCTGCGAGCCGGGCGATATTCTCGGGCTGAGCGCCGCTATTAACGGCAGCGATTACGAAACAACCGCTCAGGTACTCGATGACTGCCAGGTGAACTACGTAAAGACCTCCGATCTGCTTCGTTTCCTGCAAACTCATCCGCAGGCATGTCTTAACGCAGCGAGACAGCTTGGCCGTAATTATCAGACGGCCTATCGTCAGATATGCGCACTCGGCTTGTCGGATTCTGTAAGCGATAAACTCGCAAAGCTATTCCTCGGTTGGAGCAAGAACGGAAAATGCAATAATAACGGCCATGCCAATGGAAACGGAAACGGAAATGGCAACGGCAACGGCAACGGACATGCAAATGGGAACGGTAAGGTTGACAGCGTTCATCTGAAGAACTTTTTTACGCACGAAGAGATGGCCGAAATGATCGGTGCTTCGCGCGAAACCGTCACGCGGGCTTTGAAGTTCTTCCGAGAGAACGATCTCATTACTCTACGAGGATCGGACCTCATAATTCATGATCGCAAGCGACTCAAGGCTGCCATCGGCACGCGCATGTCCAAACCAAGAGAGTTTGGTGCGTCCGCTTAAAAAAAATATGACGATCTTTTTTTCGATTGTGACCATGCTCACATATCGGCCAAAAAAATCAATCTAATCTGAAACCACGAATAGTGAAGTTTTGTCTATTCGTCTCATTACGGAGGCAACGTCATGGCTTCAACATATAAATTAAAATTAGTACTATTTACGATCTTTGCATTGGCCGTTTGCGGATGGGCGATCTCCGGAAAGATGTCGAAGGCTCTCGGCAGTCCGGTTTCCGCGGAGGAATCTGCTTCCGTTGAAGAGTTTACTCCGAATCAGTCGGTCGCGAATACCGCGAATCCTGATGATTACGTCGGCAGCGAGTCATGCAAGGCATGTCACGAGGATCAGTTTAAGAATTTTGCAGGCACCAAACACGCCAAGCTAAAGAATGTCGAAAGCTGGAAGGATAAGGTGCAGGGTTGCGAATCATGCCACGGGCCAGGCAAGAAGCATATGGAAGATGCGACAAACCCGAGCACGATAATTTCATTTAAAGGCAAAAGCTCCAAAGCCATTTCCGAGACGTGTCTGAGTTGTCACGCAGGAAAAGAGTCGCATAACAATTTTCGCCGCGGAGAGCATTGGCGAAATGATGTCGGATGCACCGATTGTCACAGCACACACGGTGCGCCTGTTAAAGAGACCCAGCCGGGCTCCAACGCATATGTCGGCGATACGTCAAAAAACAATGTGGGTAACGCGGCTGACGCCATGCTCAAACAGAGCCAGCCTCAGCTTTGCCTGAGCTGTCATGCGGAGACGAAGTCGCAGTTCGCAAAACCATTTCATCACAAAGTGCTTGAAGGCTCGATGAAGTGTAGCGATTGCCACAACGCACACGGCGGTTTTGAATCAAAGCAAACAAAACTTGCGGTCGGTGCCGATGCGTCCTGCGTCAAGTGCCATGCCAACAAGCAAGGTCCATTCGTATACGAACATGGCCCGCTTAAGTTGGAGGGATGTGCTACTTGCCACACCCCGCACGGATCGGCCAACCCCAAAATGCTGAAACGTGCCTCGGTTCGACAGCTCTGTATCGAATGTCACACGGGTATTACCGAAGAGGTGTCGCCTCAGGCCCCGAGCCTCCATAATCAGGCTCAGGTTAAGTACACCCAGTGCACGGTTTGTCATTCGGCGGTCCACGGTTCGAACTCTAGCAAGGTTTTCTTTAGGTAAGCCGGAGGAAGTATGAAAAGGAAATACATTAGAATTCCATACGTATTGATCGCGGCATTGGTTATCGCGGTATTGGCCGCAGCCAATGGGACCCGGGCACAGTCTCCGGCATCTTCACCGTCAGCCGACCCCACATCACAGTGGGGAGACTTTAAGGTTACATCCAGTTTCGAGTTCGGTTACCGCTATCTGGATGTGAACGGAGACCGGGACAAGTTCAGGAGCGATCTGAACTATAAGAAAGGGCTTCGGCTGTTTGACTCGAGTTTTTTGATCGAGGCCAACGGAGATGCTCGCAGATTCATAGACACGGCTTTGATAACGGCTACCGGATGGGGAGCGGATCCTTCGAGCTCTGCAACAGTAAAGTTAAGCAAAGCAGGTGCGTTCAAGTTCGACTCGAATGTCAGGCGAGTCGTATATTTCAATAATCTTAAGAATTTTGCGACAAACTGGTCGCAACGAGTTACTACTGGTTCAGAACATCAGTTCAACACCAGACATTATTTAGGTGACTTTGACCTGACCCTCTTGCCGGATAACGAAAAATTGCGTGTTCGAATGGGCTACGGCTTTAATGACACAAACGGACCCGGATTCTATACGATAAGATGGCCACAGTTCACCGGACTAACAACGACGACACGCGGGGACGAGTTCATGGTCAACACGAACACAAAAAACCGGTCGGACGATATCCGCTTGGGAGCAGAAGGCCAGTTGGCTGGATTTAACTGGGGACTCAATTGGGGACACAGACAGTTCACTGATAAGCAGAAGTTCTTCGTTGACAGATTCAATGCAGGTAACAGCCCGCTTTCCAACACTGCCTCGATAAACTCGTTCGCAAGAGAATTTCCTACGAAAGGAAAGACCGACTACGGTAATGCATTCTTCCAGCGAACGATACAGAAAAAACTCGATCTGACAGGCCGCTTGATCTATTCGAGCAGCAGATCGAGATTTCAACAGAGTGACACTGGAAATGGCCTTAGCTCGTTCTCAAGCTCATCAGTGCCGCAGTTAATAATAGACCTTGATCAGGCTGATGTGACCGGGCGTTCCAGACGTCTTCAAACGAGGGGCGATCTGGGAGCAACCTGGATGGTGAATGACGTTTTGCGGGTGTCCGATACGTTCAACTTTGACCAATTCAATATTACTGGTGATAACCTGTTCGTAGAATACCTGTTGAGCCGAACTCTCTCGGGTACCGTGCGACCGGCTGACAATTCGAGAAATACCTCATGGAGGGCGACGCATTATCGCCGTTACACAAATCTGGTTGAAGCAGACCTTCAAGTCAACCGCATGTTCGGCTTTCATGCCGGCTATCGGTACACTGACAGGATGGTCGGCCTCGGGGCACTCGACATAAACCGGCTCACAAGTGCCACCGCGCTGAATGAGGCAGAGTCCTTCTCCAACAAGACGCATACATTTATTGCCGGAACCAAGATCCGACCGGTCTCAAACTGGTCGATCTGGGCTGATTTTGAACGCGGAACATCAGATACGCCGTTCACCCGTCTAGCGAACGGCAAGGTCTTGAATTTCCGTGCAAAGACACATGCTACTCTTAAGAATCTTGGATTCTCTGCGTCATTTATCTCAAAGGACAACGACGTTCCAGGTGAATCGGAGTGTAATTGTACGGTTACCACAAGAGAAACTACGGCAAGGACCAAGAGCCGTATTTTCAATTCGTCTATAGAATGGACACCGAGGCCTGCTCTTACAGTCAGCTCCGGTTACAACTACAACTGGATGAATACCGATACGGACATCATCGTGCCGGTGGGTTCACCTACTGTGTCGACGACGACTTGGTTCGTTGGACAGAGTCGTTACTTTATGCGCGACAGCTACTTCTATTTTGATGTCGCTGCTCGCCCACATAAACGGGTTGCGTTCTATGCGAGCTACCGCATAAATAATGATCCCGGACAGGGCAGTCAGATCGCAACGAGAACTCAAGATATCTTTACATCATATCCGGTCCGATTTCAGACGCCTGAGGCACGTGTGGCATTCAGACTGGCGAGAAATGTTGATTGGAATGTTGGATATCAATATTACTCGTATAGAGAAACGGTAATTAATAATCCGTTGGCGTTTATTGTTATCACGGGAAGCCCGAACGCTAATCAGGTGTATCCAGCGCAGAATTATTCGGCCCATATGCCTTATACGTCTCTGAGAATTTATTTCGGCGGAGATCGTTAACGACGTTTGCGTTTGTAAACTAACGCCGGCGGTCGAATCTGATCGCCGGCGTTTTTTTACGCTAGTTTTTTGTCATTCACGATCAGAGCGTGATTCTCATCACGGTTTGTGATAAGAAAATGAGTATAATTTTGGTGTGACTCTCGAAGCAATGAGATCTTTTCTTAAAGCCTCAATCATACTGTGCCTCTTGCTTGTCTGGGCGGCATCTGGCCTTTATCCCTCGGGCGACTCTCAAGCGCAAAACGTTCCCGAGCAGCCATACCTATCGGCAAATCAGCAAGAGTCACAATTTCCAACCATTGTTAATTTGGAATGCAGCGGTTGCCATGGCGCCGGGAAGACGCTGCCGTATCTGGCCGGCCAGCAGTTTCATAAAGATGCCCACGGAGCTTTGGGATCGAGCATTCATGCGAAAATAGGTGCGGACGGTAAGCAAGCAGCTTCATGCAAAGACTGTCATACCGTGAACGGCGATATGACTACAGCATTGCCGGCCGAAAATCCCCGATCGACGGTCAACCGGGCTAACATGTCGCAAACATGCGGGGCATGTCATCAGGGACCTGCCGCTACCTTTCACCTTAGCATCCATGGCAGTATGCGCGACGGTGGCGAAGATAAAGCCGCCTCTTGCGCGGATTGTCACGGTTCGCACAGTATCGAACCAGTCAAAGATCTATCTTCGACTCTAAACCGCTCTAAGGCGGGATCTGTCTGTGCAAAATGCCATTCCGACATCGTGGCGGACTATCAGATCAGCAGCCACGGTACTGCATTAAAGAACGGGAACGCAATTGCCCCAAGTTGTACCGACTGTCATACGGCGGTTTCTCACCTTAAGGCACCGATGAGCACGCGTGACTTTACGCTTCAAATGGTCGCAAATTGTAGTAAGTGCCATCAGAAGCAGGCTCCAAGTTACCGCGACACCTTTCATGGCCAGGCAACGGCGCTTGATTTTAAGCTTGCAGCGACATGTGCTGATTGTCATACACCGCATAAGAATTTGCCCGCGAGCGATCCTCGGTCGTCGGTCAACTCGGCAAATTTGGTACAGACTTGCGCCAGGTGCCACACCAACGCGAATGCCAATTTTGCCACCTACAATCCGCATCCGGAGCCTGACAATCCCGATAAGTCGCTTCTTGTCTATTATGTGAGCCACTTCATGGAATGGCTTCTGATCGGGGTCTTCAGCTTTTTTGGTTTGCACACTCTCCTTTGGATCCAGAGGTCTCTTGTTGCTTATTTCAGCGAACAACATGAAAGTTCGCCGGATGATAAACAATATGTCGTGCGTTTTGCCCCTATCCATAGATTTACGCACGTTCTGATCGTCGTTAGTTTCATTTTGTTGGCAGCAACCGGCTTGCCGTTGATGTTTTACTACACCGATTGGGGAAAAGCTCTTGCTCAAATAGAAGGTGGCTTAGGAGTTACTAGAGCCGTTCACCGCATATGCGCGGTCATTACGTTGATCTATGTGCTGGTCCACATCTCTTATGTGATCCGTAGGGCCGTGATCGAGAGGAAATACTGGATCCTTTATGGCCCAGATTCAATGGTGCCTCGTAAGGAAGATCTCATTGATCTATTCAACATGTTCCGATGGTTTCTTTACCTGGGGCCGCGACCCAAACTGGATCGTTGGACATATTGGGAGAAATTTGACTATTTCGCTGTGTTTTGGGGTGTCCCGGTTATCGGGCTTTCCGGATTAATGCTTTGGTTTCCGACAATTACCACCTATTTGCTGCCCGGAGTGGTCTTGAACCTTGCGATGATCATCCACGGTGAAGAAGCCCTTCTGGCCACAGCCTTTATTTTTGCGTTTCACTTTTTCCACAATCATTTGCGGCCCGAAAATTTTCCGATGGATACTGTTATCTTCACCGGCAAAATGAAACTGTCCCGATTTAAGGAAGAACGGGCGGTGGAATACGAGAGGCTTCTTGCGGACGGAACACTTGACACTATACTCACTGATCCTCCGTCACCGGCGGTACAGCTCGTATCGCGAATATTCGGATTTGCGGCTTATATCTCAGGCCTGCTATTGGTTATCGCGATCTTTGTTACACTCCTGACCATCAAACATTAAACGGTTATCGTTGCAAGGAACTACGGTTTGGGGTGACACGTGGCACATTGGAACCGTGAAATATCGCCCAAATTGACCGGATGCTTGAACGGCCTATCCGGCACGTGGCATGTCTGACACTGGCGGGTGGATAGTCCGCCGAGGTCGACCGGGTGTTGAAATGCTCCTGTCTTCAGGTTTGCTGCGGCAGGAACTGATGAGTCGTATATTGTAGTGTGACAAACGTTGCAGTCATTCGTGATAACTTTTCCTGTATTGCTGACATGCTGCCCGTCATGACAACGAAAGCAGCCCGGAAAATTCATATGACCTATATTGTTGGGATGTGTCTGCCAATTTGTCTTCATTTCCGGGAAAAAGTAGGTCTGAAAAACGCGCTGAACTTCGGTAACAGCGTTTTGGATCGCCTGTTGTTTCTCTGAATATACGCCAGGGTAGTTTGTACGATAAAAATCATTAAGGGCGGTGTCGATCGCATTCAACGCCTGTGGCGTTGTCTCATAAGGGTTGGAAAGAGCCTCGACAGCTTTTTGCTTGAGAAAAGGAATCGACTGATCCAATGCACCTGCGGCAAAAGACTGGTCTATTGCAATATTGGGTGGCACATATTGGTGAGCCGGACGATTGTGACAATCCACGCAATCCATTTTTCGGGTTGCCATCGTAGCCTTCTGCTCCGGAGTTAGAGGTTGGCTCCGGTCGAAAAACTCTGTGACATTTCCGTCCCGATCTTTCATCTGTACCCAGGGGATAACCTGTCTCTGTTTGTCGGTAGTTATGTAAGACACCTCGTTGGCAGGATTAACATGCCAGTGGCTACCGGTTGCATGTCCAGTGATGGTGCTCGAACCGCCGACGTTTAGCAGCATTTTCGTCTGTTGAAGGGTGTTACTTTCATCGTTCTTGTAATGATTGAAAACTTTCATCTGTGAGCCAAAGAATTTCTCGGGCCAATGACACTGCTCGCAAGTTTCCGGCGCGGGGCGAAGGTTATGCACCGGCGAACTGATAGGTCTCGAATACTTGTTAAAAGTAACGGAGTATAGTTGGTACGCACCGGACAGTTTCGACCGGGCATACCAGCCTGCACCCGATCCCACATGACATTGAACGCAAGTGACTCGAGCATGCGCACCAGCCAGATATGCCGTATATTCTGGCTTCATAACTGAATGACAAGTAATGCCGCAAAATGGAACGGATTCTGTGTATTCAAACGCCCGGTAGCTACCGAACGCGGTCATGAAGAGGAAAATAAATGACAAGAACATGAATGCGACCAACGACCTTCGGCGACGGGGATCATTAAGATCGAGGATCGGATAGGCGGTTATTGCCCCGGGAGCCATGGTCCTGCGTCTTCTGCGCTCATAAAGAACACCGATCAATACGACGACCAAACCAAATATCAGGATCGATGGGACAAAAATGAAGGTTACCAGTTCTGCATAAGGGTTTTCGGTCGAACCTGTAAGTTCTATCAGTACGAGCAGTACGAAACTGGTCAAGCTGGCCGCAACAATGGCAAATCCAACAAAGCTGATGTAGTTACGGAACAGGCTCGGCGCATCCTTTCTGCCTTCGAGCTGATCGTTTCCATTCTCGACCTCATTTTTGTCGTTCATATTTATTCTCGGACCGAACTCACCCAGAAATGAAGACAAGCCAAGGCCGCCAACCAGGTCCAGGCTCCTTCAAATCCCCGGATCACTGTACGTGGCGGCCCAGGCTCAAGTGGCCTTGGCTGAGATCAATTTATCAATTTGCCGCGGTCTTGAGTGTCCTCATGTACGCAGCCAACGCCTTGGCCTCGTCCTCGGTCATTCCTTTTTCACCAAATGCCGGCATATAAGGGGGTTTTTCACCTTTTTTTCCTTTCAGTATTACCTGCACATGCGAATCATCTGAATGGGTTGCGTCATAAAATTTTGACGCAGTCGGGGTGTGGCATGCCGCACACTTAGCTTTATAGACGGCCGCCGGATCATCGTTAACGTTCGCGGCGACTTTGACCGGGGCTTCCCGCAGAACTGCCAATAACAGTAACGGAATTGCAAAAAATATGATTGCGATTAGTTTAATTCGATCGATTTTCATGTCCAAAACTCCTTGATTATCGGTTTGGCGAAGAATACAATTCGCCATTCTCGCGCTCATTTGTTGCAATAGCCATTCCAAAGTTCATCCCTTCTCATCGCCAGTGTTTTACGGTACAAAGTTTGTTTTTTACCCATAGCCGTTGTGAATTTTGCGTGTAATATTCACCTTTGGCGCGAGAATCCACGCACCAGATCAGAACTTGAACGACTTCGTTCCATGGCATCTCTTGCAATTGGCAAAATCGTCCGGGCCGAAGGCACGTTTTCCGTTATGACAGCCTCCGCAACTTACAGACCGTTCCGGTGCAAAATGCATAGTGACGAGCGGAGATGACATCTGTTTGCTGCGAACTGCCCCCGCACGGACGGAATGGCAGGCAGAACAGTTCATACTATTTCCACTCAAATGCTCCTTGTGACTAAAGCTCTTACGATAAGCGACTGACCACTCCGGTGTTCTGATCAAGCGGCCCGGTTGATGGCAAGTGTCGCACGAGGACATCGATCCTGCCGAGCGGTACGTGTGGCATTGAAAACAAGTTACATGAGCAGATTGGCCCGATGGTATCGACTGACTCACACCGCCGCGTCCCGCTGTTTTGTGGCAAGTCGCGCAGCCCACTCCTTTGTGGCGGGAATGATCGAACTTTATGTTAAAACTTCGCAGGCCGGGAAAGCTTTTCAATCCTGTGTCGGTATGACATATCGTACACATCGGACTGGTATTCCCGGAAAATTGAACCGTATGACAACCTGCGCATGGCAAATGCCCGCCTTTGCCGGGAAATCCGACACGAGCTGAGTTGTCGTCGCGTCGGTGACATATCAAACAGGGAAGTCTGGTGTGAGCCGCGTTGTCATGTCTGAACCTTGAATAATCTACGTCCTGGGGTTCAGGCGGCAGTTCTGGTGACACGCCTGTTTTCATTCCATTTGCGCGATTCAAACCAACCGCCCCTACGAAACCAACTAGAAGAACACAAAAAAGCAATGCGACGATCTTTAGACCGAGCGTGCTTAGAATCGTCCACGAATTTGTTGGTCTTGTTTTGCGGGCGAAGGACATAAATTATTTTACTTTGATGGCGATGGCGACGCGGCTGCGGCGACAGCGTCAAAATGCGTTTTGGGTATCGCCATTTTCCCAAAGGTGATGTGACATTTAACACATTGAAATGCCGCATTTTCCGTTCTCTTATCCATTTCGTAATTCAAAGCCCCACCGTCGTCGGAGGTTGCGGTTACGTGGCAGGTTGCACATGCCGAAATACTGACTTTTTTGGTTGACGGATCGGCGGTGTTCATCGTAGTCACGCTATGGCATGTTGCACAACTGAGGTCGACATGAGCAAAAAACTCATGGCGAAAAGCACCAGCAGAATGCCTGTAGCGCCAAGCATCGGACATAACCTTGTTGTCCGTGATCATCTTCGCGGCAGATGTTTCATCGAAATCGGACAGCGGCTGCGGCAGCTTAAGTTTATGGCAGGCCGAACATGTTTCCGGCGCCGGCAATATGCCCGTATCGGCGGAATGGCATGTGAAACATGTCGTATGGCCAACAGGTGCGGATTTAAAGGTGCCCTTCTTGAGCCAGAATCCTTCGCCGATATTTGCCGGCGGTTTAGTAAGAAATTCATCATTTGAATTTCCTTGGGGTGCCATCGTTTGATGGCAAACGGAGCAACTCTCTTCCCCGGCAAGATTCGGTTTTATGAATGCAGCATTGATAAATGACGGACGGCCTTCTATTTTCGAAACGATCTCAATGTGCTTATCGTGCGGAAAGCTAACCGCAAAATCCGATGTTGCCAATTTTCCTTTTGGGGAGAGGTCAAATAGCTCGCGAGGATTTGGAAACGGATGCCGCGTTCCGTTACCCGGCGACGGATTTGTGTGACAGATCGAGCAAATCTTCGGCGGAGTTCCCTTAAAGAACTGCTGCTTATGACAAGCCAGGCAAGACTGATGTTTCGGGTACTCAGTAACGTCAGGAAATGCGGAACTTCCGGTGCGCACCTTATTCCAATTATTTGAGGGAAACGTATGACATTTACTACAGTCCAGTTGATGGGCTTTCTTATTGTGAGGGAATTCATCCTGCTTGGTTTTAGGGGTCGGCGTTGGCTTATGGTCCGCGAAAGCGTTAGTTTGCGCAGACGGCAAGCGAAAGATGCTAATGCCAAAAAGAGCAATGGAAAAGACAACGATCAATGCTCGAATGCATGTTTTCCCATTGTTCATCGGATCAGAAAAGTAACTGTTGACTACAAAGATGTTAGTTGAAAAAAGCTGATGATAATGTGACCAAAGTCACAATAATATTTTCCTTGGCGCGATCGAAATAATACACAGTGATTCAGCGAAACTCCACAGTTTTCCAACTTGCAATTTGGTTTCCGAAAAGCCCTCGCAATCAGAAAGGGCAGTTTTACAGTCTGAAATGAGGATTCATGTGTAATGGGCTGCAGGCACGATTTTTGCTTTCAGTGCTGTAGCGGTCCGGCTCAGCACTATTCTTGAGGAGGAACGTCCATGGGACTTGATCGCAGCTTAATTAAAATCATTGTTATCGCGTCTTTCGCAATTCTTACGGCTCTCACCTTTATTTTCTCCACTGAAAACAGACCTGCCTTAGCATCGAGCGGGGGCCCGCCAACGGGGAGGACGGGGGCTCCGGGTGAATCTACCTGTACCTCGTGTCACTCGCAGAATACACTTTCGGGCCAATTTACGATATCAGCTCCGGCGAGCTATGTGCCGGGACAGACGTATGTGATCCAGGTGCAGCATACAACCACTGATACTTCAATGGCTGCATGGGGGTTTGAATTAACCACTCTGAATAGTTCGAATACAGCGGCAGGCACTTTTGCAAACATAAATGCAACTACGAGAACACGAACAGCCAGCGGGCGCAATTACATTGAACAGAGCGGCTCCGGCTATTTTCCCGGACAAACCGGCGGCGCAAATTGGAGTTTCAATTGGACGGCTCCTGCTACAAATGTCGGGACCGTTACGGTCTATGCTGCCGGTCTACAGGCAGACAATGACGGCGGTGAAAGTGGAGACCAAACCTATACGCGTTCTGTTGCGATCCAAGCCGGCGGAGCATCTACTCCAACTAACACGCCGACATCGACAGCTACCGCTTCAGCAACAAACACCGCGACACTAACCCCCACCACCGTTGCGACCAACACAGCAACAAGTACTGCGACGAGTACTCCAACATTTACTCAAACGAACACTCCAACAAATACAGCGACTGCGACAGTCACTTCAACAAGCACGCCGACATTTACTCCCACCAGAACCTCGACAAATACACCAACTGCGACCTCAACATTTACGGCGACACCGACCCATACGAACACGCCGATCTTTACACAAACAAACACGCCGACAAATACGCCGACCGTAGCTGCAACATTTACTGCGACAGTAACGTCTACGAACACGCCGATCTTTACACAAACTAATACACCGACAAATACGCCGACCGCAGTCGCAACGTTCACCGCAACAATCACGCCGACGCCCATCATTTCCGGTGTGGCAGGAGTTGTAACATATGGAAACGCCATACCGGCTGCGACCCGCTTTGTTTCGAATGTTCTAATAAGTGGTGCCGGTTCGGTTCCTGTTTCCACGTTGAGTGGAGGACTTGGCGCAGCAGAAGGTCAGTATGTGCTTACGGGTTTTGGAGCAGGATCCTATATAGTGTCCCCAAGTAAAACTGACGGGGTTAACAGCATAACGTCATTCGACGCGGCGATGATCTCGCAGCACGCCGCCGGGGTCAGTGCCTTATCCGGTAATCAGCTGATCGTTGCCGATGTCACCGGAAATGGTGCTGTTTCATCGTTCGATGCGGCGGAGGTTGCACGTTACGTAGTTGCGGTTCCGGGTTCAGGCTCGACGGCGAACTGGATATTTAGTCCGGCGAACCGAACATACCAGTCGATCACCAGCAACATTTCCGGTCAAGATTACACCGCACTATTGATGGGGGAGGTGTCCGGAAACTGGACAAATACGGGCGCTCGTCAGTCCGATCGCCCCGAGAGAATTATCGCTGTCCGAGCCCCACATCTTGTGTCACCCGCAGATAGCGAGGTTATCATCCCTATCACCGTCAATGGAGCAGCAAATAAGGGAGTTATCTCTTATGAATGTGAGCTAAGGTACGATCCCTCAGTGATACAACCCCAGTCAAACCCCGTGGAATTGATCGGAACAGTGAGCAGCAGGCTTTCTTTTGTGGTCAATTCGGATGAGCCGGGATCGATGAGGGTTGCGGTTTACGGCTCCTCGCCGATTGGCCAAAACGGTGTTCTTTTCAATCTAAGATTCTATGCGGTCGGAGCACCGGGAAGCGTCTCACCAATTGCCTTTGAACAGATAATGTTCAATGAGGGTGATCCTGGAACGGTCGTGGCAGATGGGGCGGTTGAACTGTCTGCTGCGGTTGCTGCTCAGAACGAGATCATAGGGCGGGTGCTGGATGCAATGGGCACAGGTCTGCCAAACGTGCACGTTACGATAACAGACACTGCCGGAGTTGTTCGCAGAGCGATGACTAACAGCCTCGGAGTTTATCGTTTCGGAGGCCTTAAGGCAGGTCAAACATTTACGATAAACGTCCATGGGGTGCACGCGGTGTTTACTCCGCTTACGGCGAGTATTACCAGCGAGTCGGTTTATGTTGACATGATCGCTCAATAGTGATCAATTGTCGGAGGTGCGGGCCGTTTCGATCCACCTGATCGCGGCCCGCCCTTTTTGCACTTTGACGGTTGTTTTTGTATGCGGCGGTGCGAATTTTTTCGCACCGGTATTTTCATGTTGGCCTTAAGCGTGATAACTATATTGTATTAAGTAATGTCGTGAAAGAATTATGGCAAATTCAGTGGGCAAGGTTCTTATCGTTGACGATGATCGTTTTGTGCGTATGGCACTCAGCGAAGCACTGAAGACGTGGGAATATCAGATCGTCGAAGCTGACAGTGTTAAGGAGGCTAAGAGAGTCTTCGCGGAAGAGGAGCCAACAATAGCACTTCTCGATATCGATCTTCCTGATGGCTCGGGCCTTGATATCCTGACTTGGATCAAGGAGCAAAACCCCGACACCATTGTCGTGATGATAACTGGCAACGTGGATGTGGAAAACTCCGTTGCGGCATTGCGTGGCGGGGCCCACGATTTTATCGGAAAGCCGGTGCGGTTGGAAGAGTTGCGGGTCACACTTAGGAATGCGAGTGAAACGCGGGACCTTCGTCGGGAGGTAAGACAAGCTCGCACTGAGCGTAAACGCGGTTTTGACTTTTCGGAGATAGTTGGCGAGTCCGAAGCAATGAAACGAGCTATGGAACTTGCTCGCCGTGTTGCCGAATCTGATGTGACCTCGATCTTACTCAATGGCGAAACCGGAACGGGTAAGGATCTGTTTGCCCGAGCCATTCACTTTGCCTCCGATCGCTCAGATGCTCCGTATCTGGCTATTAACTGCGCCGCTTTGCCGGCTACTCTCATAGAGTCCGAGTTATTCGGTTACGAGAAGGGAGCCTTTACCGATGCTAAATCAAAAAAGGAAGGGCTCTTTGAACAAGCACATGGCGGGACGATATTTTTGGACGAGATCGGTGAAATGGAAGTCTCGCTTCAGGCAAAGCTCTTGCGTGTGCTTGAAGAAGGCTCCTTTCGTCGCGTTGGAGGCTTGAAAGACATCAAGTTCGATGCTCGCATAATTGCCGCATCCAATCGCAACCTAAAACAGGAAGGTGAAAACGGGAATTTCAGGCTCGACCTGTATTTTAGGCTCTCGGTGATCCAAGTCGATATTCCACCGCTGCGCGAACGCGGAGACGATGTTATTTTGCTGGCGAAGTATTATGTCGGGCGAGCAAACCAGAAGCGTCGTGGGACGAAACTCACAGGACTTGCTCCGGATGTCGAGCGTATTTTTCGCGGCTATCATTGGAGTGGAAATGTTCGTGAACTTAGGAACGTTATCGAACGGGCGTCGATATTGGAGGACGGCGAACTTGTTACTTCCGCACACTTGCCCGCGGATATGCTCGAAGAAACGATCGCACGTTCTGGAGGCTCTGCGGCATTTCTACTACCAGAAGATGGTATTTCGCTTGAAACTCTGGAGTTTGACCTGGCAAGGCAAGCGATCGAACGAACTAATGGCAATCTGACGCGGGCCGCAAAGCTACTCGACATCTCCCGCGATCAGCTTCGCTACAAACTTCGAAAGGCAGGACACGAAATTGACTCCGTAGATCAATAAACCTCGGTGGCCGAAAAGAAGATAAAACAACAAACAGGGCAAGATCCTTTGAAGGAACTGACCGATCTGAAACGGGCTCTGGACGAATCGGCAATCGTCGCAATGACCGATCAGACCGGCCGCATTACATATGTCAACGATAAGTTTTGTGAGATCGCAAAATACAGTCGTGAAGAATTAATAGGCCAGGATCATCGGATCATCAATTCCGGTTATCACTCAAAAGACTTTATCCGCAACATATGGACTACCATCGCAAATGGGAAAGTATGGCGCGGTGAGCTGCGCAACCGGGCAAAAGACGGTTCGATCTACTGGGTTGATACGACGATTGTTCCGTTTTTAGATGAGGCCGGCAAGCCGTTCCAGTATGTCGCGATCCGATATGAGATAACGCAGCGAAAGCTGGGTGAGGAGCGCATAAGTCAACAAGCTTCGCTCCTCGATAAAGCGCAAGATGCGATCCTTGTCTGCGATCTTAATTTCCAGATATTGTATTGGAACAAGGGGGCCGAGCGGATATACGGGCTGTCGTCGGAAGATGTTTTTGGCAGGCAGATAAGCGACATTTTATGCGGCGGAAACCATGAGCATGTCAGGCAGGCAAAAAAAGCCCTGGAGACTTCAGATGAATGGAAAACGGAAGCGAGACACTCGACACGTTCCGGAAAGAAACTGGTAGTTGATAGCAGGTGGACGCTGGTTAGGAACGATAAGGGTGGCGCGGATTATTATCTTGTAACTAATACGGACATAACCGAGCAGAAGCGAACGGAGGAACATCTATTCAGGGCCCAACGAATGGAATCGATCGGTACATTGGCTGGTGGCATCGCGCATGATCTGAATAACATCCTGTCACCAATCATGATGGCAGTTGACATGCTCAATCTAGGCGAACCCGATGCCGAAACCTCACGTTGGCTAGGGATGATCAGGGAAAGTGCGGTCCGCGGCTCGGACCTTGTTAGCCAGGTGCTGACGTTCGCACGTGGGATGACAGGTGATCACATGCCGGTCCAGCTAAAACACATTGTTAAGGACCTTGTCGGGGTGCTCGACCAAACCCTTCTGAAGTCGATCAAGGTCAATTACGAGGTCAAGCCCGATTTGTGGACGATTCTCGGCGATCCCACCCAGATAAACCAGGTCCTGATGAATGTTGCGATAAACTCAAGGGATGCGATGGAGTCTGGAGGGGCTCTAACAATTAAAGCGCGGAATATCGTGATCGACGAGGATTATGCTCGCATGAATATCGATGCGGAGCCTGGAAAATATGTTCTCGTTACGGTTGACGACACTGGCACAGGTATGCCGCCGGAGGTTATGAATCGTATCTTTGACCCTTTCTTTACAACCAAGGATATCGGTAAAGGCACGGGCCTTGGTTTGGCAACAACATTGACTATAGTAAAGAGTCACGGCGGCTTTATAAACGTTTACAGCGAGCCTAATAGGGGGACCCGATTTTCCATCTACTTTCCATCAGCGGAAGCTGAACAGGAAAAAACACCTTCAGATATTAAGGACGCCCTGCCCCGCGGTAATGGTGAGATGATCTTGATCGTCGATGACGAAGAGAATATTCGAACTGTAGCTGAGGCAACTCTTACCAAATTTGGCTATCGCACGATAACGGCCGTCGACGGCAAAGACGCTCTTGCCGTTTATTCCCAGCACGCAAAGAATATTGCAATCGTTCTGACAGATCTTGCAATGCCGAATATCGACGGCGAAGCATTGATCAGAGAGTTGATGAACCTCGATGGCAACGCAAGAGTAATCGCTATGAGTGGCTTGACCAGCGAGGGGACCGAAGCCGAGCTAAAAAGATCTAATGTAAGGGCTTTTATTCCAAAGCCCTTCTCCGCTGAAACACTTCTTAAGACTGTCTCCGAGGTTCTTGGCCGAGCCTAGCGAGATAAAGTGTATACCAATTAAGCACTCGTAATTTGTATAGAAAATATACAAACCCGTAAGCCTCAATAAATCTGTGAGTTAGACGACTTTGGTGTCGCATGTGTAAACTCACTATACAATTTTTTTCGTAAATAATTTGCTGCGAGCAAAAGGAAAATTGCCCCTCTAAACTATTGTGATTATTGTGGTTAGGGATGTGGGGTATTTCATTTTTCACTTTGGCACGACGGTTGTAATAGAGAGGGCAGAACGAAGCAAAAGGCTCTCGAACAAATTAAAACCAAAAAGATTTTTAGGAGAAGAAAAATGAAAAAGACAATCGCAACAATCACACTGGCAGCAATCATGACCTTTGGAACCACCTTTGCAAACGCAGGCATCATAGTAGCAGGCAGAAGCGCTGACAACGGCTGCACGCAGACCCAAGACAAAGACGGCATCATCGTTGCAGGACGCGGCGGAATCATCGTAGCCGGATTTGCGGGAACCGGAGTTGGAATCATCGTAGCCGGCCTCACAACCGTTGGCATCATCGTCGCAGGTGCTACAGATTCACAGCCTTGCACAACGACCACGGTCGAAAGAGACGGTATCATCGTAGCAGGCTAAATTAAAGAGTTTTTTCACCGGGGGTAACGAGAAAAAAACAGCCGCATCGGGAAACCGATCGGCTGTTTCCTTTTGAAGCACACATTTATGAAACACTCTTTGCGTAGGCGGGCAAGAGTTTTCTGAGGGTCTCGACGGCGTTTGGGAGCAGAGTGAGAACATCGTCGATCTCTTCCACGGTATTTGAGCTTCCAAGGCTGAACCGTATCGCACTTCGTGCAACTTCCTCGTCCCCACCCAAGGCCCTTATCACCGGCGAAGGTTCGAGCGATCCTGAGGAACAGGCGGAGCCGGTCGAAACGGCGACTCCAAGCATGTCCAAATTGATCAAAAGTCCCTCACCCTCGACTCCGAGAAACGAGATGTTTGAAATATTCGGCAGCCGATCGCTTCGGTCGCCGTTGAAAACGAGGTTGGACATCTTCTCGCCGACCTCGTTTTCTAATTTGTCCCGGAGTATTCGCATCTGATCGGCGTTTTTTTCAAATTCGGCGTGCGCGATCTCGCAGGCTTTTCCAAACGCAACTATGTTTGCAACCGATTCTGTCCCGCCGCGTCGTTCGCGCTCCTGATGGCCGCCGATGTTCTGTGGGTGGAGCCTGACGCCGCGTCGAACATACAAAGCCCCAACGCCCTTCGGAGCATTTATCTTGTGTCCAGACATTGAAAGTAGGTCACAGCCGATCTCTTCGACATCGACTTTGATCTTACCGACTGCCTGAACGGCGTCTGTATGAAACCAGATCTTTTTCCCTGATTCACGAAGGCTTTTGATGAGTCTTCCGATACGGTTAACCGGCTGCAGAGTGCCGATCTCGTTGTTTGCGGTCATTACGGAGATCAGGACAGTATTTTCACCGATCGCATCTCTAACGTCTTCGAGCCGAACGATGCCGTTCTCGTAAACGGGGAGAAAAGTGACTGTAAACCCATGCTTTTCGAGGTCTTGGCAGACGCCTTTTACCGCAGGGTGCTCGATCGCTGAAGTGACAATGTGATTGCCGTATTTTGAATTGGCTTCGAGCAGGCCGCGAATGGCGAGATTGTTCGCCTCGGTTCCGCCGGATGTGAAAACTATCTCGTTTGGCCGCGCATTTATCAGATCAGCGGCCTGATGATGAGATCTGTCAACGGCGGCTCGGGCTTCCTGGCCGAAAAAATGGATGCTGGAGGCATTGCCGAACTTTTCAGTCAAAAACGGCATCATCGCCTCGATCACACGAGGATCGACGGGCGTCGTTGAGCTGTTATCGAGATAGATCCTGCGAAGCATAACTCATTGTAACGCTTTTAACCACGTTGCTCTAAGAGTCGTAAATGAGATAAATTAGTACTTGTATAAGTGTACCTGCATCTAATGACAGGGCAGCTAGGAAAACTATATGGATTTCACAACAAAAGAGATCTTCAAACGATACGCCAGTATCCTGGTCGGACGGCCGATCTCGCCGGTATTTCTAAATATCCTGGTCACGAGTGTGTGTGACATGCGTTGCACGCATTGTTTCTTTACGGAAGAACTTGATGACAGGCCGCGTAAAAAACTGCAGATGACATCGGCTGAGATAGGGAAGATCTCGGAAACCTTGGGCGGTAATCTTGGCGTCCTGGTTCTTGCAGGCGGCGAGCCGTTCACGCGGAAAGACTTGCCTGAGATAGTTCGTGCTTTCTATGAGAACAATAAGCTTGATTCGGTTTATCTGATGTCGAATGGTCAGATACATCCGCGCATTTTTCCGGACGTAACACGGATAATGGATGAGTGTCCGAACCTGAACGTTACCGTCGCGCTGGGAATAGACGGGATGAAGGACGCACATGAAAAGATCCGTCGTAAAGAGGGAAGCTGGGACAAGGCTATCCACACCGCTCGGACCCTGCAGCAGATGAAGCGTGAACAGTACCCGCAGCTCGATATCCAAACCTGCACATGTGTCATGCACTCGAACGAAGACACCATCTTCGATTGGTACGATTTCCTGAAATATGATCTGAAACCGGATAAGGTGAATATCAATTACATTCGACCGCCTTCGGCTGATCCCAACGAACTCAATTTTGACCATCGCCGCTATCAGGAGTTGTCGCACATGATCCTGGAGGATACACGCAGTGCTGCTCTTAAAAATAACTACGGCGGTAAGTCCGGCTTTTTCAAGGCGGCGGTCGATATCTACATGCATGATGTGATCGCAAAGACCAAGGAAGAGGACAAGGCTCAACTCAAATGCTATGCGGGTTCGGCTGGCGCGGTTATTTACGACACAGGAGCGCTTTCATCGTGTGAAAACAAAGCCGATGTTCTCAATCTGCGCGATTACGATTGGAATTTCCAGTCGGCGTGGAATACTGAGCTAATGAACGCTCGTCGCAAAGAGGCCGGCGCTGGCTGCCACTGTACTCACGAATCGAATTGTTTCTATCCATCGCTTCCGTTCAATCCCGGACATCTTGTTAAGATCAAAAAGCTTGAAAGCCAGATGAAAAAAGCAGCGAAGGAAATGAGTATTAAGACAACACAACCGGAGAGTATGGCAGTCAAGGCATAAAAAAAATATGTTGACTTACAAAGCAATGTATAAATTTCTGGGCGATGGGGTGCACGGTGAAGTTTTGGATTTCCCCGGGGCCATCACTTGCGGTAAGGACCTGGATGAGGCTCGCAAACTGCTCGCCGACGCTCTTGTCGATATGGCTGAGACAAACTTGCTATTGGGGGTGTCTTTGCCTCCGCCGAATGCAGAACTTAGCGACGCGGAAGCTGACATTGAAGAGCCAATACACCTGATATTAAATGCATCTTCAAATGTAAGGATAGTTCCGGAACTTGTGTATGAAGCGGCGTGATCTTATCCGCCATCTTACGGGTCACGGCTGTAGACTTCTTCGCGAAGGTGGAAGCCACTCGGTTTGGGAAAATTCTAAAACGAAGAAGAGAACTGCATCCCAAGGCATAATGAAATTGCTGAATATACGGCTTCGAAGATATGTAAACAATTGGAAATTCCAGCCCCTTAATGTCTAACACTCCAAAAATTCTCATAATCTCATCTGACACCGGCGGCGGACATCGTTCGGCCGCGGAGGCGATCGCTGAGGGATTACAGAATTTCTGGCATGGCGACTCAACTGTTGTCCGCACTGTCAAAGCTATCGAGGACTCTCATCACATCACGGAAAAGCTCGTCAATCTTTACAACTGGACGCTGCGATACAAGCAGCACTGGATGAAGTACCTATACTGGGCAGTGAACAAGATCCGCCCGGAAACACGCGACTTTTTTCATAAGCGATGTATCGGATACATTCGTTCGCAGTTTGATAAATGGTGCCCACACGTTGTGGTCAGCGTCCATCCATTGACGCAGCACATTGTTGCAAAGATCTTGAAGGAACTGCATCTAGCCGATCAGGTTCCTCTTGTCACTGTCGTTACTGATCCTTGCTATGGTTTTTGGAAAGGCTGGGCCTGCGACGATGTGTCGCTTTATCTCGTGGCAAACGATGAGGCACGAAGACAGTTGCTGGATTATGGCGTTTCGGCGGACAGAATCAAGGTTTCCGGTATGCCGGTCGATCCTAAATTCAAAGAAGTCGATGAAGCCGACGCTCAAATGGCACGCAAGGCTTACGGACTCGATCCTGACAAGTTCACGGTCTTTTTGAATGCGGGCTGGATCGGCGGCGGCAATATTCCGCAAATATTCAAGGAACTTGTTCGCGGCGAACTCGACGTTCAGGCGATCTTCCTTGCCGGTAAAAATGAGCAGTTGCGTATCGAAGCCGAGCAGATAGCCAAGCATGCAAAGTTTCCCGTGAAAGTGATCGGCTATTCGGACGAGATCGAAAAACTGATGCAGTCGGCGAACGTGATGATCTCAAAACTGGGCGGGCTCACAACCTTCGAGGCACTGGCATGCGGCCTGCCGATTATCGCGGACGCGACGACAGAACCTATGCCGCAGGAGGCGGGAACCGCTCAACTCATCAACGATCGCGGTGCCGGCATAATGCTCAAAAAGAGTTCTGATATCGTGCCGACCATTCGTGATCTGATCGGCAATTCGCGCCGATACATCGATATGAAAACCGCGACCGCGGGACTAACCATGCCGAATTCGACCGAGTATATCATTCGCGAGATAAACGCCTTGCTTCCTCAGACAGAGCCTGTACAGGCGGCGGCATAAACGATCTCATACACATTCGACAATCCCAACTTGTCACTAATCCGCGATTTAATTAACCTTTTCTATTGGATTTCTTGTAAATAATTGCGGAGAAAATAGTTTGAGTCTTTTACTTGAAGGAAAACGTGCGTTCATATCTGGCGGTACGCGTGGAATCGGTGCAGCCCTTTGTGAGGTCTTCGCCCGCGAAGGTGCAGACGTGGCTTTTAACTATCATTCGAGCGACGATCTGGCCAAGGTCGTAAAGGAAAAGATCGAGTCCTTTGGCCGTCGGGCGTTGAGCTTTAAGGTTTCCGTAACAGACCGTTACGGCTTGAAACACGTCGCCCGCGAGATAAAAGAGGCTTGGGGGCCGATAAATGTTCTCGTTAATAACGCTGCTGTAAACAAAGCTGACAATTTTGCAACGACGACCGACAAGAGCTGGGATTGGGTCGTCGATACAAATGTCGGCAGCCTTTTTGCCGTCACAAAACCGTTTTACAAACAGATGATCCGCGAACGCGTCGGGGCAATTCTGAATATCACATCCGTCGGAGCGATCCGAAGCCTGCCGACTTCCGTTCACTACGCTACTTCAAAGGCCGCAATGATCGGTTTTACAAAATGCCTCTCACGTGAAGCGGCAAATTTTGGTATTTCAGTAAATGCTATCGCTGCCGGCATTTTCGACACAGATCTCGGAAACACGCTCCCTGACCGCTTGCTGGAAATTCACAAATACTGGGTCTCAAAAGGGCGTTCAGGCATCCCCTCCGAACTCGCCGAGTTCGCCGCCTTCATGGTCTCAGACCGCAACAGCTACATGAACGGCGAAGTCGTCATCGTCGATGGCGGCACGATTACCTAAGAATTACTCACTAAAGACGCGAAAGACACTAAAGGGATTCGATTTTTGTGTGTTTCGTGCATTTCGTGGGCAATTTATTTTTCCAGTCGTTCTTTTGCTCTCTCGATAAACACCTTTATCATCTCGGTGATGCGTTTTGTCATTTCGCTGCTTATGAGCGTTTCGCCGGCGAGCCATGCGAGCGAATGAAGGTCGCCGGCTTTTTTGCGGCGGAGCTCGACGGCCTGTGAGAAATGCACGAGCGTAACGTCTTTTGCTTTTTCGATAAAGTCAGCCGAGTAACGCAAGAAATTCTCGGCTTCGGTTTTGGCTGGCATCCATTCGATCCGTTCGTCAGTATTTTCGACAAGCTCGACTGCAAAATTCTGCAGCATTTGCCCAACAAAAGGAATTTCCGCCTGGATCCGCCAATGAGCAACGCCATTTGCGTCGGTGTGAATTTGCTGGATCCCCGGCATCAGCTCCGCAAAATTGCTGACATCGCCAAAAAACTCGCGTACCTTTTCAATACCCGACCGCAGTTCGATATCGTTGCTATAACCCGCTTTTACAGTAAACATAATTTATTACACAAGCCCGCACGTCAGTAAGGGCGAACCGAGTACGTTGAACATACCGCCGTTACTTACGTGCGGGCTTGCGCATACAATCATTGTATATGATGGACTCACACGAACACATCTGCCCAAAATGCCATTCGCCAAAAATGAAAACGTGGCGCGAACTAACCGACGACGAAAAACTCCTCGTCAAAAGCTTGCCGCTCTCTGCCGAGTTCCCATTAACAGAAAGAAAAAAGCACCGCTTCTGCATACGGTGTTTGTATGAGGAAACGACAGGTCACGATCTACGTTCTTGAAACAGCTATTTCGGATGTTTGCTTGAGGTTTCACGCTCCATTACGACGATGTGTTCGTCCCTGCTCACCATGCCGACGATGACGTAGCCTGAGTTTTTTGCTTCGGTCACTTCTTTCTGCAACGTTGATGTGCGTGAGGTCGCAAGCAGTTTATACTCATACTGCTTATCGGTCCTTGGCGGATGTTCCATTATCATCACGATCTCGGCGCCGCCTAAAAGCTGATTTTTGGCGATCATCGTGCTCGGAATAAGGCGATAACCCTGGGCAGCGGTTTCATTTAGTTCCTTTTGCATCGTCCCGGTGCGCGTAGTAGCAAGCAACTTGTATTTGTATGGCTCCTTGACAGTACCGTCACGCGAAAGAAACAAGGCCATTTCTGAGCCGCTCGTCGGAGATCCGACTATTATCCGGTAACCTTTGGCAGCGGTCTCATCGATCTCTTTCTGCATTGTCGAAGTCCTTGTCGTCGCCAATAATTTGTATTGCAGATTTTCCGCATCCGGTTTTTGATCCTGTCCCAGGCAAATTGAAACGGCCGCAAAGATCAACATCGTCGTTATTATTACAGAGTGTTTCATATTATTATTCCTTATCTTTTTGTCATTAGCTGATAGTACGCTTATCCGCATATCCGGGCAACAAAAAAGCACCGCTTCTGTACACGGTGCTGGTTTGAAGAGGCTCAAATGAGCTTGCCCATTATTGCCTAACCTTCCGATTCTCTTTGACAAAACTACGAAAAAGAATATAATTCACCGCGAAGCAGTAAATGATCAGGGTCAACAAGGGTCATCTCTTATATGTCCAAACTCCGGCAGTGGTCCCGTCTTTTCTTTTCCCGTGCGCCGGATAATGCTGCGCCTTTTCGACTTATCCCGTTAACTCAATCCAGCGATATAGAAATTACCAATACTGTCATCATTAGGTGTGTAGGAGACTTGTCATGAGATCACTTAAAAAGCTTGGTGCTTCTATTGTTTTTTTTATTCTGGCCTTTTGTTGTTGCCGAAGCTCTGCCGTTGCGCAGAACTCCGGCGGTGAACAGACAAGGGACATTACGGTTGAGAGCTTGGTTCAGGAAGGAGGGGACACAGTTTTTGTATTTAAGAACAAGGCAAAGACCAAGTTTAAACGTAAGGCCGTCAAGCCAATGGCCAAACCCATATCGACTAGGCCGACTATTAAGGAAACAAGACCACCAATGGTGTGGAAACAGCTTGGTGTGACCATTTGGAGGCTCGATTCAACATCAACACAAGTTAATGATGGCCAAACCGCCAGAATGCTTGTTCAGGAGGAAGGCACAAACAAGGAATACACGCCAAAACGTGTGGAAACCGAAACACTTTTTCAACCGGGTGACCGTGTGCGGCTGTCGTTTGAATCATCGGCACGAGGATATCTGTACGTTTTTGATCGAGAGATATATGCCGACGGGAAAGTTGGAGAGCCGTGGCAGATATTTCCAACAATGTCCGCTCGAGGCGGCGACAACGTTATCACGGTCGGATCTTTGATAGACATTCCTGCTCAAACGGACCGCACGCCGTATTTTGAATTACAAAAAAAAGGTGATGGGAAATGGAAAGGGGAACTTCTGACCGTGATAGTTTCGCCGGAACCCTTGCCCGACATCGCGGCGCCAAAACGCCCCTCGCCATTTTCAGCTGCGATTCTAAAGGAGCTTGAAGATAAATATCTGAGAGATTCTGAACGATTTGAACAAGTTGGAAGCGTCGGTACCAGCTACACCAAAGCTGAAAAAGAAGCGGGAGGGGCAGGATCTCGTCAACTAACTCAAAACGACCCTCTCCCGCAAACGTTTTACCGCGTCAAAGCTCCATCAAAAGAGCCGATGATGATTAATCTAAGCTTGTCTGTGAAGTAGAGTTTTATGTTTAATGCATTCAAAGTTAAGAGGAGAATAATATGAAAATGAAAAGAACGAATGCCTTGATTCGATTTGCCACGATGCTATTTATTTGTGCTTTGCTTGTCCCATCGTTTGCATTTTCTCAACAGGATACAAGTAAAGATAAGAAGAAAGAAAAAAAAGAAGCTAAAGCGAATAAGAAAGATGATGAGCGGATTGATAAGCAGATTCACCAGTATGGAGAATCTCTAGCTAAGGCCCAAGAAAAGTACAACAAGGATTCTGAATTTAAGGACAAAGTTGATATGGGATTTAGAAAGCTTCAGCGTGATCATGCTAAACAAGCGTTCGACATAAATACTTTCGATTCAGACGATACGGCGATGACCTATTCGGGTGACAAGATTCCAAAGGGCACTGATACGCTTTATGATAATTTCCTGGCACAGGATTATGTTAATCGCGTCGGACAATCTTTAGTTCCAGCCAGTTCGAATAAACGTTATGGTTTCAAGATTACGGTTGATCCGATGCCTGACGCCCGATCCTTGTCAACAGGCACTGTTTATATTTCGACTGGCCTGCTTTCACTTGTGGACAATGAGGCTCAGCTTGCTTACATTCTTTCTCACGAGATAGCCCACATCGAAATGGAACACTGGAAACAGGATGTGCTTGTCGCCCAACAAATTGAAGACGAATCCAGGGAACAAGAAAAGAAAGCGAACATCATTGGAGGCTTTGGTGGCGGATTGCTCGGCATATTCGGCGGGCGAGCGGGCGGAGCCGCTACCAGCGCAATACTGAGCGTTTACGGTGCTAACTACGGTGCTCTGGTTGCTAGGTACATTACAAAACTTGTTGATAATAAAGGGTTCGAATGGGCATTGGCGCAGGAAAACGAAGCTGATAATATCGCGATGCAGTATATGCTCGACCGCAATTATGATGTACGTGAATCACAAACTTTTTACGAAACTCTAAGGAAGGCAGCGCTTGAAGATCCGCGTATCGAACTTCAGCGATTTGGTGACCGCAACCGTATCGAAGAGAGACTTAAGGCAACTGGTCTATGGATCGCCGGTGCAGATACCACAAGAATTAACAAGACTGTTTTGGGGGCTACAAATCTAAGTGGGAAATCTCTGTCTTTGGATCGGAATATCCCAGTCGTGATTAATCGTTTAGCAAAAAATCAAGAGAAAATGGCCGACGAGATGAAACTCAAACTCCAAAACAGTGAGATCATGGCAGGTGATGGCGAATTTGAGAACCTCATGTCGGCGATAAAACGCGATAACGGTATTGTGGCATTTTATTACGATATGTATAAGCTTGCCGAGCGGAATCTTAGTCAGGCGTTAGCAATAAGATCGGATGATGCGATAGGTTATTTTTTCTACGGCAAGGTTTTGAAGCTGACAGCTCGGAAAGTGGGGGAGAAAGATAAGGCTTTACAAATGTTTGCTAAAGCGATTGAGCTTGATAAGAGGAATGCAAACCCTCAAGCTCGTTTGTATTACGCAATGACCAAAATGAGCGGACGAACAACTAACAATATCCAGGAGATCGTTAATGACTTAAAACAATATGTGTCACTCTATCAGCAGATGAACGGCGGAGCGTTGCCACCGAGCATGAATGTTATTTATGACTATATGCAGGAAGCGGGTGAGCAGAATTGGAGCGCTTTTTCATACACGAGTGTTCAAACGTCTGTTTCCCAAGCTCCTTCACAGTCGGTAGATACTCCCGCTTCGGATTCAACGCAAGTGAAGAAAAAGCGCCCTTAGGAAAGTGCATCCAGGCATTAGCGATAGGTTTTTGAGATCGTATGAAATCAAATCTAGGAAGACTGCGAACGGGCATTGTGTTGTTGGTTGCTATGTTGGCAGTCGAACATCTCAACGCACAAGAAGCAACATCCAGAGCCCCATTTGTTTTAGAACTTCCTGGCGTGTCAAATGAACGCTACAAAATACCCTTCATTCGACTTTCTCAGAAAGACTTGCCAAAGCTGAAGATACGAGTGGTCGAACCTTATGCTCCAAAGATAGATTACGGCAAAGTTATTATCACGCTTAACGGTAACGGAATAAATGGAAGTTGCTCGCTTTTGCGAGATGAAGAAGGGAAGTTCCGGCTGTGCGTCCGTAAAGAGAAGGACAAATATTGGGGTTATGATTTAGCTCCAGGAAAAAATATTCTTGAAGTACGGGCGACTGATACCGATGGTCGTGATTT
>JBGARA010000044.1:0-30980 GCA_044230475.1 Pyrinomonadaceae bacterium | reverse complement strand
AGAATGCGCTTAACGATTTCACGAGATACGATGTGGAGATGACTTTTAGCAATACTCGCGGGGATCCCTAGAGCCTCGATAATCTCCGGTTCTGACATGCCCTTATACGCAGCGAACTGCCTAACGATGAACTCCTCGAATGTTTCATCCTGAAGGTACTGACCAACTTTCTTAACAGCGGCCTCAGTATGTTTTTTTAGTCCTTCTTCTACGATGAAATTCACGTACCGCGGTTTGAGCGAAAATGCACGTTTTGTAGCAAGTTCTGCAGAAAAGGGCTGTTTTGTTTGCGACTTGGCTTTTGTAGAGCCGTGCATGCACGCTGCTAAGTAGAGAGTATCTCCTTCAGAGATTTCGTGCGCCTTACCGTCTAAGATCTTGTCAACAATTTTCCTCCAATCATCCATGATGATTTTCAGGTCAGTCTCTGGAAAGCGCCATGTTGTCACGATTTTGAAAACAACGTCAATGTCCAGCTTCCCTCGCTCGTAAAGGTAAAACAGCAACAATAACATCGCATTCTTGTTCCAAAAGCTACTTGTGTAGAACGTCCGCTTATATTCGTCACAATAATCGATGTTGTTAAGGACGAGACGTTCCTTTGCCTGAAAACGACCAGCCCTTTCGATAAGTCCAGCGGTCTTCAATTCTAAGCCAGCCTCGACAAAATCAGGCTCCGACCGCGAGTTAGGTTTATAACCGAAATATAATTCCTCGACCAATTGTCCGAGCTTGCCTTTCCCGCTAAAACGTTGACCGATATCATCACCGAGCAAGTCCCGAAGAGATTTGTTCACGAGCTTTTGTGCATATGCTTCAATCGAATCGGGATTAGTTTTGTCGTATGGCTGGGACATAAGCTAGGATTTGGCTGCGAGGACGGACGCGACTTTTTCAACAATTCCAACTACGAGTGCATTACCCATGAAGAACGCTCTTCGGATGTCCGAAACGCCCACCGTATGATCGTCAGGAAACATATTGAGTCTTTCGAGTTCGATAGGAGTAAGTCGTCGAAGGTGTCCTTGGGAATCTTGTATCACATGTTTGAACCTCGATGGGGTTGAACCACCTTCACCCGTTATTACAGTGCGAGCAGGCCGATCTAGAGGATCCGAAACGGTAAGGGCCCTTCGTTGTAATGATATTTAAAGCCAGTCGCTCGGTTTTGGCGTTCTTCTTTCTTCGAACCTTTGAGGTAAACCCAACGGTCAAGAGAGTCGGTTGTGATGTAGTAACTGAGTGGTACAGATCCATTCTTCTCTGCACAATATCGCCCAAGTTTGTGACCGATCCTGAATAATTAGGAAGAGTGCTTCTCCCCCGTATATACTCTGCGTCGAACTACCAACCCGGCATTTCCGAACGGAGAAGGCCGATTGATTGCCTGCACGCGTTCATCGGGCGAGAAAAGGCGTTTCTGTTTTAGATTATTCGCCTGATTAAAGGAATCAGATATATCGTCTAGTTTGCCCGCAATGGTGAATTCATGGATGCTGTCCGAAAGCTGCGTGATTGGGAAAGTTTTCGCAAAAATTCCCTAGTTGGTCGAGCCACCGGAACCGATTCTTGCTTTTAAGATCTTGAAACTGCTTTGTCCTTTCGTGATAAGCAAGGATGAAGACGCGGCGGCGCTTTTGTGGCATTCCGTAATCTGCTGCATTGATTACGCGCCACTCGACGGCATAGCCCAGGTCCGACAACGAGGCAAGCATGATCGCGAAGTCGCGACCCCGTTGCTTTGCCGGTGACTTGAGAAGTCGATCAACATTTTCGAGAAATAGACCGCTGGGGCGTTTAGCATCAACGATGCGATGGATTTCCCACCAAAGAACACCTTTCTTTCCCTCCAAGCCTTTTGCGTGATTGAGTGTGCGAGCGACAGAGTAGTCTTGGCAAGGAAATCCACCAACAAGCAAGTCGTGATCGGGAATCTCAGATGCTGGCACCTTAGAGATGTCGCAGTTGTGATGATTCTCTGGTCCGAAATTACGAACATAAATATCAGAGGCATGTTGAACTTTAGTTGACGGCTCCCACTGGTTACTCCAGATAATTTCGTATCGGTCCGATGCGCGCTCCAACCCGAGACGGAAGCCTCCGACACCTGCAAACAGTTCTACTACTTTGATCTTATTTCCCACCGTTCAGCTTGCGATCTATTGCAGTGATGAAGTTTGTAAAGCTAACGCCCATGGCTCGACAGAATGCGCGTAACTCGACAATGTCAATGCGGCGTTCTCCTCGTTCGACCTTGCTGATGAATGACTGGGTTTGGCCGAGTCTTTCAGCGACTTCCGCTTGCGTCATACCCTTTTTTTCTCGGGCTTCACGCAGTTGATCGAGGAAGAAAGAATACTCTTGCGAATAGATCGATTTTTCCATTTTTGATTGTCCTAATAACGAAAGGTATAGTCGGATTTGGAATAGTCCAAAATCGACTACTGCAGCGGGGAATAGTTGTGATGTGGATTACGAGAGGGCTTTTTGAATGTTGCGAACGACGCGATCAAAACGGTTTTTGAGATCACATTCCCAAACGGTGATGACTTTCCAGCCGAGGCGTTTGAGGTCGGTCAGTTTTCGTCTGTCTCGGGCAGTGTTGCGGTCGAATTTTGCTTGCCAGAAATCGGCGTTGTTCTTGGGAATTGGGAAATTGCATTTTGGGCAATGATGCCAATAGCAGCCGTGAACGAATATGGCGACTTTCTTTCCGACAAAGGCAATATCGGGTCTGCCGGGAGTTCGTTTGTGATGGAGTCGATAGCCGCGATGACCGGCATGCCATAGGGCTTTGCGAAGGAGCACTTCCGGCTTTGAGTTCTTCGCGCGGTTGGCGCTCATCACCCGCGAGACGGCTTCGCTCTTTGGCGTTGGTGATCTTTTGTCTCTTACGTATCCGATATTTGCATTATAAGCGCTTTTATAGATCCTCAGGCCTTCACTATCTTTTCCCGGAGCCAGTCGATGAGTGCTTCTTCTGAGAGCGTGCCTTCTGCGAGGGTGATTATGGTCAGATATTTTTCGGCAGGAGTGGCATTTAGTTGGAAACCGTTCTTGATCAGAAAAGTTTCCATGACCACATAACCGGTTCGCTTGTTGCCGTCAACAAATGGATGATTCCTGATGATGCCAAACGCGTAGGCGGCTGCAAGGGTGGCGATGTCTGAATCGGGTTCATGCGCTTTTCTATTCTGTGGTCGGAAAAGAGGGGACTCGAGCAGGCCTGTATCGCGCACTCCGTCGCTTCTACCATGCTCGGCAATTTGCCGGTGGTGAATTGCCAGCACACGGTCGATCGGTATCCGGCGGATCATTCGGCTAGTTTGCGCAGCAGATCACGATTTTCGCGCATTACCCGTTCTGCGATCGCCATGTCATCGGCAAAGTCTTCGTCAAAGGGACGCAGTTCGATGCCGTTTGGCGTCTCGGTTGCAAAAAGCGTGTCACCTTTTTCGACCCGCAGCCTTTCCAGTATCTCGCGTGGCAAGACGATCCCCGCTGAGTTTCCCACCGTTGTGATCTTGAGTTTCGCTGTCATGTTATGATTATAACAAAAGTTATAACTTGATTTCAATCAAAAACCAGCTCCGCATGAAGATTCCGATGCCGAAGTTGAAGTAACCGATCCGGCAAACGCAGTCGAATCGGTTGACGAGGTTAGCGCTAGTGGATTCCAAAACGTCAGCGACGAGCGCGTTGCGGGTGGAACCGAGTCCGGCCCGAGACCGGGCAAAATAGACGTATCAAAAAGGGGGCCTATACGTACTAAACCGATACCTTACGCATCGTTTTTGGGGCTTTACACGCACAGAAATGCGCCCTTTTGTCTGTCGTGGCGAGCTAAACTGTTGATTTTATGTAAGTTACAAGCGTTTTTTGAGCAGTAATGGTTTTATTAAGGTTTCTTGTCGTTGATCCACATCCTCGTCTTCAACATGTGCCATTATCACCTTCTTTTGCGTCGTAATTCCGCCGATCTGAAGCATTTCGCCACAGAGAACACAGAGGGCACGGAGAAGTAAGTGGCCTCGATCTTTGACACGAGCCCACAACGCCGTCTCAAGAGGCCGCAATTCAAAAATCACGCGCAATTCTTGACACTATTGCCCTAAGACCATACTATTTATAGTTTCGACTATTGTAGGCGGAGTGTCTCTACAGGTCGTGGTTTATATGTTCGAATCGCTGTCCGATAAACTCAAACTGACGCTGCGAAACCTCAGCGGGCAGGGCAAATTGACGCCCGAGCACGTTGACGCTGCGTTGCGTGAGATTCGGATGGCTTTGCTCGAGGCCGATGTTAACTATAAGGTAGCAAAGGACTTTGTCGAGTCGGTCCGAATTAAAGCCGAGGGCCAGGAGGTCTGGAACGGCCTCAAACCGCACGAGCAGGTCGTAAAGATCGTTTACGACGAGCTTGCCGAATTGATGGGCGGAACTTCGTCGCGGCTCGTCTTTACCAAGCAAACGCCGAACGTCGTGATGATCGTCGGTTTGCAGGGTTCGGGTAAGACTACTTCGACGGGAAAGATCTCGCGTTGGCTCGCGGACAATCAGGAACGCAAGCCCTTGCTCGTGTCCGTTGACGTTTATCGTCCCGCCGCTCGCGAACAGCTCAAAGTTGTCGGAAACGCCGTAAACGTGCCTGTTTACGAGGGTAAAGATTCGAATGATCCGATGACGATCGTTCAGGGCGCGATGAAACACGCCGTCGAAATGGGCTTTGACACGCTCATGATCGACACTGCCGGCCGTCTGCACATCGACGATGAGTTGATGGTCGAGCTCGAGCAGATCAAGTCCGAAACAAAGCCTGTCGAGGTTTTGTTTGTCGCCGACGCGATGACCGGGCAAGATGCGGTTCGTTCGGCTGAGGTGTTTCACGAGCGTATCGGCATCACGGGCGTTGTCCTCACGAAAATGGACGGCGATGCTCGCGGCGGTGCTGCTTTGTCGATCAGGCAGGTAATTGGCCAGCCGGTGAAGTTTGTCGGCGTCGGCGAAAAGTACGACGCGATCGAGCCGTTTTATCCCGATCGTATCGCCCAGCGGATTCTCGGAATGGGCGACGTTCTGTCCTTGATCGAGGAGGTTCAGGGCAAGATCGACGAAAAAGATGCCCAGGAAAGCCTGCGAAAAATGACGAGCAATCAGTTCACGCTCGAAGATTTTCGCAATCAGTTGGGGCAGTTTAAGAAGCTTGGCTCGATGTCAAAGCTCATGAAAATGCTGCCCGAGCAAATGACCGGCGGCATGCGCATCACCGACGAGCAATCCGAGGTCGTCGAGCGTCAAATGCAGCGGACTGAGGCGATCATCGGCTCAATGACGCGGCAGGAACGCAATGATCACAAGGTCATTGATGCCTCCCGAAAAACACGAATCGCCGGCGGCTCCGGTTCCACCATCGGCGAAGTCAACCAACTGCTCCGCCAATACGAGCAGATGAAAAAGATGATGGCCAAGATGAACAGCGGCGGCGGTCTCTTTGGCGGCATGGCCCGCAAAATGGCCGGCGGCTTAGCAGGCGGACTTGGCAATATGCTCGGCGGCGGCAATCCGCTTGGGGCGTTGGGCAGCGGCTCGGCGATAGATTATTCGGATGACGAGAGAAGTGATTCACCGTCAAGAAGTATTAGAAAAAAGAAAAGGCACAAGAAACGCCGTTGATAATAGATAATGGTTGATCGTTAATTGTAGTAGCGATCAGCTTCGAAGAAAATGTCTTGAGTGATGACTAATGAGCAACAAGTTTTGAAAATTTGGAAGTATATCAGCTTGCCGAAAAGCTTGCTGATTTGATTTGGGAAATAGTCTCTGGTTGGGATTATTTTGCAAAGAACACAGTCGGTGAGCAGATGGTTGATGCCAGCGACAGCATTTGTGCAAATATCGCTGAAGGTTGCGGACGGTATAATTACCGCGACAACAGCAAGTTCATCAAGATTGCACGAGGTTCGCTTTACGAAACAAAGAATTGGTTGAGGCGAGCATACAAGCGAAACCTGCTTAATGATTTGCAGGTTGAAAAGGTAAAGCCAATATTAGAGGAATTATTGCCAAAATTGAATGCTTATTTGAGGTCAATAAAGAACTCGGCGGCAATGGACAATTAACAATTTACGATTAACGAATAACAAACATATGTTAGCAATCAGCTTAATGAGAATGGGCGCGAAAGGGGAACCTTTCTACCGCCTCGTGGTAAAGGAAAAGCGTTCAAAACGCGATGGCAAATATCTTGAAAACCTCGGAACGTACAATCCGATGCTCGATCCGGCGGAAGTGAACTTGAATCACGACCGTATTCAATACTGGATCGGTGTCGGCGCACAGCCGACCGATACGGTTAAGAGCCTGATCAAGAATAATCCGGTTCAGACCGAAGAAGAACGTGCTGCCTCAATGGCTGCTCGCGAAGAAAAGCGTGCAGCTGCCGAACAGGCAAAGGCAGAAGCTCAAAAAGCTGAAGCAGAACGCCTTGAGGCGGAGCGCATTGCCGCCGAAGAGGCTGCCGCTGCGGAAGCTGCTGCTGCCGAAGCCGCAAGTGCTGAAGAGGCTGCACCCGCGGAAACCGACACTCCGGCAGAAGCGGAGCCCGCAAGCGAAGAGCCTGCTGCTGAATAGTTGTATTGACTGATCCCGATGAAGGAAGCTGTAGAAACAATAGTCAGATCGCTTGTCGGCGAGCCCGATGCCGTTGAGGTCATCGAGAGCGGCGACGGCAAGAACGTTCGCATCGAGGTGCGTGTGGCCGACAGCGATATGGGACGCGTCATTGGCCGCGAAGGACGCACTGTAAAGGCGATCCGCAGCATTCTTTTTGTCGCAGGCCAGAAACAGCATAAGCGCTTTCAGCTCGATCTGGTCGAAGATTAGCTTTTTGAGTTCAGGGTGGACGAACTCGTTGCGATAGCTAAAGTGGTAAGGACTCGCGGGTTGAAGGGCGAGGTCGTTGCCGAGATTCTGACAGATTTTCCTGAGCGGTTTGAGGGTCTGAGTAGCGTGACGGCTGTTCTCGAAGATGCCGAACGGCTTGAATTGAAAATTGAAAAGTTTTGGTTTCAAAGTGGCCGTGTGATACTTAAATTCGCCGGTTACGACTCGATCGAAAAAGCTGAAACGCTGCGAAACTCCGAGGTCTGTGTGCCTGAATCGGAGGCTGTCGAACTTGAGGCGGATGAATACTTCGATTGGCAGCTAGAGGGTTGTGAAGTTGAGACCATTAACGGCGAAAAGATCGGTCGGGTTCTCGAGTTGATGAGAACAGGCGGCACAGAGTTGCTGGTTGTTGATGGCGAAGCCAAAGAGTTTTTGATACCTTTTGCAAACGCGATTTGCGTCGAGGTAGATGTTGAAAACAAGCTGATCAAGATCGATCCGCCCGATGGTTTGCTGGAGTTTTAGGTGAAAATTGACGTATTAACAATTTTCCCGGAGTTCTTTGATACGGTATTTGATTTTGGAATAATCCGCAGGGCAAAGCTTGCGGACATTGTTGAAATAAATGTCCACGACATACGCGAGTATGCGATGGACAAGCACAAAATGGTCGATGACAGGCCATTTGGCGGCGGCGACGGAATGGTGTTAAAACCTGAACCGATCTTTGCCGCGATTGAAAATTTAGTAGGCACCAGCGACCGTGAAGCCTATCCGCCAAAGACGCGAGTCGTTTTGCTGTCGCCGCAGGGAAAGCCATTCAAGCAGGCAATGGCGCAAAGGATCGCGGATGACGCCGAACATGTTGTTCTGATCTGCGGGCGGTACGAAGGTGTTGACGAGCGGGTGAACGAGGCTCTGGTCACCGACGAGATCTCGATCGGCGACTACGTTCTGTCAGGTGGTGAACCGGCGGCGATCGTTGTTGTTGACAGCATCGTCAGGCTTTTGCCAAATGCACTTGGCAGTGAGACATCGGCTGAGAACGATTCGTTCTCCAACGGATTGCTCGATTGTCCGCATTACACCAGGCCGGCGGAGTTTCGCGGGATGGCGGTGCCCGAGGTTTTATTGAACGGCAATCATGCCGAGATCGAAAAATGGCGCAACGAAAAAGCGCTTGAGAAAACAAAACTAAATCGTAAAGATTTATTAACAGGAGAAAATGGTGATATGTGAGCGCTGACAAGGCGTTGACCTCTGGCCGAAAACAAAATGAATAGATTAGATATTGTTGAAAACACACAGATAAAAGAGAACGTTCCTGAATTTCAGCCGGGCGATACGCTTCGCGTACATGTCCGTATTAAGGAAGGCAACAAGGAACGCCTCCAGGCATTCGAGGGCATTTGCATCGCGATCAAACATGGCGGTGTTCGTGAAACTGTAACGGTCCGCAAGGTCAGCTTCGGCGTGGGCGTTGAGCGTATATTCCCGCTTCACGCGACCGTTATCGATCACATCGATGTTGTTCGCCGCGGTAAAGTTCGTCGTGCAAAACTCTATTACCTGCGCGATCTGCGCGGCAAGGCAGCCCGTATCAAAGAACGTGATACGCGCGCCAAAAAACAAGCAAGCTAAAACACGCGGAGACGCAGAAAATGAAAAACGCGGAGAAGGTCGATTCGTTAACAGACGCATCGACGCTCCGCGTTTCGTTGTTTTCTGACCTGCTGATCACCGGGATCGGAACCGAGTTTGAAAAGCAGGCATACGCCGAAGGGTTTCGATTTGTCGCTGGTGTCGATGAAGTTGGCCGCGGCTGCCTGGCTGGGCCTGTTGTTGCAGGTGCATGTATTCTTGACCCGGACAAACCTCTTCCGAAAGGCCTCGACGATTCAAAAAAACTAACTGCTGAGGCTCGCGATGAAATTGCATCGCAACTAAAAACAGACTGCCTCGCTTACGCAACCGGCCAGATCGAGGCCGATGAGATCGACCGTATTAACATTCTCGAAGCAACAAAAAAAGCCATGCTCATGGCCATTGCGGCGCTTACCCCTCAAGCCGACTTTCTCCTTATCGACGCTCTTCAACTAAAAATGTCACCTCTCCCGCAAAGACCGATAATCAAGGGTGATACTGTGTCGGCGTCCATTGCTGCTGCATCTATAATTGCCAAAACTTATCGTGATGATCTCATGAAAGCCTACGACACGGAATATCCTCAATACGGATTTGCCAATCACAAGGGCTACGGAGCGGCCGTGCATTGGGAAGCTTTGCGCGAGCATGGCCATTGTCCGTTGCATCGACTTACATTTCGCGGTGTGCTTGATCCTAAAGAAGAAAACTTGCCGCTCTTTTGATCGAGACAGTTAGAATTGGATCCACGCGGTTGGCTGCTTCGGATGCGAGACTGTAATTTTCGTCTCGGCTCTGAAAAGAGGGGCGCGCATTTGGAGTGCGGTTTCTGCAGTGATGCGGGCCAGGTGTGGTTCGTTGGCACGCTGCGAAAGATGTGCGAGAACAATATGGCGTGCCGAGCCGTCAAACTCACCGGCCAGCCAATCGTATAGATCTTCATTTGAGAGATGGCCGTTTCGAGACATTATTCTCTGTTTCAGATCCCATGTGTACATCGAGCAGGCACGAAGCATGTCGCGGCTGTGATTTGATTCGATAACTATAGCATCGCAGCCTTTTAATTTTTCCTTTATCAGTTCACTGATGTGGCCGAAATCCATCAGCGTTGCGATCCGCACGCCATTTTTCTTTGCCACAAATCCAAAGTTATCGACCGCATCATGCGGCACGCTGAATGGTTCAAAATCAATATCGCCTATCTGAAAATCGCGGCTCGATTCGATCTCGACGGTTCGTTCTTTTAGCGCTGAGCGCCTTTTTGATGATTCGCTGTCGCCGTTCTGTCCGCCTTTTCGCGTATCGTAAAAAGCATCTTCCGTGGCGCGTGAAAGATAAACCGGACAACTCACCGAGCCCATCAAAACGCGCAGGCCACCGGCGTGATCGCCGTGTTCGTGAGTGAGAAGTACGGCATCGAGGTTATCGGCACTAACGCCAACCTCGCCCAGCCTTCGCAATATCTCACGCGCGCTCATACCGGCATCGACCAGAACCTTTGTGTTGTCTGTCGAGATCAAAACGGCATTGCCGCTCGAACCGCTCCCTAGAACTGTGATCCTCATTCGTTTTCCTGATACTTCGAACGCAGAGCTTTTGCCATGGTGCGCGTGATAATAAAATTTGGGATAAAGGTTACAACGCGCGAGACGAGGTCATTTACAAATCCTGACACGATTCTCGACCGGCCGCGTCTTACACCTCGCAGGGCTTCTTCAACGACCTCTTCAGCAGTTTGTTTGCCTTTGATCTCAACCGGAAGATCCAATTTTGCAACAGCCTGAAAATTGGTCGTTGTCGGGCCGGGGCAAAGCGCCATGACGTGAACACCAAACGGCTTGTTTTCCGCAGCGATAGCCTCAGAAAACGACGTGACAAATGCTTTTGTCGCAGCGTAAGTCGCCATAAAAGGTATCGGCTGAAAGCCCGCAGCAGACGAAACGTTGATGATCGTTCCCCTTTTCCGTTTTCTCATTCCATGCAAATATCGATGTGTAAGAGCTACAAGCGAACGGATATTCAGATCGATCATCCGCTTTTCATTATCAAGATCGAGTTTTGCAAAATCACCGTACGAACCAAAACCGGCATTGTTGATCAGCCAGTCGATCTCAAAGCCATGCCTCTCTGTTTCCTCGAACAGCCGCTTATCGGCATCTTCTTCGGTGAGATCAAGCGTGACGTAGTGAGCGGTAATTTTATGTTTGAGCATCAACTCATCACACAGTTCGTGGAGCGCTTTTTCCGAACGCGCCACCAGCACTAGATCGTGCTTTTCGGCCGCGAGTCTTCGTGCAAAGGCTTCGCCGATACCGCTCGATGCTCCTGTGATAAGAGTTGCCTTCATAGATCGTCGTCTTCCGCCGGAAAAAACGAAAAATATATTGCCGATGCTCCCGCAATTATTATTGTAACCGTTCCGATGAATCTGATAAGTCCAGCAACCTTTTTTGTAGAATTAATAAGGCCCGTCGTTGTCAGCAAATAATTCCAATCGTGAAAGCTGCCTTCGCTCCCGGTAAAACCGCTTGTCAAAACCAGCTGCATCACAACCGCGTCAGCCGCATAAACCCACACATTCAAAATGCTTTGACCGACCCATAACAAAACTATTGCGGCAGAGTGATACGAGCGCTGCCAAATAAAATATCCCACAAAAACAGCGGGAAAGATCACCTGAAACAATGACCCGCCGGCGATGCCCATAAACTCGCCCAGAACACGGAATATCAAATGCCCGGTTTCATGTATTGGCAGATCGACATTGTCGAGAAAGCTACCCTGCATCGGATCGTACGCGATCCACAAAAAGTAAATGCTTAAGAGAACGGCAAAAATGAGTTTTGGAATGTTAGGCCGCATCAAAGGAAAGACTAGCGCATATTTTTTAGGAATTCTTCGCGTGAGATCGCATAGAAAACACAATCGGCACCGTAATGATGCTCAGTTTTCTCGTATTTCATTCCGCATTTTTCCATAATGCGCCACGAGCCGGTATTTTCGGGATACGAAACCGCTACGATGCGCTCAAGGCCGCAATTTTCAAATCCGTGTTTCAACCAGCCGTAAGCACATTCGTAACCGTAGCCCTGGCGCCAAAACTGCTCCGACAGATTGTATCCGACCTCGATCTCGTCTGTACCGTCAAGTGGCTGTATGCCGCTGGTGCCGATGAGCTCGCCGGTGGACTTTAGCCCCATCGCACAATTACCAAAACCAAATTTTTCGTAGCAGCTAATGTAAAATTGCAGGCGTTTAGCAAGAGCCTCGGGATTCTGCATTTTTGTGCCGCCGAGATAACGGTTCACGGGCTCAGGCGAACGCATCTCGATCAGCCACGGCAGGTCGTCGTCAGCGAATTTTCTAAAAAAAAGACGTTCGGTTTCGATCATTGGTCTTTACGGTGAGAGACGGGAAATGAGCCATTTACCGTTTACTAGTTCATAACAGATCCGGTCGTGCAGCCGGCTTTCGCGGCCCTGCCAAAATTCAAATCGATCTGGCACAATCCGAAAACCACCCCAATGCGGCGGCCTTGGAACATTGCCGCTTGCATATTTTACAAGCAATTTCGCGGCCTTCATCATTATTGACATTCGCGAATCGATCTTCTCGCTCTGATTTGAGGCCCAGGCTCCGACACGGCTCGTAAACGGACGTGACTTGAAATATTCGTCTGATTCCTCCGCCGACACCTTACTCGTGAGGCCGCTTATATTGACTTGTCTCTCAAGCTCAGGCCAAAAGAAATTTACTGCGGCAAACGGATTTCCCGCAAGCTCACGCCCTTTGCGGCTATTGTAATTGGTAAAGAAAACAAATCCTTCGCGATCGTAGCCTTTCAGCAGCACGACACGAGATGAAGGCCGTCCTTCTGCGGAAACTGTTGAGAGTGTCATTGCGGTCGGCTCGTTAACTTTTGCTTTGAGGGCCTCGTCCATCCAGACACCAAACTCGGCAAACGGATCGTTGTCGATCTTCTCCTCGGAAAGTTCCCGTAAAGAGTATTCGTTGCGAATGTCGGCAAGGTCTGTCATGTCAGATCATATGAACCAGCAAACCGTCTTTCAGCTTCGGCTCGAACCAGGTCGATTTCGGCGGCATGATCTCGCCCATGTCCGAAACTGCAAAAAGGTCGTCCATCGTTGTTGCGAACATCGAGAACGCAACCTTTGCAATGCCTTCGTCAATGATGCGTTCGAGCTCGGCAGTTCCGCGGGCTCCGCCCACAAACCCGATTCGCTGATCCGTTCGTGCATCGCCGATACCTAGAACAGGTTCAAGCAGAAAATTTTGCAGGATGCTGACATCGAGACGCTCTATCGGATCGGGTTCGCGAACATAGTTGACGGCAAACCGCAGCTTATACCACTTGCCGCTCAGATACATGCAAAATTCACCATGGTTTTGCGGCTCTTTTTCGTCAGTGTCGGTGAGAATAAAATTCTCTTGTATCCGCACAAAGAACTCATCTTCGGTCAGGCCGTTAAGATCCTTAATGACTCGATTGTACGGCAGGATCCTGAGATCTTCCGCCGGATACATTCCTGCAACAACAAAATTGTAATCTTCCTCGCCAGTATGCGCGGGATTTTCTGCACGGAGCTTTTCACGAGCGAGCCTTGCGCTCTCGGCGCGGTGATGGCCGTCGGCGATATACAGATCCTCGACCTCCGTGAACGCCGCCGCCCACTCGTCAGTGTGCTCGGCCCGCCATACGCGCTGCACGATCCCCGCAGGGCACTCAAATTCGTAAAGCGGCGGTGCGGTCGTCTTTTCTGCAAATAGCTCTCGTATCTTATCCGTGCCGCGAAAGGCCAAAAATATCAGCCCAGTTTGGGCCTTAACAGTGAGCATATGTCCGGTGCGGTCCTCTACCTTGTCCGGCCTTACTTTCTCATGTTTTTTGACATGGCCCGACTCGTAATCATCTATCGCAACACAGCCGACAAGGCCGGTTTGGGTGTGACTTTGGGCAACGAGCTGATATATGTAGAACGCACGCTCAGGGTCTTTGACGAGAGTGCCTTCCTTAATAAAGTGCTCCAGATTTTGGCGTGCTCGGGCAAATACTTCTTTGGGGTCAGTCGTTGATCCTTCGGGGAATTCGGCTTCGGCGCGCGTTACACGCAAAAAGCTCAACGAATTCGATCCAATATACTTACGCACCTCCGACTCATAAACGACGTCGTAGGGTACACATGCTACACGCTTTGCGTTTTCAGCTATTGGCCGCAAAGCTTGAAAGGGCTTAATGATTGCCAATGTTTTTACTCCTTGGGAAGTTCTTCCAGCGGTGCGGCATCATCTACATCTCCAGCCGATGTCGGATCATGTTGGTTTATGCCGCTATCACCGAATGCCTGATTATTTCGTTTTAGGATCTCCTTCATCAGTTGGTTCGCCTGACCGACCTTATCGATCTTCCATACGCCTTCCTCGCGAACAAAAGGAACGGTCTCCCACGAACCAAACGAATTTTTTACCTGCAATGTCGCCTTGTCACCCTCGATCTTTTCGTCGCGGTACTCGACTGATCTCTGGCTTTCTATGAAGAGCGTTTCACGCTTTACGACCTCGTCTACCGAAACACCCTGCGCTTTTGCTTCCTGCTCGTTCATTTTCATGGACGCCTCTGAAAGCAAAAGTTTCATCGTCTCCGTATCTTTCTTCTTGATCGCTTTTGTGTAGGTTTTATATGTTTCAAGGGGCGTGGCCGGCTGCTGTTCGCCGCAGGATATAACAAATGCGGCAAACGAAAATATCAGAATTCTTGACCAAATACGCATTTTACAGCTACCTTTTAATAAGTCATCAAAAACACTTAGTATATCGTAAAACGATAAATGACAGAACTGCACGTATAGACGTGCGACGGAAAAACACGGAAAATATGCAACGCGAAATACTTGCCGAAAATGAACTGGCTCAGGCTCTTCAAGCTCTCAACGATTGGACAGTTGATGGCATTTTGTTAATAAAGAGCATAAAATTCAACAATTTCGCCGAGGCGCTCAGCTTTGTAAATAAAGTCGCCGAATTGGCCGAGGCCGCCGATCATCATCCCGACATCACATTTGGGTGGGGTTATGCGAACATTGCACTCACGACACACGACCGAGGCGGTATTACAGATGTAGACGTGGCTCTGGCCGGAAAAATTGATAATATATAAAGAAAATATGAATAAATTTGTCTTAATTTTGATCTTGGTTTGTGCCTCTATGTTCCTGGGTTGTTCGGGAGGTAGCAGCAATAGCAGCAGCAATAGTGTTACGACCGCTGCAAATGAAACGAAGCCCATCCCGCCGGTCACGGCAGTTTGGAAAAAGGACGTTACCGAAAAAGATATTGCGGGCCTGAAATGGCTGGCAGGCACGTGGAAAGGCACTGCTGAGGGAAAAGAGCCGTTTTTCGAAAAGTATTCGATCGACAACAATTCGCTGACAGTAGAGAGCTATGCCGATGCCAGCCTGAAAACTGTAACAGATACAACACGTTACGCATTGATCAACGGCGAGTTTCGCTATACGACAGCTGACGGACGCAGGGTAGCGGCCAGCGAGATAACAGGCGATCGCGTCCAATTTGTTCCCGTGGTCGGTGAAGGGAACTCATTTCGTTTTGAGAAGCAGCCCGGCGGCAAATGGAGAGCCGTTCTCGAATGGCCCGCGACCGCTGATAAACCTGCAAAACAGGTCATCTACAACATGGAACCGTACAAAAAATGATCGCGTAACCGTCCGTTGCCGGGTCGGACTCGGGCAGGATAGCGACCGTACTGTTGCGCATTGTTTAAAGGCTGGAAAACCATGTCATATCGGGAAAGTTGTGTCGAATCGGGAAAACCATGTCATATCGGGAAAATTGGTATTCCAATTTTGCAAAAGTCGCGCTAGCGTTAAGTTTGTGCGTTGCAAAAGGCGACTGCGTACGTCGGAAACGTGCCGGACAACACAAATTTCTGCAACGAAAAGTTATGTGTTTCAATAGTTCGATTCGCATATGAGTAAAGAAGATTGTATTTTTTGCAAGATCGCATCGGGGCAAATCCCTGCGACGCGGGTTTATGAGGACGATGTGTGTTTGGCGTTCAACGACCTTAGTCCGCAGGCTCCGACGCACATTTTGATCATTCCGCGCGAGCATCTCGATTCGCTCGATCATGCATCGGATAAGCATAAAGAAATGCTCGGGAATCTGCTTCATGCCGCAGCGGAAATTGCCCGTGAAAAAGGTTTTGCAGAAAATGGGTATCGTGTCGTTATCAATACAAATGCAGACGGCGGACAGACAGTTTTTCATCTGCATGTGCATTTGCTTGCAGGCAGGCCGTTCGTTTTTCCGCCGGGATAATTTATGAAACGCCTTGGCATATTTTTGGTTTTCGTATCGCTGTTGAGCGGGTGCTCGTCGTGCGACCGCAGGAACGCAAACATCTCCGCGGAGACAAACGCAAACGTCTCTGCCGAGTCGCAGTTTGCCAACATCACCGATCCGAAAGAAGCCCTGGCTGAGGGCACGAGGCTGCTTGACGAAAACGATATCGAGCTTGCGATCGCGGCGCTGAAACAAGCGGTAAAACTCGATCCCGATCTCGGCGATGGTTGGTTTCAGTTGGGCATCGCATATTCTCTGCTCGAAATGCAGCGTGCGCGATCCGGCGAAACGACCGAGCCGGTAACCGCTAACATCAACGGCAAGGAAAAACTGATCAAGACGAGTTCGGAAAAGGCGTTTGAAAAAGCCGTCGAAGCCTACAAAAAGCTGCTGAAGGCAAACTCGGACGACGACGCAGCGCAATTTAACCTGGGGCGAACCTACGCCAAGCTGAACAAAGACGAAGAAGCTGAAGAAGCGTTTAAGGAAGCCGTAAAACTCAAACCCGACGATACTGAATATCAAACCGAGCTTGGAGCGATACGGATAAAACTTGCCAAATACAGCGAGGCGATCGATCCACTGAAAAAAGCCATCGCTCTCGACGAATCAAACTCGCGTGCAGCCGACCTGCTCGAGGATGCCGAAGCGGGCAGACAGCGTTTGAGCTATGTACCAAAAAATACAAACGCGATGAACGCAAATACGATGGCAAACACGACCGCCAATGCGAACTCGAACTCGGCATCGAACTCAAACTCACACGTCACGGTCAAACCAGGCAAGACGCCCGAGGCCAACACAAAAACAAAAAAGGACGACCCCAAAAAGCCGTCCTCGTCCGCGAATAAAATGCACTAAACTGTTTGCCGCCGTTATTTTCCAGACGGAGCGCAAACCGCCGCATCCGGCTTTAGCGAACAAACGATCGCCTTTAGCTCATCTATCTGCTTTTGCTGGGCTTCGATCTGCGTTTGCTGTTCCTTGAAAGCATTAACGAATGCAACGCTGAGGCGGTCATACTTGACGCCTTCGACCTGGCCTTTGTCGTTGTAAGTCACAAATCGCGGGTCTATCTTCTCGATGTCTTCGGCGCCGAAGCCGACGTCTTTCATTCCTCCGTCTTTCCAATCGAACGAGATCGGGTGGAGTTTATTGACAAACGAAAGGCCTTGTGAGAACTCACCGATATTCTTTTTATACCTTAGTGAGGATGAGCAGAGAGATATTTCGGCTGAATTGTTCCGACATAATGCGTTACTGCCAGCGACGCCTAAGCCATATACCTGAATAGCACCGTTTAAAAAAAGAAACTTGCTTGCACGAAGCTCCATATAGTCGTCTTGGTTACGTTCACCTATAAACACGCACGGCGACCCGCTGCACCCAGCATCACCGAACGTAATTATCCTGTCAGCCACGGCGGTTGTCGTATCACCAACTTGGATTCGTCCCCCGCTTGTCCCTCCGTTCTGCACATGCAGATTCGTGATCGGAGCAGACGTTCCGATGCCAACATTCGTATTCGCATCGGCACCATTTACGCCGTTTATGCTGCCAAGCACGAGGGAATCGCTTTGGCTGACAAACGATCGTCTGCCGAGCGCGGTAGCATTGTTTAGATTTTCTGAGCCGACATTTGCGTTCGATCCGATAATAGTATTGTTGAATCCTGTCGTACTGGTCGCTCCAGCATTATTTCCGACAAACACATTCGCCGAGCCTGTCGTATTGGCAAGTCCGGCGGAGCTGCCCACAAAAACATTTACCGAGCCTGTCGTCGAATCATTGCCGGCGTCTGCACCGAAGTATGAATTCGAAAAGCCCGTTGTGTTTGAAGCTCCCGCGAATTTACCGACAAACGAATTGGCATAGCCATTGGTAGTGGTAAAACCCGCCAGGAGTCCTATAAATGTATTGTAATCATAGGTGGCGCTACGCCCTGCATAATTGCCTACAAAAGTATTGCCAACACCCGTAGAGTTTGTAAGCCCTGCTTCGTTTCCAAGCATAGTATTGTTGCCGCCTGAGGTGTTGGATTGCCCCGCTGAGTATCCAACAAAAGTATTCTGGTACCCCGCTGTGTCCGCTGATCCTGCGTTGAAGCCTACACGCAAGTTGTTGCCTGTTTCGCTCAAGATGCGGTTGCCGTTTAGATTGAATTGCGTAGTGGCGTTGAAGACGTTGGCAGTTCCAGTGCCGCTGATGTTGAAGTTACTCGATGTCTGTGGACCGACATTTTGATTTTGAATGTAGTTGCCGCTGCCCGCAGTCGGATTTCGTGCGTCAGTCAATCGCGGGTCGGTTGTGACTACATACTGATTTGCCGCCACTCCGCCAAGCTGTGTTGCGTTTGTGGCGGTATCAGCAGTTGTCGTATTCAGACTTTTTACTGAATACGGAGCCGAATTCACTTTTTGCCTTGGTGTCAATGGCGTAAACGCTCCGCCGCCCGCCGTACGAACTGCTATGTCAAGAAATCTGTCCGCTCCGGGTAGCGTGCCTGCTCCGAAATCAAGCGATACCGAGAAAATCCCGTTAGCAACCGAGACATTCAATCTCTGCAATGTCGAGCCCTGTTGGGCACCACCGCTTACTTGATCGAACAGCCTAAATTCAAGATCGTAGTTTCCGTTTGCCGGATTCGCACCGTCCTTCAAACTGCCCTGATACGTAAATGCAGTCGTCTGGGCAAATAATGTCTGTCCGAAAATACAGATACACAACGCAAGCATTGTAATAATTGGCTGCTTCGGTTTCATAAGTTTCTCCTTGAATTAAACCCTGGTAAAAATGTTGATTTGCGCAACTATACGCCCATATATGTTTGAAGGTCAATAATGAGCCGTTTTACACAGGTGTTTTGCAAACACAAAAACGAAAAAGGACGACCCCAAAAAGCCGTCCTCGTCCGCGAATAAGATAAATTAAAACGAAAGCGGAGCGTTTGACGGTTTAGTTACCAGCGTCTTTGGTCGAGCCTACGGGTCGAGGCTTGCTTTTGTTCTGTTCGACGGGAACGCGGTTCTTTTCTGCCGCTGCATCCTGACGAACGCCGGTTACCTGCCACGAAACCTCGACGTTGGGCTTATCGGTTTTTATCTTGAACTGATTGCCGTGTATCTTTTCGAGAACTATCGCCTGGGCAAACTGTCCGACGACGGTCAACTGATAACGAAAATCTTTGTTCAGCGCTTCGACATAAGCGGGCAGTTTAACAACGGCTTCGCCAGCTGAATCGGTCGTTGCGTTGCCGCTGTAAATATTTACAAGTTCGGGTGATTGGATCGTTGAGAGCGTGAGCTTCTTATTACGATCAAGCGGATGGTCTATCGTCGAGCGGCCGGCGCCGCGGTTGTTGATGTCTCCGTCGACGGTAAGGTCGCCGTCGATCTGGGCGTCCGCGTTGACGGTTAGATACTCAGTACGAGTGCTGAAATTGTCGATGGCGCCGACCAGGGCTCCGTTTATAATGCTAAGGTCTCCGTTAATGAGCGCTCCCTGCTGGGTCGACCCTCCTCCCGCTTCGAGACGCCCGGGAATCAGAACTTTGTCAGCACCTGAACCTCTACCGATCACTACTAGATTGCTTGCACCGACGTGTGCGCCAGCACCGATGGCGGTAGCAAAGGTGAGGTTGGAGCTAGTCACATCGGCATTGGCTCCAATAACAGTGTTTGAATCGCCGGTTGTGTTGGTATTTCCCGCCAAGTATCCAATGAAAGTATTTGCTACACCATTGGTGTTGGCTGGGCCACTCGAAGTTCCGAGAAAAGTGTTTTGGCCGCCAGTAGTATTAAATGCGCCGGACCCTACACCAAAGAAGGCGTTTGAATCCCCTCCTGCATTCAACAGTCCGGCGTTAACACCAAAAAATGAGTTAAAACTCCCCGTTGTATCCGACTGTCCTGAATTTGCGCCAAAGAATGAATTTTGCTGGCCAGAGGTATTTGCCGAGCCTGAGCTTTTTCCAAAAAAAGAGTTAAGCTGACCCGTCAGATTGGAATCGCCCGCATTGGCACCGAAGAAAGAATTGTTTGCTCCAGTCGAAGTAAGCTGACCCGCGGCAAACCCAAAGAACGAATTGCTGCTTGCTGTCGTATTCGATGCGCCCGCGCTTCGGCCGAAGAAGGAGTTTGAACCTCCGCTAGTGTTTCCGGTTCCGGTGTTTGCCCCAAAGAATGAGTTGCCTGTGCCAGTAGTGTTCGAGTCACCGGAGTTTACGCCAAAAAATGCGTTTAGTGTGCCCGTGGTATTCGTCTGTCCGGCACTTTTGCCAAAAAAAGAGTTGTCGTTGCCTGTCGTGTTCGAGTCTCCCGCACCGGATCCGAAGAATGAGTTGCTGGATCCTGTTGTATTGACCAGTCCGGCTCCATATCCGAAAAATGAATTGTCCGCACCAGTTGAATTTACGATCCCGACATTCCCGCCAAAAAACGAATTGTGGTCGCCTGTCGTATTTAGGACGCCAGCATTTATCCCGAAAAACGCGTTATTGCTCGCAGTCGTATTTGAACTGCCGGCATTGCGGCCGAAAAAGGAATTTCCCCCGCCCGTCGTGTTTTCATCCCCTGCCGCTGAGCCAAAGAACGAGTTGCCGCTGCCGGTATTCAAAGTTCCGGCTTCATACCCAAAAAATGCGTTGTCATTACCGCTGACGTTTGCCGTGCCGGTACTGCGGCCAAAAAACGAATTCCTCGCTCCTGTTGTGTTCGATCCGCCCGATGAACGCCCGAAAAATGAATTGTCGTCTGCGGTTGTATTTGCATCACCAGCAAACGCTCCAAAAAATGCATTGCTTGAGCCGCTCGTATTTGCTGTACCGGCGGACCGTCCAAAAAATGAATTGCTGCCGCCTGATGTGTTCGACGCCCCGGCAAGTCCGCCAAAGAACGCATTGCCGCTGCCGGACAAATTTGCCGCTCCGGCTGAAGTTCCAAAAAATGCGTTGACCGAACCCGTATTGAGCGCTCCGGCATTTGCACCGGCAAACGTATTATTAGAACCTGCGATGCTGAATACGCGCGTGCCGCCGATTTGATATTCGGTTTGTGCGTTGACGGCCGATGGAGTAAAACTACCCCCTACGGTCAAATTTCCGGTGACATTGACGTTGCCGCTGGCATCTGACTGGACATATCGCGATGCTGCAACACCACCGAGCTGTTGGGAGTTGGTCGCTGTCGTTGCCGAATCGGAAGTAAGGCTTTTCTGCGCATAAGGCTCGCCGCTTATTTTTTGCCTAGGTGTAAGCGTTGTATAGAGAAGATCGCCGTTCAACTTTACACGGATCTCTAAAAATCTGTCCGCTCCCGGAAACGCATTTGTAAGCGGCGAGAAGAAATCCAGTTTTACGTTGAACACACCATTCGTGACGACGACGTTTGTCAACGTCACGACAGTTGGATGCTGGTTTCCCGCGACCAGAGCATCAAAGAGCCGAAACTGAAAATCGTAATTTCCGTTTGCCGGACTTGCGCCGTCGCGCAGATTGCCCTGATAAGAAAATTCAGTGGTCTGCGCCGAAATCGTTCCGGCGATCAGAAGGGCGAAAATTAACGTCGAACACAGAAATAATACCTTTCGCATGATGTCGATCTCCTGGTTTTTTATTTTTTGCTGCTAACTGTTTAAATATACTATCGTTTGCACGTATCGTAAACATCTTTGCTACCTGATTGAAGCATTGAATCGAAAAAGGACGGCTCGATAAGCCGCCCTTGCACACAAACAAAATGAATTGAAAGTTAGTTGAGTTCGACCCTTCCGCTGGTGACGTTCACCGACGAATTGCCTTCGTTGAACATTATCCTATCGACCATCAACGGCGACGAAGTGCCTTTTTCACCGACCGTGCGGAATTTTACGTTTAGTAGCACACCGTTACTGTCGATCTGTTTCGGGCCGTAAACGACAACCCGGATCACGCCCGGCAGTACCGAATTTGCGACAGCCAAAAGGCCGCGGCTTACGGTGCCATCGAGATCGATCGAGTCGCCCACAGGCTGTAACACTGCAGGGTCATAGGTCAGGTTAAACTCATACGAGACAATTCCTTGATCGGTGACGCCCTCGACATTGATCGGGACAACGATCTCTTTCTCAGCCGAAGTTTGGATGTTCGGCAATTTTACCGTTATAGCTCGCGCAGGCCCACCGGTGTTATCAGGCCGTGAGTTGGTGTTATTCCAGTTGCCCGAAACCTCGCCCATCAGTCGGCCAACGTAATCTTCACCGGCGAGATTGCCCGTGATCGACGCGTATGGGCGATTGTTCGGAGTAAATCTCCATGTCGAAGTGCTGCCGATTCCAGGTGCGATAAACGGCGGGCCGGCAACATATTTGGCGATCATGCCAGCGTCGAATGACGATACGATGCCGTTGCCGCTTACATCGGCGATCGTAAGCTGATTGGCGTTCAATGTTGGATTTGGCGGACCCGCAACATGCAGTGCGATCAGCGCCGCGTCAAATGAAGTTATGCCATTGATGCCGCCGGTTTTTGTCGGCGTTACAGTATAGGCGCCGGCACCAAAACCGCTAAGAAAGTAAGTCCCGCCCGGGAATGTTGAGGATGTAGAAACGTTAGGCGCACCGGTTGCCGTAAGGAGCACGTTCGAAATAAAACGCGGTTGTCCCGACAGTACGTTGCCGTAAGTTATGGTTCCGGCGAGTGAGTTTGGAGCACTGGTCCAGAAGCCGCTTTCAACCGTAAACGTTCCACCACCCGAAGTCGTCCCCGCCAATGCCTGGCCTATGGTGCCGTCCACTACAAAGGTTCCGCCCGACGATTGTCCGCCGCCGCCCGCGGTAACCGATTTTGTTATGGTAAATGTTCCACCGGACTGCGCCCATGTGCAGATCGCCATGGCAACAATAGTGATCACAGTTAGAATTACAGATCTCATAAAGGCTTGCTCCTTTCTAAACTCCCCGTTTTCCGACTTGCTCTTTCCGAACAAAGCCGACAGGCCTGCCCCAGCTAAATTGTCTTATGACTTGCTTAACCTAATATACTCCAATCAGGTAATTTATCAAGTAAAAACCTACAAGGGCCGGTCGTGTGACGCGAAAATACACACTCGACGGGCTATGTGTGTCAACTTGACATTACAGTTGTATGTCAGCAGAGTTGATTTTATGATCACCGAACCGGCACTTTCACTTGAGCGCAAGATACGCATGCACGAAGCCCGCGAGGGCATCATCGACCGGCTTGCGCGCGACCTGCCGACCGATATCCGGCTTGAAAGATTCTTGAATGTCGTAGTTTCTGAGATCGGGCGAATGCTGGAAGCCGACCGCTGCGATCTGCTGCAGCTTTCCGAAGGCCGGGAACTTGTCATCAGCCACGAGTGGCGACGCGACAAGTCAGTCCCCAAAAGCCAGGGCACAAAAATACCGTTTGACGCCGACAAACTGAAAGAGCGTTTCGATGTCTCAAAGCCTATTCGCTTTAACGACATTTCAAAGGTCAAAGATGAAACGCTGAAGTTCTTTGCAAAGGCGCTGGAAACGCGCTCGCTTTTGATCATACCGATCATGATAAGCGGTAAGGTTTTGGGGTTATTGGGGCTTCACGACACCCACAAACCTCGCGTCTGGCACGATGAGGAGGTTGCTTTTCTTGAGTCCATAGCACGACACCTCGCTATCGGTTATCAATACACAAGCCTGTATGTTACGCAGGAACAGGACGCCCGCCGTACAAATGCACTGCTTGAGATCGCGAACATACTCAACTCGCATTCGGATTTTAAAGAGGTGTCTGAACGGGTTATGGAACGCGCGATCGGCCTTGTCGGTGCAGACTATGGAGCACTCGGTGTGCTCGATCAAACCGGGAAACGCATCTCGCTCGCGTCATTTAAATCCGCCGACGGTATAAAACTGGGCCGTGTGCTGAAGTTTATAGAAGAGCACAATAAGTCCGTGGATATCGATACATTTGCGGTTCTCAGAGACCTTTTGCGTGATGGCAAAACGCTTCGGCTTGTCGATTCGCAGATGCCTCTGGCGGTGCGGCTCTTTTTTAATACGCAACTTCGGGGAAACTCGGCGCTTGTGACGCCAGTCGAGGTTGGCGGAAAAGCGTTCGGGCTCTTAGGTTTCGTCTGGAGCAAGGAAAGCAAATTTGAAGATCACGACGTCGCGCTGGTCGAGGGGATCGCCGACCAGATCGGCACCGCATTGGAACGCGACCAACTCTCGACAGAAGTTATGCGGCTGCGAAGCGAACTTCATCAGAGACAAAGCGAGATGGTTGGCCAGTCGCCGCTTATTCGACGTGCTATCGAACTCGGGTTGAATGTAGCCGACACAAACACGACCGTTTTGATCCTCGGTGAATCCGGCACTGGCAAAGAACTGATCGCCAATCTTATCCACTACAACTCAGGCCGCGAGAACAAGCCGTTCGTAAAGATCAATTGCGGTGCCATTCCTGAAACGCTGCTCGAATCAGAGCTTTTCGGCCACGAAAAAGGAGCATTCACCGATGCCCGTTCGCAGCGGCAAGGACGCTTTGAAGAAGCAAATGGCGGCACGCTTTTTTTGGATGAGATAGGCGAGATGTCGCTGCAGGCTCAGGTCGGCCTGCTTCGTGTTTTGCAGGACGGGGAATTCACTCGTGTTGGCGGCAAGCAGGTTATCAAAACCGACGTTCGCGTGATCGCCGCAACGAATATCGACCTCGAAAAAGCTATCGAAGATGGCACGTTCAGAAAGGATCTTTATTATCGCCTTTCGGTATTTCCGATCTCGGTTCCCGCGCTTCGTGAACGTATCGAAGACGTGCACCTTCTCGTCTATCACTTTCTCGAGGCTTATAAAAAAGAGTCGGGTCGGTTTGTTTCCGGCATTTCAAAAGAAGCAATGCGGGCGCTCGTCAATTACGAATGGCCGGGTAATGTGCGCGAGCTTGAGAATGCGATCGAGCGTGCCGTGATCATCGCCTCAGGGCGGCAGATAGAGCTTGACGACCTGCCTGAGCCGATCAGCCGGAAAGCGTCCGAGGCTTTCGCGCACGCTCGACAGGAACGCGCCGCTGCAGCCGGTGAAGGCCGCGCGATCGGTATCCAGATCGAATTGCCGTCAGCGATGGACGAGGTCGAGAAACAGGTGATAGAAGCAACGCTCGATTACACCCAAGGCGACAAATCCCGCGCGGCAAAGTTATTGAACATTGGCCGCAAAACACTCTACCGCAAGCTCGAAGAATTTGAAGGCCAGTAATGACGACCGGCAAAGAGATAATCATCGGCACCGCCGGACACATTGATCACGGCAAGACGGCTCTGATCAAGGCGTTGACTGGAATCGACGCCGATCGTTTGCCTGAAGAAAAACGTCGAGGCATTACAGTCGATCTTGGCTTTGCAGAAATGTCGATTGGCGACCTGCATTGCGGATTCGTCGATGTGCCGGGGCACGAGCGCTTTGTAAAGAATATGCTTGCCGGCGCGAGCGGTATCGGCCTTGTAATGCTCGTCATCGCCGCTGACGAAGGCGTGATGCCGCAAACGCGCGAACATTTTGACATTTGCCGTCTGCTGGGAATAAATGCAGGCATCATTGTGCTGACAAAATCCGACCTCGTTGACAGCGAAACTCTCGAGCTCGCTAAACTAGATGCGGCAGAATTGATCTCGGGATCATATTTCGAAAATGCCCCGATGGTGAGCGTCAGCTCACGCACCGGCAAAGGAATTGATGAGCTAAAAACCCTCATTCAACAGGTCGCTGCCTCGCACCCTGCACGAAAAGACCAATTCCTGCCTCGTTTGCCTATCGATCGCAGCTTTTCGATGAAAGGCTTTGGAACCGTCGTGACAGGTACGCTTGCCTCCGGCGAAATTGCGGAAGGCGATGAACTTGAATTGCTTCCCGATAAAATAAAAGTTCGCGTTCGCGGTCTGCAGACACACGGTCGTTCTGTAACAAAAGCCTTCGCCGGACAGCGAGTGGCCGTAAATCTTGGCGGCGTTGATCATTCTTCGATCACGCGCGGAATGACACTTGTTCCACACGACACGCTTAGGCCGACGCAGGTCATCGATACTGAGATCGAGGTCCTGCCGGACGCCGCAAGGCCGTTGCGTTCGCGTCAGCGCGTTCGCGTTCACATTGGAACCAAGGAGGCTCTGTCACGAATACAGATCCTAAACGCCGCAGGTGAGATCGCGCCGGGCAAAAAAGACTTTGCACAAGTTCGCCTTGAGGCACCTGTTTTGGCTGTTCCGGGTGAGAGATTCATTATCCGAAGCTATTCACCGCAGACAACGATCGCTGGCGGGCGCGTGATAAATGCATTTGCCGAAAAACATCGCCGCAAAGACATGGATGGTGTTCGACACTACCTTTCCGATCTAGTGTCGGCTTCTGAAGATCTAGGCGAAACAGTGAGATCGCTTGTTGATGCCGCCGGCGCGGCCGGTTTGAGTTTCGCGGATCTTCAGACATCTACGGCGATCCGGAAGGAAATACTCGAGGCCGCCATCAAAACTAACCTTTCTTCTGACGCGGTCGTTGATGCGAACGAACGATACATTGCGCAGGGCGAGTTCGAGCGGCTAGCCGGATCCGTCGAAACAGCTATTGAAGAATTTCATGCAAAAGAGCCGTTGGCAAAGGGGATGCCGCGCGAAGCCCTCCGTGAAAAGCTGTTCGCATTTTTGCCGTCGGAAATTTTTCAGTCGGTCATTGATTCGCTGCGATCGACAAAGCGGATCAGTCTCGACAAGGAAACGATCCGGCTCAACTCGTATCAACAAAAACTGTCACCGGCGGAGGTGGCGTTTACCGAAAAAATACTGGCCAGATACCAAACGGCGGCATTGGAAGTCCCAAAGCGTGATGAAGCTCTTGAGGAGGCGATCGCGGGAACGACCTTACAGATACCGCAGGCACGAAAGCTGTTTCAAATACTTTTAGACTCGGGCGAGATCGTAAAGGTAACAGACGAATTCTATTTTGCAAAAAAAGCCATCGATGGGTTGGCCAACGTACTTCGCAAGTTTGCTGACGGTACCAGCGACCGCCTTATCGATGTACCGAAATTCAAGGATATCGCCGGCATTTCGCGTAAATATGCGATACCTCTGCTCGAATATTTTGACCGCGAACACATAACGAGCCGCGCCGGTGAAAAACGCTATGTGCAAAAGCCCATACGTCATTAAGGGCATTACCTTTTTAGTTTTAAGATGCGAAAGTTTCTCACAGCACGCTGGCAAGACCTGATAATGGCCAATTACGAGGTCGATCCGTCGCTGCCCGTCGGGAGCGTTCCGAACGGAACGGAATTGGATCTTCAGGATGGTAAATGTTTCGTCAGTCTGGTCGGCTTTATGTTTCTGGACACGCGGGTGCTGGGTTTGCCAATACCGTTTCACGTCAACTTCGAAGAAGTAAACCTTCGTTTTTACATAAAACGAGAAGTAAATGATGAAGTTCGCCGTGCGGTGTGTTTTGTAAAGGAGATCGTTCCGCGTTTTGCTATTGCCAGGGTCGCCCGAGTGGTTTACGGCGAGCCCTATGAATGCTGGCAGATGTCGCACAGAAAAACCGAAAGCTCCGTCGAGTATGATTGGTCAAAGAACGGCATCGACAACCGCCTCAGCGTTGAGATCGACAAAAGCGTCGGCGTTCCCGCGGTTGGGTCGCATGGTGAATTCATCATCGAACATTATTGGGGCTATACAAAACGCGGCGGCGGACGCGTTGACGAATACAAGGTCGAACATCCAAAATGGGAGCTTTTCTCTGTCAAGAATGAACAGATTGATGTTGATTTCGGCAGAAATTATGGCAATAAGTTTGGTTTTCTAAACAACGCCGTTCCTTATTCTGTTTTACTTGCAAAGGGCTCTGAAGTTACCGTTTACAAAGGCGAACGAATCTAGTTAGCACTTTTTCCTCTTTGCGATCTTTGCGTCTCTGCGACTTTGCGTTAAAAATTTCTTATGATCATTGGCATCGTTGCAATTGCAAAAAATTACGCCATCGGCAGAGATGGCAAATTGCCTTGGCACTACAGCTCCGACCTGAAGTTTTTCAAAGAAACGACGACAGGCAACGCCGTCGTAATGGGATCGAACACTTGGCGCTCGATCGGCAAACCGCTGCCCAACCGTCTTAATGTTGTATTAAGCCGGAGCGACGTCGAAACGCCGCCTGCAGTCATGAAACTCAACAGCGTTGACGAAGTAGTCGATCTTTCAAAGCTGTTGGTCAGAGATGTTTTCATCATAGGCGGAGCACAGGTCTACACAGCATTTGCCAACGTGATCGAAAAATGGATCGTAACTTTTGTGCCGGATATTGTGGAAGACGCGGACTCTTTCATGCCGCAAAAGTTTCTGGATGATTTTGAACTAGAAAAAACTCTCGATCTTGACGACAGACTGCATGTAAATATCCTGCACCGGAAATAGATTTGGTGTAAAATCTTCGCAAAACCTAAACGGGAGAAAAACCATATGATGGGCGGGCGAACATGGGACGATTGGATCGATGAGTACTCAGAAGCTCATCAGCATCCGATAAATAAACTGACGCACACATTTGGCATACCGATGATCGCCATTGCGTTCCTACTCATACCGGCCTGTTTTTTCGAGCCGGGATTATGGAAAACAGCATTGATATTGTTCATTCTAGGCTGGATATTGCAATTCATTGGACACTATTTCGAAGGCAAACCGCCGGAGTTTATGAAGGACTATCGATTCTTATTTGTTGGTTTGCGATGGTGGTTCAAAAAGGTACTCGGTTAATAACTTAAACGCATCTTGCTAGAAGCTGACAGCCAACAGCTATTCTGAAAAATAGCAACACACACATCTTGGACAAATTCCTTATCTTAGCTCTGGACATTGGCTCCTCAAGCGTTCGCGCCTCGCTGTACGATAGCAAAGCGAACGCCATTCCTGGCGCCTCTTCTAAGGTCGAACGCACATTCACAATCACTTCGGACGGCGGTGCCGAGATCGATGCAGAAACAGCTTTTTCTCAAGTCGTCACTGTAATCGACGGGCTTCTCAAGAAAATACCAAAGATCAAAGGCGAGATAAAATATGTCGCGTCGTGTTCGTTCCTCCATAGCCTTGTCGGTATCGATACGAAAGAAAAGGCGACCACCAAAGTGCTCGGCTGGGCTGACACTCGGAGCCGCGAATACACTGCTGTGTTAAAAAAGCGGTTTGACGAAAAGGTAATTCACAACCGCACCGGGGCTCATTTTCACTCAAGCTTTTGGCCGGCGAAATTGCTTTGGCTGCGCAAGCAACATCCTGACGTTTTCGCAAAAACCGCGAAGTGGCTTTCGTTCAGCGACTTTGTTGCATTGAAGCTTTTTGGCAAGGCAGTAACAAGTGTTTCTATGGCATCCGCGACAGGCATTTTTGATATCAGAAAATGCGTTTGGGATACAGAGCTATTGAAATATCTCAAGATCAAGCCGACAGCATCACCGGCGATCCCAGACAGAGATTCCACAACATTTACACTTAACAAAACCTTCGCAAAACGCTGGCCTCGACTAAAAGATGCAAAATGGTTCCCGGCGATCGGCGACGGCATGGCTGATCATATTGGCTCATGCGGGATTGGCAAAGAAAAGGCTAGTCTAATGGTAGGTACATCGGCAGCGATGCGTGTCGCTTACACGGGCGAGCCGCCCAAGAATATTCCCCACGGCCTTTGGTGCTATCGCTTGGATAGAAAACGAACTATCATCGGCGGAGCCTTATCTGACGGCGGTAATTTATACGAACTGATAAAACGCACATTTAAGCTTCCCGCAAATGCGGACAGTCTTATACAAGAAAGAGGGGCGGCAAAAGATGATCTTATTGTCCTGCCGTTCTTTTTCGGCGAGCGCAGCACCGGCTACAACGAAGATGCCAGCGGCGCGATCATCGGTCTAAAACCAACACACGACGGCGTCGACGTCCTTCACGCCGCAATGGAAGGCGTGGCGTTTCGCCTTGCCGAGATTTGCCGCCGTCTGAACACAGTAGCAAAATTTGACGAGATAGTAGCTTCTGGTGGAGCCTTACGCAAATCACCTGTCTGGGCACAGATCATCGCCAATACGCTTGAACGAGATCTGGAACTAAGCCAAACGGACGAGTCATCCCTGCGAGGAAGCGTTCTTTTTGCGCTGGAGAAAATTGAGACTATAATGGTTAAAAAAACTCCACCGACCACAATAAAATTATGACAGCTGCAACCCAAATGAAAAAGGAATCAGTATCGCCTAAGAAAACAAGCTCTGGAACGAAAAAGAAGACCGGCCTCGATGAGCTTTGCATTAATACGATCCGCACACTTTCACTTGATGCGATCCAGAAAGCTAATTCCGGCCACCCCGGTTTGCCGCTCGGAATGGCACCGGCGGCTTATGTTCTGTGGACAAAGTTCCTCAAACACAATCCGAAAAATCCAAAATGGTTTGGCCGTGACAGATTTATTTTGTCGGGCGGGCATGGTTCGATGCTGCTTTATTCGCTTCTGCATCTGACTGGTTATGACCTGTCCTTGGATGAGATCAAACGCTTTCGTCAGCTTCACTCAAAGACACCGGGTCATCCTGAGAATATTATGACGCCGGGTGTAGAGGTTACGACCGGACCGCTTGGACAGGGCTTTGCAAATGGCGTCGGTATGGGCATCGCGAGCAAACATCTCGCCGCCAAATTCAACAAACGCGGCTTTCCGGTGATGGACAATTACATTTACTGCATCTGCTCCGACGGCGACCTGATGGAGGGTGTCAGTTACGAAGCGGCAAGCATGGCCGGCCACCTCAAGCTCGGCAACCTGACCTATCTTTATGATGACAATCAGATAACGATCGACGGCTCGACCGATCTTGCGTTTACCGAGGACAGGACAAAGCGTTTTGTCGCCGCCGGTTGGCACGTATCCGAGGTCAAAGACGGCAACGATCTTAAAGCCATCGAAGCCGCGATCAAAGAAGCTCAAAAGGTAAAAGACAAACCGTCGCTGATCCGTGTCCACACGATCATCGGCTTTGGTATGCCAAAGCAAGGAACAAGCAAAGCACA
>JBGARA010000132.1:0-4470 GCA_044230475.1 Pyrinomonadaceae bacterium | reverse complement strand
CGTCGAGTATCCATCGCAGATTTTCTTCGATGTTCGCTATATCATTTGGCAAAACCAGCAACCGGATCATCAAGCCTCGTTTCAATAAACCGTCTTCGCCAAAAACAAGTTCATCGCCCATCTGACGATGCATTTCCTTTATCGCCGCGCGGGCGTGTTCTTTGTAATTACGAACTTTTGAATACTGAAAGCCGGCTTCCGAATCGGCGTATTTGAGATCAGGCAAATACACATCGACAATACCATCGAGCAGTCGGAGCACTTCGACGGAATCATATGCATTCGTGTTGTAAACGATAGGCAAACTCAAACCTCTTTCAGCAGCAATCAAGATCGCCCGGGCCATCTGCGGAGCAAAGTGCGTCGGCGAGACAAAGCCGATGTTGTGACAGCCGCGTTCCTGCAATTCGAGCATCATTTCGGCGAGGCGTTCGTGGGTTATTTCATTCCTTTTCTGCTCTTTCCAGGTCTGCGAGATCTGATAATTCTGACAATAGACGCAGCGAAGGTTGCAGTTGCCAAAAAAGATATTTCCCGCGCCCTTTGTGCCCGACAAGCAAGGCTCTTCACCAAAATGAGCCGTATAGCTCGACACTATCGGCAGCCGGCCTGAGTAACACGCGGCGATCTCATCATTCAAACGGTCGTTGCCGCAGTCCTTAGGGCAGACTGTGCATGACGCGAGCATGGCTTCGAGCGCCTCGACGCGTTCGTGCAGCTTATTCTCCGCCAAAAGTGTCAGATACTTTGGGTTCATTTTTACCACGTTTTGCCAGCGACATTCCTTTGTTTTTTCCGTTACGATTGTATTTGCTCGCAACTTCTTTTGGAGCAACTTTGCGCGCCAGTTCCCAGGTGAAATCCATCTCGGCATTAACAGTCGCCGTTGCCATCCGCGTCTCTCTAAGCATCAGAAGGCTGCCCCAAAACATGAACATAATACCGATGATGCCTATCGGTATCGGGAGCCAGCGGTAGGAACTAAAAAATGCCGCGATAGCGATCGTGACGCTCGTTAAAACAAACATACCGAGGCCGTAATAAAATGTAGCCATGGCACGCTGGAGTATTCGCGAACGGCTCGTCACTTTATCCAAAAGATCGACTATTACCTCGACGCGTTTATCGTAGAGGGGCACTTCATTCTTATCCTCGAGATAGATCAGCTCACTCAAACGTTCTTCGAGCTGGCGAACACGGTCGATAACACGACCCAACCGCGTTGATGTCGAAAGCACAAGCGATCCCGTCGCCGAAATTAGCAACGCCGGCGTAACCATCGCCGTCAGGAATTCGATCGTCGAATTTAGAGCATCAGGATTTACGAGATCGCCGACCATTGATTCATTCTACCGCAGAAGCTGAAACGCGCTCCACCTCGTCCCTCATTCGTCCTGTAACCATGTACCAGATCATCTTAAAATCGCTGATAAACGACCAAAATGGGTATTTGAATGTTGCCGGCCTGTTCTTTTCCACGACAAAATGGGCGAACCAGGCAAACGCATACCCGACAACAAAGAAGATAGGAAAGAAATACCAGCGTCCTGTGACGATCGACCAAACCAACAATGCCAGGCCAATCGACGTGCCAACGAAATGCAGAATTCGCGTCAGCGGCTTGCTGTGCTCGCGGACGTAGAAATCCCAGAATTCGCTATAAGTTTTTATCATTAAGAAAATTTAGAAATTCACTCGAACAAATTCAGCCACTCCGACACCGATAAAGCCGCAAATGATATTAAACACGAACCCCACAATAGTCGCAGAAGCCGCCGCGATCAACACTGCTTTGACAGCGGCAACGTGCCGGTGCAATAAAACTCTCACAAGGACGAACGCAGCTAAACAACCTAGCAAAGTGCAGATCAGAGCAAGCACCAACCACACAATCAGCCCGTATTTAGCATCATGTTCATCATAGCCATTCAAAGCAATGACTATGACGGCAAGCGTGAACATGCTAATGACAACATTTGCAACCAGGGTAAGGAATAACGCAATGATCTTTGGCGTCACAGATTTATATGCTAATTACGTTTCGGCAAAAACACTTCGGCCATCATGCACCTTGCTCCTCCTCCGCCAACACTTTCAATTGTTGGGATCGCGACAGGCAAAAGTTCAGTGTATTTTTCTAAGGTTGTTACTTGTTCCATGGAAAATGAAGCCTGAGCATTTGCCGACAGCACAAGGTATGTCTTTCCGATCTCGTTGGAAACGGTGAGCATGTTGCCGCAGAAATGCTTCATCTGGTCGATACTAATGTCGACAATTTCGAGCCCGTTGGTTTTTAGGGATTCGATAACAACGGCCTTTTCTTTTACATCTCTAATACTCTCAAGGCAGACTACGGCAAAGCCCGGTCCGATACACATCATTACGTTTGTGTGATAGATAGCTTTGCCATTCGCGTCCGAAGCATGAAAGCTTATCGGTTGATAGCCTAATGATTGAGAAACTTCGGCAAAAATCCCTGCGTCGGTTCGCGGCGAAATGCAGGCGTAGGCAGTTTTGTTCGCGTGATCGAAAACGATGCTGCCTGTGCCTTCGAGAAAGCGGCCTTCGTTCTCAAAATGCGAAAGGTCGATTATTTTTTCAATGTGAAATTCATGTCCGAGCGTTTCGATAATATCCATTCGCCGCTCGCTGCGGCGATTCTTGGTACACATCGGATAACGAACAACCGTCCCGTCCGAGTGAAACGACACCCAATTGTTTGGAAAGATCGCATCAGGCTTTATCGGAAATTCGGTGTCCTCAAAAACACGAATATTGATGCGATTTGAGTATAAGGTTTCGGCAAACTGATCAAATTCCGCGAGAGCGGTTTGTTTGATCAAATTTTCATCCTGTTCTTCAACTGCGTTTTGAAATTCGTTGGATTGCGCCGTTTCTGAGTTATATCCAAAATTTTGCGGGCGAATAAGAAGGATGCTGCTGGCCGGTTGCATTATTGTGGTTACTCCGCAAAGGCGATGCTTACTTCCAAAGCAATTTCAGACCGTCGGGTATGAATCGTGCAAATTCCGGATCGCCGCTTACCAAAGTCATCTTTCGAGAGATTGCCTGCCAGATAAGCATCCGGTCAAACGGGTCAAAGTGAGTACTTTCTTTGAGACTACCCTGTGTAATTGCTTCGTCTGGAGTTAGAGCTATCGGCACAAAACCCATTCCTATCACAGACGGGATGACGTCGTCGGTCGACAGATTAACAAGGCTAAGCTTTTCAAGCCGTGATTTTATGGAGATCTCCCACAAACTAACCGAACTGACAAATATTTCGAATCTCGGGTCTTCTATTGCATTTCGCGACGCCGGTGGTAATCTGTTGGGCTCTAATATCGACCAAAGAATTGTATGTGTATCAAGTAAGAGGTTCATTTTAAATTGATGAACTCTTCTTCCGTCATTTTGAAATCGTCAGCAAAGATCACGCTTGCTTTTCCCTCAAGAATACCGAGTTTTCGCTTCTTCGTTTTTTTATGTTTCTTTGGAGGGTTGATCTCGGCTATGAGCTCCTTTTTTTTGCCGTAAAGAATGCCAAAGCTTTCGCCCTGCTGGACTTTTTCAAGTACTTCCGAAAACTGCGCTTTGATTTCTCCGACAGGTAAGCTTTTCATAAAGCTATCTTAACATATTTTCTTGACAAGTTGACAAGAACTATGAGTAATCCCTTTTGATGGCTCTGAGCAGCTTTAGGCGATTATTCTTCCACTCATAAAAATATTTTCCTTTTCGAGCGAACTTGTCCATTTTCCCACTTCCAACAATAATGAGTAGGCGACTGGCTCTTTTATATTGGAGTGGCTCTTCGTTAGCTAGCTGGTCGCCGTCACGCCATGCCGAGGTACCAAAAGCATCCAGTTCTTTTGGAAAATACACGTCGCCGGTTAGAGCATCGGCAATGGCATAACGTCTGCAAGAAGAGCCACAACCAAGTAGCACAATCGTATAGTGTCCTGCGAAATCTGGTCCCTTTTCCGCCTGGTTTTTAATGCTCGTTCGAAACAGCCGAGCCATTTTTGTATTAAGGTGAGGACGAGTCGGCCGGATTTTTGATCGAATAGCGACTTCATACTGTGCAAACGAAGGGGACTTAGATTGCGCCGACGCAGCAATTGGCATCAAAACTACGAGTATGAATATGAATCGCCGTAGGAACATTGATAGTTAATCAGCAAACGAGACGCTGAGTTGTTTTAGTTTCAAGGAATCGCTCGCGTCGATTTCGTCAACACCTTCGCGGTTGATGTAGTTGTAGAGAATATCTCGCTGTTGCGGGACAAAGCCGGCTTCGCGGATCTGGTAGCGGAGGTCGCGTTCGTTGGCGTAGGTTGAGGCTCCGGCGGCGGAGACTACGTTTTCTTCGATCATGATGGAGCCCATGTCGTCGGCTCCGAATCGTAGAGCGGTCTGGCCGAGTTTTAGGCCTTGGGTGAGCCACGAAGCCTGAATGTGTTGGACGTT
>JBGARA010000043.1:0-32666 GCA_044230475.1 Pyrinomonadaceae bacterium | reverse complement strand
CCTCTGTCTATTCTTAGACGCACCCGCGTTGGATTTGGTCTAATGAGTTCGCCGTGTCTGTAGCCCGACCGTTAGGGAGGGCGCCGATGCCAATCACGGATCTTATTCGAAACTCGGCAACTCTCCGCCCTGCCCGTTGACCACATAGTTCGCGGCCATCTCGACATGTTCCTCAGTCCATAGATACCTTGTACTGCCGTGCCGCGACCAAACCTTTTCATCGGCACAGGTCAGGCCTTGCTCGCGTAACCGACGGGTTGCATACGATTTGAACGCATTCATCATCAATTCAGGTTTGTTGTTTGCGGCTATAACTATATGCACGTGATTTGTCCTAACATTGATGGCTACTAAAACATAACCACGCTTCTCGCAAACCTCCCTGATCGCCGACTTGACCGCTGCACGTCGCTTTGCGTCAAAAGTAACGGGCGGATTCTTCAAGTATGCTTTATCACTTCTTTCAAGAAATGGATTTGGCGGCATCTTTGGCGTGCCTACCACATTGAACGAACGCCGATTGACTGAACCACGAGCATCGCCATGAAGCCATGTGCCATAACAACGGATAGAAATAAAATAGGCCTTGGGTTGTGACCTATCCTGAAATTCTATGTAATCACGCTTCATTATTTTCGCACGTCGTCGATAGGTGATGGGCGCCCTCCCTCACGGTCGGGCTGCGGACACGCTTCGCCTATTGAATAACTATCTCATCCACAAAAATGAACGCGTCATCGCCCGCGCCTGGGTGCCACGCTGGTATCTTGCCGAGATTGTATGCGTGAACTCGAACGTATCGAGCGCGAATAGGTGCGATCGTCTGCACATAATTACGTATCTTTGGCTCCATATCTGTCGGCGCGATGTCAGTCTTAATATCGGCAACGCGAGTAAAATTCACACCGTCCGAAGACACTTCAAACTCAACATGCGTCGGCATCCATATCCACGATCTTGCCACCTGCAAAAACCCGCCGCCGACCTTTTTGATCTCAGTCTCTTTTTGCAGATCGACCGTCGCAACAAAATCCTGCAAGCTCTGATAACCCTGCCATTCGCCGCTCGCAAAATTTACCGAACCGCGAATACCGTCGATCAAACCCTCGTCACTGCCGCCGGTGTATTGACGGTTGTACTTAGAATCGATCTTAACCGTCCAGACGTTCGGTAGCCGATGATAATGTTTCGGCAACTCTGGCTTTGATTCCTTTGGTGTTGATAGCAATAGCTGACCGTCGTGTCGGCAGTTAATAGATAGAAATCATAGGCCGTCGATTTCTCCGTCGGCTCGCTGCCTCAATCGAGTGTGGTAACACTTCGCGGCCCGGCGTACGTTTTGATCGTGAATTTGTAGAACTTCGAATGAAAGCTGTCCGTCGCCGACACTGAACGGGTAACAAATGGTCTTGGCCATAATTGGTCAGTTGACCAAAGGTGGTCGAGGCGATATCCCCGCTTCGCTAAACTCGAGAATTCCACTTTCATAATCGTGTCGTGGCTTTGCGTAGTCGGAACTCTGCCTTCGGTTTTTCCATTCAATCTGAGCTGCCCCTGCCGAAAATAAAGTTATGTGATTTTTGTGACGGAGCCTTTATGCGTGCTTTTCTCCTGTTCTCCAAGTGGTAGGTCACTTATAGTGGCAGGGCGTTTAGAGTGTGGCGAATCTTGTCCTCCAAGGATTCGATAGAACTAATTGTGCTTAAATATACTGCGATCTGTCCGCAATCTTCATTGCTTGGTCAGACCATCTGGCTTAGGTAACAAACTGTCCATTATCTTCGACTTTCTCGAGTTCCCAAGGCCGTCCGATGTAATTGTATAAGTATGCAATGTGATGCTACGCTCGTTACTGCGGCATACTGCCGATCAGGCCAGTTGCGTCTGGCTGTTCGCGACCCGGATAATTTATCACCAGTTGAAAACAGCCGCCTATCGATGAAGTAAATTCCTTCCTCCGCCCATTAACTCGACCAAGAGTGGAATGTTGTGTGGAACAAAAAGGAATAAACCACGCGTTAGTTCTCCTCGGTATAGTTGAACGCGGACTCTGTTCGCGCAAAATGGCTTGACGAAACTCATTAACCGGACGCATAAAGCCAGTTTCAGGATCGAAGAGGCTGAACGAACGGGCGTTTTGAATAATGATCACTTCCTGCCCAGGGCAGAGCGTATCTCCGCGATGGTAACCCGTGACCTCATTTTCGAAGCTGACTGTTCCGGTTGCCCAGCTGTACCCGTTACTATGCACCAGTCGCTCGGGCGTACTCAAGTGTCTTTGATAATCGATTCTTTGTCGCCTTCCGCGGTTAGCTGCTTTTGTATGCGCAGAGGCCATAATGGTCAAGCTCAGCGCCAGGCTTGGCGGCCTCGTAGGCTTTTTCGGTAGTCAGCCTTTATGCCCTTTGGTCAGTGTCGGCGATGACCGAAACGGCATGATAGCCGATCATCGGTCGGTCTCGTTGCCCCACAGTTCCCAAACGTGGCAGCCGCCCGCCCTGCTCGTACATTCGGATAAAAGTATTAATAAAATCGACCAGGCAGTTTTTGATCGATGATCAGCAGCGGATGCGCCCGGAAACAGGTATCCCCAGGCGAGAAGAGGCAGCTGATCAGGAAGGATGCCGAGATTTTGGCTTTGCCCGTCGATGTGCGGTGCTCCGCTTTTCCGTTGTTGCTCAGAAGAAGTTTTGCGGCTGCGCCGCTGTTTGATCGGCGGTGGCAAGCCGCCCGGAATTATTAGGCCTTTCGGCGAAGCAGAGCTTCGCCGCACATCGAGCGGCACAGCCGCGTCGTCTGCAATGTTGTAAGTTTTACCATCCAGCCCACGATAATTGCCGTCAACATCGTTAAAGATGCTCGGGTGGATCATCGTGTGATACAGCGCCGTGTAAAAAGTAGTGGTCTGAGCATCAGTCCCACCCGAGACCTCGATCTTCGACAATTCCTTATTCCACGCCGCCTTTGCATCAGCCCGCACCTTGTCAAAATCCCAACCGGGCAACTCGGCTTCAAGATTCTTCCGAGCACCTTCAATTGAGACGAAAGAAATCGCGACCTTTACCAATAAAGGCCTTGTCAGATGTCCGAACTTAGCTGCCGCTTCTTCTAGCCTTGGATACATCAGGTGTTCGAAAGGGCTTGAGAATTCGGCTACAAAATAGATTTTCTGATCTTTGGCCCAAGATGAAGATTCTCGAAATCCTTCGATGCGATCCTTGCGATTCGCCACCATGTTGATTGATTTGGAGAGGACTTTGTCACGCCAAGAAAGATTTATTTTGATGTGAGCGTCGGCCGAAATTGGAAATGTATAGCGATGGAAACCAACCCGCTTAGTCGTCGTCATCTCCGCAGTAATACTTTCATCATCAAGTTTGACGGAATAGTAGCCGGGCTCAGATTTCTCGTTAGCGTGCGAGAACTTCGAAGCATCACCATTTATTGAGCTATCACCTTCTTTTGCAAAGAACTGCGGCTCGCCGACCGTCGGCATAAACAGAATATCGCAGCCGTCCGGAATGCCCGTTCCGCTCAGGTGCGTGTGCGAAAAGCCGTAGATGATGTCGTCGCTATAGTGATAGCCGGACGAACCGTCCCAGTTGTCGGTGCGCGTGTCGGGCGAGAGTTGGACCATTCCGAACGGCATTACTGCCCCGGGGAATGTATGCCCATGTCCGCCTGTTCCTATAAAAGGATCTACCCAACGGGTAAAGTCTTTTATCTGCGCCGTAAGCGTTAGGCACAAAATAAGAACTAAACCGCAAAGACGCAAAGATGCAGAGAGAATAGATGTGGTCGGCATATATTTGCTTAATTTGTAACACGAACCGCGCGGAGAAAAAAGGGAAATATTCCACAAGCGGTTTAACACTGTTCAAAGTATGGAAAACCACGTCATATCGGGAAAGTTACGTCATATCGAGAAAACCATGTCACATCGGGAAAATTGGTCTTCCAATGCTTGGTAGAAAGCGCTACTCTGCCTGTGCACCGTTGGCTCATGAATGGTGAGGGTATTTGACAATTTGCTCTGCGGTCTCCGCGTAAGTCTTCGCGTTCTCCGCGTGGAAATGATCTTTAACGCTGAGGCCGCTGAGATTTACGAAGAGAACTCAGAGAGAAACAAGTTTTGCGCGACCCCCGAATTCAGTTTTTCGCCACGATTTGCGTTCTACGTTGGATTCGGCGTTTTCAGACTCCGTTTCCGTAAGCGTACTATTCGCAACAGTTAATAATTTATTTGTAAAAATCGTGGAACGCTCCCCAAAAAGCTGTATTAACTTCAATAGATAGAGCTACTTACAGCGTTCCACCCCCATGTGGAACGCGGCGGAACGCCTGGAACGCCGATTGTGGGACAGTAGCAGCGGCAGCAGGAGTTTGCAGTTAGAGATACCTCTACTGCTTCTGCCACTTTTACTGCCTGCTGACGTAGGGATAATTGGGACACCGGGACAGTATCGCCTCAGCGCCCTCCGCGTAGATCTCTGCGGCCTCTGCGTGGAGATCATGTCCACGCAGAGATCACCGAGGTTTACGCCGAGTTCGCAGAGCTAATGGACGGCAAGAACGACCGGCTCCGAAAAAAAACGAGTGGGACAGTGGGACACTTGAGCAAAACCCAGTAGTTTCAATGGTTTAGCCTGTCCCACTCGGTTTGGGACACTGGGACATGAGGACAAAAAATGAGGCCGCCCAAAAATAGATCTCAGGCGGCCTCATGAATATTTGATAATTTATGTTTTAGACGCTGACCGAACTCTTGCCCGGCTTTTCGTCTATGACGACATCGTCGAACTGCTCTTCCTCGGTCGAGCCTGCGAGGGCCGTTGTCGAAGACGCACCGCTTGAGATCACCTGAGTCAGGGCGTCGAAGTATCCAGTGCCGACAAACGCCTGATGCTTGGTCGCGCGATAGCCGTCGATCTCGGATGCAAATTCGAGTTCCTGCAATTCGGCGTAGGCTGTCATCTGGCGGTTGCGATAGTCATTTGCAAGCTCGAACATAGCATGATTGAGCGAGTGAAAACCAGCGAGCGTGATGAACTGAAATTTGTAGCCCATCGCACCTAATTCGCGTTGGAATTTTGCTATCGTTTCATCGTCGAGTTTTTTCTTCCAGTTGAACGACGGCGAGCAGTTATAAGCGAGCATCTTGCCCGGATATTTCGCGTGGATCGCCTCGGCAAACTGGCGTGCCTCATCGAGGTCCGGATGCGACGTTTCGCACCAGACGAGGTCGGCATACGGAGCGTATGCGAGGCCGCGTGAGATCGCCTGCTCGATACCGGCATTGACGCGGAAAAAGCCTTCGACGGTGCGTTCACCGGTACAGAACGGCTTGTCGTTATCGTCGATGTCGGAGGTCAAAAGATTAGCTCCATTCGCGTCGGTTCGAGCAACAACAATGGTTGGGACGCCGCAAACGTCGGCAGCGAGACGCGCTGCGATGAGCTTTTGAACCGCTTCGCCAGTCGGCACGAGAACTTTGCCGCCCATGTGGCCGCATTTCTTGGCCGACGAAAGCTGATCTTCGAAATGCACGCCTGCGGCGCCGGCTTCGATCATCGATTTCATCAGTTCGAAGGCGTTGAGATTGCCGCCAAAACCGGCTTCGGCATCGGCGACGATCGGAGCGAACCAATTGATGCCGTTCTTGCCCTCGGTCGAATAGATCTGATCCGTGCGCTGCAGCGAATTGTTGATCTTTTTAACGAGTTCGGGAACGCTGTTTGACGGGTAGAGGCTCTGATCAGGGTAGGTCTGGCCGACTGTGTTCGCGTCCGCCGCGACTTGCCAGCCGCTGCAATAGATCGCCTGCAAACCGGCCTGCACCTGCTGCACAGCTTGGCCGCCGGTCATCGCTCCGAGAGCGTTGACGAAGTCCGTGGTCTTCATCGAGTTCCAAAGCCGTTCAGCGCCAAGTTTTGCGAGCGTGTATTCGATCTTCACACTGCCGCGAAGTTTCATGACATCTTCCGCAGTGTAATTGCGGGTGACGCCTTCCCAACGAGGATTAGTCGCCCAATCCTGTTCCATTGCCTCGATCTGTTCTTTGTTTTTCATAGTGTTCCCCCTGAGATTAAGAGTCGGTTTAATATCAAATGTTCAGCTACCTCGGATCAAATTCATCGTTCGTTATCATCTCTTCGCTAATGCGTCTCGCCTCGGCAAAACGTTCGCTATCATCGACCGCACCCGGCACGTCGCTCAGTATCTTTGCCAATTCCTCGTCAAAGATCTTGCTGATAAATTCAGGCGTATGCTCGACAACTGTATCGCCGTCCATGATCTTTACCGTCTCGCGATGTTTCATTCGCTGAGCGATCATCAGACGGTAAATGCGGTCGGTCGCGAGGTCTTCCATATAGCCATCAAGCAGCGAAGCACCTTTGCCGCACAGCACGCCATGGCGATAACGTATGACGGTTTTGACGGCGGCCCGCGTTCCGTCCAACGTATGTTTACCAACTCCTGTTGGCAATGGACGCAGATCGGGCGAGAGCGATTGCCCTTCAAACCGGATGTAGTTTTGGTTTGGACTAGGAAATTGTGCCACCGCGATCTCGTTCTGGTCCGGATGCCCGGTCCACGCACCGTCCATGCCGACGCTGGCTTCGTTGCGTTTGTCGGCCTCGAGAGTTTTCAGTGCTCGTTCGTTGAGTTCTGCATCTTGTCGATTTGGAAACAATGCCGTCATGCCGCCGATGGCCAAGATGCCGCGTTTGTGGCAAACCTCGACGAGCAACCCTCGCAGATTCTGAAAGAACGGCACATCAGACGGAATAGTATTCCTGTCCGGCAAAACCCAATTAGGATCGTGCAGATTGAAATGGATCAGGCTAGCCATGTAATCCCAACGGCCAAGATTGAGGCCGACAAGATGTTCGCGAAGGTTGTAGATAAATTCCTCCGCCTGAAAGGCGAGCGGATGAGACTCAACGAGAGCCATGCACTTTATGTATCCGCGTTCCCAGCCAAGTTTTGCTTCGAGCGTTTGAAACAGGTCACGCCAGAACAAAGCCTCGTCGGCAGATTCCGATTTTGGGATGTAGAAACACAGATTATGTTTGAGTTTCGTCCGGTCGACACCAAAAGCGATCCTTGCCGCATCGTAAACCGAGGCGGACATCAGGTCATCGAAAATACCTGCTTGGTTAAGGTGCAGTCCGCGAACGCGAACCCATATTACTGTCGGGCTTTCATTGATGGAGACCGTGCGGTCGCGTTTCTGATCGAAATAGGTCAATTCACCGTGCAGGGCCGCGAGCGAGTTGGCAATGCCGGTTTCGAGATTTTCCCAGGCGTTCGCCATCGAATCTTCAAGGTCGATCATCACGCCGGGAGCACCGGAATTAAGCATTTTGACGACCAGCTCGGCATCGTCTGCCGGTCCGGTCATCTGATTACGTTGATCGGCACAGAAAGCAGGGATCTCGATACGCCAAACGCCCTGCGTCGCTGCGGAAGGGGCAAGATATGTCGGCAAATTGCCTCGATGAGCTTCGGCGAGGACCTGTCCACGCTTCTTGGCCAATTCTTGTTGGCGTGGCGTGAATTTCGCGTGCAATTCGGCCAAAAGGTCGTAAAACCCCTGCGGCAGGGCGGTTTTGGCCGCAAAATCTGCGGGTGCATGGTTGATCCGTAGATCAGCCTTTTTTTCAAGCGTTGCTTGTGTCATGTGAAACTTCAGTGTTCTAAATGCTGAACTCGAGGCTTTTTCCAAAAAGATTTTGATGTGAGCATAGGCTAGCCAGGATTGCGTTGTAAATACCGGAAATTTTGCGTGTTCGAGATATTGAACAATATTTCAAATTATGGAACAATACAAGAGATGTCAGAAACTACGTCAACCGCAGTAGAAAGGGCACTTTCTATAATGGAAATGGTCGCTGCGAGCAGAAACGGCCTCAGCAACTCAGACCTTAGCCGCAGGCTAAATATCCCCAAAAGCTCTGCGAGCTATATCCTGCGTGTTCTGGAACGGCGCGAATACCTTAGGCGGGATTGGGAAGGGAAATACCGGCTGGGGTTGAAAATAATGGATCTGACCGGAGGAGCAGTTCCCGGGTTGGACATACGCGAGACGGCAAAGCCCTTTCTCGAGGAGTTCCTGCAAAAATCCCGTTTGCCCGAGGCTCACGTCGCAGTGCTCGATAATGGCCGCGCCGTCTATGTTGAGAAGGTCGAGGGAGAAAAGAGCTTTATCAAACTGGATATCTGGGTCGGCCATCGATTGCCCGTGCATACTACAGCGATCGGCAAGACCCTCGTTTCGTTCCTGCCCGAGGCGGAAATAGTGGCGATCCTTGACCAACATGGAATGGAGCAAAAAACGCGGCGTTCGATAACCGAGCCGGAAAAATTCCTCCGAGAGGCTGCGAGAGTCAGAAAATACGGTTTTGCGGTCGACGACGAAGAGAACTCGGACGGCGTGCGTTGTATAGCCGCCCCGATCTTTGATGCACGTGGCAATGTGGTGGCGGCCCTCGGAACATCGAGCATCATCCAGCACATCGACGAGCCAAATTTGCCACGGATCGTCGCCCTTTTGACCGACGCTGCGGCAAAGGTATCACGAGAGATCGGCTATTCGCCTAACCAAGAGTCGCAAGAAAGCTCGATAATGACGGTGGAAGCGGGACGTTAAAATTAAGACGTTCTTTTGTAACGGGATGGGTAAATGACAGCTTTTCGGCGTGTAAGAAAAAACGGCCGAGTGTTTTTATCGCCTTTTTTACTTCGATGTTCGCAACGGAATTATCCCGGCCTTCGTTATACGTCGCATCGCCAACGACCGGGTGATTGATGTAGGCCAAATGAACGCGTATCTGATGTGTGCGGCCGGTTTTGATATCGACATCAACAAGCGTAAATTTCTCGAACCGCTGTTTTACTTTCCACAGGCTCAAAGCATTGCGCCCCGCTTGAGCGACACGCATTTTCAGACGATTGTGTTTATCACGTGCTATCGGTGCGTCTATCGTCCCGCTATTTTGCTCTATGCTGCCGTGAACCAGGGCGATGTAGGATTTCTCGACTTCGCGGTCGTGAAATTGCCGTGACAATTCCTCAGCGATCTGTTCATTCTTAGCAACCACGATCAAGCCAGACGTGTCCTTATCCAATCGGTGAACTATTCCGAGCCGGTCAGAACCACCTGAGTCAGCGATCTCAAAATGAAAAGCGATCGCATTTGCAAGCGTTCCTTTCGGCACGCCTGCACCAGGGTGAACGACCATTCCGGCAGGTTTGTTTATGACGGCAAGATATTCATCCTCAAAAACCACGTCAAGCGGAATGTCTTCCGGTTCAAAATGGGTTGCGGGTAACTCTGTTAGCTCGACCTCGATCTCGTCACCTTCGCGGACCTTGTACGAAGCTCTGACTTCCTTTTCGTTGACCAGCACATCGCCGTCGTCGATTAGACGCTTTAGCCGCGAGCGCGACCAGCCATCGATCTTTTCGGCAAGAAAAGCATCGAGACGCGTTCCTGCGTCATCCGATGAAGGATGTAAGGCAAAAGATGAAGATTCGTCGTTCACTCGGTACTCGGGACTCGTTTGAGACGCATTATCATGAAAACGATCGAACCCGCGGCAACGAGTAGACTGATCCCTTGCGAGGTCGAAAGTCCGGTCAACGTCGTAAACCCAAGAAGATCGCCTCGCGGGTCGTCACGGATAAACTCAATTGAAAATCTGACGATCGAATAAATTATGCCGTAAGCGATAAGCACCTGGCCGTCAAATTTCTTTTTTCTGTGAAGATAAAAGAGAAATGCGAAAACCGCCAGCATGATAAACGATTCATAAAGCTGTGTCGGGTGCAGGTGAATATCGTTGCCGTCGGGCCCATAGATCGGAACGCCCGTGTATTCGTGCCCGAGCTCAGTAAAATGCACACCCCACGGCAGGTCAGTTGGCTTTCCCCAACAGCAGCCCGCAGAAAAACAGCCTTGCCGGCCAAAGGCCTGACCCAACGCAACGCCCGGAGCAAAAGCATCGGCGACCTTCCAAAACGGTAGTTTGTAAAGGGGCACCAGAATAACTACAGCGAGAAACCCACCCAGGAGGCCGCCATAATAGACGCCGCCGGAACGCAGAAAATCGAGCGAAAAGACATTGACGTTATCCTCGACAAAGAACATCAATATCTTAGAGCCAACAAGCCCGCCGACCAGCGTCCATAGCCCGATATCGTAGATGCGTTCGCGCGACAATCCGTCACGAGCCGCAAGTCGTGATGCGGCAAACAGAGCAAGCAACATCCCCAACGCCAAAAAAATGCCGTAGGTCGTTATGGGAAAATTGCCGATGCGGAAAAGTTCAGGATACATCGTTCGATTGCGGACTGCGGATTGCAGATCGCGGATTAGCGTCTGTGGTCGTTCGCTTATTCAAGAACATATCGAGAATAAGCAGTCCGGCGCCAATACAGATCGCGGAATCAGCTACGTTAAAGGTCGGGTAATGCCAATTTCCAAATTGGACATCGATAAAATCGACGACAAAACCCAGACGCATTCGATCAGTTACATTGCCCGCGATACCTGCGAGCAGTAAGGCAAGGGCTCCCATCATGCGGTCGTCGCTGCGAGGCGTTCGCCAAAAGAAATAAAGAACAAGAGCAGCCGCAACGAATGCGACAACAGAAAGTCCCCAACGCCCGGCATCACCATGATCGTCGAGCATCGAAAATGCAACGCCCGTATTCTGAGCGTATATAAGATTGAGAAAACCCGAGATGATCGAACGGTCGCCTTCAAAACGAAGAGCTTTGCTCGCCCAGGCCTTTGTCGTCTGGTCAATGAGAAAAACGCCGCCCGCGACGGCGAGATAGGCAAATTTCCAAAGTAGGTCTTTTCTAGTCACTCTTTACCAATATACGGTAAATTCCGCTGTGTGTTCTCAAGCTAGGACACGCTCGCCGAAGCTCCGATCTCCCGGAGGGCCTCGTTACAGCGCTCGCAAACTGTCGGATATTCCTTAAATTCCCCGACACGCGTCGAATAATTCCAGCAGCGTTCGCATTTTTCGCCGTCGGCCTTTTTGATCTCGACAGCAAATTTGTCGCCTTCGTGAACCTCGACCTGCGAGACGATGAAAACATAACGCAGTTGGTCAAAGTAGTCCATCAAAAAGCGCGTCGTTTCGGCGTCAGTGGTCAACACGACTTTGGCTTCAAGCGATGAGCCGATCTGTTTGTTGTTACGGGCTTCTTCGAGCGCCTTTAGGACTTCGTCTCTTATGGCGAAGATCTTTTCCCAGTTTTCGTTGAGACTTGAATTGTCGACTTCATCCGCGGCAGGGAACTCAGCCATATGCACCGACGCAACCGTTTGGGCTGGCAGATTTTCCCAGGCTTCATCAGCCGTGAAAACCAATATCGGCGAGAGCAAACGGCAAAGACTGTCAGCGATCTGGTGCAAAGCCGTCTGTGCCGAACGACGTTCTACAGATCGCGGAGCGTAGATGTAGAGACGGTCCTTAAGGATGTCAAAATACCTTGCCGAAAGCGTCACGGTGCAAAAATGATAGAGCGCATTGTATGCCGCCTGAAAATCGTACGCTTCATAAGCCGCAAGCACTTTCTTCGTTACTTCGTTGAGTCCGGCGAGCGCCCAGCGATCCATCTCAAGCATATCCGCTGTCGTTACAGCATCTTTCGCCTGATCAAATCCGTCGAGATTGCCGAGCGCGTAACGCAGTGTGTTACGCATCTTGCGATAGGCATCGACGACACGCGAAAGGATCTCGTCCGAACAGCGAACGTCCTCGGTGTAATCGACCGCTGCAGCCCAAAGACGCAGAACATCAGCGCCTGATTTGTTGATGATCTCTTGCGGCGCGGTTACGTTGCCAACTGATTTCGATTGCTTTCTGCCTTCGCCGTCGACCACCCAACCGTGTGTGATGATCTGTTTGTAGGGTGCCGCGTCGTGTGCTGCGATTCCGCAGCTAAGGCTCGAGTTGAACCAACCGCGATACTGATCGCCGCCTTCGAGATAGACGTCGGCGGGGAAGTGAAGCGTGTCGCCGCGAGTTTCGAGCACCGCAACGCAGCTTGAACCCGAGTCAAACCAGACATCGAGAATATCGGTTTCTTTGCGAAAATCTGCGCCACCGCAGTTCCCGCATTTATAGCCGTCGGGCAATAGTTCACTTTCGGGCCGAGCGTACCATGCGTCCGCCGTCTCGACCGCAAATATATTGGCGACGTGGTCGATTATTTTAGGATCAGCAACCGACTCATCACAGCCCTTGCAATAAAAAACGGGTATCGGCACGCCCCACGATCGCTGTCGTGACACGCACCAATCGGGCCGCCCCTTGAACATGTTTCCCATTCGTCCTTCGCCCCATGCCGGGTGCCACTTTACCTGTTTGATCTCATCAAGAGCACGCTGACGCAGCGATCTGCCGTCAACCGCTTCATCCATCGAGACGAACCATTGCGGGGTCGCGCGAAAGATGACCGGATTTTTACATCGCCAGCAATGCGGGTATCGGTGCTGATAATTTTCGGAATAGACCAGTGAGCCGCTCTCCTTCAGAAATGTGACGATCTTCGAGTTGGCGGTAAATACATCGAGCCCTGCAAAATGCTCGACCTCGCTCGTGAATTTTCCTGCCGCATCGACCGGAGCGTATATCTCAAGCCCGTATTTTTTTGAGATCGCAAAATCGTCCGCACCGTGGCCCGGAGCCGTGTGAACACAGCCTGTACCCGATTTTCCGGCAGCCTTATTCTCAAACCTGACGTCCAATTCGACCTCGGCATCTGCCTCGCCGAGCGTCACGTGGTCGCCGTTCATTATCAGAGATGTCCGGTCGAGCCAGGCATGTTTGGCTTCAAGACGGTCCAGCTTCGAACCCTTGAAACGGGCTATCTCTTCGTACTCCGCAAAACCGGCAGTCTCGGCAAAAGACTTGGCTAGTTCCGACGCTACGATGAAAACCTCAGCGTCCGATACCTCGATGGCGGAATAATCAAATTCGGGGTGAACAGTGATCCCAAGATTCGCCGGCAGCGTCCATGGCGTCGTTGTCCAGATAACCACAAAGACGTTTTTGCCTGCGAGAGCGCCGTCGATCTGGGCTGGATCGGATCTCATCGGAAACTTTACATAAACCGATGGCGACGTGTGGTCGCGATACTCGACCTCGGCCTCAGCAAGCGCCGTCTGGTCGTGGATGCACCAATAAACGGGCCGCAGGCCTTTGTAAACATAACCCCGTTCGAGAAACTTACCAAAAAGCCTCGTCGTTGCGGCTTCATATTCCGGCGACATCGTCAGGTAAGGATTTTTCCATTCGCCGAGTATTCCCAGCCGCTGAAAATCGCGGGTCTGGTTATTCATTGCGGTTGAAGCGTGCTCGCGACAGATGCGCCGAAAAGATGCAACTGGAATGTCACTTTTGTTCTTTCCTTTTTCTGCCAGCTTCTTTTCGACAATGGTCTCGATAGGCAACCCGTGGCAATCGTAGCCCGGCACATAAGGCGCGTCGAAACCCATCATCGAACGAGTTTTAACGACGAAATCCTTGAGGATCTTATTCAGCGCGGTGCCGATGTGAATGTCGGCATTGGCGTACGGCGGACCGTCGTGAAGAATGAATTTATCGCGGTCATTGCGCACCTTCGTAATTTCTTCATACAAACCCATTTCCTGCCATTTCTTTAAACGAGCAGGCTCTGCCTGGCCAAGATTCGCTTTTTGGGCAAAATTGGTCTTTGGCAAATTAACTGTTTTCTTCAGATCAAACTCTTCAGCCATAAAAATTCAAATCTTAACATTTATGCGGCTTAAAATCCGCTTATTCACAACCAAAATCAAAAAGTCCCAAGCCTTTTTCGTGGCTTGGGACTCTCGCAAAGCTTCAGCTTCGGCTCTCGTTACGGAGCCAAGTCCCTGTGGGTAATAATGCTAATTATTAAGGGTCTTTTCATAAGCAGTACGATGCTATCACGAAATAACTCTGACAGTAAAAGCCGTTTATTCCTCTTCAACCGTGCACAGCAACGGATATTCACGCGACCGCGCGAGGTTAGTCGCCTTTTCGCTTTTCATGTTGGCGATCTCATAGGGATAAATGCCGGCGACGCCGATGCCTTCGTTGTGGACTTTTAACATGATGGAGAAAGCCTCAGAATCGGAACGGTTAAAAACGTATTGCAGTACAAAAACGACAAATTCCATCGTCGTAAAATCGTCGTTGTGAAGAATGACTTTGAAGAGTTTTGGCTTTTCTAGCTTGGTCTTTTTCTCGACCAGAACTTCGCCGCCTTCTTCAATATCGGGAAACTCAGGCATAGATCCATTATATCTGCCACAGAGCACACAGAGACCACAGAGTAGAAGAAATTTCTATTTCTCAGTGATCTCTGTGTTCTCTGTGGCTAAACTCTGGCTTCGACGGTCGCTTTTCGTTCGAGCTTGCCCCAGCCAACGACCGCTCCGCGAATGGCGGTATAAACCGACTTGACCATAACCCAATACATCACCTGCCGATAGCCGAATCGTTGGATCAACAGCCAGCCGAGCAGCTTTTTATCTTCGCTCTTCTCCATAAGGAATGCGGCAAATGCGCCGAACCAATCGACCGCCAGAAACAGGGCGTAGTAAAAAAGCACTTCGTTAAGATTTGTCGGCGTGTGTGCGTATTCCTGTTGGTGTTCGAGCGATGTTATCAACGCTCCGGCCATCGTCCAGACAAACAACAGATCCATTACGGGTGAAATGAGTGGAAACAGAACCTGAAAGATCCACACGTTCGGCATCGCGACAAAACCGAGCGTGCCAAACTTTGGATTAAGCAGTGCATTTTTGTGTTTCCACATGCACTGGAGCGTGCCGAATGACCAGCGAAAACGCTGCTTGGCTAGGTTTCGCAGACTATCAGGCGCCTCGGTCAATCCGATAGCGTTTTCCTCGTAACCGATGCGGTAGCCTAACTTGCGAACCTGAATTGTCAGGTCCTGGTCTTCTGCCAAAGTGTCGGACGAAAATCCGCCGGTTTCCTCTAATATCGATTTTCGCCAAGCTCCGACCGAGCCCGGCACTACCGTAATACAATTGAGCGAAGCAAACGCACGGCGGTCAAAATTCTGGGACGTTACATATTCCAGTGCCTGCCATTTGGTTACGACATTTATGCGATTGCCAACTTTTGCATTTCCTGCGACGGCTCCGATCGTCGGATCGGCAAAACGGTGAGCGAGAGCCGCGATGGTCTGGGTTGTAAAGAGCGTGTCGGCGTCGAGCGCGATGACGACCTCGCCTTTTGCTTTGCGCCAGCCAAAATTGAGAGCCTCAGCCTTGCCGCCGTTTTCCTTTGTATAAACCGACACATTTTCCAGATCGCCAAATTGATCTTTGACAGTTTCAAATGTCCCATCGGCCGAACCGTCATCGACGACGATGATCTCAAAATTTGGATAGTCCGAAGCCAGAAGACTGTCGATCGTTCGTGAGATGACCTTTTCCTCGTTGTACGCAGGTACAACGACAGAGACCAGCGGTTGGTGCTCCTCGCCAAAGTGCCACGATTCGCGGAGTTTTGATCGAACGAACTGCGCAAATGCGAGGATGCCGATAAAAGCCATTCTACCGAGACCGAGAATGATACCGATAAAAAATATCCATCTCATCAGCCAGCCGCCTATCGAAAGGCCATAAAACACATACGAGTCAGCCTTTGCATAAAACGTCTGATCTTCGGGCACCTGCGGCATTGCCTGTTCCGGCGTCATGTTGGCGAGGTCGGCGATGGTAGTAAATTCGTAACTTTGGTTAGGCACGCCGTTAATGGTGTGCGTCGGCGCTCGAAGCTCGTGAATTATTTTTGACAAAGCTTCGACCGTCGCTGAGCGATCGCCGCCGCTGTCGTGCATGAGGACGATGTTGCCGCGTTCTTCGGGCGTTGTTATCGCAACTTGTTTTAGTATTTCGTCGACCATTTGGTCGGCGGTGTGCGGCGTGCCGTCATCGTTTTTTAATTTCCAGTCATCCGGATCGAGATGAAGCCCGACCGATATGTACCCGAGATTTTGTGCGAGAACTGTCGGAATGACCTCGTCCGGTGTTCGCGGTTCTGCGTCGCCAAAATACGGAGCGCGAAAGAGCCGCGTCGAATGTCCCGTGAGCGATTCGATAAGGCGTTGTGTGGCGTTGAGTTCAATATCCGTGATCTTCTCCGGCACTTCGCCAAGATTTGGATGCGTAAAAGAGTGGTTGCCAAGTTCGTGTCCCTCGGCATAGATTCGCTTAACAATGTCAGGATTTGTCTGGCCGTTCTGGCCGACAATGAAGAACGTCGCTTTTACGTTTTCCTGTTTTAGGATGTCGAGTATCTTTGGCGTCCAGACAGAGTCAGGGCCATCGTCGAATGTAAGTGCGATCTTGCCCGGACTGTCGCCGGTTCGCTGAATAACGTATGACGATGGAATTTGTTTGTAAACCTGAGAAACGATCTCGCCGGCATTGTCCGAACGTATTTCGCGCGTTCCGTCTTGCGGTTGGGCGATCACCTGCAGGATCTCACCGGTTCCCTGAAAATCTACCGAATAGCCGTATTTGATCGTCGTCAGGTCGTTCGCAGATGCCGTTTTATTGCCCGAACCAAACACCTTCCACAGCGAAGGGTCCTCGCTTCCCAGACGCCATAGAGCAAATCCCGCAGGCTTATAGATTTTCGCGCTTCGTATTTGGTTATACGCCGTTGATGCATCGAGAAACCAGACAGTGTGTTCGATACCGTCGTCTTCCGTATAACTGAAATAAGGATTTTTCGAGGCGGGATCGAATTTTATCTCCTCAGGAGAATCCAGCGATTCTTTTGCCGCAAGCAGCGCTTCCTGAAACGAGACTGTTTCGGCTTCCCGCTTATCGTTTGTCCAGTTGTAACCGTAGTTGCCAAAGCAAACTATCGTCTTCGCCGGCGAAAGCTCGGCCATGCGTTTCTTTAATATCGAATCGTACCAATCTTGTCCCGCAACCGGTCCCGCTTTTCCTGTTGACCAGTGCTGATCGTACGCCATCAGCATCAAGTAATCCGTGCCACCTGCATATGCCTTGTAATTCCAATCAGGATTATCGAACGGCACCGCCTGTGCCAGTATTAGTCCGCGCGTTTGAAATTCCGCACGAAGCTCCTTCATAAACGTGAAAAGATCGGCTTGCGACGATTGCGGAACTTCCTCGATATCTATCGTCACTCCGCCAAATTTGTACTTGTCGATAGTTTGCAGCAAAGCGTCGATCAGGTTGCGGCGTTCGCTTTCGCGGCCGATCGAGCGGACAAGAATGTCGGAGTTCCACTGTTCGTTCTTATAGTTTTGCAAAAGGGGAAGCACTGGCATTTCGGGCTTTGTGGCCTGAATAAAGCTGATCGCGTTCTCGTCGATGTCGAGCACAAGCGGATCCTTTACGTTACCCGAAAGACGGATCCATTCCGGCACGACCCAGTCAAGGCTGTTTATGTTTTCCTTAAGCGAAGCAATGCTCGAATCGTCCCAGTTTACGAAGAAACCGACCGCCAGCGGATCGCCTTCGTTGGCAGTTCGAACGATTGGCCCTGTCTGACGAAGCAACTCTGCCGCACCGGCACGTTCGACCTTTGCATCGTCACGTTTTTTCCTTTCGAGCTTAGCTTTTTCGCCGGTTTGTTTTGCGGCGGTTTCTTTTCGGGACAGTTCCGGTAATTCGGGCGGGTGAAAATTTATATCCGATTGCTGTGGAAGAGCGGCCACGGGCTTCAGTCGGATCTGCGGAAGAAAGGGATTTATCAGGACACTTACTATGAAAAAGATCAGCAAAAGCGTCACCACCGTCGCTACGCCGATGCCAAGATATGACGTCCAGCGTCCACGATGCCCTTTATCATCAAAGAAAACTGGTTTTTGGCCTTCTAAGTTTGCCATATCGGTCAATTCGCCGCCCTGCGGCAAAGGTCTTTGATGCAGTTTAATTGATATTGGTTTCGGCACAAAATAATCACGCGGCGTAAACTCCTTTTGGAAAAAATAAGGTCGTATTCGGAAAGATGAATCGATTCGAGAAAACTACATTACATCGGGAACCTCGTATTCCAATTCGATGGGCGATATGTTAGATTTATGTGCGCGTTATTATAGATGCAACGATATTTGTTCTTTGAAAATCCAATTGAGGAGATCTATTGGCTTACTAAATAGAGAAGATTTGATTCATTTAATTCAGTGCATTAGTGGCTAAAATTATGAGATCAATAGCCACGCATGCACGAATAAGAGAAGGCCGGTTTGATCTTGAGCGTTCCACGGAGAATCACTATGCGATAAAAAGCTGAATGCCATAACATCAATTATTACAGCAATTACCTGGTTTCTGTGGCACGATGTGATTTTTTTTGTAAAAATCGTGGAACGCTGCCCATTTAGGGCGTTTAACCTACGCTATTGCAACAGTTACAGCGTTCCATCTACGAGTGGAACGCTGCGGAACGGAAGGGATGCCGGGGACACTCAGGATCGTTAGAGTGAACGGCGAATCAGTTTGTGAAAATAACTGTGGACTACGCCTGAGTTTTCTGATAGATTTCACTTGCGCAACTGTTTACTTAGTATTCAATTATTGAAAGCGAACGTTAATTAGTCGTTTGTTTTTGGCACATTAAATGAAAAAAGGACAGCAAACAACTTCATCGTTGTCGCGGCCTGCGCGTGGACAATCGGCTGCTGCCGTTAGGGCGATCTCTTTCGAAAGCATCGACTCAGTATTCCGAAGCGTCGGCCAAAAGCTGCGCGAGGGCCAATCCGGCGAGGCAGAAAAGATACTTGTAAGAACGATCGAGAACTTTGACCACACGCCGGACAACCTCGCAAACCTTAAACGTCTTTTGTCCTTTACGCTCGAGACAATCGGACGATATAAGGAGTCGCTCGAAACGATAATACCTTTTGCAGAAGAAGAAAATATCTCTGTGTTAAAGACCGAGACGCAGGTTCGCGTGACGACACAGCTTGCTATCGCGTACAGCAACACGGGCGACCAGCCAAAAGCTGTAACGCTGCTCAAGGAGAATCGCAAGAAGGCAGAGGATAGCGAACTCAAACATCTTTCGGGAGGCATTGAGATCGCTCTCGCACGTGTTTACCGCAAACTTAGCGAATATCCCATCTGCAGAGATCATGCACAAAAAGCCCTAGATTATTTTCGTGACACCGGCGATTGGCTCGGCATGGCCGAAGCCTATCGCGAGATCGCAAACAGCTATCATCAGGAAGGCAACAGCGAAAAGTCGCTCGAAAATTTTGAGCTTGGAATAAACATCATTGGCGAAAATTCGGCGCCGTTCATGCTCGGCAAACTTTATACGGATATGTCGGGCGCCTACTGGTTTCTCAGAAGGCCGCAGGACGGTGTCGCTTGCCTCGAAAAATCCATTGAGTTTTTTGATCAGACCGACCATGCATTGAACAGCGTTATTGCCTATAACAATATGGGCATGAACCTTGTGCTGATAGGCGAATGGGACAGGGCCGAGTCGATGTATAACCGGGCTGTCGCGATCGCAGAGCGTGAAAATTATGTTCACGTCGCGGGCATCTATGATTCGCTCGGCGAGCTGAGTTTGTTGCGGGAGGACCTTGATGACGCTGAAAAATGGTTAAACAAGGCGGTCGCTTTTGCCAAGGAGCGTAAACACGCATGGTACACCATCCAGCCAATGCGTAGCCTGGCACGCTGTTATCTCGCCCAGGGCAAGTTCAAGAAAGCTATCGAAAAGGCACGCGAGACGATCGAGTTTTCACTCGAACAGGGCAGCAAAAGTTATGCCGATATGGCCGCCCTTGTCATGGCAGAAAGCTATCTCAACAGCGGCTTGATCGAGGATTGTGAGAACACTCTCGCTGGAATGGAAGAAAACGACCCTTCCGCAGATTTTTTCGTGCTGGGTAATATTCAGAGGATCAGGGGGTTGACCGCGCTGGCGCAGGAAGATAGCGAATTGGCGATCCATCACTTCAGCCGCAGCCTTACCATTTTTGAAACGGCTGAGGACCTATATCACACAGGTATCCTTCATTTCCTGCTTGGATCAAACCTGGAGAGGGGAAACTCTGTTCGAGCGAAACGCCATCTGACATCAGGTCTCGATATTTTCAAAAAACTAGGGATCAGATCCTACATCACCAAAATAACTGAGGATCTCAGCCGCGTAGAAAAATACTCATCGTCAGCAGGAACCGCTCCATCAGAAAAGCGGTCGAACTCCGTTGTTACACAGCTGCTGACAGTTCGTCTGGCGGAGGCGACAGCCTCTCGCGAATTAATGCTGCGTGAACTAGTTGCTGTACTTAAGCAGGATAGCAACGCTGATAAGATAGCCATTGCGCAGTTCAACGAAAGATCGCAGCTTTATCCTTTTATCACGCATGGCTACTCGCCCCAGGAAAGTAATGCGCTCATCAAAAAATTTGACGATGCCCGTACAAAGGGCGACGAGAAAACGTTCGCGCGCACAAAGAATATTGCCGTTTTTCCGCTGAACGGGACGGCGGCCCCGCCTGCATTTTTGCTGATAAATCCTGCGTCAGGAGCAGTTTTGAGCGATAACAATTCGCTGGCGCCCCTACTCCGTGTTGTAGAGCTTGGCTTGGACGTGATCGCACTTCGCGAGAAGGACAAAACGGCGCCGACAGAGCACGACTCGTCTCTATACACCTCGAACAGCCTGATGCCGGGATTTATTCATTCATCGCCGGCGATGACTTCACTTGTCGAGGAGGTTTATAAGATCCGTTCTTCTGATGTGACGGTTCTCGTGACGGGTGAATCGGGAACGGGTAAGGAGCTTGTATCCCGTGCAATTCACACGATCTCAAACCGCAAGGACAAAATATTCGTGCCCTTCAACTGCACGGCTGTTCCGAAAGAACTGGCCGAGGGCCATCTTTTTGGATACAAAAAAGGCGCGTTTACCGGCGCTGTCGAAGATTCGCCCGGCGTGATCCGAACTGCTGACGGCGGAACTCTTTTCCTTGACGAGGTCGGCGATCTGCCGCTAGACGTCCAGCCAAAGCTTCTACGGTTTTTACAGGAAGGCGAGATACAGCCGCTCGGCGACAAAAAACCAATCAAGGTTGACGTCCGCATTATCGCTGCGACAAATATGCCGCTTGAGGAAAAAGTGGCCGACGGGACGTTTCGCGAGGACCTTTATTACAGGCTCAACGTGATCCGGTTGCGTGTCCCGCCGCTGCGAGAGCGGCGTTCCGAAATACCGCCGATAGTTAATTATTACGTTAATCACTATTCGTCGCGGTTTGGAAAGCACGATATTACATTCACTCCGCAGACTATCGACATGATGATGGTGTGCAACTGGCAGGGCAATGTCAGGCAGCTTTGCAATGAGATCCAACGCATCGTTGCCCGAGCCGTTGATAACGAGGTGGTAACACCCGATCACCTTTCACCCGAACTAAAACGGAATGCTCAGCCCCTAACACCATTTGACACCGGTTCGAACGTCAAGACGATAGCCTCGTATGACGGCGTGATCTCACCATTCGCTAACATTCCTGAAGGCAGCACCTTGGACGAGGCCGTCTCAGAACTCGAAATGCAGCTTATCCGTGCCTCGCTCACGCGGCACCGCTGGAACATTTCTCGTGTAGCCAACGAACTCGGCCTAACACGACGCGGGCTTTACTTGAAACTGTCTCGCTACGGCATTGAAAAAGCTTCTTAATTTGCGATTTATAATAAAGCTAATTCTCTGATTATCTTTGGCAATTCGTTGAGCACGACATCGACTTCTGCTTCCGTATTGTGTCTTCCAAGCGAAAAACGTATCGAACCCATTGCATACGAATACGGGACGTTCATTGCTTCTAAAACGGCGGAGGCCTTGTGGTCCTGAGTATGACACGCCGAGCCCGTCGATACGCAGATGCCGACTTCGTCGAGCCTGTGCATGATCATTTCGCCGTTCGTATTTTCAAATGAAATGCTCGATGTGTTCGGCAGGCGTTTTTCAGTATCGTTCGTTCCGTTGAGTCGAGCGTTTGGAATATTTGTAAGGATGCCGCTTTCAAGACGATTGCGTAGGGCTTGGATTCTTGTCATAGCCGACATATCTCTAACAAACTCAGCCGCCGCGCCCAGTCCGGCGATCTGATGAACAGCTTCGGTTCCGGCTCGCCGGCCGCTTTCCTGTCCGGCGCCTGTCAGAAAAGACGGCAGTTTGACGCCGTCGCGAATATAGAGAGCACCAATACCTTTTGGCGCGTGAAACTTATGGCCGGATATTGCGAAGAGATCGACCTCAGTGTTCTTCAGATCTATCGGCATTTTGCCTACAGCGTTTACACCATCGACATGAAACAAGGCATCTGACCGCTCTTTTATCATATTGCCGATCTCTTTGATCGGAAAAATAATGCCGGTCTCGTTATTAGCCTGCATTATGGAAACGACTGCTGTTCTTTCATCCAGAGCCGACTGAAGAGCATCCAGATCAAGATTGCCATTTTCATCAACGCCGATCCATGTGACGCGATAGCCGTCCGATTCCAGGTTCTTGCACACTTTACGTACGGCCTCATGCTCGACGCTGGAAGTAATAATGTGATCCTTTTCGGGAGTGGCCTTCAATGCGCCGAGAATCGCCCAGTTATCGCTTTCCGTACCGCATGACGTGAAAACTATCTCGTTCGGCGAGCTCGCACCGATGAGGTCGGCCACACTTTGCCGCGCTTTGCTGACACCCGCTCGAGATTCGCTGCCCAGAGAATGGGCCGAAGAAGGATTTGCATAAGACGAACCCAGAAAGGGCATCATTGCATCCAATACCTGCCGGACGATTTGTGTAGTCGCATTATTGTCAAAATAGATCATAAGAGCTAAAAGTAGAACGCGCTCAATTTACCATTTGCCGCTGAACAATTACAATTACGATTAGCTTGGACGCAATACTAAAAATCACAGAACCGACAGGACGAACGTGGGAAGTGAAACTCGTTCACGCGACCACTTACTCCATAGGGCGAGCGCGAGAGAACGATATTGTCCTCGACGACCGTCGAGTCTCGCGCAAGCACGCCTTCGTCTTTGGTGACGGTAAAGTTTTCAAGGTCATCGACGGCCATCTGGAAAACGGACAGCTCATCCGCAGCGTCAATCATGTATTTGTTAACGGCACCATGCAGGTCCAGTGCCCACTGGCTCCGGGCGATCTTATTACGATAGGCGAAAGCAAACTGCAATTTCTGCCTGCGATTCCGGATCCGGTGGCTATTCCGGCCAACGATCCCGTTCCGCAAATGGCAGTCGTTTCAGAACGAAACGCTGACGTTGAGACGCCGCAGACCATCAACTACGATGACGCTCCGCTCGGCCACACGCAGATGCAGATCTCGGTTAATGAGATCATCGGTCGGCAATCAAGCCTTTCGCTCGAGAACGCGGTAGCATCCCCTGAGGAGATCAAAGACCTTCGGCGCAAGGCAAAAATACTCGGCCTGCTTTTTGAAATGAGCAAAACGCTCGGTACGGTCTTTGACCTTCCGGAGATATTTGAACGCGCGACCGACCTTATCTTTCGCGGCACGCCGGCAGATCGCGTCGTTGCATTGCTGACGGATGAAAAAGATAATACGGTTCCGCTCGATCACAGTCTCTACCAGATCGGAGCAAAGACACGGGCTGAGAGTATGAAACAGCTGACCGACAAACTTACGGTCAGCCGCACCATCACGCAAAAGGTGATGCGTGACCGCGTTGCGATCTTGTCACAGGACGCTAAGACGGATGAGCAGTTTCAGGGCGCGGAATCTATCGTTGCACAGGGTGTTCGTTCAACGATATGTGCTCCGCTGATCACCCAGTCCAGCGTTCACGGCGTGATCTATGCCGACAGGCTTGATCCGTTCGCGGCTTTTTCGCAGGATCATCTTGAATTGATCAGCGCGGTCGCCGCGCAAACAGCCGTAACTGTCGAAACCGTAAAGGCTCACAAACGCCTGGCTCGCGAAGAAGTTGCGCGGGCTAATTACAGTCGTTTCATGCCTGAGTATGTCGTGAAACAGCTTCTGGAAAATCCCGATTCTTTCCGGCTTGGTGGCGCTAATCAGACGATCACTGTTTTGTTTGCCGACATTCGCGGGTTTACGGCGTTTTCGGAAAATGAGAATCCGGAAAAAGTTGTCGGATTATTAAATCACTATTTTTCGGCAATGGCGGAAATAATTTTCGACCATGGCGGAACACTCGATAAATATATCGGCGATGAACTGATGGCTCTTTTCGGAGCGCCTACTGCGACGCCTGACGATCCTAAAAACGCGCTGAACGCCGCAGTAGCCATGCAAAAAAGGCTGTTGACGTTAAATCAGGAACTTGTCGATCTCGGCTTTTCGCAGATCGCGGTAGGCATAGGACTCCACACCGGTGAAGCTACAGTGGGTTACATTGGTTCCGAGCAACGCTCCGAATATACTGCGATCGGCGACACTGTGAATCTTGCATCGCGTTTGCAGTCTAATGCCAAGGGCGGACAGATATTGATAAGCGAGGCGACCGCAAAAGCTGCGGGTAATGTACTGCCGATGACAAAGCGCGAACCGCTCGTCGTAAAAAATCGCTTGCAGCCGGTGGAGTTGTTTGAAGTAAAATGGGACTGATTGTTTTGAAAGGTTTTTCCTTATAGTTATTCTATTACTTTGGCAAAACTGATTTGCTTATGCTAAAGATCTCATCACTAAAAAAACTGGTTACCGATTCAATGGCGATCGACCTTGGTACCGCTAGCACCATAATTGCGGTAAAAGGCCGCGGCGTAGTAGTTGAAGAACCTTCGCTGGTTGCCATCAATCAACTGAACGAAGAGATAGTCGCATACGGATCCGAAGCTGCCGAAATGAGCGGACGCGAAGGGCGTAACATCTCTGTCATCGCGCCTTTGAGCGCGGGTGTCGTCGGCGATTTTGAACGCACAAAAAAGATGCTCGCTCATTTTGTGAAGAAAGCAAAAACGGGTGGATCGAACATTTCCATCCAGGCGGTGATGAGTATGGTTTCCGACGTCACACATGTCGAACAACGTGCTCTCTTGAACGCGGCGGAAGACGCGCACATCGGCCGTGTGTTTATGATGGAAGAGGGGCTCGCTGCAGCCTTTGGCGCGGGGGTTCTGCCGACAGATAAACGCGCTTCGGCGGTCGTTGACATAGGTGCTGCGACGACAAATATAGCGATCGTCGCAAAGGGCTCGATAGTCCATTCTGCGTCAGAAAGATACGGCAGCAATCAGATCAACGACAGTCTTGCGATACATTTTCGCCGACATCGCGGGCTGCAGGTTGGTGGCGAAACGATCGAAATGCTTAAGACGACCTTTGCGTCGGCGTTTTTGCCTGAAGATATTGAGAAAACGATCAAGGTGCGCGGTCGGGATGTGCAGACCGGCAGTCCTGGAGCCGTTGAGATCACGTCCGGCGAGATATTTCCTATCGTTGAGAGCATAGTCCGTCGCATTGCTCAGCGGGTAAAGGACACACTTACTGAACTCCGTCCTGAGGTTGCGGCCGACATCTACGACCGCGGCGTAATACTTACGGGCGGCGGTGCCATGCTTGACGGTATAGATCAGTACATGCGGTCCTTCCTTAATCTACCTGTCATCATTCCAGACGAACCGCGTTATGCCATCGTTAACGGTCTCGTAAAAATGTTTGATGACGAAAAACTGCTCGAGCGCGTTTCCCGTAACGAACTTGGCGTCCTGCAAAATGCAGGAATCCCGTTCGAGGCGTAACCACTTTCAATCAATTAAATTCCAGCTTGTTGTGCTATTCTGTTCCAGAAGCCTACATAGAGTATGTTTGCGCCCTATCAGATGCAGATCACGAACTACATCCCGACGCTAAATACACTGCGAAATGCACTCGACATCGCGCTTGTTTTTGTGATCGTTTATGTCGTGCTAAAGCTGCTTCGCGGGACGCGTGCTGTGCCGACTGTTGTGGGCATGGTGATACTTGCACTGCTTTATTGGTTTGCGGTCGCACAGGATCTCGCAACGCTGGAATTCGTCCTGCGATATGCAGTCGGATTTATCGGCATTGCGATCATAGTGCTTTTCCAATCCGAGATCAGACAGGCCTTGATCTATTTTGCTAACCGTTTTCGATTTCCGATATTAAAACGTCAGCGCGGGCAATTTGGCGGCAGTGTTTATGACGAGATCGTTCTTGCCGTGACGACTCTCGCGTCCGAGAAAACCGGTGCGCTGATCGTGATCGAACGAAACGTAGGCCTGCGAAATTTTGTCGATGCGGGCGTACAGCTCGATGCAAAGATCAGCTACGACCTGCTCGTGTCGATCTTTAACCCATCATCGCCGCTTCACGATGGAGCGGTCGTCATACAGAACGAACGCCTGGCCGCGGCGTCTGTTTTTTTGCCGCTTACAAAAAATCCTGAGATCTCGCGCGAACTCGGCACAAGGCATCGTGCTGCGATCGGCGTTACCGAGGGGTCTGATGCGATCTCACTGGTCGTCTCTGAAGAGACCGGTCTGATCACTTACGTTGAGAAAGGCCAAGTCAGGCGAAATCTTGACACGACCCAGCTTCGCAAACTCATGTTGGAAGCAATGGAAATACCTCTGATCGAATCGCGACGCGAAAAGCATTTTGTTGCTGAGAGCACGGAGAGTTCGGAGATCGGCTAGACCTGGATGGGGAGTCTTCAGCGTTCGCGGTAGCCACCGCGGCTATGTTTGTGATGGCGACAGCTCTATTTGCAAGACAGATCGTTAGAAAGCTCTTTCTCGAAGATTGGGGGCTAAAGCTGATCGCGCTTATCATCACGCTTGCACTTTGGTTTGGCGTGACCGGCCTAAGCACGCCGACGACGAAACGATTTAACATACCCCTTAATCTAAGCATTTCCAGCAATGCCCAGATCGTAAACTCCCCATTGCAGGAGATCGAGATCGAGGTTAGCGGCGACAAACGCAAGATCGAACAGATCAACCGCAGCGACATTTTTGCATCGGTTGACCTTACCGAGGTCCAGCCCGGAGATCGCGTCGTGTTGCTGTCGCCAGAGAGTGTATACGTCCCGCTTCCTCAAGGCATCAAACTCATCGAGGTCGCACCCAGCCGCATCGCTGTGAATCTCGAAGCGGTCGATGAAAAAGATCTTGAAGTCAAGACCATAACCGTCGGTGAGCCTGCCGCGGGTTACGAGATCTACAGTACGGCTGTGCTGCCGCCGAGCGTAAAAGTACGCGGCCCTGCAAGCATCGTCAAGACGCTTGAGTACGTCCAGACCGATAGGATCAACTTGTCGGGTAAGAAGGAAGAGTTCACCGCCAAACAAATTCCTGTCGTCGCACCAAATCCAAAGGCCGTGGTTCTAAATACTTTTGTGGATGTCGTGTTCAAGATCGGTGAAAAACGTGTAGAACGCATTTTCACATTGCCTGTTTCGGGCGAACCGAACAAGACCTTAAGCTTCACCGTTTACGGCCCGCGCACTTTCCTCGCAAAAACGAAGGCTGATGCATTCAAAGTAGAGATGTCAGACGGTGAAACACCACGAGTGATCGTGCCTGCCGACCTTCAGGATGTAGTCGAAATCAAAAATGTCAAAGTCAAAACCATTAGCATTAGCGACCGTTCTCTTTAACACCGCTCACTCAACCACTCCTTCATATCCGCACGCATCTCGTCAGTGATCGCATGTTTTGCCGAATAGTGGTTGGAGCGGTAATTTGGCAGCGTTGACGAAAGTTTTTCATTGCACGCCGCAAATTGCTCCTGCGTGTAAAACTCATCATCGTCGCCGTAAAGATAAAACGTTTCAGCCGAAAACGGTTTGTAGATAGGATTTGTTTCGAGATCACCGGGAATGCCTCCGCACACGCCGATGATGCCTCGTAAAACTTCGGGATAGGTGAATGCAAACCGAAAATTGAGCGCACACGCCTGCGAAAACCCGTAAAGGAAAACCCTCGAGGGGTCGATCAGTCCGTCGTCATCAAGCTTGTCTATTACGTCGAGCACAAATTTATGATGCAGCCTCACGTGCTGCTCGGGCTTTTCGTCCGAAAGCCATCCGTAGCCGATGCGATAGCCATCGTCAGTTTTGCGATAATGCGGATGCGGCGCCTGAATAGATGCGATGACAAACTTATCATTCGCTACGGTCCGTGCCTCGCGCATCATGTAACGCTTGTGCGCTCCGTAGCCGTGAACTGCGATCAGCAGTGGTGCGGGTTCCCCAATATCTTCCGGAACAAATAGGTCGTAGTAAAGATCGATCTGAGCGGTCATCGTCAGGTCGGATTGCACTTCATGTGTCATAGATCATTCCCCGATAGATTGTAAAAGTGTAAATTGTGTATCACAAATTGAACTTTTCTGTAGCCAAAGCCGTAAAATCACGAGACATATTTGGTGGAATAATTATGAACACATCCTTAACTAAAGTCTTTCTCTCTTTCCTTTTATTGTTTTCGGTTTTCACAACTGCACTGCCGCAGGCCGCTCACGCGCAGGCAACGCAACAAGCGGCGGCCGATTATTCTAAGCAATTACAAACTATCGAGGATAAGGTCGTTGCACGTCAAAAGGAGCTTGGCATTCCGGGAATATCGCTCGCTATCGTCAAGGACGACCAGATCATCTATCTAAAGGGCCTCGGCTACAAGGACTTTGAGAACAAGATCGCTGTCACACCCGACACACAGTTTGCGATCGGCTCGGCGACGAAAGCTTTCACGGCTCTCACCGTTTTGATGTCCCAGGACGAAGGGAAACTTTCGATCGACGATTCGCCAAAGAAATATTTGCCGTATTTCAAAATGTACGACGCCGAAACGGACAAGACTATCCAGATCCGCGATCTGCTTTGTCATTCCTCGGGTTTGAACCGCACCGATCTCGCTATGATCACCGGCAAACTCAACCGTGCTGAGCTGATCGAGGTTGTCGCCCAGGCAAAACCGACCGCAAAACTTCGCGAAAAATTTCAGTATCAAAACATCATGTTCACGGCCGCAGGAGAGATCGCTGCGAGAGTGCAAAAACAGCCTTATGACCAGTTGATCGTGAATCGTATTTTCAACCCTCTCGGTATGACGAACAGCACGATGTCGATGAAGCAGATGGAAAAAGCGAAGGACTATTCCTTCGGCTACAGCTACAATTTCGATACAACGAAGACCGAGAAGCTGCCGTTCCGCGACCTTGACGAGATCGCTCCTGCCGGTTCGATAAATTCATCTGCTCGCGATATGGCGCAGTGGGTTCGCTTTGTTCTAAACGGCGGAACAGTTAACGGCAAACGCCTCGTCTCAGAAAAAAGTTACGACGAATGGCTAAAGCCGCAGATGAAGATCGCCGGCACATCGAGCTACGGCTTTGGCTGGTTCCTGCAAAACTGGAACGGCCTGAAGGTCGTTCAGCATGGCGGTAACATTGATGGATTTAATTCGATGGTGGCGATGATCCCGGAGAAAAAGATCGGCTTCGTCCTGCTGACCAACGTTTCGGCTTCGCCCATCGGTAACGAACTGATGTCGATCGTTTGGCAAAACCTGATCGGTGAAAACAAACCGGCCGACAACGAAAAACTTTCAGTTAAAACGATGGAAAAGATGGTCGGCAAATACCGTCTTGAGGCGGCCAACGTTGACCTTGAGGTCAAGATCGTCGGTGACAATCTCGTCATGGTCGTGCCGGGCCAGCCGGAGTACACGCTCCAGCGAACGGCTCCGCGTCAATTCAAACTGCTCGGTGCTCCCGACGGTTTCGCGGTGAAATTTAGCCCGGAACAAGGCGATGCGACATCGATGTATCTGCAACAGCCGCAGGGCAACTACACCCTGCCGCGAGTTTTGGCCGACGGGACGCTTGCCAAGCTCGACGCTCCAAACAGTGCGGGTGCAAAGGAACTGGTAGGGAAATACAAAACCCCGAAAGGCGGAACGGTCGAGATAAAACAGGAAACCGACGGCAAAGTCACATTTAACATCGAGGGCCAGCAGCCCTACACCCTCAATGACAAAGCAAAGGACACATATTCTCTCGCACCTCTGCCGGACAGCTATTGGCTGACCGCTAAACGCGATGCGAATGGCAAGCTTACCAGCGTCGTCGTCACTCAGCCCGAGGGCGAATTTGAATTCACAAGGTCCGATGCGAAAGAGGAGATGCCAAAGATAACGGTCGATGAACTTGCAGCAAAAACCATCGAAGCCATCGGCGGCGAAGCGAACTGGCGAAAGCACACATCGAGCGTCACTCAATACGAGGTCGATTTCGAAAACCAAGGTGTCAAAGCTACATCAACCACGTACGCAAAAGCGCCGAACAAGACCGCTGCCGAAACGACATTCATGGCGCTTGGCAAAACGATCGCTAGCGAATGGGAATACTTCGACGGCACAGCAGGTGAAGATAATATCTCGTTTGCGCCGATCGAAAAATACACCGGAAAACGCCTTGAGGACATTCGCATCAACGCAGATTTCTACGGTCCGCTCAACTGGAAGACAAACTACAAGAAGATCGAGATAACGGGCACGGCAAAGGTCGGCGACGAAGACGCTTACGTCGTCACTTTTGAGCCTGAAAAGGGTACCAAGATCAAGGATTATTATTCGACAAAAACGTTCCTGCTGCTCCGCCGCGACGGCGTTGTTTCGTCCAGCACGAGCGATATGCAGATCCCGTACACGATACTCTTTTCCGATTACCGCGAAGTAGGCGGCATAAAGATCCCGTTCAAAACCGCAAATAACAACATCGCCAACGGCAACATCGTCACGACCGTAAAGTCGGTAAAGTTCGATGTGCCGATCGACGACAAAACCTTCGCCCCGCGTCCAAAAAAGTAGCAGTGTCAGAACCGCCTGCGTCAGCGGGCGGTCAGTTGCACAATCTCGCACGCAAGTAAGGGCGTAACACTCAACACAAAACACTAGCCACAGATCACACAGAAACGGATCAGAAAATCACTTTCTGATCCGTCTCATCTGCGTTGATCTGCGGCCAAAATCCTTGCCTACTACCTACCGCTCCTGTCTGCTCCGCCTTCGCCGTCGCGTCTCCCTGCCTCCGCCAAAATACGCGAGGATCATCACGATCAGGTGGGCGGCAAACCAAATGTTGTTATAGCCCATGTTTTGATAAATGTAGATCAGTATCAAAAGGCGGGGAAAGAATACGCCAAGCAGAAGATCGCCCCACTGCGGCACACTGTTCGCCGGAAACTGCCCCGGAAACAAAACCAAATACACCAACATCACCAACCGCGGCAAAAAAAGCGAAAACAACAAAAAATAAAAGTCCATCTTACGGCGAGAATATTCCTAGCGCGGTTTAGTGTCAAGGAAGATTCACCCCGCTTACATCACTTTGGCATCCAGATTGTAGAATTTCACATCGCGTCTGACCTCTCCCTCGCGTTGAACTACCGAGGATTCCTCGGTGGTTGCATCCTTTGACAGTTCAGTTTGATAAGGTGGACATATTAGTACGAGATAGACCCGCAGGAAGGTTGGCGGCACTTTTTCGGCTGAATTGTTGGACGATTTTTGATTGGTCTTTTTGTGAATAGCCTTTTATGGTGAGTTGCTTGGTTCCGTCCGGATTTTGACGCAGTTCGACTAGCTTGTCCTTGTCCTTCCGAATCCAAGCGATAAGAACTCTACTCAATGCAAAGATCAAAACTCCGCTTATCACTCTGAATATCCATAACAACTCGTCACCTGTAACATCCATACATTCGCCTCACAATATGCTAGTCAATCATTTTCACAATTCTAAACTTACACCAATAGCACTAAACCAGAGATTAGAAGGAGTAGTAGTAATTGTGCCTGTGTAAATGTGTAAAAGCGGCCTAACTTCTTATAAAACAAAGTCTTTTTCCGTCCACAACCGTCTGTAAAAAACTTGTGGAAAAAACACGCTGCCGATGGATAACTTTATTCGGCCTTAGTTTTCCACTGCTATCCACACACTCTGTTTGCCAGACCTTTCTGATATGCGGAAAAACCTCTAACTTCAACTAGCTGCAAAGATTATCAATTAGCTCTTTTATTTCCTTGTGGAAATTCCGGTCGTCCTTTTCTAACGCCGTTATCTTCTCGACAGAGTGCATTACGGTCGTATGATGCTTGCCGCCGAACTCTCGGCCGATCTCAGGAAAGCTGTGTCGTGTAAGGCGTTTACACAGATACCTCGCCACCTGACGCGGCAGTGCTATGGAGCGCGAATTACTCTTTGACTTCATTTCCTCTACCGACAATTTGTAGTACGAAGCGACTTCGCGGGCGATGTGTTCCATCTTCAACCCGGCTTGCCAATCTGAGGAACGCTGTGTCGTGCCAACCCGTGCTTTTTTTAGAGCCAAATTATCTCTATTTACTTGTAGATTTGTTTGGGTTTCGTGGTCGCCGGAGGAAAGTTAAGATGGTTCTACCACATTAAGATAAGGAACTTTTTTGAAATCGGCATCGCGCGTCACGATGGTGGCGCCGGTCGTGAGAGCGATTGCAGCGAGGTGGGCGTCCATTGTGAGGTTGCCGAGGAATGCGTGTTTTTTCATTAGGTCGGCTACGGCGGTGAAATGGTCAGGCGTGGGGCGAAATAGCTGG
>JBGARA010000042.1:0-30968 GCA_044230475.1 Pyrinomonadaceae bacterium | reverse complement strand
TCCGTCGTGCCGTTCGTCGACCGTTCAATAGGCGACAGCCGAGTGTTCTTCGGCGGCGAGTTTTACCGCGAGAAACGCGCGAACGGCACGCCGCTGCAGCGTAATGACACCAGTATCGACAACTTTTCAGCGGGCGCGGACATTTCGCTCCGGTCAGTGGGTGAGCTAACACTTCGGAGCTTCGGCGGAACGGAAGATTATCACCAGTCGTTCTCAGCCATCGCCGCTAACCGCCAGACCGAGTCACTTAACCGTCTGCAGACAGTGCCGTCACAGAACTTTGGAGCGAGCGGGCGTTGGACGAAGGACTTTGGTTTGACAACAGTTTTCGCGGGCGGCGAATATCGCAATATCCGAGGCCGCAGCGATGAGACCGGCTTTGCCAACGGACGCGCCACCGTCGCGACAAGCGCCGGCGGCCGCGAATCTTCTGGTGGCGTTTACCTCGGCGTGCTAACGCATCTGCGGCGGCTGACATTTAATGCAGGCACCAGATACGATCGGTGGAACGAGACGCACGGGATTTCAGCCTCGCGAAATCTCACTACAAATATTCTGACACTCACCAACTTCGCCGATCGCGATGCGTCGGCTTTTAGTCCGCGAGTTTCCGCGCTGTTTCGTATAAACAATCACATCTCGGTGGCCGGCAGCGCGGCAGGAGGCTTTCGCCAGCCAACGCTGAACGAGCTCTATCGTTCGTTCCGCGTCGGGAATGTCCTGACGCTGTCGAATGAGAATCTTCGCCCGGAAAAGGCGACCAGCGGCGAGGCTGGGGTGGTCGTCAACGCCTTCGACGAACGTTTATATCTGCGTGCCGGCCCGTACTGTACGCGGTTGTCCGAGACCGTCTCAAACGTGACGCTCACCGTGACGCCAACATTGATAACTCGCCAGCGGCAAAACCTCGCCATCACTCGAAGCTGCGGGTTTGAAGCTGACATGAGCGTGAGAGCGACGCCGGAACTTACTTTCAATGGTGGTTACCTTCACGTAGATGCAAAGGTTCGAGCCGGCGATCCGGCGCTCGTGGGCCTGCGTTTACCGCAGATACCAAGAGACCAGGCGACGCTCGAGGCGCGATACAGCCGGTTGAAACTCGGCACCGCTTCGATCCAATTGAGAACAGCGAGCGGGCAATTTGACGACGATCAGAACCAGCTCCGCCTACGCGAGTTTATTGCCGTCGATGCGTTTGCATCGCACGACATTTCGCGCCGGGCCTCGATCTATGCAGCGGGCGAGAACATCTTCAACACCCGCATCCAAGCCGGCCTGACGCCAGTCCTGACTCTTGCTCAGCCAAGAACCATTCGCCTTGGAATTCGGTTGAGGTTTGGACGTTCGGAATAAAGATCAGAAAACGTTGACCGTAGCCTCTTTAGTATGAAAAAATCTCTATATATGAAAATCGTTCTCGCAAGGCGTCCATTGTCATTCTTTCTTTTTGTTTTTGTTGGTTTGTTTGTTGCTGTGTCGGCTTTTGTGCTGGCGCCGCAGTCTTCGGCGACGTCTGACCCTGCGGATCAGGCTCAGTCCGACCAGCCCAACGGCTCGGTCAATGTTACTCAGCATCACAATAACCCTTCGCGTGACGGATTGTTTGTCGATCCGGCATTCACACTGGCAAATGCCGCGGGACTGACGCGCGATCTGGGCTTTAACGGAGTCATTTCCGGCAACGTATATGCTCAACCGCTCTACATCGAGAACGGGCCGGGCGGTGCCGCGATGGTCATTGCGGTCACCAACTCAAACAACGTATACGCGCTCGATGCCATCACGGGCAATATCATCTGGCAGAGGAATCTTGGTGCGTCAGTCGCATCATCGAGCCTGCCGTGCGGCAACATAAATCCGGAGGGTATCCTGGGAACTCCGGTTGTCGATCTTGCCTCGCGCACGCTCTTTGTAAACGCTCTTACAACTCCCGACGGCGGCACTACAAAACGTCAGCAGATCTTTTCTTTGAACGTAGACACTGGCCTGACAAATGTCGGTTGGCCGGTAAATGTTCAGGGCCTCGCGTCCAACGGGGGAGGCGGGATCACCTTTGATTCATCTGTTCAAGGAGAACGCGGCGCGGCAGTGATCGTCGGTGACCGCGTTTACTTTCCATACGGCGGACGTTTTGGCGACTGCGGTACTTATCACGGCTGGATCGTCGGCGTAAAGATGAGCAATCCGGCAGATGTATTGGGCTGGGCAAATACTGCAAGAGGCGGCGGAGCGTGGTCGCCGGGCGGTCTTTCGACTGACGGCGTTACCCCTTTTATGGCCACAGGCAACACGTTCAGCACCGGCGGCGTTTGGGGCGGCGGCGAGGCCATCATTCGTCTTCAACCCGGACCGATATTTTCCGGCACTACAACAGATTATTGGGCACCGACCAATTGGCTAACGCTGGATAACGGCGACACTGATCTGGGCGGCACAGGAGCGATGATGGTAGATGTGCCGGGAGCGACGCCCTCGCAGCTAATAGTTGCAATGGGTAAAGACCGTAACGCCTATGTCCTCGACCGTAACAATCTCGGCGGCATCGCCGCACCGGTCGCGCAGGCCAACGCAGTTGGCGGTTCGGCTCTCATCCAGGCGCCTGCCACATATCGGACGAGTTTGGGCACCTGGATCGTCTTTCGCTCCAGCAGTAGCGTAATTGGAACATTTCGTATCAACGCGACAAACCCTCCGACTATCACGAGTGGGACTTGGACCGGCAGCCAAAGCGGCCGAGGCTCGCCATTTGTTACAACGACTGACGGTGTGAACAACGCCATCGTTTGGGCTGTCGGCGCGGAAGGCAGCCAGCGGTTGATCGGTTGGAACGGCGATACGGGGGCGGTAGTTTACAACGGCGGCGGTACGAATGAATTGATGACCGGCACGCGTCGGTTCAGCACAGGTATCGTAGCCCGCGGTCGCATTTACATCCCGGCCGACAACCGGATCTACGCTTTCGTGGCGCCAAGCGGCTCGACTCCTACACCTACGGCGACTGCGACGTCGACGTTTACTCCGACCGCAACCTTTACACCGAGCAACACGGCAACGAATACTTCAACGAGTACTCCGACCGGCACTGCGACGGAAACGGGAACGGCAACGCCTACCGCGACGGAAACGCCATCTTTGAATGGCACCATAACCTACGGGAATGCGATCGGAGCACCGACACCGCGCTTTGTTTCGAACGTTACGCTGACGGGTAACGGTGCACCTACGGTATCGACTGTTTCCAGCTTCCCGGATGGCACCTATTCGCTGACGAGTTTTGGTGGGGGTTCGTACACCGTTGTGCCGAGCAAGACCAGCGGTCAAAACGGCATCTCATCGTTTGACGCGGCACGAATAGCGCAGCACGTTATCGGATCGAGCGTTTTGACCGGCAATCAGCTGGTCGTAGCGGATGTCAGCAGCAACGGAACAATTTCATCTTTTGACTCTGCTGAGATAGCTCGCTATGCCGCGGCACTTTCCGGGTTCGGAGCAACAGGGAACTGGATATTCAACCCCGTTAATCGAACTTATCCGTCAATAACCGGCGTCGTTAACGGGGAGGATTATTCGGCCTTGCTGATGGGAGAAGTTTCCGGAAATTGGAGTAACATCGGGGCTGGTATAGCCGGTCGTGACGAAACTAAGACCGGCGATCAAGCACAGATCACTGTCGGATTACAAAACATCGAACCAACCAATGAGAAAGAGATCATTGTCCCGGTAACTGTCAACGGGCTGGTCGGGAAAGGTATCATCTCATACGAATTTGACCTAAGATACGACCCCGCTGTCCTTCAGCCGGTCGAGCAGCCCGCTGAAGTTACGGGGACTGCAAGCCGTGGGCTTATGATAGTGTCAAACGGCAGCGAGCCTGGACTTCTGAGAGTAGTTGCCTACGGAGGGCTGCCGCTTGACGAAGATGGCCTGTTGCTGAATCTCAGATTCACCGTGGTCGGTGCGGCAGGTTCGGGTTCGCCGCTTACGTGGGAGCGGATCGCATTCAACGAGGGCGATACGACAACAGTTGCTGCCAACGGGCGTATCGAGGTATCTGCAAACACCTCCAACCGCGAGGAATAGTTTGCGGTTCGTATAGCAGCAAAAATGACAAAGGCCGTCAAATCTGGCGGCCTTTTCTGTTGATGCTATTTGGAGGCGGCGATCGGAATCGAACCGATGAATAAAGGTTTTGCAGACCTCTGCCTTACCACTTGGCTACGCCGCCGTTAAATGAAAGCAGGCAGTTGGCTGAAGGCAAACGGCAGTAAAGAACTCACTGCCTACTGCCGACGGCAAACTGCCTACTCCTAAAACTGGAGCGGGAGACGAGACTTGAACTCGCGACTTCGACCTTGGCAAGGTCGCGCTCTACCACTGAGCTACTCCCGCATGTGGCAAACCATAATTTTACCGACTGCCCCAAAATTGTCAAGTACCGTGCAGACTTGTGCCTTTTGTCCTACTGAACAGTAATGTCCTTCAGAAACACCCAATCGCCGCTGCCGCTCATTTTGATGTTGCCGATGCGTTTGTTGGAAACGACTATATTTGCCGGATACCACAAAGGCAGCATAGGCAGATCGCCACTCACAATATCCCAGACTTTTGCATAGAGCAACTTGGCAGCAGTTTTGTCGGAAGCATTAACGGCGTCTTCGACTGTTTTGTCCAACTCAGGATTTGAATATCTGCTTCGATTACAGCATGGAACAGTATCACTTGGAATTTTTGTCGAGCTGAACAGATCACGCAAAAAGATCGGATCGGTGTTGCCACCTATCCAAACTCCAGTGCCCATTTGAAATTGACCCTGTGCCTGCTGCTGTCTCGAAACATTTGGCTCAAGAGTCTCGATCCTGATAGTCAATCCCACCTCGTTTAGCGAAGCCTGAACGGCCTGAGCGTACTGGCCGACCATAGCATTGCCGGCAGCATATTTGAACACGATCTCTTCGCCTGCGTAGCCAGCCTCAGCGAGAAGTTGTTTTGCCTTTGCCGGATCGTATTTGTATTGATGGCCCGGCGTGTACGCCCATGAAACGGGCGGCAAGATCGAGTCGGCAAGTTTTGCCTGCCCCTGCAAAAGATCGGTAACAATTTTTTGCCGGTCAATTGCACAACCTATAGCCTGCCTCACTTTCGGGTTGCTGAGCGGATTTTGATGATCTTGAACTATCGCAGAAGTATTAAATACCAAGTACTGGATGTTTGAGCCGTCGAACTGGTCGATCTTCAGAACGCCATTTCCAAGCGCCTTGATCATGTCGGGCGGCATGTTTGACGGATTAGGGGCAATGTCGACTCCGCCCGATTGGAGTTCAGCCTGCAAAGAGGTTGCGTCAGGAACGGTTTTTAATCGGAGCCTAGGCACTTTTGGCGCACCGTCCCAGTAATCAGTGTTTGCCGTCAATTCAATAATGTTTTGAGACGCATCAAAACTAACGAATTTGAACGGCCCGGAACCAAGCGGGCTTTCTTTCTGTTGACCTATCGTGCCTTCGGCAATGATCGGGATCGCGACAAGATTAGAAAGCAGCGTATTTCGAAGAGCCGGTCGAGTTAACTTGAAAACAACCGTCTTTGCATCGGGCGTTTCGATAGGCCCGCTGAAATGCGAAGCCTCCTTTTCAAAAAACGCACCAGCTTTATAACCCTTTGCCTGAAAGAGTTGGTCGAACGTGTATTTCACATCCCCTGAAGTCAGAACTTTACCGTTGTGAAATTTCACACCGTCGCGAAGCGTAAACGTGACCGTTTTGCCGTCGTCGGATGTTTTTATGTCACTGGCAAGTTCGCCGACATAGTCGAAATTTGCATCCTTCTTAACCAACGAGTTGAACATCAGCGTTCTGACTCGTTCGGCGGCGGCATCCGATTTTCCGGTCGTCAGAGTATCGAGCGTAGTGAATGGCTCCGGCAGAGCGACCGTCACCGCGTCACCGCCGCGGCGGCGGCAGTTAGATGCCATTGCAAAAAACGACAGGACAATTAATATCAGGATCAATTTACGCATAAGTTCGAGTTTCTTAGCTGTTAAGACGGTCGTTGAGAACCGTAACTTCGTTTGAGAGTTGATCGATGCGATCAATTTCAAATGTGAGCGGCAATGAAAGTTTCGATTTCACATCGGCGATTCTTTTAAGAGATTCATCAATGCGGTCGGTGCTCAGTTCATTCGACTCTACGGCTTTTAGGACGGCTTGATAACCTTCGCGCACTGCATTTGGATCGGCACAGATCGCGAGCATATCGTTACCGGCTGCGACTGCCATTTTGCAGGCCTCTCCGATGCCGTAGTTTTTGATTATTGCTCCCATTTCAAGATCGTCCGTTATACAGAGGCCGTCGAAACCAAGTTCGCCGCGAAGCAGGGAAGTTACAAAATTGTAACTCAATGAAGATGGTAAAAGTTTGCCATTTTCGTCCCGCTCCTGCAAGCGATGCTCAGGAAACGCAGCGTGAGCGATCATAACTGAATGAACGTTTCCAGTGGCAAGAAGTTCGCGATATGGGAACAGATCGACATGCGACAGCAACGTTTCATCAACATCCACGACAGGCAAATCTTCGTGCGAATCGACCTGTGATGCACCCAAACCGGGAAAGTGCTTAAGACATCCAACGATGCCGCCTGTCTGCAAGGTTTGTAAGAACTCACCTGCGAGAGCGACAACTTCTTCTTTTGAGGTTCCAAACGTCCGCGAAAACAGGCCATTGGTGTGTTTGGAGCGTTCTTCATCCATTGCATCGACGACCGGTGCGAAATCCATGTTAAAGCCCAGAATGCGGAGCGTTTCGGCGATGATCCTGCCTAACTCAACGGCGTCCTCTTCGGTCCCGATCTTGCTCGCCGCTGGCATCGGCGTCATTATGCGTCTGAGCCGGTCAACAAGGCCACCTTCCTGATCGATACTCAAAAAGGGAACTACCGGCAGCATCCTCCGAAGCTCATCGAGCAGATCTCTGGTCTGTCGCGCCTCTTTGATATTTCTCGCAAACAAACACACCCCACCTGGTGAGACCTCATTGAGGAGTTCCCGCGTCGCGTCGTCGACCTCAGGCCCGGCGATGCCGATAAAAAACAGCTGGCCGACCTTTTGTTCGAGTGAAAGGGAATTGAGGTGCTCGATCATCTTTTGTCTTCTCGCCACAAAGCTGAAATACAAGTTTAGCAAAGACACGGAATTGAGACACGCGAGCCAATTTGCTGTCCCACTCTGTCCCACTCTGTCCCACTTCAAGTGGGACAGGCTAAGTTATTGAAATAATGGGGGTTATCAGCAGCTGTCCCACTGTCCCACTACTTTTTTTTTCCAAAACATCAGTTCACCCTGCGAAAAGCCTAAGTTATTGAATTCATTGGCCTTTGTAACGCGTGTCCCGCTGTCCCAGTGTTTTTTTTCAGAGCGATGCATCGAAAACAAATGGAGATATACAAGCCCTGTTATGTCCTGCTGTCCCGGCTATTTCTCCACCCATCTTGGGCCTATGATCGGCAAAACAACATTTATTTCAAATGACACGATCGCTGAAAATACAGCGATCTCCGCATCAACCTAGCGCATTTCGAGACAAATTGGAATGCCAACTTTCCCGATATGACCCAACTTTCTCGATATGACGTAACTTTCCGAGAATTAAACAATGCGCAACGGTGCTGAGACATTTCTTTAATGCTTGATTTTTTGAAACAACTGACCTATATTTGCCCGACGCACCATAGACTAACTCTCAATCGTGCTGAAGCCACCGCCGAGATAACTGGCGCACATCAGAAAGCACCGGCAAAACCACGATCGCCAACACTATAAATGCTTGTTCACAGATAGACCGGTCACTTCGTGACTACGATTCTGGTTACAGGGAGGAGACGGAGGAGGAAAGATGCGAAATTGTATATTCTTAATTGGCTTTTACTTAGTCTTGGTTACCTTATCAAGTGCGCAGACGACCAAAATTGGCGTGGAATTGAGCATTAGTGCGGATGCGACGATAAAAAGCGACATCGAGAGTTATGTAAAAAGGGAATTTCGTGCGTTGAGCGATATCGACATTTACGCTACAAGACCAGACTTTTTGATTGGGATAGTTGCAATAAAACCGGGATCGGCAGTTGCGATCTCTGTGGTAGTAATCGAGAAGTTTGATTTCACGGCATACTTGACCAGCGAGCTGAGGAAAACAAACATCACTCCTGCAGCACGGGATAGTCTGATAAAAACTGTCGCTAAATCAGAGTCAATTGATCAACACTTTTTGTATTCAGATTCGATTTCCAATCTGGATCAGTTATGCAAGAGGGTCGTCGCCAAGATTGACACAGATTCATTCGAATCCGAACGAAAGTTCCTCGGACTTGCTCAAACATACCTAGAATCGAAGCCACCTCAGCAGGATGTAAATTCCTCCGCGCCCGTCTTTGAGGAGCGTTAGGTCGGTGGTAATTCGCCTCCAAAGATTACTGTCAAGAACATTTCCGACCGAACATTATACCTAACATTTAGTGGGAAGGAATTCGCAATTGCTGCTGGCGACACACAACTGATTAACATTACTTATGGCGGTTTTTTTGACTTTAAGGCCTCTGCTCTTGCAACCTTGCCGCTTTCTGGAAGCCGAGAATTCAAGCGAGGATATGACTACTCCTGGACTTTCTTCATCAAGAAAAGTCCTTAGGGCGAGAACGCCAGTCTTTTGACGACGGTTCCTTTGTCGATGTACTGTTCGACGATCTCGGAGACGTCGGATGGTTGGACTTGGGCGTAGAGCATGCAATCGGGGTGGACCGATTGACTATTCGATGGCCTCGATTCGGTCGCGGAAGACGGTGACAAGTTTGTGTTCTTTGTCAAGTTCGAGCACTTCGTCCCAAACAGAGTTCATCGCAGTGAAGAAATCCCGCATCTTTAGGTTTCCGAGTCGAATATGGATAACTTTTGGCGGAGACAGATGGAAGATCACGCGGTTAGAGAAATCGCTGTCTTTGGAGATGATCGTCAGTCGGTTCGCCAGCGCGTAGTTCCATATTTGCGTATCCGTAAATTCGTCACCGATGTCATTTTGATGGATGTAATCGTCGCCTTTCCACAACGAAAAGTAATAAGGCAGATTTACGTCGATCAGGAATTTCGGCATTGTCTCAGACCGACTTAATAACGTAATTTCTGTCCATCAGAGAACTCGCAAACTGCAGGCAGGCTGCTATATCTTCTTTTTCGAGCGAAGGGTATTGGTAAAGGATCTCGTCGACCGTTTCACCGGCGCCTAGAAATTCAAGAATTGTTTGCACGGTTATTCTCTTGCCGCGGATGGTCGGCTTGCCGTTGCAAATATCTTCGCTTATCGTGATCCTTTCCGCACTTATACTCATATTTTAACCCGTTCTTAAGCAACTAAGAACTTATCAACATTATACACCCTATTCAGCTCAACCGCTTCAAAATCTGTGCAATAGATCAATCTCAAATCAAACGATTTTGTCTTTGATCTTTGTGAGAAGTTGTTTGGATTCTTCGGCAGAGAGGTCGTCTATTTTTACATCGCGGAGTTCGTCGATGGCGGTTTCGTTGGCTATGGCGAAGAGCGAAACTTGTGAGGCGAGGTGGCTGCCGGCGGCTTTGGCGAGACCAGTTTTCTTTTCGTCGGCAAAGACGGCGAGTTCGTATTTTTCGAGCTTTTCGAGGACGCCTTTGGCACGTTCGATGACCGTTTGCGGCAGGCCCGCGAGTTTGGCAACGGCGATGCCGTAAGATTTTGAGGCCTTGCCGGGCTGGAGTTTGTGGAGGAACACAACATTGCCATCCTTTTCGGTTGCGGTGATCTGATAGTTCTTTGCACCGGGCAGGTTTTCGGCAAGCTCGGTCAGTTCGTGATAGTGAGTGGCGAATAACGTCTTTGCCGAATGTTCGGACGAATCGTGAAGGTATTCGGCGACGGCCCAGGCAATGGAAAGCCCGTCAAAGGTCGATGTTCCGCGACCGATCTCATCAAGCAGAACAAGGCTTCGCGGCGTTGCGTTGTGAAGGATGGCGGCAGTCTCGGTCATCTCGACCATAAATGTCGAACGTCCTGATGCGAGATCGTCCGACGCTCCGACGCGCGTCCAGATGCGATCTAAGACCGGCAGCCGCGCTGACGAAGCCGGAACAAACGAACCGATCTGACCAAGAATTTGAATGATCGCGATCTGCCGTAGAACGGTCGATTTACCGCCCATGTTCGCACCGGTGATAACGAGCAGACCCAGATGCGATCTAAGACCGGCAGCCGCGCTGACGAAGCGGGAACATACGAACCTATCTGACCGAGAATTTGAATGATCGCGATCTGCCGAAGTACGGTCGATTTGCCGCCCATATTTGCGCCCGTTATTACAAGTAACCGGTCGGTCGAATTGTTCATCACAAGGTCATTCGGAATGAACGAAGCTCCGAGCGACGCTTCGACAACAGGATGGCGACCGTTCTTTATCTCGATCTCATCACCATCATGCAAAGTGGGGCAGACATAATTTCTTTTCGCCGCGACCTCTGCCAGAGAGCACAATGCATCGAGTGTCGCAAAAGCTCTGGCGGTTGATTGCAGTTTTCGCGTTTCTTCACAAACTCTGGAGCGAACCTGCTGGAACAAGGCGGTTTCGATCTCTGCAATACGACCTTCCGCGCCAAGTATCTTCTGCTCCCATTCTTTTAACTGCGGCGTCGCATAACGTTCGGCATTGGCGAGAGTTTGGCGGCGTTCGTAATCGTCGGGAACACGCGAGACATTGCCTTTCGAAATTTCTATGTAGTAGCCAAAGACGTTGTTGAAACGGATCTTGAGATTGTTGATACCTGTGCGCTCGCGTTCTATTTCTTCGAACGAAGCAATGGTTTGTTTTGCGGATGTCGAGATGCCGCGCAGCTCGTCGAGTTCCGCATCAAAGCCGTCACGTATCACGCCGCCATCGCTGAGGTTTATCGGAGGTTCGTCGCTGATCGCACGGTCGATGAGATCGCGTATCTCGGGCAACTCAAAAATGTTCTCGGACAAGACTTGCAGCAGCAGAGACGCCCCATCGGATAGAGCTTCATTCACAAGCGGTCCTTGACCGATAGAACGTCGCAGAGCGATCAGGTCACGAGGACTCGCCGTTCCGTAATTCAAACGGCCTATCAGACGTTCGAGATCGCTAACGTCCTTCATCAGGAAACGAAGCTTGTCGCGGAGGATCAAATCTGAAAGTTCGGTCACTGCGGAAAGCCGCGTTTGAATTTCGCTGCGTTTGATCGACGGGCGTGCGAGCCATTGCTTCAAAAGCCGCGAGCCCATCCCGGTGATACATTCGTCGAGAACGCCAAAGAGCGTGTTTTTGCTTTTCTCACCGCGCGATTCGAAGATCTCGAGATTTCGAAGCGTCACCGCATCGAGTACCATAAAATCACTCGACTCAAAATAATTTATCTCGGATATGTGGCCTGCGTTTGCGCGCTGTGTTTCTTGCGCATATTTCAAACACGCACCGGCAGCGCTGATCGCAGCATTCTTGCCGCCGAGGCCGAAACCCGAAAGCTCTGCAACCTCCATCTGACGCTTGAGACGATCTTCGGAATCACGCAGTTCAAAATCACTGTCATCGAGCGGCGTCAGCGTGATCGACGAATCGGAAGATCGCTGCGAACCGTTGTCCTCAAAAAGGGTTTGCTCAGCTGGGTTTTTTGAAGCACCAAAAAGTTGTGTGACAGTCTTCTCCATCGATCGCGGATATAAGAGCTCGCGAGGCGCATACGATTCGATCTCGCCGCAGATCTTTTGTAATGCATCCACGCTCGCGATCTCAGTTGCTGAGAACTGTCCTGACGATGTTTCAAGAAATGCCGCCGCATACGTCTCGCCGTTACCGTAGATCGCCGCGAGATACACGGAGTCTTTCGACTCGACAAGTTGCGGATCGATCGCTGTTCCCGGCGTAATTACGCGAACGACCTCGCGTTTTACCAGTTTTACACCTTTGCCGGGAGACTCGGTTTGCTCACAGATGGCGACGCGATAGCCCTTTTTTACGAGGCGTGCGATATAGTTTGGGGCCGCGTGGTGAGGCACGCCGCACATCGGTATCGGGTTTGGTGTGTCTTTATGACGAGCAGTTAACGTTATCTCAAGCTCTCGCGAGCCAACGAGTGCGTCCTCATTGAACATCTCGTAAAAGTCGCCCAGCCGAAAGAATAATATCGTCCCCGGGTAGAGTTTCTTGATCTCGAGATATTGCCGAAGCATCGGCGTCGCGTTTTCCATCGTCCTAATAGCTATGAAACAGAGTTTAGCGAAAGCCGCTCGGACTTTCAAAATCAGTGTTTTCAAAGGCCTTGGCCTTTGTTATCATAGTTGCTTGCTGTAATTTAGGTTACTTTTGTTAATATTCCTGAACAAGCAGTTCAGACACAGGAATTATCATGAAGCGTTTTTGCATTTTTGTTGTTTTGCTGATTGTCTGCCTTGGTTCGACATTTGGGCAAGACACAGTTTCACAAAATCCGGCGAAGCCAGCTCCTAGCAAGCCAGCGGAGGTTCCTGAGCAGGAGACTCGCTATCGGATCGGATTACAAGATATTCTCGAAATTCAGGTCTATAAGCATTCTGATCTGAATCAGAGAGTTGCGGTCGGCCCGCAGGGCACGATCGTCCTTTTTAGATTGGAGCGACCGGTCGTTGCGGTATGCAAGACAGAAAGGGAGCTTGCCGCTGACATTGTTACCGCCTACAAGGAAAAATATCTGAAGGACCCGCAGGTCAGCGTTACGGTTGCAGAACAAAAGTCGCAGTCATTTGCTGTCATCGGCGCAGTCGAAAAACCCGGCAATTATTTTATTTCTCGGAAGATTCATCTGCTCGAATTACTTGCTTACGCTGGCGGCCCGAATAAAGAATCGGGTACACGGCTGATCGTTGCTCGGCCCGGAAGCAACTCGAACTGTCAGGATACCTCAGCCTCAAGCAACATTGATGACAATATTGAGGTGATGGACCTCAAGCTGCGTGATGTGCAGGAAGGCAAAAAAACGCTCTGGATGAAAGCGGGTGACGTCGTGTCGGTGCTAGACGCGGATGTCGTCTATGTCTACGGAAATGTAAAGAAGCAAGGAGCGTTGAAGGTTCGCGAGCCGATCACTTTGACACAAGCCATTGCTTCGGCGGAAGGGCTTAACCCAGCGGCTAAAAAGGACAAAATTCGGATTTTGAGACAGACACCCGGGAAGGCCGATCGGGAAGAATTTGTTTACGACCTTGGCCAAATAGATAAGGGTAAGGTGAAAGACCCATACCTGGAACCTAACGATATTGTCGCTGTTTCCGAGGATAAGGTGAAAGCGATCTTGAATGGAATCGGCAGCACGATCAAAAACTCGGTTCCGTCGGCTGCTTACCGATTCTAATTGATAAATGAAAGAGACTCGTGAAATTATCAGAAGCCCGCTGACTGAGGCCACCGAACTTGAAAGCAATTTCGAGAACCAGTTTGCTACGGCCGGGAGATATCCAGCCTACCGAGATACAACTCAGCGCGAAGGGTTTCAGATGGTTGACTATTGGCGTGCCATCCGCAAGCGACTTTGGCTTGTCCTCGGCATTGCTGTTCTGATGACCACGCTGGCGGCGATCTATATGGCTCGTAAACCCAATGTTTATCGTGCCCAGGCAGTTGTACAGGTCGATAATGAACAGAACAATCCCGATCTGATAGCAACCGAACGACAGCGGCCACTATCTGGTTCCGACCCGTCGTACTTTAATACGCAGCTTCAACTCTTGTGGAGCGAAAGTCTTTTGAGGCGGGCAGTCAAAGAACATAACCTTGATTCAAACGAAGATCTGCTAAAGGCAAAAGCCGAAGTCGGTTCATCCCCTTGGAGATCGATCCTAAAATCGATCGGCCTGGCTACGGCAGACAAAAACGACAAGACAGGAACTGGGAGTATTAAACTTGAGGAATCAGGGCTCGCGTCGTCGGATGAGATCGCTGAGGCAATTAGGTTGACCCCATTTGTTGAAGTGATCCGCCGGAATCTTGAGATCGAACCGCGCCGCGAGTCAAGAGCTACAGTTAAAGATACACGCCTTATAGACATCGCATTTTCCAACACGAACCCGGAACTTGCCGCGTTTGTCGTAAACAGCGTTGCCGAGACCTTTACTACGGTCAATCAGGAAAAACGTTCTGGGACAAGCCGAAAGACGAACGATTTTTTGCAGGAGAGAATTGCAAATCTGCAATCAGATATCAAAGCGGATGAGCAAAGACTTGCCGACCTAACTCAAAAAGAGGGCATTCTGAAAACAGGCCCCGATCAGACCATTGTTCTCGAACGGCTGGCCGGTCTTAACAAGGACTTGCTTATAGCTGAGAACGAGAGGAAAAATGCCGAGGCCGATTTTACGACCGTGAGTAATTCTCCGGAGAAGGTCAAGGCACTCGTCGAAGAAAAAATGGCGAGGTTTATTACCGAACAGGATAACTCCACTCGCGCTCTGCAAACTGACATCATTAAAAAGATAAGTGATCTTCGGCAGCAGCGCTCGCTAAAGCTACAGGAATATCAGGAAGGCGCTCCTGAGATCAAAGAGATCGACGCACAGATCAAAAGCTATGAAACCGATATTGATAATGCAGTTGCCAAATTCAACTCATATCGAGATACATATCGCGAAAGAGCTGCGAGAGAATTACTTGAGAACCTGAGAACAAAATATCTCCAGGCAAAAGCTAAAGAGGACAAGATCAGGGCTGATTTTGACAAACAGTATAATGCGGCCCAGGCACAAAATCAGGGTGCGGTGAACATAAAGCTCCTCGAACAAAATATCGAGACGAATAAAGGCTTTCTCGATAATCTGCGGAAGCAGGTCAGCGGAAACGACATCGCCGCTCAAGGTTCCGACAACAACATAAGCGTCGTTGAGCCGGCTATTCCACCGGAGTTGCCTATTGGCCCGCGCAGACTGATGACCGTCTTTGCTGTAATGTTTTTATCGACGCTGTTTGGGATGGGACTTGCGTTGGTTCTAGAGTATCTGGACGACACCATACGCTCGACCGAAGAGATCGAGCAATTTCTACAATTGCCGGCTCTTGCAGCGATACCTCGAATCGATTCGCTGCAAAAGCGCAAGCTTTTGCTGGTCGGCTCATCCGAAAGTGAAAACAATGACGACTTTCTAGGCTCCGAGTTACTTATTCACGCCGACCCGCGTTCGTCGTTGGCTGAGGCCTATCGCCACCTTCGAACCTCGATACTGTTGTCGATAGCAGGCCACGCGCCAAAATCGCTGCTCATCACATCGAGCCTGCCCTCGGAAGGCAAAACAACGACGGCCACGAACACCGCGATCAGTCTTGCTCAGACTGGGGCAAAAGTTCTCATCATCGATGCCGACATGCGCAGGCCGCGGCTGCATTCGGTTTTCGATGTCAAAAACGGTGCAGGATTGAGTACGCTGCTCTCAAGTGCGTTGGATGATAAAGCGATCGATGCTGCGGTCCAGCAAGACCAGCGATCAAAACTTTACCTGCTTACATCTGGCCCTATACCACCTAATCCTGCGGAATTGATCGGCTCGGAGCAGATGGCAACTTTATTAAGGATGCTGCAAGCTCGTTTTACGCATATCGTTGTCGATTCGCCGCCGATCGCATCATTTACCGACGGCGTTTTGATCGCATCCATGGTCGATGGCGTAATCTTGGTCGTGCACGCCGGAAAAAGCTCCAAGCAGGTCGTTCGCCGATCCCGTCAACTGCTTCATGAGATCGGTGCAAAGGTCTTCGGTGTTGTGCTGAACAATGTAAACCTTAACTCGCAGGATAATTACTACTACTATCAAAGTTATTATCACAGTGACAATTACCGCCAGTCGGACGAACAACAGTAAACTTGGTCGTATGGTTGATCGGCGGCACTTGTATGGATCATAGAAATAAGCGCATTTACGTTGCGGGCTCAAGCGGCATGGTCGGCAGGGCAATTGTTGGCGAGCTTAACAGGCAAGGGTTTCGTGATCCGATCTTACGAACGCATGATGACCTTGATCTGACTAACCAGCAAAAAGTCGAGAGTTTTTTTGCCGAAGAAAGACCTGAGATCGTGATCATTGCGGCGGCAAAGGTTGGCGGCATTCTGGCTAATGATACATACCGCGCGGAATTTCTCTACGACAACCTGATGATCGAGGCGAATTTGATCCATGCCAGCTATACGCATCAGGTCGAAAAACTAATATTTCTCGGAAGTTCGTGCATCTACCCGAAATTTGCTCCGCAACCGATGAAAGAAGAGTATCTACTTTCTGGACCATTGGAGTCTACTAACGAGCCATATGCGATCGCAAAAATTGCGGGCATCAAGCTTTGTGAGAACTACTACCGTCAATATGATTGCAATTTCATTTCGGTAATGCCGACAAACCTCTATGGTCCATTCGACAATTTTGATCTGCATTCGTCACACGTGATTCCGGGTCTTATGCGGAAGTTTCACACCGCAAAAACTACCGCATCCGATGAGGTCGTTGTCTGGGGCAGTGGAACCCCCCTTAGAGAATTTTTATACGTCGGAGATCTGGCCGAGGCTATTGTGTTTTTGCTTGAGAATTTGGATGCCGGGGACTTGTATGCGAAAGGGATCACACATATTAACGTCGGTTCGGGAACCGAGATACCCATCGATGGACTCGCCAAGGTGATAAAGGAAATCGTTGGTTTCGAGGGAGCCATTCGATTTGACGCTGAAAAGCCGGACGGCACGCCAAGAAAATTGCTGGACGTTTCACGACTTGCACAGTTGGGCTGGGAATCTAAAACTTTGTTAAAGGAAGGACTGGAACTCACCTACGACTGGTATGTAAATCACTGTCAGCAGAAACTAGATAGCTAAGACTCGAAATGAAAAAGGCACTCATCACCGGCATCACGGGACAGGACGGCAGTTATCTGACGGAGATATTGCTCGCAAAAAACTATGAAGTGCATGGTATTATCCGCAAATCAAGTTCTTTTAACACAGGCCGTATCGATCACCTGTATCGCGACCCCGAGCTCCTGAACAAAAGATTATTTCTCCACTATGGTGACTTGATCGACCCAAGCAGCCTGAATCGTTTGTTGGACAAGGTCGAACCTGATGAAATTTATAATTTGGCGGCTCAAAGCCATGTTAAGGCCTCGTTTGATATTCCCGACTACACCGCACAGGTGGATGGCCTTGGCACGCTGAGATTTCTGGACGCCATCCGCGAAACCGGCCTTAGAAAAGTTAAGTTTTATCAGGCATCAACATCAGAGTTGTTCGGAAAAGTGCAGGAAACGCCGCAGTCCGAAACTACACCGTTCTATCCGCGATCTCCGTACGGAGTTTCAAAATTATTTGCCTATTGGACGATCGTTAACTATCGAGAGGCTTACGATATTTTTGCGAGTAACGGGATATTGTTCAATCACGAGTCGCCACGACGCGGAAATACTTTTGTAACAAAAAAGATCACGCGTGAGATCGCTCGTCTGCTCTTTGGAAAAGGTGGCAAACTTATTTTGGGAAACCTCGATGCCCAAAGGGACTGGGGTTACGCCCCTGAATTTTGTGAGGGTATGTGGCGAATTCTGCAGCACGAACACCCTGACGATTTCGTTCTCGCCACGGGTGAATCGCATTCGGTGCGAGAATTTGTTGAGCGTGCCTTTTCGGAATTAGGTATCGAGATCGGTTGGTCCGGAAAAGGTGTTGATGAAAACGGCGTGATTCGCAAGATCGACGAGGAGGTTTTTCAAAGAAAGGTCAACTTAGAAAGGGCGGTGAACGTCGATGATATTGTAGTTGAGATCAGTCCGACTTACTATCGTCCAACCGAGGTTGATTCTCTTATCGGCGATGCGTCAAAGGCCCAAAACATACTTGGGTGGGAAGCCAAGACGAAATTTGATGAACTTGTCAGGATCATGATAAATGCCGACATTGAAGCTTTACGCAATCCGACGCCAGAATAGTGATTCAATCTAATAAACGTGCGAAAAATCGAGATCGTAACCCCGGTTCATAATCGCCGCGAAGAGACAATTCAATGTTTAAAAAGTCTCGGACGAATCGACAGAACCGGTTTACAAATTCATATCATAATTGTCGATGACGGTTCGACCGATGGCACTGCGGAGTTGGTCGCATCCGAATTTCCTGATGTCGAGATCGTGCAGGGCAATGGCGATCTTTGGTATACCGCCGGAACTAATCGTGGAATAGAAGCTGCTCTTCGTCACGATCCCGACTATATTCTTGCGATCAATAATGATTCAATTTTTGATGAAAAATGCATATTGAACTTGGTACAATGTGCGGAAAAGTACCCGCGATCCGTCGTTGGCCCGCTTCTGTTGGATTGGACCGTACCACATAAGTTATTTCAGGTCGGACCGTGTTGGGAGTTATTGCACGGCGGGTATAGGCATTGGTTTAAGCAGACGATCTGGACAGTTCCGGATCGCCCCTGGGAAGTTGAGTTGATCGTAGGAAATTGCGTTCTCTATCCCGTACAAGCAATCAAAGAAAATGGCCTAATGGATGAAAAGCGACTTCCTCAGTACGGCGACGCTGAATATACCCCGCGAATGCGCCGTAACGGCTGGCGGCTCATCATTGAGCCACGTGCCAAGGTCTTTTGCAAACCGAACGATCCCGCAACTGGATTTCGGCGCTTGTCACTCGGACAAAAGATCAAGCGTTTGTTTTTTGAGCCTTTTGGGCCGTATAGTTTTCGACGACGTTTTTATGCAAGCATAGGCGGGGCACCGAACCTTATTGAGGGACTGGCAGCGTTACCGATCTACTATTTTCGTCTGCTTATTGGAAAAAATGTGGATGGGGCTTGGGCACTCCGGCAACAAGAAGAGCCGTTTACAAAAACCTTCGCTAAGGCTGTTCTCGATGATAAGGAAGCATAGATTCAATGCAAAAAGTAATTTATGTTTGGAATTATCGCGAGTGGGGCGGCGCCCAGATCTATTTCTTGTCTCTGATGAAAGAGGCAAGAAAGGGTTTCGACGTGACTGCATTGATCCCGTCAGATTCGGAACCCAAAATATTGCAATATCTAAGATCTCTCGAAATTCCCGTCGAATTTTTGCCACCTACACTCTCACTTAGAAACCAAAACGGTTTGATCGGAAAACTCAAAACACGCGTCGCAATTGTGCGGTCGGAAGATCTGCTGGTTCGCAATATACTAGCTCGCCAAGATCTGTCTGAAACGATAATCCATATAGATCTTGGTTTTTGGCATTCCTTCCTGTCACTTTTACGATTGTGTCGAAAGACGAATGTTTTTTTGACGGTGCACACAGGCCTTCCATCATATAAAGGCTGGCGAAAATGGCGTTGGAAAATAAAAGGACAGCTTCTAAGCTGCTTTTCGAGTTTTCATCTGCTGGCTTCGAATTACGAAGCAAAAGACAGCTTGAAATCCTATATTGGGTCGGAGAAATATGATCAATTAGAAGTCACCTATTCGGGCATAGACCCAGATGAGATAACTCATGTCGAAGCAGAACTCTCATTGAAAACCGGCATATTGCAAAGATACACCCTGCCGAATGATAAACCTATCTTGATGACCGTCGGGCAGTTTATCGAGCGGAAAGGATGTTGGGTATTGCTCGAAAGCTTAAAACAATTAAAGGGCAACGGTGACAACGTTCTTTTCGTGTGGCTTTCGACGACGATGCCCGATGCAGAAACACAAAAGCGAATTGACGCTTATGGGCTTGGCACATCTTTTCGTTTAATGGACTCCGAAGAAATTGGTGAGACGCGAAAAGACATGTTGACGCTTTTGAGCGTTGCGGATATTTTCATTCTTGCAAGTCTGCAAGAAGGATTGCCTATAGCACTTATCGAAGCGATGGCTCTCGGTTTACCGTGCATTGCAACAAACGTCAATGCGATACCTGAAGCCGTCATCAACAACCATACCGGGATCCTCATTGAGCCGAACAATGCGTTCTGCCTTAGTGAGGCGATCACCGATCTTTTGAGCGATCCGCAACAAAGAGAAATTCTCGGCAAAGCAGCAAGAAAGATCGCTTACGAGAAATTCAATTCGACGAGAAGCTCAAAACGGACATTAGAACTCTACTACGAAGTGTGGCAAACACCGGCTTAGCCGTGTAAAATCTTGCATTGGTTAGTTTTATGAAGGTTGTCATTCTGTGCGGCGGACAGGGAACTCGACTGCGTGAACAAACTGGGGTTATGCCAAAACCGATGGTTGAGATCGGCGGCAAGCCAATTTTATGGCATATAATGAAAATCTATTCCCATTTCGGCTTGGATGAGTTTGTGCTTTGCCTCGGTTACAAAGGCGAGGTGATAAAAGATTATTTCAGCCAAAATGAACATAATGAGTGGACAGTCACGCCGGTCGAAACGGGCGAAAAAGCGATGACGGGTGCTCGTGTTTTTCGCGTTCGGGAACAAATCGGAAGCGAGCCATTTTGTTTAACCTACGGCGACGGGCTCGGAAGTATCAACATCAGGGCATTGCTTGAGTTTCATAAAAACCATGGCAAGCTCGTAACGGTAACGGGCGTTCGTCCACCAAGCCGCTTTGGCGAACTTAAACTTGATGGAGATCAAGTTGTTGATTTTTCCGAAAAACCTCAAGTGACTGAGAGTTTTATCAACGGTGGTTTTTTTGTAATGCAGCCGGAGTTTATCGAGCGCTATTTGTCTGATGACGACAACCTGACGCTCGAACGCGAACCTCTTCAGCGTGCAGCTCTAGACGGTGAACTGATGATGTTCGCACACACGGGTTTTTGGCAGCCAATGGATACTTTCCGCGAATGGAAAATGCTCGAAGAAATGTGGGATAACGACTCCGCAGAATGGAAAATGTGGGATTAGTTTATGAACCTCGATCCAAAATTCTGGCTTGACCGACGCGTCTTTGTGACGGGCGCCACCGGGCTTCTGGGAAGCTGGCTTACGGTCAAGCTACTCGATCTCGGCGCCGACGTTATAGTGCTCATCCGCGACTGGGTTCCTGAATCTGAACTGTTTCAGACTAGCGCTGCGTCGAAAACAACAATTATTCGCGGCGATCTGACTGATCAGGAATTACTAGAACGCTCCCTCAACGAATACGAGATCGAAACCGTTTTTCATGCGGCCGCTCAAACTATTGTTGGCACAGCAAACCGAAGCCCGATCTCAACCTTTGAATCGAACATCCGTGGAACATGGTGCCTTCTTGAAGCTGTTCGCCGCTCCGAGCTGATCAAACAGGTCATTGTGGCTTCATCCGATAAAGCCTACGGCTCACACGAAGAACTCCCATATCGCGAAGCCGCTCCATTGCAGGGCAGACATCCATACGATGTCAGCAAATCTTGCGCCGACCTGATCTCACAAAGCTACGCACACACTTTCGGCTTGCCCGTTTGCATCACGCGATGCGGAAATCTTTTTGGCGGCGGCGATCTTAACTGGAATCGATTGATTCCCGGTACGATACGTTCGGCAGTACGCAACGAGTCGCCGATAATTCGCAGTGACGGGACCTATATCCGCGATTACTTTTATGTCGAGGACGCTGCGGTTGCATATATGATGTTGGCTGAAAAAATGGCTCAAAACCCTGATGTCTGCGGCGAGGCGTTTAATTTCAGCAATGAGATTCAGATAAATGTCCTTGATATAACACTCAAAATATTGAGTCTGATGGGCCGCGAGGATCTGAAACCGACGATTCTAGACCAAGCCGGCAATGAGATACAGCACCAATACCTAAGCGCCGAAAAAGCTCGAACCACCCTCGGTTGGAAACCTGAATTCACGCTTGATGACGGATTGAAACGCACGATCGGCTGGTATCAAAGTTTCTTCGCTAAAAGATCATAAAACAATGTCTAGTCCGGCTAACACTCGAATACTCGTAACGGGTGGCACCGGATTTATTGGCCGTTATGTCGTTGATCTTCTATTGGCAGACGGATTTGATCCGTTGGTTACGACTATTAATTCGTCCAATACCAACCATTTAAACATCGACCTAACCAGCGTCGAACAGGTTAATGACCTCGTCCAAAACTATAAGCCGCAGATCGTCCTACATCTCGCCGGAGTCACTGGAAACACTGATCCGACCGGTAAGATCTACGATGAAGTTAACTTCAAGGGAACCGCAAACCTCCTGCAATCTTTAGAAAAAACAGGAGTTTCACGCGTAATAATGATCGGCACTGCCGCTGAATATGGCAACCAACCAACGCCATTCCGCGAAGACATGCCCGCAAAGCCCGTTTCTCATTACGCTGTGTCGAAAGCAAAGGCCAATCAATTCGCGCTGGACATGTACGCAGCGACCGGTTTCCCGATTACTACACTTCGTGTGTACACCGCCTATGGCTATGGCCAGCCTAATAAGATGTTTTTGTCTCAACTAATTACACATGGATTGCTCAACAGACACTTTAAGATGTCCGATGGCCTCCAAAGGCGGGATTTTGTGTTTATCGAGGATGTTGCCGCCGCGATAAAGGCCGCGATGACTGCCGAAAATGCCGTCGGGTGTGTGGTCAACGTCGGTGGCGGGCAAGGGATCGCTTTGCGGGACGTTGCTCGCAAGGTTTGGGAGATCTGCGGTGCTGATGAAGAGCTATTGGACATAGGCTCTCGCGAAAAATCGGGCGATGACAATTTTGATACCGAAGCAGATATTTCACTAGCTGCGCAAATACTAGACTGGCGTCCCGGGCCGGGAATTTTGAGCGAGGCTGACGACTTTTCCAGGCTCAGAACAACTGTCAACAAGATGAAGAACGACATCACCTAAATTACCGCCAGATGGATCAAGCGACAAACAAGCAAACGAGCAAGAGCATTTTCCGAAATGTGATCTACGGGTCGCTGACTTGGATACTGCCGCTCGGGCTGAGCTTTGTCGCGACGCCGATCATTGTCCGCTCGCTTGGCAACAGCGACTACGGGATCTATGCATTGGTGCTGGGGTTTATCAGTTACTCATTCACGTTTAATTTCGGACGCGCGATCACAAAATACATCGCCGAATATCGCGTTACCGGCGAATCCGAAAAAATTCGCGATGTTATCTCCGCCAGCTTCTTTCTCAACATCGTCATTGGCATTGTCGGAGTAATTGTGATGTGCGCCTCGGCGAGCTGGCTTGTCCGCACCGTACTCAACATCGAACCCGACTCGCAAGGCAAAACAACAACGGCTATCTACATTGCATCGGCCATTATTTTTTTCTGGATGCTCACTCAGGTTTTTGCCTCTGTGCTGCAAGGCGTCCAGAGGTTCGATGCATATTCGCGTATCTTCACCGCAAACACTTTTGTATTGACGCTCGGCAATTTGGCTCTTGCATATTCCGGCTTTAGCCTTCTCGCTCTGCTTACATGGAACGCGTCGGTTCTGTGCGTTTTCTTTGTCATCTACGGATTCGTCGCGAAAAGCCTTTTGCCGGAATTTGGCATTACCTTTAATTTCAAACGCGAGACCCTGCGGCTTGTCATAAAGTACAGCTCCGCAGTTGTCGCGACCCAAATACTGGCGAATGTCCTTCTCCTGTTCGAACGCGGCTTGATTACGCACAAATTCGGCAGTGAAAGCCTGACCTACTACGTCGTCCCTATGTCGCTTGGGCTGTACTTGCAGGGCTTTGTAGCGAGTCTTGTGCAGGTTATTTTCCCGCTCGCCAGCGAACTAAAAAACGAACCAGAAAAACTGCTGCGCCTGTATTCAAAAGCGACAAAAGTAATTTGCGTGCTTGTCGTATTTGTTGTTGCCAGCGTCTGGGTCGAAAGTTCTCTATTTTTGCGTCTCTGGATGGGCGAGTCCTTTGCCGAGAATTCCAGCAGCTTGCTGGCGTTGCACATCACGTGCTTCGGGCTGATCGCGATCATGTCAATCGCATGGCAGGTAACCGAAGGCATGGGCTTTCCACATTTTAATGCCATCGCCACAGGCGTTTGCACGGTGATCGGGATATCGTTGATGATGCTGCTCTCAAACGATCTCGGAAATTTTGGCGTCGCAGTTGCACGTCTGACAGGCTTTGCGGTCGCGTTTCTTTCCATATTTATCGTCGAAAAAATGTTCTTCACAAAAGTACAGGCTCGATTTTGGTTCGGGTTAACAGGCAACCTCGCATTCGCCGCCATAACCGCCGCCGCCGCCGAGCATTTCATTTCCTCCTCGCTCCCCGCAAACTGGCCCACTTTCATCCTGTCAATCCTCGCCGGCGGAGCGATCTACTGCACCGTCCTGCTCCTCCTAAACTTCGTAACCGAAGACGATAAGCAAGTGGTCCGAAGAATCTTTAAAGGGTGATCGCGGTCACGGTTTGCATAGATCCGATATTTTCTTCTTATCAAATGTTACCGGAAGGCATAAGACATTAGCTCCGATGTCGTCAGGCTCAAATCCTTGTATCTTCGTAAGTGCGTGCCGCGTTTCGTCTATGGCGTAGAAATCGTAGTCGCCGTTGGCTTTTATGTGTTGGATCAGGTCGTTTGGGAGGTAGCCGAAACCTTGCGTCGTGGCCAATGCCATTTCGATCTCGAAAACCGGCAGACGGTCCTGCTGAAAGAGCTTTGAGGCGCCTTGCAAGGCCATTAGCTCTGCTCCTTCGACGTCCATTTTGACGAGGCCGACGTTGTTGATGTCGTGTTCGGAAAGGTACGCATCGAGCGTTGTCATTTTGCTAGTAAACGTCTGGAAATCCGAATTGCCAAAGGTCGAGATCGAAGAATGGCCGTCCGGCACATCGGCAAAAACATGCAGGTCAACATCCTTCGCTTCATTGCCCAATGCAAGACTGTTTAGCGTCACGTTGTCGGGCGGGGAACTGAGCTTTACGTTGCGTTCGAGGCGTTCGAAAATGTGCGGCACAGGTTCAAAAGCGTGAACGCGACCTTTTGCTCCGACGAGCTTTTGAAACAGCGTCGTGTACCAACCGATGTTTGCTCCGATATCGAGGCAGACGTCGCCAGGCTCGATAATTCTCCTAAAAATATTCGAAATAGCAGACTCGTATTCACCCAGAAAATAAACGTATTTGTAAGAGTTGTTCGCAGTTTCGATAAAGAGCTCACGACCGTCGATCGTCTTCGCAACGATCTCGCCCGGCACTTCAGGAGCCAGCCGAAAAGCCAGATCCGACAACCGATGCCTGCCTCGCTTGACCGGAGAATGAAATGTGTAAAACCGGATCAGTTCGTGTATGAGCCCGGGGCGTGTGTCGTTAGCTGTCATTGAAAATTCGTATCGTTCGTCCGCTGTTGATCCTGAGAATTCCACAAACTTCACCCTAGCGCCAATTGAAGCAAATTGGAATACCAACTTTCGCGATTCGACATAACTTTCTCGATATGACACAACTTTCGCGATTCGACATGGTTTTCCAGATATGACATGGTTTGCCAGCCTTTATACAATGTTAAAACATTGACTGTTTTACCGCCCCGCACGAGCGCAAATTTTGTGGTAAAGTCACTATTCCGATTGTTATGCAACTCGTCCAAAGAGTCGATTTTATTAAAAAACTGTGCACCGGGAAAAAGGTGCTGCATCTCGGCTGCGCCAACTATCCGTATACGCAGGATTCTATCGATAACGATATGCTCCTGCATTTTGATCTTGCAAAAATTTCCGGTGAATTATACGGATTCGATTTCGACCAACCGGGAATTGATATCTTGAATGCAAACGGCAGCAAAAATCTTTACCGGGTCGATCTGGAAAAACTCAACGAAGTGCCGCTTAATGAAACGTTTGATGTCATCGTCGCCGGTGAGATGATCGAGCATCTTAATAATGTAGGCTTGTTCCTCGATGGTATTAAACGCTTTATGAACGCAGACACCCGACTTTTGCTAACGACGATAAACGCGTATTGCGGCATGCGATTTCTTTGGTACGGTTTGCGTGGAAAACGAGGATTACAGGAACCAGTTCATCCCGATCACGTTGCATATTATTCATATTCGACGCTGTCCGTACTCCTGAAAAGACATTCTCTCACGGTAGACGAGTTTTTATTTTATGATATAGGTACTGAGCACAGGCCGCATAACAGGTGGTTTCTAAATGCGGCTAACGATATTTTTACCTTTTTTGCTCCGCAATGGGCCGACGGCGTGATCGCAGTTTGCCGGTTGTCGGAATAGTCCAAGATGCAGTCCGTCACAAAATACAACTCGAACTTTAGCCGTGGCCAAAGTGATCGAATCGTAATTGTCGGTGTCATTCTCATGGTGCTGACGGCGGTCGTGTCTGCCTTTGCTCTTTTTGCCACAACGGAAACATTCAGATCATTCCCTTATCTTTTTCTCGTTCCATGGATCATTGGTTTGGCAATAGTCATGGCGTTGCCTTCGCTTTTCCTCTATTACCAGGGAAGGTTTAGCCTTGCCGATCCGATCGTTTTTGCAACATGGTCATATTTTTTTCCCGCATTCGTAATGGGTGGCCTGTTTTTCGCATTTGGTTGGTCACAACCCTATTATCTTGCTTTTACGCAGGATATCCCATACACGCTGCCGCTTACGATCGGACTTGTGGCCCTTGGATTTGCCGGACTTGCCGTTGGCTATTTTTTGCCGATCGGGGCTCGCATTGGTGATTTTTTTGAACGTTTCCTGCCGCAAGCTAGTTATGAACCTTCAAAATACATAGGTCCAGGCATTGTGCTCTTGGCACTCGGTATCTTAAACACAATACTTGCCTTTGTTCTCGGCGTTTTCGGGTATCAAAAGGCCGATGCGATCAGTACGTACGAGGGGTTGATCTACCTCACGACACTTTTCTGGATGCAAGCAAGCTTCCTGCTTTGGAATGTCATTTTTAGAAAAAAAGGAATTACGACCGTTAATGTAGTGGTCTTCATCTTACTGGTTGCAACGGCCATCAGCAAAGCGCTTTTCGCTGGAAATCGCGGGAGTGCGTTACAAGTATTTATCGTCGTTGTGCTTGCCTATGTTTTGTCTGGCCGCAAACTGAAGATAAAACATACCGTCATTTCCGGAGTTGTTCTGACACTGCTTCTGATCGCTGGAATGATCTACGGCACAACGTTCCGGAACACGAAAGGCGGGGAAGGGCAACAAAGTTTCGACCAGTACGCAGATAACGTGGCTCGAACTTTTGACGAGATCGGAAAAAGCAATTCCTCAACTTCATTGCAATTCGGATTCGACCGGCTGACTGAGAGACTCGATATTCTCACAACGTTGTCCGTAGTCGTTTCAAATTACGAACAGCTTGCTCCGTACGAAGAAGCTTATGATCTCAATAACAATATTTGGAAAGACATGACGGTATTTCTCGTACCGCGAGTGATATGGAAGGAAAAGCCTTCATCATCTGACGCCAGAAAGTACAGCGACCTTTACTTTAATCAGAACGATACCTCGTTTGCAATCACTCCGATCGGCGATCTTTTGCGCAATTTTGGGATAGTCGGAATTCCTATTGGGATGCTTGTGATCGGCATTTTCCTGCGTATTTTTTATCGAGCTCTTGTTGAATCACAGCCACTGAATATTTGGCGCACGACGCTTTATTTTATGCTCCTTACATCAGTTTCTTACGAGGCATTTTATGGCACGATAATACCAACGTTCATTAAGGTTGGTTTTGTGGCTGTAGTTGGGATCTTATTGGTCAACATTCTCGCCAGAACGACTATTTTCCCAAGCCACTCAAAATCCCTGAGAACGCTAAGATAAGCAACCATGAAGAGTAGAGACAATAGAAATAACACTAGCAATAAAGCGGCACCTGCCTGCCTGCCTGCCTGCCTGCCTGCCTGCCTGCTGTTGTTATTTGTCGAGTGTGTAATGGAAGTTCAGTTGAATATCTATGCGATACAAAAAATAAACACAGTCCTACTGAAATTATGAACAATTTCAGATGTAAGGAATGCGGGTGTGTATTTGTAGCAAATACCATAACTAATGACGAACTTGGTCAAGCCTATTCGACTCTCGATTCAGACTCATACTATGCCGATATAGAAGTTGAGAATCGGGATAAGATGATGACCGCAATCAAACATCTCGATAGTTATATATCAAAAAAGGCCAGTATTATTGATATAGGGACCGGGAACGGCCTGTTCGTGAAGATTCTGTGTGAAAGTGGTTTCACCGATGTATCTGCCCATGAGATAAATGGCTCGGACCTCTCGGCTATCACAAACATTGCCACACATGTTTATCAGGACCAGGACTACAGGACGATTCCATCGGACAGGTTCGACGCCGCGACTTTATTGGATGTGGTCGAGCATGTTCCAGATCCGTCTTATCTTATCGAAGAGTGTTCTCGCATATTAAGGAAAAACGGAATTATCTATTTTCATACCCCTGTGGTAACACTTACGGATCGGATGATGCATTTCATCCAACAAACCCCTGGTCTCAGAAAGGTTGGTATCCTGTGGCAGGGTGGACGAACGTCGATATTCCATCTTCAGAATTACACCTCGCAGGCGATAGAGTATTTACTCAATAATGCTGGGTTCGGCGAAATCGAAATAGCTATCAAAAATGAACTTTCATGGCCCGTCAGGAAATATGTGCAGACATATTTGCTCGACAGGCTAAAATTGCCTTCCTCGCTCGCTCCGTTGCTCGCGCCGCTTGCTTATCCGTTTTTGAGTACAACTTTGTTTAATTCAAACAAAGCTATCGTAAGGGCACGAAAACTCTAAACTACGCAAATCTTAATAAACCAAATTGTTAGTCTATCGAGCCAAATAATATAATCTTTTAGGCTTTATGGAAAAGATCGTTTTCACTAACGGCTGTTTTGACATCCTTCACGCCGGGCACATCGATCTGTTGTCGAGGGCAAAGGCGTTGGGGACAAAGCTGATCGTTGGTATCAACAGCGATACCTCAGTTACAGCTATCAAAGGCATGGGAAGACCGATCAACGATCAGGAAGCACGTGCCGAAGTGCTGCTCGGGCTGAAACCTGTTGATGAAGTTCTGATCTTTGACGAATTAACACCGGAAAACTTGATAAAACGGATCACACCTAATGTCCTAGTAAAAGGCGGAGACTGGAAAGAGTCAGAGATCATCGGAGCTGATTTTGTCCGGTCTAACGGCGGAGAAGTATTCTCGCTGCCATTAAAAGAAGGATTTTCGACAAGCAACATCATTGCGCGAATGCAAAATGAGAAGGTCGCATCACCCGAAAACAACGATTCGGTGATCGGCAGTTCGCTCAGTGAACACCTTGAGCTTTTTGAAACGCTGAGGTCGTCATACAAGCAGAATATTGTCGACTGTGCCGATCTTATCTTTCAAACGTTTCAAGCTGGCAAGAAAGTCCTCATCTGCGGCAATGGCGGCAGCGCGGCTGATGCCCAACATATCGCAACCGAACTCGTTTGCCGTTACGAATCCGAACGAAAGGCTTTACCGGCGATAGCCCTTACGACTGACACGTCAGCATTGACAGCTATTACGAACGATTTCAATTTCGAACGTGTATTCGCACGCCAGGTGGAGGCACTTGGCAACAATGGTGATCTACTTATTGCTATTAGCACCAGCGGCAATTCGCCGAATGTGATCTCCGCAGTAATGACAGCAAGAAGTCTCGGCTGCAAAGTGCTGGGAATGACCGGAGCAAACGGCAAAAAACTTGCCTCGCTTTGTGACGCTTGTTTTATGGTGCCGTCTAAACGAACCGCCCGTATCCAGGAAGCACACATTACCATTGCGCACATTTGGTGCGAGATCATTGACTCTAAATTCGCCGACGCCTCATGAGCATTCTCGATAATTTTTCAAAGGTAAAGGTTCTGGTGGTCGGCGACATAATGCTTGATCGCTATTGGTGGGGAAGTGTGAGGCGCATTTCACCTGAAGCCCCAGTTCCTGTCGTAAACCTTCAAAAAAGCACATTTGCTGTTGGCGGAGCAGCCAATGTCGCCGCAAACATTGCCGGTCTCGGTGCTCATGCTATTCTTGTCGGGACAATTGGAACTGATCCTGATGCAGACTTACTTACAACTTTGTTGAAAGAAAAGAATGTCTCATCAGAATCGCTAGTCCGTATTTCAGACCGCCCAACTAGCGTTAAGACTCGTGTTATTGCTCACAATCAGCAAGTCGTTCGCGTTGATCAAGAGACAACTGTTGAACTTTCAGAAGACGATCATAAAAAGATCTGGGAGAACATATCAGTCATATTGGCAGATGTTGACGCTATCGTGGTATCAGACTATGCCAAGGGTCTGCTGTCGCCCAAATTATTATCGCGGCTTATTGACACTGCACGCTCACTTGGAAAAAAGATCTTGGTCGATCCAAAAGGCAAAGATTATTCGCGCTATGCCGGAGCTACACTGATAACACCAAATCGCCGCGAGGCCGCCGATGCGTGCAATCTACCTGAAGAGACTTCCGACCTTATTTCCATTGCGGGCAATCGCTTCCTCAACGAACTCGATCTCTCGATGGTACTCATCACACAAGGCGAAGACGGCATGACACTGTTTCAAAAACATGGAGAACCACTGCATCTCGGCACTGCAGCAAAGGAGATCTACGATGTCACCGGAGCAGGGGATACTGTCATCGCATGTCTTGGCGTCGCTCTGGGAGCCAAGTTGGAATTTGCTGAGGCTGCCCGAATCGCTAATCTTGCTGCTGGCTTGGTTGTTGAACAGGTCGGAACAACGGCCGTAACACGCGACATGTTAGCGGCAGCTATCCAACTGGCCTGACCGAGAGCAATAAATTCGATGAAACACAAGATCCTTTTTATCGAAAGAAAGCCTTTCGACTCTGTAAGTATTGAAAGGGTTTTTGACCAGATCATCAAAGATATTCCTGCTGACCGGTTCGACGTCGAGGTCCAGAAGGTTCCTTACGGAAACAGTCCATTCGATATTTTAAGAAACTTGTT
>JBGARA010000041.1:0-30828 GCA_044230475.1 Pyrinomonadaceae bacterium | reverse complement strand
CATACTGTCCCAGCCGTTTGGGACAGTATGAATAAGTATTAACAAGTATTAATAGTTCATACTTTGACACAAAAGTGGCTTGTTCCACGAAGATCGCAACGTTCCAAGGGGTCACGATCACCGTAAGCCGAATGATCTCAGCGTTTAGCGAGTTAGCAGGGCCTGGTCGCAAATTTTTTTGTAAAAATCGTGGAACGCTGCCATTTTAGGGCACTTAACTCGCGTTATTGCAGCAGTTAGAGCGTTCCACCCTGAAGTGGAACGGTGCGGAACGCTATGGGTACGGTGGCTGTAAAAAACTGGTGGGACACGGGATATTCGCCTCTCGTTACGTGTATGACACAAAGTCCTTTACCTTTTTGGATTTTAGGAATAAAATTCTTGGGTAGTCAGTGCAACCTTGGGTTGGAGGTAGGTCATCATAGCCAGCGACGAAGTTCTAAAATCCGACAGCGGCATTTTCGGAGGGAAAATGGAAACAAACTCGGCAGTGATAGCACACGAGGCGGCGTTTGGCTTTGACGCAGCCGAAGCAGGGCTTGGGCAAGCTATAAAACCCGTTGAAAGTTTCGACGACTCGACACCCGACATTGAGCTTTGCCGTATGGCGGCTGATGGCAACATAGCGGCTTTTGAGGTGATCTACGAGCGTTATCATCGCCGTACATACAGCCTCTGCCTGCGAATGCTTAGCAGCCAGACCGAGGCAGAAGACCTCACTCAGGAAGTTTTTATTCAGCTTTTCCGCAAGATAGGCAGTTTTCGCGGTGATTCGGCATTTTCGACGTGGCTGCACCGTTTGACTGTGAATCAGGTGCTGATGCATTTCCGCCGCCGCAGCGTAAAGAACGAAAAAACGTCAGACGACGGCGAGATGCCGGAGCAGACGGTTCGCGGCACGGCCAACCCAAACAAGATGCAGGTCGTTGACCGCATCGCCCTCAAAAATGCCATAGCGGAATTGCCAAACGGCTATCGCAGTGTGTTTGTGCTTCACGATGTCGAGGGTTTTGAGCATGAGGAGGTGGCCCGGATCATGGGTATTTCGGTCGGCACCTCGAAATCGCAGCTTCACAAGGCAAGATTGAAGCTGCGTGGACTCTTAATAAAGAGACAGGATTGATCATCCCGATCCAGGTAAAAAAACACGAACACCTCTATAACGATGTTCGTGTTTTTTGTGTCGATATTTATTGATAAATTTGTCAAATATCCGGTTGCGCAAGGCAACTTTTGACGCTTGAGTTTAATCTATTAAGGTGTACGGAAAAAGGCCTCGGATATGCCGAGAAAACTACGAGATGCCTGCGTTTGAACTTGGAAAATGAACTGCGACGAGTGTAAAGATCTGATCAACGTCTTCATGGACGACGAGCTTGACAAGAGGCGTGCCGAAGAGGTTCGCGAGCATCTCGCCGTATGCGATCCTTGCGCTAATGTTTGTGAGGACCTGGCATCTATTCTGGATATTTGCACAACCGAATCACCGTCCGAGATCCTTCCGCCAAATTCAAAAGCTCTCTGGTGCCGCATAAACAACATTATCGAAAGCGAGAAAAAGCCGGACATTCCGCCGCCTGCAGAGGAACCGACGGGCCGTCGCTGGCGCTTTTCGTTTCTTCAGGTCGCTGCGGCAGTTGTTTGTATAGCTATTGTCAGTTCTCTTGTCACTTTGCTTTCGATACGGAGCTATTTTCCGCCGTCGCCGGAACCTATGCGTTCGGCATCGTCGCGGACCGTATTTGAAAAGGTTTTGGGCAAGATCGGCCTGATGGAGACGCCTCAACAAACGCGAGAGCGTCGATTAAAGGAGCAGCAGTTAGCGATCGACTATTGGAATGAGCGCGTTCAGGCTCGGCGTGTTCAGTGGGACCGGGCAACTCGCGATGCCTTTGACAGAAATTTGCAGGTGATCGACGATTCGGTCAGAGATTATACATTTATACTTCAGCAGGACCCTGACGACGAACTCTCCGGCGAGATGCTTGATTCGGTGCTTGACGATAAAATGAATATGCTTCGCGAGTTTTCAAGCCTCTAAACAGAGTAAATGATCTTTGACGAGAAAAAGTTTTTTGTGCCCCACGCAAAAACTACGATCTTTCTGAGCGTAGTTTTTTTCTTTGTTTTTGCAAACGATGCCGCGGCTCAGAAGAAGTTCTCGAAAAATTATGCAGCCGGCCAAAATGTCCGGCTTCAATTGCTCAACCGCACCGGAACCGTAAGTGTAGAAGGGTGGAACCGTTCCGAGATAAACATTTCTGCAACACTTGAGGCTCCGGCCGCAAATATCGTCCCGCAAACCTTGAGCGGCACGATCGTGGTCAACCTTGTTCGCGACAACCAGGGCAAGGACGTGGGAAACGTCAACTTCACGATACGCGTTCCTTACAGCACGATGGTCGATATCGAAACGATGGTCGGTAATCTCATCGTGAGCAACATAACGAGCGGTTTGGTTCGCGCCCACATTACGAGCGACGGCGACATTACGCTAATGAACATAGTTTCATCAGCAGTTTCTGCCGAGAACGGCATCGGCGACATAACTTTTGACGGCGACATAGCCAACGGCGGCAATTACCGCTTTTCATCCCGGCTCGGAGCGATCAATTTACGAATACCTTTCAATTCGAATTTCAGCATGATGGCGACCGCACCCTCAACGCGCAACATTTCGCTCGGCCCATTTGCCAACTCTAATTTCAGTTATCAAGGTAACGGCCGCCGCATCGTTGGGCGTGTAGGCGACGGCAGTGCCACACTGTACGTCACAAACCAACGCGGCACTATCTCATTTCTGCGTCGTTGACGTGGTCGACGGCTTTCTTATTGACCCACAAAGTTCAAAGAAAGTAAGATAAAAGCGTTCTGTCTATCTCTCCACTTACCAAAATGAAAAAAATCCAAACCCTGTTTCTTGTTTCATTTATAGTTTTACTTTCTACAGCGACCTTTGCTCAATCCCCGCAGTTGCTCAAACGCACCATCACGAAAACTGACAAGTTTGATTTTGGAGCGGGCGGGACAGTTGCGATAACCGGAGCACCAAATGGTTCGATCCGCATCGTCGGAACTGATAAGAATGAAATCGAGATCGTTGCGCAGATCGAGCTGCAGGCGCCAACCGAAGCGGATATTACAGGACTCGCCCTTGTTACAGGTTTTGCCACCGACGAGATGACGGGCCGAACCGGAATTATTAGTTTTGGTACATACAATAAACTCGGCGATAAGAAGCTCTGGAAAAAATTTCCTAAACGCCTTATGGATCTGCCGATGCGGATCGATTATGTGATAAACGTTCCCCACTATTGTGACCTTGAGATCGATGGCGGCAAAGGCGATCTGTCAGTATCGGGTGTTGAGGGTTCGATGCGTATCAACTTCTTAGAAACCAACGCAGACATTGCGGTCATCAGCGGTGCTACGAACATAAACGTGGCGATGGGCAAGGTCAACGTCGCTTTGGGTTCAAATGGATGGCGGGGGCGCGCAGCGGAGATCATGGTTGCCAAAGGGGATCTGAATGTAAAACTGCCGACGACAATGAGCGCTGAGATAGACGCGACCATCCTGCGCTCGGGTGCTATCGAAAATACGTTTCCAAACCTAAAACCCCGCAACCGCAAAGTCCCTTTTACCGACAAATCGATCGTTGCCAAAGCGGGTGTAGGCGGTGCTTCGTTGAAGTTTACAGTTGGCGACGGGAATATGAAGTTGGAAACGCTCGCTCAGCCGCTTTGACCGGACGGCGATTCGAATTTTGTCTTTATAAGGTGATAAACTGGAAAAGTTCATCACCTTATTATGACTATTAAATCAGATGTCTGGCTGCGAAAAATGGCCGAGGAACAGGGAATGATCTCGCCGTTTCTCGCCGAACTCACCCGTGAAGTTGACGGCAAACGCATCATTTCTGCTGGTTGTTCAAGTTACGGATACGACATGCGCCTTGCGGATGACGGCTTTCGAATTTTCTCATCGGTCCACGGCAAAGAGATCGACCCAAAACGTTTTGACGAGCACTATTCGCTGATCGAGCCGGAGATCAATATCGCAGAAGATGGGGCGAAATATTATTTGCTTCCGCCGCATCACTACGGCCTTGGCGTGACGATCGAAACATTTAAGATGCCGCGTAACGTGACCGGCGTCGCGCTCGGCAAATCTACTTATGCTCGTGCGGGACTGCTTGTTAATACGACGCCTCTAGAAGCGGGCTGGACAGGCCGGCTTGTTGTCGAGATCGCAAACCTCGCAAATCTGCCGCTTCGTGTTTATGTCAATGAAGGCATCGGCCAGATATTGTTCTTCGAATCCGATGAGGACTGTGGTGTGAGCTACGAGGATCGCGGCGGGAAGTATCAGGGACAAACGGGATTGACGTTTGCAAAACTATAGATGATCAAGATCGATAACTACGTCAATGGTGAGATGGTGCCGCCCGCTTCCGGCGAGTATCTCGAGAATTTCGATCCTTCGATAGGTGCGGTCTATTCGCATATCGCCGATTCGGATGAACGCGACGTTGAAAAAGCTGTTGATGCCGCGAAAGCGGCTTTCCCATCATGGTCGCAGACTTCAGCGGAGGCGAGACACGATGTCCTGATGAGTCTCGTTTCACTCATCCAACGCGACCTGGAAGAGTTAGCACTGGCAGAGAGCATCGATCAGGGCAAGCCTCTATCACTTGCGCGAACGGTCGATATTCCGCGAGCAGTGTCGAATTTCAAATTTTACGCGACTGCCGCGATGCACACCGAAAATGAGGCTTATGATTCATATGCTATCGGTGCTTTGAACTACACGTTGCGTCAACCGCTCGGCGTCGTTGGTTGTATTTCGCCGTGGAACTTGCCGTTGTATCTCTTTACGTGGAAAGTTGCACCGGCTATTGCAGCAGGGTGTACGGTTGTCGCAAAACCGAGTGAAGTTACGCCGATGACGGCATATATGCTGTCAAAGCTGTGTATCGAGGCAGGTTTGCCCGCCGGAGTTTTGAACATTGTCCACGGCACGGGGCCAAAGGTCGGTTCGGCGATCGTCTCGCATAAGGATGTAAAGGCCGTCTCGTTCACCGGCGGCACAAAAACGGGCGAAGAGATCGCACGGACTGCGGCACCGATGTTCAAAAAGATGTCGCTCGAGCTCGGCGGCAAAAATCCGAACATTATTTTCGCTGACTGCAATTACGAAGAAATGCTTGCAACGACGATCCGCTCGTCGTTCTCAAATCAAGGCGAGATATGCCTGTGCGGTTCGCGTATTTTTGTCGAGCGGCCGATGTATGAGCAGTTCAAGGGTGATTTTGTTTCGCGTGCCGCATCGTTGAAAGTTGGTGATCCATTAGAAGCTGACACAAATGTTGGGGCGATAGTTTCAAAACCGCATTTTGACAAAATAATGTCCTACATCGACCTCGCTCAGCAGGAAGGTGGAAACGTTTTGACGGGCGGCAAGCAGGAGCACCTCACAGGCCGCTGCGCCGATGGTTGGTTCATCCAGCCGACGGTTATCGAAGGTTTGCCATTTGATTGCCGGACAAATCAGGAAGAAGTTTTTGGGCCATTCGTGACGATCATGCCGTTCGACACTGAGGAAGAAGTCCTCGGCTATGCCAACTCGGTTCGCTACGGTTTGTCGTCGTCGGTCTGGACCGAAAACCTTTCCCGTGCCCATCGCGTAGCGTCGAAGATAGAATCCGGTTTCGTCTGGGTCAACAGCTGGATGCTCCGCGATCTGCGAACTTTGTTTGGCGGCTTCAAAGACAGCGGCGTCGGTCGCGAAGGCGGATTTGAAACATTGAGGTTTTTTACAGAAGAAAAGAATGTTTGCGTGAAGATTTGAAATGGTTGACCCGCTATCCGAACGTGACAGAGTTTATCTGATTTTGGTAGGAGTTGCATTGTGTATTATTTTTCTCCTCGCTTCAAATTGGATTCTTCCGGAAAACTGTTTGATCTATGAATATCGTCAAGTTGGGTTTTTGTGCGACGGGGTGGATTTACATAACCCCAGACCCTGTCCGATTTGTCGAGACGAGCGCTTGGCGTTGGTAGCGAGACTCTTTTTTGTCCTCGCTTGGAGTTTTTTATTACTGCCACTCATTGTTTCAGGAATTCGATGGTGGCGAAACTTACGATCATTATGAAAAAGATTATCTGTACTGTTTTATTCTTAGTCGCTTGTGTTTCCGCATCCGCCCAAACGAAACCGCCGACAGAATCCGTAATGTCGCGGTTTTTGCGTTATGTAAAGATCGATACGCAATCGGCGGAAGATCAGCCGCAGGTACCCAGCACAAAGAAACAGTGTGATCTGGCGCGTTTACTGTATAAGGAGCTTGATGACATGATCATGCTCGATCTTAAGATCAGTGACGAGTGCATTGTCTATGCCGTGTTGCCGAGCAATCTATCGAGCGAGCAAGCTGCAAAAGTGCCGACAATCGGTTTTATCGCACACATGGATACTTCGCCAGCCGTGTCGGGAACGAATGTTAACGCTATCATTCACACAAATTATCAGGGTGGCGACATTGTATTGCCAAATGACAAAACGCAGATCATCTCTGTGGCGAAAAATCCCGATCTCAAAAACCTGATCGGCGACGACATCATCACTGCCGATGGCACGACGCTGCTTGGTTCTGACGACAAGGCCGGCGTTGCCGAGATCATGACAATGCTCGACATCTTGAAACAAAATCCTCAAATAAAGCATGGAGCGATTGCTGTGGCTTTTACGCCTGACGAAGAGATCGGCGGCGGTATCGACAAATTTGATATAGAAGGCTGGGGGGCGAAGTTTGCATACACGGTCGACGGCGAAGAGCTTGGCAGGATCGAGAATGAAACCTGGTCGGCACGAACGGCAACGGTGACCTTTCACGGGCGGAACACGCATCCCGGTACAGCAAAAGGCATCATGATCAATTCGATGTACGCAGCGGGTGATTTTCTTGGCAATTTTCCAGTCAATGCTCCAAACAGGCCTGAAACTACCGCGGACCGCATCGGATTTGTGCACCCTTATTCTTCGACCATGAACGAAGAGACTTCAACGATCAAGATATTGATCCGCGATTTTGATCTTTCGGGCGTGGCTGCAAAAGAGAAACTTCTCAAATCAATGGTTGCAAAGACTCAGCGTAAGTATCCGAACGTAAAAATAAACTACGAGTCGAAGCTCGGCTATCTAAACATGAAGGAAGTGCTGAAGAATTATCCGCAGCTTACCGAATATGCATTCGAAGCCACGAGACGCGCCGGCCTTAAGCCATTCACGAAACCAATACGCGGTGGCACGGATGGCTCGAATTTGACTGCAAGAGGTTTGCCTACACCTAACCTTTTTACAGGCGGACACAATTTCCACGGCAAGCTCGAATTCAACTCACGAAAGGGATTAGAAAAATCCACTGAGATGCTCGTGAACCTTGTACAGATCTGGGCAGAAAAGTCTAAATAAGACCTAGCTGCGGATCCTAATTTCCGATCCGCGTCTGTCTGTGTTCATCTGCGGCTAATTATCTTTGTATAGATCCGGAAATTTTTCCTTCAAAGCCGCTACCTTTGGCAGATCGTTGTAAACGATATACGGATCGTCAGGATGGTGCTTGAGATAATCCTGATGATAGCTTTCGGCTTCATAAAATTCCTTCAACGGCGTGACCTCAGTCACGACAGGTTTGGGAAATGCCTTCGCTTTATCGATCGCCTTGATATAGTCCTCTGCCAGTTTCCTTTGCTCATCGTTTGAATAGAATATCGCCGAGCGATATTGAGTTCCGGTATCGGGGCCCTGTCGATTCAGTTGTGTCGGGTCGTGAGCCACAGAAAAGAACACGGTTAAGAGCTGCACATAAGTAACCTTAGTTGGGTCAAATGTGACCTTGACCGATTCGGCATGGCCAGAGGTACCTTCACTGACAGTTTCGTATTCCGCCGTTTTCTTTTCGCCACCGGAATAACCGGACTTGACGTCGGTCACACCCTTGACGTGCTCGAAAACAGCTTCGACGCCCCAAAAACAACCGCCGGCAAAGACGGCAGTTTGCAGTTGTGCTGCTGAACTATTTTTGGCGACCGGCGTTGGTGCCAATGTTGCGAGGTCGACAGCCGATGTTGAACTATTTACTACGCCGCAGCCGATCCCGGCCGCTACGGACAAAACGATAAGCGATTTGCTAAAAAATGACATTTCAAAATTCCCTCAGAACTTAGATGCCATGATTCACGCATCTTATTCCCACAATAATCTTCGTTTTTCAAGCCCGATCGGATGTATGGATCTCGCGTCAAAACAGGTGGATTATTCGTTTTCACACGATTCCTGTTAAAATCTAAAATAATCAATGAACGATGGTCTTATCAATAGCTCAAAGGCTCCGGAACCAGTAGGTTTGTATCCGCACGCTCGCCGTGTTGGTAATTTGTTATTTTTGTCCGGCGTTGGGCCGCGTGAACGCGGAACGAAGAAAATTCCCGGTGTGGAATTGGATGAAGCCGGTCAAATCGTAAGCTATGATATTGAAATACAATGTCGCTCTGTGTTTCAGAATGTGCGAAACATCCTCGAAGATGCAGGTTCAAGCTGGGACAAGATCGTGGATGTTACGGTTTTTCTGACAAATATGAAAGACGATTTTGCGGCTTATAATCGATTGTACGCAGAGTATTTTGCCGATAATCAGCCATGTAGGACGACTGTCGAGGTTGGCAGCTTGCCGACGCCGATCGCCGTCGAATTAAAAGTAATCGCAACTATAGAATAAGCAATTAATACAAGGAGAAATATTATGATCGCAGCAGAGTCAAAAGGAACCGCAACAAAAGGTTACGCAACACATGATGAGAACGCCAAATTCGCACCTTTCGAATTTACGCGTCGCGAGGTCGGCCCGCACGACATACTGATCGACATCGAGTACGCCGGAATTTGCCACTCGGACATTCATCAGGCAAAGAATGAATGGAAAGATGCGATGCCGACAAATTATCCTCTAGTCCCGGGCCACGAGATCGTCGGACGCGTGTCACAGATCGGCGGTGAGGTGACAAAGTTCAAGGTTGGCGATATTGCAGGCATCGGCTGCTTTATCGATTCATGTCGCGAATGTCCTAACTGCAAGAGCGGCCATGAGCAGTTCTGCATTAAGCAGTGTGCATTCACCTACAACGGCACTGAGATGGATCGCGTCACGAAAACTTATGGAGGATATTCCGACAAGTATGTTATCGATGAAAACTATGCACTCAAGGTTAAATTCGATGGCGATCTATCGGGCGTTGCTCCATTGCTTTGTGCAGGTATTACGACGTATTCGCCATTGCGAAGATTCAACGTTGGGCCCGGACAGAAGGTCGGCGTAGTGGGCTTGGGCGGCCTGGGACATATGGGAGTTAAGCTCGCGGTCGCGATGGGAGCCGAAGTTACGATCTTCAGCACTTCACCAAAGAAAGAAGCCGATGCCAGAGCTCTGGGTGCACACCATTTTGTCGTGACCAGCGATCCGGCAAATTTTGCACCGCTTGCCGGCACGTTTAATTTTATTCTTGATACAGTTTCGGCTGATCATGACGTAAATCAGTACCTTAATTTGCTCGGCGTCGGCGGAGCTATGGTCGTGGTTGGCGTGCCGCCAAGCCCGAATATGATTCACGCCCTATCGCTGATATTTGGCAACAAAACGCTTGCCGGTTCGCTCATCGGCGGCATTCCCGAAACTCAGGAAATGCTTGATTTCTGCGCCGAGCATAACATTGTTTCAGATGTCGAAGTGATCTCGCCGGATCGTATTGAAGAAGCATATGACCGTACGGTCAAAGCTGATGTGCGGTATCGATTTGTCATCGATATGAAGAATGCCTAAAGGAAAACTGCCCACGAAAAACACAAAAGACACTACAATTTTTGTGTATTTAGCGTATTTCGTGGGCATAAATTCTTATGCGTTATGTAGCTTTGCTTCGCGGTATCAATGTCAGCGGAGCAAACATGATAAAGATGGAGACGTTGCGCCAATCGTTTGAGTCGCTCGGTTTCAAAAATGTCGTGAGCTACATCAACAGCGGCAATCTAGCGTTTGATTGTGTAAAAGCTGCCGAAGCCAAGCTTGTACAGAAAATCGAAGATGTGATCAATAGGGACTTCGGCCTAAGCATTTCCGTCATGGTTCGCGAACGAAGCTATATTGCGGATGTGCTTGCAAATAATCCGTTCGAAGGACAATACGAGACGCATAAACAAATGCACGTTCTTTTTATGCGTGACGAAATGCCCGCGGACAAACAGGCATCTCTTGCCGAGCAACAAACAAACCGCGAGAAGTTTGCTGTCAAAGGGCGCGAGATCTATTCGATGCTGCTCGACGGCGTCGCCGAAAGCGTGTTGTTCAGGAAGAACTTCATCGAGGGAAAGTTAAAGACACCGACAACCGCCCGCAACTGGCGCACGGTTCAAAAGATTGCAGGACTATGATCGAATTATGAATAAATCTTGTTTCTTGCGTGCATTGATCCTACTAGTGGTTCTATCTGTTACTCCTGTTTTTGCACAGACAAAAAAGTCTCGCTGCAAGATTGGAAATACTACCTATATTTGTCTCAAAGACTTTAAAAAGCTAGCATCAGTAGATTCTACGACTGACCTTTTCCGGACTGGCAAAGGCGATGATCTGCTTTATCTTTTTGTTGCTATTCCGTCCGGGCCTTTTGATGACACAAAGATCAGAGAAACTATAGCAGGTTACTATTCCAAGTCTGAGCAGTCAAAATTCAAGTGGAAGTCGGTCAAAGATCCGTTGGCAATGGACATTGATACCAAATACACCAGCAAACTAGTTTCAAATTTTGGCATAGCTGATCAATTTCTTTTAGAAGTCAAATTTTTCAAATTTGACGTAAAAGGCAGTGAGATTGTTATTGGATACGCAAGTAATATTGGCTACACAAATGAATCGGGCAACGCTGAGATAGTGAATCGAGCTCTCTTCGATAAAGGTGAAGGGCTCAGCGACAGCGCTGTCGGCTGTAATGCTGTTGCAACAATTCTGAACTCAATCACGAAAGAGTTCAAGGAGAAAGACCAAGGCTGCACGCTCACCGTTCTATCGAGCCCTAAGCTTTGATCAGGGTCGGGCTTCGAGAACAAGATTAAACGGTGTCTCGGTCGCGCGACGGAATCTTGTAAAGCCGCCTTCGTTTGCAACTGATCGCAGCCTTGCTTCGCCTGCCTGTGCTCCTAAGCCTAATCCAACCTCCTGCGACCGCGATGCTGGCGTGCAGATCAGCGTTGAGGCTGAGTAATAAACGCGTCCGACAGGATTGTGGTTGTCTTCGTATTTGTCGTTCGCAAATGGTTCGACGATCATCCAAGTGCCATCGTCTTTTAACGAGCCTCTGACATGTTTTGCCGCCCCGACCGGATCGCCCATGTCGTGCAGGCAATCGAAGAACGTGACCAGATCATAGTCGTTTCCGGGGAATTCCTTAGCACTCGCAACCTCGAAAGAAACTCGGCTCCCGAGTCCGGCTCCGGCAGCTTTTGCCCTGGCCTGTTCAATAGACCTGTCATGATAATCAAAACCGATGAATTTGGAATTAGGAAAAGCTACGGCCATGATCATCGTTGATGCTCCCAGCCCGCACCCCACATCGGCCACCTTTGCACCGTCCTTTAGCTTTTGCTCCACGCCTTCGAGGGCCGGTATCCATGATGATACGAGGTTGGCGTTGTAGCCCGGACGGAAGAAAAGCTCCGTGCCGCGAAACAGGTCCGGATCATGCTCATGCCAGCCCAGCCCTTCACCGGTTCTGAACCTTTCCACCATTTTTGGAACCGCTTTCAACGCCGAGGTAGCCAGAACAAAAGCTCCCGGCAAATAGGCCGGGTTGGTTTCGTTTGTCATGACAAACGACTGTTCTGCCGTCATGAAATAACTGTCTGCCTCCGCATCGTATTGGACATAACCGCTGGCTGCCTGGGCATTTAACCATTCACGTACGTAGCGTTCATTGGTGTTGGTCCGTTTTGCTAATTCTGCGGCAGTAATTCGTTCTTCCGGAGTGGCCATGGCCTTGTATAGGCCTAGCTTTTCCCCAATAACGATCGATCCGGCGTGCATTGTCGCTCCAAGATCGCCGACAAATTTTCCTAACAGCGCATTGAGTTTATCTTCATTAATATCCATATTAGCCTCGTGTAAAAAACGGCATTTTTCCCCGCATCTATTGCGGGTTTTCTCTGTGTGCAGCTTTCGCGATATAATACTGCACAGAATTACTAAATTTAGGACTATTATATGCCAATTCGACGTCCATTCAACTTTAAACAATGGATCGATGACCATCGGCATTTGCTTAAGCCGCCGGTCGGGAACCAGTGTGTCTATGCCGACGATGATTTTATCGTGATGGTTGTCGGTGGGCCGAATTCGCGCAAGGACTACCATTGGGACGAGGGCGAAGAGCTTTTCTACCAACTCGAAGGCGATATCATGGTCCAGATACAAGAAGACGGCAAGGCTGTCGAAGTCCCGATCCGCGAGGGCGAGATGTTTCTACTGCCGCCGCGAATCCCGCATAATCCTATACGTGGCGAGAACACCATAGGCCTCGTCATCGAACGAAAACGTCGTGAAGGCGAGCTTGACGGCTTGCTGTGGTTCTGTGAAAAATGCAATGAAAAGCTGTACGAAGAGTATTTTCAATTAATTGATATCACGACTCAATTTCAGGGCGTGTTCAAAAAATTCTACGGGTCTGAAGACTTGCGGACCTGTAAGAACTGTGGCTCCGTTATGCAGCCGCCCCCCGTTATTAGCTAACTAAAATGCTAAAGATCGACGTCCATACCCACATCTTGCCGAAAGATATTCCCAAGTGGAAAGATAAATTCGGCTACGGCGGATTCATCACGCTCGATCATTACAAGCCTTGCTGTGCGCGGATGGTGCGTGATGACGGCAAATCGTTTCGCGATATTGAGGAGAATTGCTGGAGCGCCGAGAAACGCATCGAAGAGTGCGACGCGAATGGCGTAAACGTCCAGGTGCTTTCAACGGTTCCGGTGATGTTCAGCTATTGGGCAAAGCCGAATGACGGAGCCGAGGTCGCACGTTTCCTCAACGACCATATCGCGGAGATCGTGAGCGAATTTCCATTGCGATTTATCGGCCTTGGAACAGTGCCGATGCAGGATACAGCGCTTGCGATAAAGGAACTTGAGCGTTGCCGAGAGATAGGTCTCGCTGGTGTGCAGATCGGAACAAATGTTAATCAGCTAAACCTGAGCGAACCGCAGTTTTTCGATTTCTTTGCTGCTTGTGAGCGGCTTGGAATGGCGATCTTCGTCCATCCCTGGGACATGATGGGCGAAAAAGATATGCAGAAGTACTGGCTGCCGTGGCTGGTCGGTATGCCCGCCGAGGTTTCCCGTGCTATCTGCTCACTTATTTTTTCGGGGGTTCTTGAAAAGCTGCCGAACCTGCGCATTTGCTTTGCGCACGGCGGGGGAGCATTTCCGGCAACGTTGGGCCGCATCGATCATGGTTTCAGTGTTCGTCCCGATCTCTTTACGGACAATGAATACGGTCCGCGGCGGTATCTTAACAAGATGTATTTCGATTCGCTCGTTCACGATGCGTCAAAGCTCGACTATTTAGTACAACTCGTTGGGGCGGATCAAATAGCCCTTGGAACAGATTATCCGTTTCCTCTGGGCGAGCTTGAGCCGGGGCAATTGATCGAATCCACCGATTACGATGCAGAGATCAAAGCTATGCTGCTCCACGGAGCAGCTCTAAATTGGCTTAATCTTGAGAAATCGAGATTTATATGACTTGACTAGCTAGTCTGACTAGATTTAGTATCGCAATATGAAGGTCAGCGTTTATGAGGCAAAATCAAAGCTCAGCCAGATGATAAAAAGGGCTATGGAAGGCGAAGAGGTTGTCATCACTCGCAACGGCGAGGACACGGTCAAACTCATCCCCGTGCAAAAAAAGCAAAGTTGGATCGGAATGTACGAGGGGCAGATCAAGATACATGAGGGCTTTGATGACCCGCTTACCGAATTTGAGGAATACTCGTGAGCATTCTTCTTGATACGAACGTATTTCTCTGGGCAGCGGGACTTGGCAGCCGCCTTTCCGAAAGTGCAAAGAGGCTCTTAGAAGATCCTGATGAGCCGGTCTATTTTTCGGCGGCGAGTGCCTGGGAGATAGCTATCAAATGGTCCAAGGGATTCCTTACCTTACCTGTTAGCCCTGATGAGATGATCACCGGTCTGGTGTCGGCAGGTGGATTGTCGAAACTCTCGATCGGTTTTGGTGACACATTCGCGGCGGCAGAACTTCCGGCCCACCATAGTGACCCGTTTGATCGTTTACTTATTGCGCAAGCGAGAGCGAACAAGTTGCGGTTGATGACGGCGAACCCTATCCTTGAAAAATACGATGTGGACGTAATAGCGCTTTGGCTTGATGATGATGAATGAACAAGAACTGACAGCTACGGCTAGTGCGATGGATGCCGACGACAAACTGAGCCACTTTCGCTCGCGATTTCATTTTCCTGAGGCGAAGGATGGCATCGAGCCGATCTATTTCACAGGCAATTCGCTTGGGCTGATGCCCAAGACTGCAAGGGAATATGTAGATCAGGAACTTGATGACTGGGCTCGGCTTGCTGTCGACGGGCATTTAGACGCAAGGCATCCGTGGCTGCCGTATCACGAATTTTTAACGGAGCAGATGGCATCGGTTATTGGTGCAAAACCTATCGAAACCGTCGTGATGAATTCACTGACGGTGAACCTGCATTTGCTGATGGTGTCTTTCTACAGGCCGACGGCGGAAAGGTACAGGGTCGTGATCGAAAAAGGTGCATTTCCGTCCGATCAGTACGCTGTCGAATCGCAGATCCGATTTCACGGTTATGATCCAGCGACAGCATTGATCGAATTAAAACCGCGCGAAGGTGAATCAACTCTTCGCACAGATGACATCGTCGAAACGATAAAGCGCGAAGGCAGTTCGATCGCGCTCGTTATGCTCGGCGGTGTAAATTATTACACCGGCCAGGCGTTCGATATGAAAACGATCGCCGACGCAGGACACAAAGCCGGCGCGATGGTCGGTTTTGACCTGGCACACGCGGCCGGAAATCTGGAACTCAAGATGCACGATTGGGATGTCGATTTTGCATGCTGGTGTTCGTACAAGTATCTCAACGCCGGACCGGGAGCGGTCGCCGGTGCTTTTGTTCATGAGCGACACTCAACTTCATTCGATCTGCCACGATTTGCGGGTTGGTGGGGCCATAACAAAGAAACTCGATTCTTGATGGGGCCCGAATTTAAGCCGCTTGCGGGCGCCGAGGGCTGGCAGATATCAAATCCGCCGATCCTGCAAATGGCTGCGCTGCGTGCGTCGCTAGAAATTTTTGATGAAGCAGGAATGTCCGCGCTCAAAGAAAAGTCAAAAAAACTCACGGGCCATCTAGAGTCATTGATCGACGAACTTGGTGACGAGCGAATTTCGATTGTCACACCGAGCGATCCTGACCAGCGAGGATGTCAGCTTTCCATCCGCGTCAAAGGCGGAGACAAGTCGTTGCACGAACGGCTTACGTCAAAAGGAGTTTTTGCGGATTGGCGTGAGCCGGATGTTATTCGCGTTGCTCCCGTGCCGCTTTATAACTCGTTCGGCGATGTAGCTCGCTTTGCCGATATTCTGAAAGATTGTCTAAAGAGTTAGCCACAGAGTTCACAGAGAGCACTGAGTTTTTATATTTTTTTCTCACTGTTCTCTGTGAACTCTGTGGCAAGATGTTCTTATGTCGAAAGTCGCCATCATAGGTGCAGGATTAGCGGGTTCGCTGCTTGCGATCTACTTAGCAAAACGCGGGATAACGGTCGATGTGTATGAGGCACGCGGCGACATGCGGCTTGCAGAAGTCGCTGCCGGGCGTTCGATCAATCTTGCGCTATCAGATCGCGGCATCGCTGCCTTGCGAGAGGTTGGGATGGACGAGTACATGCTCGCCGAGGCGGTGCCGATGTATGGGCGAATGATCCACGCGGTTTCTGGTGAGACAAAACTGCTTAGATATTCCGGGCGAGAAGGTGAATATATCAATTCTGTCTCGCGGGCCGGGCTCAACATCGCTCTGATGAACGAAGCTGAAAAGTACGACAACGTTACATTTCACTTCGATGAAAAATGTGTCGGTTTTGATTGCGGCACCGGCGAGGCAACATTCTCAAGCGGCAAAACGGTCAAAAGCGACACCGTGATCGCGACCGACGGAGCAGGATCTGCCGTGCGAACCGCCATGTTTCAGGGCGGTGTCGAGCGGTTCGACTTTTCGCAAGCGTGGCTGGCTCACGGCTACAAAGAACTGCACATTCCACCCGCCGCCGATGGCGGTTTTCTGCTCGAAAAAAATGCTCTGCACATCTGGCCGCGGCATCAATTTATGATGATAGCCCTGCCGAATTTTGACGGCAGTTTTACATGCACTTTGTTTCTGGCTCACAAGGGCACCAACAGTTTTGAAGAAATTAGCCGCGGATTTACGCAGATAAACGCAGATCAGAATGAATCGAAGGATCTGCGTCATCTGCGCGAATCTGCGGCTAATTCAGTTGTTGAGTTTTTCAACCGCGAATTTCCGGATGTTGTGCCGGTGATGCCGACGCTTCTAGAAGATTTCTTTCACAATCCGACGGGAAATCTGGGAACAATAAAATGTTCGCCGTGGAATGTTGGCGGCAAGGCTCTGCTTCTTGGTGATTCTGCCCACGCGGTTGTGCCGTTTTACGGACAGGGAATGAATTGTTCGTTTGAAGACGTTCGCGTACTCGACTCTCTCCTGTCAGTACCGCCTGCGTCAGCGGGCGGCCAGTTCGATTGGCAAACCATATTTGAACAATTTGCAAGGCTTCGTAAAGTAAACACCGATGCCATCGCCGACATGGCCGAAGAGAATTTTTACGAAATGCGCGACGCAACCGCTGATCCTGTTTTTCAAAGAAAACGTGAATTGGAAACAAAGCTCGAGCAAACCTATCCCGATTATTTTTCAAAATACTCGATGGTCACGTTTCGCGAAGATCTGCCTTATTCTGTCGCAAAAGAAAAAGGCAATGCACAGGATCGGTTGCTGATGGAACTATGCAGTGCCATTGATGATGTCAACAAAATGGATCTAAACGCAGTAATGCAGCGTATAAAAGAGCTATGAAGTTAGCGAGCATATTGATATTTCTACTGTTGGGAAGCGTCGCCTCATGTGCGCAGCAGAAATCGGCGGCAGAGAGTTTGTTTGGCGATTGGACGGGCGAATCAAAATGCGTCGGCAGCAATCAGTATTGTCATGACGAGATCGTCGTTTACCATGTCAGCCGCTCGAAAAAAGATCCGGCACTTGTAAATGTGGTTACAGATAAGATCGTGGACGGAAAGCCAGATTTCATGGGTGAATTTGATATGACTTATGATGCCGTGAAGCAGACGCTTACGTCGGAGTTCACGATCCCGCGAACGGGCGGCAAGGGCGTTTGGCTTTTTCACTTCGACGGTGACAAAATGGACGGCACCTTAACCGTCTTTCCCGAAAACGAAGTCGGAAGGCAGATCAAAACAACAAGGAAAAAAGCATCTGAAAAGTGATCTCGAAAACTTTTTCGATCTCTCGATACCACTGCGTTTCGATGGCCCGCAGCCCAGCGCATATGGCGTAGAGCCTGCGTCTGCAAAGGCTTGTGAGTACGGCGAGCTTGTCGGCGACACGCGTCGCGGCGGGAGCTGTAATTTTGAAAGCGTAACATTCATACCACATTGCAACGGGACTCATACCGAGTGCGTCGGACATATAACAAACGAACGAATATCAGTGCGCGATTGTTTGGTGGACGTGATGATGCCGGCGTTGCTGGTTTCTGTTACGCCGGACGTGATCAGCAACGGTGATAAAGTCATCAGTAAAGATGCGTTGGAAAATTCGCAACTTAAACCACCCGCTGCCGAAGGCGACGCATTGATCGTCCGCACGCTCCCCAACGATGAAAGCAAGCTGTCAAATATCTATGATGCAAACAACATCCCGCCTTATTTCACGGCTGATGCGATGCAGTTTATCGTCAAATGCGGCTTTAAGCATCTGCTCGTTGACCTGCCGTCGATCGACCGGCTGTTCGACGATGGCAAACTCTCAAACCATCGCATTTTTTGGAACGTCGAGCCGGGAAGTCGTGAATTAAATCCTAAGAGCCGTATTAATAGCACGATCACCGAACTGATCTACGTGCCAAACGATGTCGCTGACGGCCAATATGCATTAAATCTACAAATTGCCCCATTCGAATCCGACGCAGCACCGAGCCGACCAATTTTGCAACGTCCTATTTCTTAACTAACAGGTCCATCGTCCTCGACCGGAATGAAACGGTCGAACGACTTCCAGTACTTATCCTTATAAATATCAAAATCAATCCCAAATTGTCCTGAATACTTCTTTTGGATTCGATCAAATACTTTAGACGGCTTTCGGAAATCCTTACAGGCGAAATAAACAGTCCTTATGTTATTTGCAGTTTCTCTGCCAATATTCAAATACCCTTCATAGTCTTTTAGGTCGTTAAGGATCTCATCTTCAATGTCACTCAAAAGTTGATATGTACTTTCGTCAGGCAATCCGTTGTCCGTCGCAGGATATTCGAACGTAATTCCTGCGCCCCACGGATGAGATGGTTTCCGATCCCATGTAAGGAGTGTTGAATTAACGAGGGCTATAAGAGGCAGTCCATTTTCGAGTTCGGCTTCCATCATCGAGAAAGAGTCCTCTTCTGTATTAAAACGAGCACCATCATATTTTTCAACAAATTTACCCTGCCTATCCGACAAATATTTCTTTAGGTCTTGAACAGCAATCAGGTCGTTTGGCAAGAATTTTTGATCAATTACGTTGAGGTCGTCAATAATTGTTGCAAACGCAAGCTCGCCCAGAAAATTATCCAAAAAGATGTAGATACCATGCGTTATGGCGGCGTGATTCTCGTCATTAAGGCCATCATGAGTGACAGTAATAGCTATTTCATCGGGCTGTTCCCATGATTCCTTAGAGTAAAAATGCAGGCTTTCGAGTGAAAACTTGTTTCCGCCCATAGTCAGGTAAAATCCACTATTCCCTGCGTCCGGTTTTAGTGCTAGAAACTTCCAGCCATCTATGTGCGGTGCAGACGCGACAAGTTCCTCGGCAAAAACGATCTTTTTGATATTTCCGTCTGGCGTAAATACAAGTTCGAGCGTCTCTCCAATCCCCGTCAATAAGAACAGTCCATCAACGATCTGGTTAAGCTTAGGCGTTACCTTATCAAAAAAGTCGTGCTCAATATCGCCTCGTTCTCGGACAATTCTAGAGAATACTTTTTCGTTGTTCTTAAACCAATCCCAAAAATCGGCGTACGATGTTATCGGTTCATCTGATTTACCAAGAATATTTTTGAAGAAACTCATTTATTTTGTGGCATGCTCAAGAGCAGCTTTCAGTTCAGGATATTTGAATTCAAAACCAGCATCTTCGAGGCGTTTGGGCAGAACCTTTGTACTTGCGAGCAGCAGTGCGTCGCCCATCTCGCCAAATAGCATCGACACCGCAAATTCCGGCAGGGGAAGAAATGTCGGACGGTAAAGGATCTCGCCGAGAGTCTTGGTAAACTCTTCGTTCGTCACCGGATTTGGCGACACGGCGTTGACCGCTCCGCGCAGGTTTTCGTTTTCGATGGCAAAGTTGATGATCGCCATTTCGTCATCGAGCGAGATCCAGCTCATCCATTGTTTGCCGCTGCCGACCACGCCGCCTACACCGAGTTTGAATGGCGTGAGCATTGTTGCAAGAGCTCCACCCTCCTTGGATAGAACTATTCCGGTTCGCAGCAGCACGGTGCGTATTCCCGCATCTTCCGCACGGCGAGATTCCGATTCCCATGCCTTTCCAACTTCGGCGAGAAAATTATCTCCGGCAGTACTTGATTCCGTGACTTCCTCGTCACCTCTTTCGCCATAAAAACCGATAGCAGACGCCGCAACGAGCACTTTTGGCTTTTTGTTTAATTTCGAGATAGCCTCGACCACGCTGCGCGTCCCAAGAACACGACTATCGCGAATAGCTTTTTTCTTTTCATCGTTCCAGCGAAAACCGGCAACATTTTCGCCGGCGAGGTGAACGACAGCATCAATGCCTTCGAGTCTTTCAGGTTCCGCAAAACCGTTTTCTAGGTCCCATTGAATATGCTGTTCGTCTTTAGGCGCCTGACGCGAAGCAAGCAACATCTCGTAGCCCTTTTCAGCGAATGACTTTTGCAGCGCCTTGCCGAGCAATCCGCTCGCACCGGTGATGAGAACTTTCATAGGAATAATCTAACAGAATGGGGGCAGATAAGTAACAAAGCCACGAATGCACAAATTAGATCCAGATTTTTACACTCATTTTTCGGCAATAACTACGGCCCTAATTATGTTGTCTTAAGTCTTTTTGAACGAAACCGACCAGCAATTTTATTTCACGATCAGTCAAAATATCGCGAAAAGGCACCATACCGTTGCCGCCGTTTGCAATGTGGTTATAGATCTCTTCGTCGGTGTTGTATTTATGCACTCCATCCCGAATGTTTGGTATCACACGCCCGTCTTCGAGAGTCTTTCCTTCGCCCTCAGGCCCATGACAGATCGCACAGTTTTGACGAAAGAGAGCCGCCTCATAGGACTTACTGTTTGTGATCGAGTAACGAGAGGCCTTAGTCGAAATGCACGCCAAAGCAAAGCAGCCAACGGAAAAAATGACAATTATCGACTTTAGAAAATTCACCACGCTTTTCACCCTAGCGCCATTCGACGGAAATGGGAATACCAACTTTCCAGATATGACATGACTTTCCCGAAACGACATAACTTTCTAGATTCGACATGGTTTTCCAGAAATGACATGATTTTCCAGCCGCTATGCAATGTCAGAATTCGTTAGCCCTTGATTGCTGGTGACTAACTTATTAACGGATTGTTAAAAAATATTTGTGCATCGGCTAACCGACATTTTCCGTTCGTAGAGCGCGTTTGATTATCTTCCCCGTACCGCCCACAGGCAGCTCTGAAAGGAACTCAACATGCCGTGGATACTTATTCGCAGCTATTTGATCGCGACACCAGGCGATGAATTCTTCAGCCGTGAGCTCGTGACCCTGCTTTAGAACAACAAACGCCTTTACTTCTTCGCCGAGTCGCTCGCACGGAACACCAATAACGGCGCAAAGCGAAATTGCGGGATGGGTGATGATGACCTCCTCAAGCTCGCGCGGGTAAACGTTATATCCACCGCGAAGTATCATATCTTTCTTACGATCAACTATTGCGATATAACCGTCGTCGTCAATGATGCCAATGTCGCCTGTGTGAAACCAGCCGCTGCGAAAAGCTTCGGCGGTCGCCTCCGGGCGCTTATAGTAGCCCTTCATCACGTTCGGCCCGCGAATGACTATCTCACCACGTTCGCCGCGTTCCACTTCGTTATCATCATCGTCAAAACACTTAACCTCGACGCCAAAGATCGGCTGGCCAACCGTTCCGGGTTTTGATGGCCTGTCGAAATGATTGAAACATGCGAGCGGCGACGTTTCCGAAAGACCGTAGCCTTCTCTAACCTTTACGCCGAATTTTTCTTCAAACTCTTTTAGCACCTCAACCGGCATCGGAGCGCCGCCCGACGTGCAGACCTTCATATTTTCGGCGATGCGGCTAACGTCGTAACCGGTTTCGTTGACGTATTTTAGCAGCGACCAATACATTGTCGGGACGCCGATCCAAAAATTCACTTTCTCGGCTACCATTGCGTCGAGAACACTTTTCGGTTCAAACCGCGGGAGCAAAACTACGCGGCATCCTCCATAAAGATTGGTGTTCATCTGCACGGTCTGGCCGGTCGTGTGAAAAAGCGGCAGCGTTACCAGCACGGTCTTTTGAACACCGTCTGTAAAATCCAGCATTGGCAGATGTGTTGACCAGCCTGTCGTTACATTCGTCATTAGATTCATGTGCGTCAGTTCGGCACCTTTTGGCTGGCCGGTCGTGCCCGATGTATAAAGGATCGCGCAGGTGTCGTCAGGCCGCGTCGGATAATTCTCAAACCGGTCGCTCTTGTCAGCAATGATCTGCGTAATCGTCGGATGTTCGGGAAATGGACTGGCCCCCATGAGGTCTGATGTCATCACGATCAGATCGCGGCAAGTTTCGACCTGATCGAAACCTTCCTTCATATTTGTCGCCATTGCCAGGTCGGGAATATCCTCAAACGTGAACACCGCTTTTGCATCCGAATCGGACAGATGATAAGCAAAATCGCGGGGCTTGAAGAGAACGTTGAGCGGCACAACAACCGCACCGGCCTTCATGATCGCGTAATAAACGACAGGGAAGTACGGGATATTTGGACAGCACAATGCGACCTTGTCGCCATGACCGATGCCCATAACGACAAGGGCGCTAGCGACCTTGTTCGACAGCTTATCGAGCTCGCCAAAGGTCATTCGCACGTTTTCCCAGACGATCGCTTCGTGATGCGGGGCAAGCTGGGCATTATGCGAGACTATCGAGGCCAGATTCAAAGTTGTGGCGAATAACTTCATATGGAGATAACCGGGAACGCCGCTTGAGCGGAAAACAAATAACTAACGATTTCTTTGACGTAAACAATTTTATTTTTTACACTTAACGCGTTCAAGTTCGAATTTGCAAACATCCATTATCATTGGAGGTCAACATTGTGCGAAAAAACGAAGTCAGGTCACTTCTAGTTGTTTTTGCCGTAATTGTCTTTGGTGCTTCTTCTGCCTTTGGTGACGGTGAATACACGGGACAGTTCGAGACAAAACTACTTACAAACCCAGAATCAAAGGAGCGCATAATCTTTAAGTCGATAACTATCGACAAACTAAAGGGCAAGATAACTATCGCTGATGACGCCCACCTTGCAGCTACGCGGCTGATTGACCCACGGACACAAAGCAATTCGATCCTTGCTCTCCTCGTTGAAGAATCGGGAGAATCACCATACATCTTTGTAGATTTAAATGGCGATAACAATTTGAATGACGATGAAAAGCTCACTTTAAAACGAGAGGAAGAGGACAATCCATACCTTTGGATAGCGGTAGCTGACATAAAACTCACCGATGGGCCGTTCAAAACAATGCCGGTATTTCTCAGGTATTTTAAGTCGATGCGCTACAGCAAAATGGGGCCGGACGACCGATTTGTCGAACAGTCTGCCGAGGTCATGGTGCGAGCTCGTGTGAGCATTGGTGGAAAAGAAGTACTCCTGCAATATGCCTACGACGCTGATAAGAAAAAGGTTGATCCGTCCAACGGTTGGCTTGGGGTTGATACAAATGGTAACGGCGAAGTGGACATCGATGACCTCTCGCCCGAATCGACCAGAGCAAGCGATGAAAATGTCGTATTCCGCGCAGGCGATGTTTATATTTCGACAAAAAAAGCCGATGTTATAAAAAATTTGGTGATCGTCAAACAGCAGCAGGCGAAGGACTATAAACGCGCTGAACTTTGGACGGGGAAAGAATTCCCTCAATTCACTTTTACGGATTTTGACGGTAAGAAACGCAATTTTGGTGAGTTTCGTGGGAAGTATGTTCTCCTCGATATTTGGGGATTTTGGTGTCCGGCCTGCCGTGATGAACTGCCTTATCTTCGCGAAGCTCACAAGCGCTTCCAGTCGCGCGGTCTTGTCGTTTTAGGTTTAAACACCGACGAAGACTACACGGTAGATTCGATGAAAAGTAGTCTTAACAAAGCTGGCATGAATTGGACGCATGCCCAATTTACAAGTATCGTAGATTTTATGCGAGTGAATTTAAGGGTTCATTCGTTCCCGACGACATTTCTTATTTCACCCGAGGGCAAGATAATCTCAATGAACCGCACCGACGCAGACGAGAAAAGTCTCAGAGGGCGCGGTCTGCTTGAAACTCTGGACGATGTTCTTCCCGCGATTTAGCCATACTGTTGGGATCAATAAATGGGGAGGATGCGATATCGCTTTCTCTTTGTTGGATCGAGTGAACTTGCCATTTTTCATGCTGCTGTGGAAAGTCAGTGCGAAAATGCCCGCCGCGCGATTCTTCACGCCATAGCGCGGCGGTAGCGACGAGCTGCGCCAGCATTACAAAATTTCGCGACGACAAACTCAGATTTCCCGCCAGGATCTGATCGAATTCCTTCAACGCCCTCGCAAGTGAATTGCGGTCGCGCAGAATACCCACGCGTTCCCACATAATGCGTTTTACGCGTTTCCTGACCGCTGTGGATAGATGAGATTTCTGATGCTCGACCTTTGATCCTTGATCATCTTTTTTTGACGGCCAAGTGCCGATTGCCAAGTGCCTGCTATCGTCGAGCGCCGCTCCGCCGGCTCGGGCTCCGAACACTAAGCCTTCGAGCAGGGAATTTGATGCAAGGCGGTTTGCTCCATGAACGCCCGTGCATGAAACTTCGCCTGCGGCATAAAGTCCGGGCACCGTACTTCGGCCCCACAGATCAGTGCGAATTCCGCCCATACAGTAATGCGAAGCGGGCGATACGGGAAGCATGTCAGTTGCAATATTGAGGCCGTAAAGTTTGCAGACTTCGTAGATCTTTGGAAAACGGTGTTTGAGAAAATCCTCGTTGAGAGCGGTCATGTCGAGATAAACATTTCGCGTTCCGGTGCGACGCATCTCTGCCACTATTGAACGCGAGACAATGTCACGCGGGGCAAGTTCCGCCCGTTCGTCATAACGCGGCATGAAGCGTTCACCGTATTTGTTCTTAAGTATACCGCCTTCACCGCGCATCGCTTCGCTAAGCAAAAAACGCGGTGCATTTTCGAGGTTCAACGCTGTCGGGTGAAACTGAATGAACTCCATATCAGCCATTTCGGCTCCTGCAAAATATGCCATTGCCATTCCATCACCAGTCGCAACGGTTGGGTTTGTAGTGTGCAGGTACAACTGTCCTGCACCGCCCGTGCACATGATAACTGCCTTTGCATAGATCTCGCGTGGGGCTCGCAATATCGGATCCAAGAAACGAACCCCGACGCAACGGCCATCTTGAACGATCAGACTCTCAGTATTCGCAAAGGGCGTCAGATTGATCGTTTTTTCTAGCCTGGCGCGAGCGATCAAAGCACGAACGAACTCGGCACCGGTCGAATCGCCGTGAGAGTGTAATATACGGCGGCGTGAATGAGCAGCTTCCTGGGTAAAGACCAGCTTGCCTCCTTCGCGATCGAATTCCGTTCCCCAATCGATAAGTTGTTTGATGTAGTTCGTGCCTTCAGTGACAAGCGTCTCGACCGCCTGCGGATCACACAAACCTGCTCCCGCTACAAGCGTGTCGTCCTCATGCAACTCGGCATTGTCATCGTCTGACAAGACAACCGCAACACCGCCCTGCGCGTATTCCGTATTGGATTCACTCGCCTTGTCCTTGGTGAGAACAGTGACGCGTCCGCCACTGGATGCAAGTCCGATCGAAGCCCGCAAACCGGCGACGCCACTGCCAATCACGATAAAATCTGTTTCGAGAGACATTAAGAGAAATTTATCAGATTCCCTGGAAACTATCGACTCCAAGCAAAAAAGCCCGGATGATCATCATCCGGGCCTTTTTACAATTTATGAGGGAATCACCCTTAACCTGGGATCTTCAATTCCTGACCGGGATGGATCAGGTCAGGGTTACTGATAATGTCGCGGTTGGCGTCGTAGATGGCTTTCCAGGTGATGCCGTATTTGGCGCCGATCTTGCTCAGGTTATCGCCGGCTTCGACGATGTAGGTGTTGGCACCGCCACCGGCTGCGCTTGAATCAGTTATGTTCAGCACCAGGTCACCGGCTGTGAAATCGGGGTCGATCTTTTGATATTCGTCCCATATTGCCTGCTTTGCCTCGGCGCTTGGAGCAGTTCCATTGATGTGCAAGACTCCGTCTCCTTCGCTCAACTCATAGGTCGTGCCGTTAGAATTGGCGAGTTCAAGAAGTGATTGGTATTTCTCCTGTAATGACATATTTCCTCCTTAATCGGCCTATTTGACTGTGAGCTTGTTATTTACATGCTTGACGTCGGCTTCCATCGCAGCCTTCATTGCTTCAGGCAGTTTATCCTTCGAGATGGTTCCGGTCAGCGTGGCTTCGCCGTCCTTTACTGCGACTGTTACTCCGCTGATGCTCATTTTTTTCAGGGCTTCTTCGATCGTTCCCTTCATCATTGCATCCGACTGCGGAGTTTCGCCTGCAGGCGGTGCCGGCGGAGCGGGCAGAGGCTTGGTTGTGCATTTATTGTCAACGGATTTGATGCCCTCCGTTCGTTTCACCACATCTTCCGCCTTGCTTTTCACGGTGACGTCGGCGACCTCGCCGGTAAGCGTTGCGACGCCGTCTTTAACCGCAACGGTGACGCCTGTGACCTTTTCAGCGGCCAGCTTATCTGTGGCGTCCTTTTGCAGAACGGCATCACTCTTGCCGCCGCAGGCGCTCAAAAATAAGGCGACGGCCAGCGCAAAAATTGTAAAAAATTTGGTTTTCATTATTTCCTCCAAAACGTTATATTTTGTCTTCAGATCATCGGAAACAGCCTTTGTTGAAGGCTCTACTAAGCAAAAATTCTCTCCGAAAACATCGGGAAAGAGCTTATTTATTTAGTAGAACTATATTGCTCGAAAATAGGATGTTTAGCAACACTAAAATGCCCGTTCAGGAAAAAATCTCTTCCTTCATCGCCCTGGCAACGTCATAGGAAGTGAAGTCCGGCCTGATGACAAAGTGCCAATCGGCAAGACAGTAGACTTTTTGCCTTTCCTCGAAGAGTTTTCGGGCCTTTTCCTTATTTCTCGCAAGCGGGCGGTCTTTTCGCGAAAAGGCGATATTTCGCCAGCAATGATCGAATGTCGCCTCGAGCCAAACACTGGTAAAATCGTGCTTTTTCAACAACTCACGGTTTTCCTCGGTCGTCCACGCGCCGCCGCCGAGCGAAAGAACCTTTATGTCTGAGGCGTTCAGCACCTCCTTCAGGTTGTTGGTTTCGATCTCGCGATATCGCGCTTCGCCATCGGAATCGATTATCTCGGCGATCCTTCGCTGCTCATTATTTTCTATGAATGTGTCGAGATCGATCTTCTTGGATCTCAGCATGTTTGCAAGATGTCGCGCGACGCTCGATTTCCCGACGCCCATAAACCCCGTTAATACAACTCGAGTGTCATTGTTTTTCATAGGAGGTGACAGTCTAATTTATGACACATTTAAGCGACTCAAAAAAACCGGGAAATGAGATATTGGCACACTCTGCACCGGCGATCTCAGTCTCGCCTTCGGCCAACAGACCTGCGACCGCAAATGCCATCGCGATCCTATGATCGCCAAATGACTCGACGACCGCACCTTTTAGTGACGATCTTTCAACCTTAAACCCATCGTCAAACTCGGCAACCTTGGCATCCATCCGTCTAAGATCTTCCGTGATCGCCGTTACACGGTCGGTCTCTTTGAAGCGAAGCTCGCCCGCATCACGAACCTCGACCCCGCTGTCTAACTGGGTGCCGAGAATCGCAACGATCGGGAGTTCGTCGATGAGTGCCGCGATCATAGGCCCGTCAACAATACACTGCCCATCCTTATGAGACAAGCCTCCGCGAACGCGGATCGTCCCGATCGGTTCGTTGCAGATTTCTTCGGCTTCAGTGATCTCGACGTTTGTTCCAAGACGGAGTAATAGGTCAAGCACCGCACGTCTTGTCGGGTTCACGCCGACATTTGGCAGCCTTATGTCAGAGCTTCTGAGACAAGCTGCTGCGACCATAAAGAAAGCTGCCGATGATATGTCTCCCGGAATTACAAAGTTGCGGGCAGTTAAAACTGACTGTCCTGAGATCGCAATTAGATCGGTTTTCCGGGATACTAGTCCAGCCCCGAACCAGTCCAGCATTCGTTCGGTGTGGTCGCGCGTTGGAACATGTTCAAAGACAGTAGTTTCGCCAGCGGCGTTTAATGCAGCAAGCAAAACACTTGATTTCACCTGAGCAGATGCGACGGCTGGAGTATGTTCAATTGGCTTCAGCGAGTTCGTGCCGGAGATTCTCAACGGAGGTTTACCCTCGTTCGAGCTTATGTTCGCGCCCATTTTTTCAAGCGGGGCGATGACGCGCTGCATCGGCCTTTTTTGCAGCGATTCGTCGCCGATGAGCGTCGACTCGAAAGCCTGTCCCACAAGAATGCCGGCCAGCAGCCGCATCGTGGTGCCGCTGTTTCCGCAATCGAGCGGCTGTTCGGGCTTGCAGAAGCCCGTTTTGCCGACGCCTGTAACGACAACCTCTGTTCCGTTTTGCGAGATCGGCACGCCTAATTCTTTCAGGCATTTGATGGTGGTGTGGCAATCTTCCGCCGTGCTGAAATTTTCGATCCGGGTTTCGCCGGTCGCCATCGCAGCGATCATTGCGGCACGATGCGAGATCGATTTATCGCCCGGCAGGACAACAGTTCCTTGCAGTGATTTCGCGGGATATATCTTCACAAGGGTAATTTTAGAATTTATCGCTGCCGTTTGTCTTGACAGCAACGATATTAAACCGATAACTTACAAAGCATATATTGTGTCTGAAGTACTAGAGATCAAACTGCCCAGCCGTATCGAATCGGTCGAAGAAGCAGCCGTTAAAGCGGCTGAGTTTGCCAAAGAGCGCGGCCTCGACGACGAAATAGCTTATGCCATCGACATGGCCGTCCGCGAGTCGGTTGCGAATGCTGTTAAACACGGCAACAAGTTTGACGAATCGAAGAGCGTTGAGGTTCGGTTTGAGGATCAGGATGACGCATTCGGCATTGCGGTGAGGGATTTTGGCGAAGGTTTTTCGGTCGATGAGATACCCGACCCGACAAATCCTGAGAATCTCTTAAAAACAAATGGGCGCGGCATACTGTTCATGAATGCGTTCATGGACGAGATCAATTGGTCGAACCACAATGATGGCGGCCTTATTGTAAAGATGTTCAAGAAAAAACAGTGATGGGACGGAAAACGACTTTCCGCTTTCCTATATTTCACTTTTCACTTTTTTGCGTTAAAATTTGCTATTAAATTAGAAAACTAAACTTGAGGAGATAATAATGTCTGATATTAATATAACTGAACGCCAGGCCGGCGATGTTGCAATTCTCGATCTCAGCGGCAAAGTTACGATCGGCGAGGGAAGCGTTGCTTTGAGAACAGCGATCCGCAAACTCCTCGGCGAAGGCAAGAATAAGATCCTGCTCAATCTGGCGGGAGTAGGCTACATCGATTCGAGCGGCATCGGCGAACTCGTGTCGAGCTTTACAGCTGTCAAAAAAGAAGGCGGCACGCTCAAGCTCCTGAAATTGACACAAAAGATCCAGGACCTTCTCGCTATCACCAAACTGTTGACGGTTTTTGACGTGTTTGACGAAGAAAGCGAAGCTCTCAGCAGCTACAACTAAGCTCCGGGTGGCGTTACATCTACTGATCCGCGAATAAGGATAGAGGAATAGTTATCATCCCTCTATCCTTATTTCTTTTTTTTGGCGTTAGAATGCATCTAACCGTGCAGGAAATTCATCTTTTCTAACAGACAAAATGCGAGCTACGATCCTATTAAGTTTCATCCTGATATTCTCTTTCTGTGTCGCCGGACAAAGTGTTCAGCAGGGCTTTGACCTTGGCGATTACGGTGTAAAGATCGAGGCTGACAAGCGTTTGATACTGGTGCTGGCCACGCTTGAAATGGCGCAGACCGATGGCGAAAAGATGATCAAAACGCCGCTTTCGCGTGCCGGTGAATCCTTCCGAACAAAATTGTCACAAGATACGGCCGCGCTTGATCCTGACCTGAGGCGAAGGATATCGGCGTTTGTCGCGCAGTATAAAAAACGTCACGCAAGAGCATCCGACGCCGAGATCGTTGCACCTTTCATGTCGATGGCGTTCACCTTGGCTCCGGCACCTGATTTTGCCGATCCCGTTATCACCAGCGACTTACCGGGAAGTCTGCTCGACGTGCTCGATTTTGCACCGCTTGCGCGCGAATTTTATCGCCGCTCCGGCATCAACTCGAAGCTCGACGACTATGCAAAAATGTATTCACGCGAGGCCGAAGGCATACTGCGCACCTCGGCACGCGAAATGGTCACCGAACTTCTCGATTATCTGCACACGCGGCCGCAGCTTTTTGCTACTGAAAAGATCAAGGTCCAGACGCAAAAGACAAAAAAGACCAAGCTGGAAACCGTCGAAACACGCATTCACGAACGGCATTTCAACATCGTTCCCGAAATGCTCGCTCCTCAGGGAAATGTCAACTTTCTAAACGCACGCGACGATTATTTCGTGATCCTTCCACCTGACAAAGACCTCAGGTTTTCCGATGTTCGCCGGGCGTTTCTCCAATTTGTGATAGATCCGCTGGCGCTGGCAAATTCAAAGGATATCGCAGCAATGCGCGATTGGGTCAAACCGCAGCTCGACGAACGGCGTAAGACCGATCCGTCTATTACGCCGGACGTATTTTTGACGGTATCGCGGTCGCTTGCCGCGGCGGTCGATGCGAGGCAAGCTGAATTTGTCAAAAGGAACATCGCAACCGCAATAGCTCGCCAGAAAATTACGACGGTGAAAACCGAAGCGGAAAAACGCGAGGTTTCCGCCGAATTGGAAAAAATTAAGCAGTCGCTGGCAGACGAAACAACGCTCCGGCTGTACGA
>JBGARA010000131.1:0-4565 GCA_044230475.1 Pyrinomonadaceae bacterium | reverse complement strand
GCCGTGTATCGCCGGTGAAATTCCATTTACGCTTGAAAAAGGCTTCATCATCGTTGACGCGAAAATCAAGAAGGATATCCCGGTCAAAGCTGCGATATTTACGGGTAGTGCGGATTCCTTCTTCGGTCCCGACATCATTATCAAGTACAAGATAACGCCCGGATATACATACGATGGGCCGGGTGGGCACGGCACGATCGCGGATAAGACGGTGATTTACGCTGACGTGCCTCAAATCGTTCTGGGAGACGAAAAACCAGTCAGCCATAGATTGAGAGAGGGGTCTGCAGAAGCGATGAGCAAAAGGATCGGCTATGTTGTAGACCTGATTCTTGGAGCTGATTTTTTTAGAGGAAAGATTGTTCAGTTCGACTTCAAGAAGAAAGTTATACGCTTTCTTGAAAAACCCCCGGTAGATTATAAACAGACTGCGGAGGCCTCGTCCGGCGACACAAAACCTCTTCTTTTCAAGATGGATCAATCTCTCGAAAATAACTTTGGCATTTCGTTAACCTTGCCGGTCGCCCAAGGTATCACCTTCGAGGGAACAAAAGTGCGATGTCTGTTCGATACTGCAGTGGCTTCTCCAATTTCGTTGTCGCCAGCAACCATCAAAGAATCTAAGCTTGGCCAGATACCTGATAAGGGTTCCACGAAATTGGGTCAGATTAAATCTATGGGGTTAGGTGATTACGAAATGTCCAATCTTCCCGCACTACTTTTTGGCAAAGAAGCAGGTTTCGACCAAAGTATAAAGGACTATGGAGCCATCATTGGTATCGGAGTCATGCAGAATTTTTTGATCACCTTTGACTGGAAACAGAAAATGTTGGTTCTTCAAAAATAATAGGGTATTGAGCCGCGTGTGTTGGCAACCAACACGGTTGGATCGTTTCCTGGACACTCGATCAGGAAAAGGACTAAATTTCCATCGATCCAAGGAAACAAGAAGTAATTCCGACATTTTTTCGATAGCCGTGAAACATAGTAGCTTGCTATGGCTTTTATCAGAATAATATCCACACCGCCGGGCGAAGCGCCTCTCGAAATACGGCAAGCTTGGGTCGGTCGCGTCCTGCCGTTGCATTATCCAACTCAAAAAACGACATTGACTGTTGGGGTCTTGACGGGACCGAAGGGGTTCTTCGGACAGCTTTGGGCTGTCTTGATGGGCCGCGTGGATGAGGGCTCAGTTTATCTTGTTAAAGCTAAAATTGCGGTCGAGATCCTTGAGGAGGCTCGCCCCGAAGCTGCAAGATGGTGGCGCGAACATACTCCACACCTATTTGAAGCCAACCGCACCTTCGGATTTGCCGCTGAGGCTTGTGAGCTATTAGCCGGCGTTGCTCCCGCCGAGCGACCAAACATTTGACTCTCCCGTGGAAGAGAATTAATTTCTTTCAAATCCGAGGAAAAAGCATTATCTTTCTAGCTTTTTGGATGCGACACAGAGCTTGATAGAATTGTACGAACTCATTGTTATACGTTCGCTATGTTTGAAGACTACGATCGCGTTGAAAAAGTGCAGAAGGCTGGAATGCTCCGAGCCAGATTCATTATTTTCGGCGCGATTTTAATCATTTCCTTTATCGCAGTTGGTGTTACAAAATGGAGAAGCTCATCGCTCCATGAAAAGCTTGCGAAACATCACGAACAAACTACCGCGAATTTCATCAACAATTTCAAAAATGGCGACGGTCCAAACGCTATTTACGCCATCACCTACACGTTCACGGCAAACGGCAAGACTTACCAAAATGTCGGCTACTCCAATATCAATCCAAAATATCCGCGAGGCATCGTCTTCTACAATCCCGATGATCCCGAGGAGAACGAACTCCAACCGCTGGAACACCATGGCGACGACCCATACCGCGCCTATTAGTCAATCGGCAGAGCCGATGGAATGATTGTAGCCCATGTGCAGAGCGGAACGTGGGGTTAGAGTCAACAATGATCCGAGCGTTTGAAACACGCGGCATAAATTATGTCGCATGCTTTGCTCGCTCGTTTTGTTTGATGCTTTTTTCCACACGTTCGCACGCGTGGCTAAAGTTATGCTGCTTGCTTAGCGGGCTAAAAATTGGCTCATGGCGGCATAGCCGCAAATCGAGGGTCTAGCCCGATCGGATAGCGAAGGCTTTGGTATATACCGCGAAATGCGGGCGGCTCAGGTTGCCTTAAGTTTTCGCAACCTATTTCCGCCAAAACGATATAATTGATTATCGGCGTTTGCCGGGATCGATGAGTTTTGAGACCTTTTTTCGAATAGTTTCCTACGGGGCCGTTTTTTGCGGCTTTTTGGCGTTGTGGGTTTCGGGGTCGTTTGGGATAGTCGAGACGGCGGGTTTTATTGCGTTGATGATCGTGGCGTGGCGGATGGAAGGCTCACGCTGGCAGATCTCCGAAAAGGTCGGCACTGCGCTCATCGTTCTCGCTCTTCCGGCGTTTTTCGTGGCGTGGAAGTTTCGCATCATCACATTTGCGGGTGGCGAGGCTGCGATCGCGGGCATTCTTGCACGCATGATCCTAAGCCTTGCGGCGATCAAGCTGTTGCAAAAAAAGAGCGACCGGGACTGGATATTTCTTTACCTGATGTCATTTTTTGAGGTGCTGCTTGCGGCTGGTCTCAGCATCAGTCCGTTGTATTTTGGGGCGTTTGTCGTTTACATGCTCGTGATCGCGTGCTCGATCATTGCGTTCGAGATCAGGAAAACATCGCGTGCCGTAGAGTTGAAGATCGCCGGCGACAAAACGTATGAGCGCGACCCGAACTCAGAATCAAAGATGACGTTTCCGGTTCGCAGGCTTCCGGCGGCGGCAGTGGCGCTGGTAGTTTTTATCGTGGCTTTGGCTCTACCGATGTTCTTTCTTCTGCCGCGTGTCGGTGGTGCAGGTTTCGGCGGCAATCAGTTCGGGCAGAGAACTTCGTCAGGATTTTCTGATACGGTTCGGCTCGGCGGGATCGGTCAGATCCAACAAAGCGAAGAGGTCGTAATGCGCGTCAGACTGGAAGGCAGCCAGGACGACAACCTTTATTTTCGCGGCGTCGCTCTCGACACTTTTGACAACAAGTCGTGGAGCAAATCCAACACCGGTACGAGGATCGCGATGGAAAAGAACGAGGGCGATCTCGTGCAGGTCGATTTTACAAAAGGCAGCGAAAATCGCACCGTTCAAACCGTATATCTGGAACCGCTCGACACGCCCGTGCTGTTCGCTCTGCCGCGTGCCGTGAGCATACAACAGGGTAATTTTCCGGTGGTTTACAAGGATGCTTACGGCGGCTTCAGTTATCCGCGTACCTTCGAGCGAGTAAGTTATAAGGTCTTTTCCGATCGCAGTGTGCCGACTGCTGCGGAGCTTCGAGCCGATGACAGGCCTTACATCGCGGACGTTAGCAACTATCGTTTTCTCCCGCCAAATCTCGATCCGCGTATCGCAAAGCTTGCCGAACAGATCACCGCCAAAACAAAAAATCGTTATGACAAGGCTCGTGCGGTCGAATCATATCTGCAAAATAATTTTGGCTACACGCTTGAGCAGAAGTCCGGTGGAGAAGAGCCGCTTGCAGATTTTTTGTTCAATGTTCGTGAAGGGCACTGCGAGTATTTTGCGACAGCGATGGCTGTGATGCTTCGGACTCAGGGCATCGCGACGCGGATCGTCAACGGTTTTCATGGCGGCGAATACAATGATGCTGCTGACGTGACGGTCGTTCGACAACGTAATGCACATGCCTGGGTCGAGGTTTATTTTCCCGGTCAGGATGCGTGGGTGACTTTTGACCCGACTCCTTTTGCAGGTCAGACCGCTGCGGCGACATCTTCTAGTGGAATTGTCGGCAGCGTGCGCAAATATCTCGAAGCGCTCGAAACTTTTTGGATACAGCATTTTGTAGCATACGACGATCAGGAACAGCGTTCGCTCGCAAAATCCGTGCGAAATAGTTTCATGAATTACCAAGCCGGCATTTCCTCGTATCTGAACTACGCTCAAGGCGTTATGACGAATTGGTGGAAGCGTGTTCGTGGCGACGAAGGTTTGCAGAATAGCATCTCCGCGATCAGCTACGGCGTCGCATATCTTGTGGCCGGTGTGTTAGGAATTTTGCTGATCGTGTGGCTGTTCCGTAAGGTCAAACGCCTCGGCATCTGGCAGAACATCTGGGATAGGATCTTCAAAAAACGCCACGCGTCGATCGTCGAATTTTACGAACGGATGCAGCGCATTCTTGCGGAAAAGGGCTGGACACGCGAGCCGCATCAAACGCCGCTAGAATTTGCATTCGCATCCGGCATTCCCGAAGTCGTCAGCATTACCGAGAGATACAATCGTGTGCGATTTGGTGAGAAAAATCTGTCTCGCGATGAGGCTGATGAGATCGAGAGCTGGCTCAAAACCCTCAAAGCAGAATAATCGACGCACATCTGTTATCCTTAATGTTTTCGGCAAGGCCGGAACATTATGAAGAAAGTCGGATTTGTCAGTCTCGGATGCCCGAAGAACCTCGTTGACAGCGAGGTGATGATGGGCACGCTTGCCGAGGCTGGTTATCAAATAAC
>JBGARA010000040.1:0-31840 GCA_044230475.1 Pyrinomonadaceae bacterium | reverse complement strand
TATTGTTGCCGAACCACTCATGCCCTGATTCGTGAACAATGATGAAATCCCATTTGAGGCCAATGCCGGTGCCGCTCAGGTCACGGCCGCGATAACCGTTCATGAACCAATTGCCGTATGTAACCGAGCTTTGGTGTTCCATGCCTAGATATTCGACCGCGACCAGCTTATAGCCATCTTCATAGAACGGATATTTCCCGAACCAATGCTCAAATGCCTTCATCATTCGCGGCACTTCTTTGAAATGCCGCATCGCGGCTTCTTTTTGCTGTGCGAGAACGTAGTAGTTAAGATCGAGCACGCCGCCTTCGCCTTTATACTTCTCTGTCCAGGTAACGTAATTTCCGATGTTCGCGTTAACGCCGTAATTGTTGATGGGATTCACGACCTTCCAGCGGAAGGTGCGTGTTTTCTGCACAGTATTGGTATCGATCTTTTGCAGGCGGCCGTTTGAAACGGCAAAAAGATCTTGCGGAACGGTGATGTTGATATTCATGCCCTTGTCGGGTTCGTCGTAGCCGATGTCCTTATTCGGCCACCAAAGGCTTGCTCCGATTCCCTGACAAGTAGTATTGATAAACCATTTCCCGAGGTCGTCGTGTACCCACTGAACGCCGCCGGTCCATGGTGGATTTCGCGCCTCGACAGGCCGGCCCTCGTACCAGATGGAAACTTGATCATCCACGCCCGCAGACAACTCGCGATCAAACGTCACCCAATACACATTTCCCTCACGCTCAAATTGCAGGTCAACACCTTTGTGCGTGATCTTTGTGATCTTGAGCGGTTCCTGCAGGTCGATCTGCATCTTGCGACCGGCTTTCAAAGTTTTGAAATCAATCACATTCGATCCTCTGATCGAACGCGTATCAGGCATAAACTCGACCGATAGGTCGTAATGCTGGAGATCCCACCATTCGCGTTCCGGCGTGATCGAGCCTCGAAGCATTTCCTGTCGCGTAACCGGTGCCGTTTTTGTAACGACATGGGTCGCCTGAGCTAAGACGCCGCTGGAAAAAGAGAGTCCAGTGGCAGAGATCAAAAGCGCGATCGCTATGATTCTCAAACTATTCCGATGATCAAACATAGTTGTCCTTATTATGCCCCTCGGCCTTTTCGGGCTGAATGAAATGTACCCACGTTCCGGTTTCACACAGTCCAATGAAAAGGCAAAGATCGGGTGAAACATCCTTCGACTATTTCAACGCGGCCTTGAACTGAGCCTCATAACCGGTGATAGCATTCATCGCTCCGGGCTGGTCTTTAAATTTGACCTTGAGCATGTCAAAGACTTCCTGGCCACGAGGGTCGGCTATCTTAATAACCGCCTGCATACTGTTGATCATTGCCTGCACATTATTTGCTTCATATGCGGACTTGAATTTTTCAAAGATCAACGGATAAGCCCGCGGATCGCCTTTTCCGGTTGCACCAATAATAGCAAGGGCCGTCGTCCGAAGCCCCAGCGACAAATTCTTGTCGTTGGCCGCCGTGTAGCCCGTCTCAAAGGCACGCTTATCCCCAAGCTCGGCAAGCCCGTTCAGGCCTGCGGATCGTATTCGGTCTCTCCACGACGGCGTGTTCGTTAGTTTGACCAACGCATCGAATGCCCGAGGATCTTTCACACGGCCAAGTGCCAAAGCCGACTGATCGATAACCGTGTAGCTGCGATCATTCAAGCCTGCAAGGAAAAGGTCTGCGTATTTTTTGTCCTGCGTCTCGCCTAGCAGTTCGAGAGCCTCGCCGCGGATGATGGATTTCTGGTCCTTTGCGAGACGCATCATGGCCTGCTCGACATTTGTATCAAGCTTTGCTGCGGGACGTTCCTGTCCACGCGGCGGATCCGGCGAATAAATATTGGCGATGACTGACAATGCAGCTCGGCGAATGCGCCAAAACGGATCTTTCTCTGCAGAGTTTATTAGGGCCTCGACAATTCGCGGCTTGTTTCCGGCATCGGCAGCTTTCTTTTCAAGCTCACCCATTGCCCAACGCCGTCCAAGCACATCTTTGTCATTCTGCATCTGGTAAAGAAGCTCGTCTATTGATTTTTCGAACTTCATTTCCTTAAGCAGCGTGCTTTCGTAATCGAAATTGACCAGCTTTGGCTTAGCTGCAGCATCGAACGTAAGAACGTTCTCGGCCTGCGGTTTGAGCCAGACGCGTTCAATACGGTTGTCGATCTCAACATCCACGTACGTCTGAAAAAATTCCGTCTGGGGATATTCGTTATTGATGTCGATCTTTTGCGTCTGTTTTACGTTCAGCGTCAGCTTTTTCGACGCATCGTCATAGTTCTGCGTAACCTCAAAGATCGGGTGCCCCATTCGGTAAAGCCACTGATCAAAGAACCAATCCATCGATTGGCCGGTGGTTTCCTCGATCGCAATTCGCAGGTCTTCTGTCGAAACCGGCTGATGAGCGTTGGTTGTTAGGTAGCGATTCAGAGACGCAAAAAAGAGTTTGTCGCCGAGGTGCTTTCGCAGCATATGCAGCACCGAACCGCCGCCCGGGTAGGCATAGGTGTCAAACATCGAGTCTTTGCTGTCATAGTATTTCGTGACAATAGGCCGCCTGTTGCCCTGATTCCAAGTCCCGATCGTCGAATTTTGATTGCCGCGAATATCGGCGTAGAGAAATTCATCATGCCCCTTCAGCTTTTCGGTCCACATTGCCTGCATATAGGTGGCAAAACTCTCATTAAGCCAGATCTGTCCCCAATCTCGGCAGGTGACATAATCACCAAACCACTGATGCGCCAACTCGTGCGACTGGAGACCTTCGCTATCCTCGTCGAGCAACTCACGGTCATCGTGGATCATCTCCTCGATCTGCGTCGTCGCCGATATATTCTCCATTCCGCCGCCGAAATCTTCGACAAATGCCTGCGAGTATTTCGGATATGGATATTTGACCCCGGTTATCTCGGAGAAGAACTTCATCGTCGCCGGCAGGTTCTTAACCGTTGCGGCAACTTCTTTTTTCTCATTGACATAACCGTAGTTGTAAACCGGAACGCCTTCGAAATCCTGAACTACAGGATCTGTTTCGCTCACAACTATAGACGAGAGATAGTTGGAGTAAGGCTGATCCATTTTCCAGTGGAACGTGCGCGTGTTGTTGCCGTTGTCTTTTGTCTCAACCAGTTTGCCGTTTGATACGACACTGAAAGGCTTTTCTACCGTCACGCGAATGTCACTCGTGCGAAAATCGTTCGGGCTGTCATAGGATGGGAACCAGTAACGGTTAAATTCCGTCTCACCCTGTGACCAGATCTGTTTCGGTTTGTTCGGATTGTCAGCAGTTGGTTTGATAAAACGCAAACCTTTGCCAAAGCCGCCAAGAATGCCCTCGGCTTCGGTCGAGTTCACGTAATTGGTTTTATAAGCAACCTTTACCGAAACATCCTCGCCGCCACGATAAACGCGGTCCAGCATGATCTCAAGATTGTCATCGCCATCCTTGCCGTCATACTTAAATTTCAGGTTAGCCCCGCTTGCCAGCGCGACTGAATCGATCGCCATCATACCGGCGTCGAGCGTGAATTTATCAGTGTCCTTAAACGGCGAAAACAGAATGGAAACGGTGCCTATCGCCTGAGATTTGTCCCAGTCGAACCTAAGGTCGACGTCGACGTGCTTTATGTCAATATTGCGGCTGCGAACCCAATTGACTCGCGGCAAAGGCCTTTTTTCGTCCTGCTGAACGAAAACGCTTTGTGGCATCGGCCTGGCCTGAACGATTGACGACAAGCCGAGCAAGGTCATCATTGCAACTGCAATGATGCGGCGGTATGAGATCTGTTGGATCATAAAATTCCTCGATATTATTAAGAATGTTGTGCAATTAGATGCAATTACAGTGTGAATGGTTACGAGAAACGGTCAGTTTTTGTTTCACCTAATAAGATCATCGTACGGATTAGCAAAAAGAACAGCGAGTTGGTTACTCTTTAATAAAGTATGGACGAACCGTCTCTGCCTCTTATTATCGTCAATCCGAGATCGGCATCCGGCTCGACTCGAGACAAATGGTCGCAAACAGTCAGCGATCTGCGGGCACATTTTGGGCCGTTCAGCGTTGCGTTTACAAAATGTCCGGGACATGGCGTTGACTTGGCAAAACGTGCCGCCGAATCGGGTCGCCAGTTTATTATCGCCTGCGGAGGCGACGGCACGATCAACGAGGTCGCAAACGGCATCTTGCTTTCAGGTATGGACGCTGAGCTTGGAGTTTTGCCGTCGGGGACGGGAGGTGACTTTCGGCGGACGTTAGGATTACCCCTTACCAATCGCGAAGCGGCCGTTGCTCTCCGCGATGGCAAAACCCAAAGAATGGATGTCGGCAAGGTGACGTTTCACGATCACAATGACAAGATCGTCACAAGGCACTTTCTGAATGTGTCTTCGTTCGGCCTCGCAGCGTCGATCATCAAACGCGTAAAATCTGCAAAGATATTCGACTGGCTGCCGATCAATGGTGTTCGCGGCCGCGCAAATTTTGCTGTTTCGACTCTTCAGGAAGTCATTAACCTCGATCCGGTTCAGATCCGAGCCCGGATGGATGATGCGGACGAAAAAACGCTGCAAACAATAAATTTCTGCATTGCCAACGCACGCTATTTCGGCGGCGGCATGATGATCGCCCCGAAAGCAAAGATAAACGACGGTCTTTTCGACATCGTCAACATCGGCGACCTCAGCACCGCGAAAATCCTCTTGAACGCCCACACACTTTATCGCGGTACGCACACCGACCTAAAAGAAGTGAAAAATACTCTCGCCAAAAAGATCGAAGTTTCCGCCTATGATCCGTCGGTTGAAATCCTCCTTGAGACCGACGGTGAACTGCCGGGTAAACTGCCCGCAACTTATGAGATGGTGCCGAATGCGTTGCGGGTGCGTATTCCAAACAAATAACTCAAATTGTTGCCTTTTCAGTTGCTTTTCCGTTACACTTCTATTAAGTAAAAGCCGAAGTCGATGGCGTTCTTTGACTATCGACGCGGGGGAACCAAAGTTTTGCGTGGAGCAAAACAGGGGCGTATCTGGTTTAACAGGAGAAGACTTCTTCGCTTCCAGCCCGACAGCTAACCTCGCAGGCACTGACGAGGAAGGACACTAGAGTTATTGAGGTTGTGAAAGTGTGCTTCACAGCCTCTTTTTATTTGCGAGGGCTCAATTGGATGAACATGCTACGCCTGTTTTTTATTTGCTCGACTCTCGCAATCGGAATTTTTCCGCAAGCCATCGCCGCTCAGGATGATGAAGATATTCAATCATGGAATGATGTCCAGTTGACCATTCCGATGAATAAGCGGGTTGATGTTTTTACAAGACTGACGCTTCGTTTTGGAAACAATGTAACGCGGCTTAATGAAAGCCGTATCGGGTTCGGCTACGTTTGGAAACCGACGAAAGCATTTTCTATTTCGCCGTTTTACCTGTACATAAAAGTACGTGATTCGGCCGGAAAATTCCGGATCGAGAATAGGTTGAACTTAGCTGCAACATATCACTTCCCTTTTAAGAGTTTTGGCCTTTCGCACCGCAGCATATACGAGAGCCGTTTACGAGCACCCGCAAATTCATGGCGCTATCGCTCAATGCTGACCGTCGACAAGCATCTGCCGGAATCGGTTCTGCCGGGTGCAAAATGGTTCGTTGCTGACGAAGTATTTTACGATTCGCGGACAGAAAAATTTTCGCGCAATCGTTTTAGCGTTGGCATCACCAAAGCGATCTCGAAAGAGCTTTCGCTCGATCTATATTACACGCGTCAAAACGACGGATTTTCTCATCCGGGCGATCTAAATGTTCTCGGGTCAGCGTGGAAGATTCACCTGTAGCGTCGCAGATATTAGTATGAAGATCATTGCAGCAGTCATCCTATCTATTGTCCTGGCAATGACTCAGGCGTGTCTGCCGGGCCCGCCGGATGACACTTCAACATCGCAGACGATCACCATTTATGGCTTTTCCATTATGAAAGAAGTAATGGAAAAAGAAATATGCCCGGCATTTTCAGCCAAATGGAAACGCGAACACGGCCTCGATGTAAAATTTGAGTCGTCCTTTGCAGGCTCGGAAACTGTGACAAATCAGATATTGCAGGGCGTGCCAGCCGACATTGCCATACTCTCGATCGACCGCGACGCACAGCGTCTGGTTGACGGTAAGGCCACGACTATCGATTGGCGTAATTATCCCAGTCACGGGATCATTAATAAGACTCCTTTCGTTATTCTCGTTCGCAAAGGAAATCCGAAAGGCATTCAGGATTTTGGCGACCTTGCCAAGCCGGGCGTTAGGCTGATCCATCCCGACCCTGTGAGTTCGGGCGGCGCACAATGGTCGATCCTCTCTATCTACGGTTCCGAGTTGAAAAAGAGCGAGGCCGAAACCGGAAACCAGGACGCCGTGCGGGCAACACACATGTTGCAGGCGATCTGGAAAAATGTCATCTCGACGCCGGGTTCGGCACGCGAGGCACGAACGCAATTTGAGACAGGTTATGGTGACGCTCTGATCACCTACGAACTAGAAGGCCTGCTGATGAAAGCCGCAGGTGCCGACATTGAAGTTGTTATTCCAAAGTCAACCATTTTCAGCGAGCATCCTATCGTTATGATAGACAGAAATGTGAACGTTACACATCGTCCGGTTGTCGAAGCCTTTATTAAGTACTTGTGGACGGACGATGCTCAAAAGGCTTTCGTCAAATACCATTTCCGCTCGGTGACGAATGACAATTACAATAATGAGAATCCCGAGTTTGCCAGGATCGAGATGCCTTTTACCATCGAAATGTTCGGCGGGTGGGAGCGTGCATATCCTGAGGTCATAGAAAAGATATTTCGCGATCAGGTGCAGTCAAAGAAATAGATGAACTCAAGCCTTTCAAATTTCAGGCACACGCGCGGGTTTGATCTCGTTAAACCGCTCAGCATCGGCACGATGCTCGCGATCATGCTGCCGCTGATCCTGCTGCCGCTTGCGTCGATATTTATTTTTGGCACCAGCAACGGACTGGAAAGTTTTTGGAAAGCACTCAAAGCTCCCGAGGCGATCTTTGCGCTAAAACTTTCTATCGTCACAAGCTTTTGGGCGACGGTCTTTAATGTCGTATTCGGTATTTTCGCCGCGTACGTTTTGTCAAAATACAATTTCTGGGGACGCAATGCAGTCATCGTCACGATATCTCTGCCGACGGCGATCCCGACCGCTGTTGCGGGGTTTGCTCTGCTGCTGCTTTGGGGGCCGTACGGAACGCTTGGCCGACTTCTCGATCCGCAAGGCATTCAGATAATGTTTACGGGCTGGGCGATCATTCTCGCAAATATTTTTGTGACGTTCCCGCTCGCGTTCGGAGTGATAAAACCGGTGTTTGACACGATGAGCCATTCACTTGAAGAAGCTTCGGCCACGATGGGAGCGACCCGTTGGCAAACTTTCTGGCACGTAACGCTGCCGAGTCTTCGCGGAGCGATCGTTGGCGGCGCGTTGTTGACTTTTGCCCGTGCGGTCGGTGAATTTGGCTCGACGATCCTTGTGTCGGGTAATCTTGCATCACGCACACAGACCGCACCGCTCTACATTTTTGCAAAATTTAACGAAGGACAAGTCGAAGCCGCTAATGCCATTGCGATCGTCCTGGCACTTTTTTCATTCGCAATATTTAGTATTCTATTCTTCGCACGCGACTGGCTCGAAGCCGACTGATCATGGATCTCGATATTCACGTTACACCGATGGATTACGGAAAGACCGCTGTTACGGTGGCCGGTATCAGCAAGTCTTATGGTATGACGCCGGTGCTAGAAAATATCAACTTTAACGTCGATGAAGATGAGATCGTCGTGCTTTTGGGCGCTTCAGGAAGCGGAAAAACAACGATCCTGCGTATAATTGCCGGACTCGAAATGCCCGACTCCGGCATGATAGTCCTGCACGGAAAAGACGTAACGAAACAGCCCGCTCGTATGCGCGGAACTGGAGTCATTTTTCAGTCCTACGCATTATTTCCAAAAATGACCGTAGAGGAAAATATCGGCTACGGCCTGCGGCTGAGGCGACGAAAGAAAAATGAGATCCAGGAAACGGTCAACAAGCTGATCGAGCTTGTGCGTCTCGAGGAACATCGAAAAAAATCGCCTTCACAGCTTTCCGGCGGCCAACAGCAGCGCGTCGCTATCGCTCGCGCTCTTGCATACAAACCCGAAGTTCTTCTTTTTGACGAACCGTTCGGCGCTCTTGATGCGCAGATCAGAACCAGATTACGACGTGAGATACGCGACCTGCTGAAAAAGATAAACGTGCCGTCGATCTTTATCACGCACGATCAGGAAGAGGCTCTCGAACTCGGCGACCGGATCGCCGTCCTCAATGCAGGCAGGCTTGAGCAGATCGGAACGCCATTCGAGGTTTACAATCATCCGCGGACCGAGCACGTGGCCACATTTCTCGGTGCGGCAAACATTTTAGAAGGCAAGATACACGAACGCCGGTTTGTAACCGAAAATGTAAGCCTGCCATTGGATCGCGATCTTGAATATCGAGAGCGTGAAAATGTTAAGATGGTGTTCCGCCCAGAGGATGTATTCCTTCGACGGCCGGAAAATCTGACACAGAACTTTCATGGGCTAACCGAGGGAACGGTCGAAGAAGTCCACTTCGTCGGAGCATTTGAGCGTGTATCTGTAAAAGTCGGCCTTCCCGGATTGTCTTCAATCATCGCAAGCCGCCCAAAAACTGAAACATCTGTTTTTCCGTTAAAGCAAGGCCAAATCGTTCCGGTCGGCCTGGTCAGATTTCAAATTCTCGGAGAGCGAAAGCGAGTCTCAGGACGCGCCGCGTAACGCATGTCAAAAACCTTTTGCGAACGGCTGATCGAGTCCTTTGAATCGCGACCCGACAAAACAGCGATGCGGATCGTTGGGAGCGATGCGCAAACCTACACCTACGCCGAAATGCTCAGTCGAGTGCGCTCGATCGCATATCGCCTTCGCCAAGAAAAAATAGATCTCGGCGACCGCGTCGCACTGATCGGCGAAAATCATCCATCTTGGGCGATTGCATATCTCGGAACTGTCCTCTGCGGAGCGGTCGTTGTTCCGCTCGACCCTCACGGCGAGATCGAAACCATCACAAATTTTCTCGAAAATTCAGAGGCAAAAGTTGCGTTTCTCTCTCCCGATCAAACAGAGCGTTTCACACAGGTAAAAACAAAACTCGGCCGCCATATCCCCACCGTCGTTTGGGGACTGGACAGCTCAGCTAACGGCTTTCAGCATTTCGAAGAATGGGCTACAACTGAATTTCCCGAGAGCTTTGCCAAAGAAACGCCTCCTGCTAAAGGCGACGACATTGCTGCTCTGATGTACACCAGCGGAACTACGGGCACGCCGAAAGGCGTTCCATTGACACACGACAACGTCATCGCGGAGCTCGAGGGCGTCAATTACGTTCTAAAATTATCGGATAAGGAAAAGATACTTAGTCTATTGCCCCTTTTTCATGCTTATCTGCAGATCGTCAACCTCTGGATCGCTACGACATACGGCTGCGAAGTCGGTTATCTTAAAGAACTTACGCCCGCCGAACTCAGCGAAGCGATGAAGTCGTTTAAACCGACTATCCTAACGACGGTTCCGAGGTTGTGGTATTTGTTCCATAAGAAAATATTTGACACCGTCAAAGCCAGGCCTGCGTCCGTTCAACTGCTTTTTGGAATGATGCTTAGTTTGAACGGTACTCTCCGCGATGCACTCAAGATCAATCTAGGTAGAAAGTTCTTTGGCCGGGTGCATGATTCTTTTGGCGGAAACCTACGTATTGCGATCTCAGCCGGTTCTCGATTTGATGAAGACGTTGCGAAGGATTTTCACAAACTTGGATTCACGATCCTGCAGGGGTACGGATTGACTGAAACCAGCGGTGCGGCAACTGCGACCTATGAAAATGACAACCGCGTCGGCTCGGTCGGCCAGCCGATGCACGGTGCCGAGATAAAAATAGGCGAACCCGATGCCGATGGCGTCGGCGAGGTCCTCATCAAAGGGCCGATGGTCTTCAAGGGCTATTATCATAATCCGCAGGCGACCGCAGAAGCCTTCACTTCTGACGGCTGGTTTCGCTCCGGCGACCTTGGAAGACTTGATAAACACGGCCACCTTTACATAGTTGGCCGCGGCAAAGATGTCATCGTTCTCCCGTCGGGCAAAAATGTTCATCCCGAAGACCTCGAAGTTCACTATCTGAAATGCCCTCTTGTCGCCGAACTTGCCATCATTGGCGTCCAGGACGAAAGCGAAGCCCACGCCGGAGCCGAAAAACTCGCGGCAGTTGTTGTTCCGCACTTCGACTATCTCAAACAGGCAAAGGTCGCAAACTCAAAGGAAGCGATCCGTCACGCTTTAGATAATCTAGGACGAGAACTCGCTGAGTATCAGCGTGTTCGCGATTACATCATTCGGGCAGAGTCCCTTCCGCGAACGGCGACGAATAAGATCAAGCGCTTTCAGCTCAAGAAAGAGATAGAAACAGGTGTCATCTCAGCCGAGGCCAAAGAAGCCAAAGAATGGAAGTTTACTGAAACGGATGAATTACTGCTCGAGACCAACACAGCCAAGGCCGTTGTCACAGCGATCAGGCAAAATTCAAAGGACGCTGAGTTCATCCATCCGAATATGAATCTCGAGATCGATCTTGGCCTCGACAGCCTTGCTCGCGCGGAGACGTTTGCTGCTCTTGAGCAGGCGTTCTCAACTGAATTCGACGCCGATGAGGCAGCCACCGCCTTGACCGTTGCGAATGTGATCGAGCTTGTAAACAGACATGGAGGTGATGCCGCTGAAAATGTCTCGGTCGATCTTAATTGGGGCAAAATTGTTCGCGAGGCGGACGACGATTTTCCCGAAGTTCGCGGCATCTTAAAAAACCGCCCGCTGTTTGCGGCATTCGCTTTTCTGGTGTACAAGTTCTTTTACCTTTTCTTCCGTGTGTTCACGCAGCTCGAGATTCACGGTCGTGAAAACCTATCGGGACTGGTAGCGACCGATGATAATAACAACAAAAAGAACTCATTCATCATTTGCCCTAATCACCAGAGCTTCCTTGACCCCTTTGTGCTCTGCTCGACCTATCCTTTGGGGCTGTTTCGTAATATCTTCCATGTTGGAGCCAGTGAATTTTTCGCAAATGCACCGATGCGATTTATTGCCAAGATGCTCAATGTTGTGCCCGTCAATCCGGACACCGAACTGATGCGGGCAATGAAAGCAGGAGCCATCGGGCTTAAACACGGGAAAGTACTCAATATTTACCCTGAGGGCGAAAGAGCCTTTGACGGCGAGCTTCACAACTTTAAGAAAGGAGCTGCGATATTAGCGGCCGAGCTTGATCTTCCGATAGTACCGGTTGCGATCGACGGTCTTTACAAGGTATGGCCTCGCAAATCCTGGCGCATACGCCCCGCGAAAGTGAAAATAACTATTGGCAAACCATTTGTGCCACGTCAAATCATCCCGAAGGATCCGCAAACATCGGACGACCAGTACTATGCCGACGTCACCGAGCATCTGAAAAAAACTATCGTTAGTATGCTTGCAGATATGCGAAAATAGTACCGGTCTTAGCAACGCCCTAGGGAGGTTCGCTTAAACGACTTTGCTTTTTAGCCGATCTGGGAGAAAATTAAAGTTTGATAGACTCTCGCCTGTCCTCAAAGAAAATCACTATGAAAAATGCAAAATGTGCTTCGGTCTTGTTGGCAGTATTACTTCTTTTCGGAACATCCGCTTTTGGCCAAGACGCAAAGGCGTTGTTCGATCAAGGTTTACAACAGTACGCTGCAAAGCAATATGAAACTGCTATTGCAACCTTCCGTCAATATTTAGTCAAGGTTCCGACGGAGTCGGCCGCGTATTTTAATATCGGGCTATCCCAGTACAACCTCAAGCGTTACGAGGAGTCTGCACAATCGTTCAGAGAGGCAATCCGCCTGAAACCGGCGTATCCGACCGCATATATCTACCTTGGTAATTCCCTTGATTATTTGAAGCGTTACAACGAAGCGATCGCGGCTTACATGAAGGCGATCGAATACGACCCGAAAAACGCCGGCGCATACACGGAATTAGGCGTTGCTCACAAGCGCCAAAACAATCTTCCGGCGGCTGCACAGGCGTACGAACAGTCCATTGCTCTTGATCCAAAGGACGCCCGAACTCATTACCTCCTCGGTGTGGTCTACAAACAGCAGAAAAAGACCGATGAAGCGATCGGGATGTTTCAAAAAGCGATCAGCCTAGGTCACAACGATGGGTATGCACATTATGAACTGGGGACCATCTATCGGTCTAAAGCACGTTACGGCGAGGCCGCCCCGCTGCTCAAGGATGCCGTACGCTTAAATCCACAATTTACTGCCGCATACATCGATCTTGGCCGAACCTATAACGCCCTAAAGCAATTTAGCGACGCCATCGTCGCTCTCAAGGAGGCGATCCGTCTTGATCCGAACAACGAGGATGCCCATTTGAATCTGGGCGACTCTTACTACAACGACACGAACTATCTGGAAGCGATCCCGCACTATAAAAAGGCCGTTGAGCTATCGCCGAAGTGGGTCGCTGCCCATTCCTATCTCGGCGACGCATATCTGAACTCAAAGCAATACGATCTTGCTCTTGCCTCTTACAACGCCGCGCTCGCCCTTGACGCTAAAGATGTTTCCACGATATACGGTCTCGGCCTTGTTTACATAAACCAAAAGAATTTTGCGATGGCCCGCAAACAAAAAGCAAAACTCGACGTGCTTGATGCGGAAAAAGCCACCAAGCTTCAAAGGGAAATTGACCTAAGAGAAAACCGGTAACCTACAAAAGACTCAGTTCAAGGAAAAAAACAGAAAGTAATGTCTAATACATCTCTAACATTTGGACTCCTGCTCATTCTGATCGGATTGATCGGATACGGCTACGGCATGATGACCGGACATGCAAGCCCTACGGCCTTGATTCCTGCGGCATTCGGCATTGTTTTAGCAATTCTTGGCATGGTCTCAAGATCTAATGAAGCGCTGCGAAAGCACCTGATGCATGCAGCAGTCCTTATCGCACTGTTAGGTTTTGTAATGACGGCGGGACGACTTTTGATGAAAATCAGTGACCTGACCTTCGGAGCAGCCGTCGTCTCGCAACTTTCGATGGCTCTCGTTTGCCTAATCTTTGTGGTGCTTGCTGTGAGATCGTTTATTGAGGCACGCCGCAGCAGTTAGAGTATTTCCTATCTCGCCCGCGTCAGTTTTTCAAGCGTCGCTCTTTCCAGTTCCGATAGATCAAAATTTGATTGCTCATAAACTGCGCTTAGTCTTGCGAGTTCAACCGCCTGGCTGCTTTCGTCACGGATCTGGCAGATCAAGTCCAGATTTTGATGCGCAATTTCCCTTGCCTTAATCGTCTCGTTAAGATCAACGAAACGCAACGCGATCTCATTCAGAACCGCCGAGCGGGCGGCAAGTTGTGGAACCGTTTCAACGAGAGTTGCAGCCTCTTCAAGTAGCGAGATCGATGCCTCACGTTCACCGAGCTTTTGCTTTGCGTCGGACAAGGCAACGAGTGCCAGAAGACGATCCGAATCTTCCTCGATCAGGTTAACCGTCTGGCGAGCTTGGTCATCTTCTTTTCGCAAAACAAGCACTTGAGCGATCTGTGAAAGTGCTGCCATTCGCTCATTAGGACTCTGATTCTCAAGTGCGACCTCAACGCCACGCTCCGTCCTGCCAAAACCTGCAAATTGAACACCTATAGATGCGTGCAGGCCGTTTCGAGCACGACTGTCGCGTGTCTCGGCCTCGCGTTGTGAACTCAGGATCGCATACGCCTCGTCAAGCGTCTCGACCGCGGTCTCTTTTTCATCTTTGCTCCAATGATCACGAGCGAATCCCAGCAAGGCCGACGCCATTTGCGTTTTGTCGGTGACAAGATCGAGCGTTCGCTCAGCAAGCTCGCTGCTACCTGCGAATAGAAATCCTAGCGCGCAATTTACAAGAAAAAAGTCGCGGTGAATATTGTCAAGAGCTTCAGCCGAAGCTCTCGCAAGTTCAAACGTTCCGATCGCTTTGTCGTTACGCCTTGCCTCGATAAAGGAATTGCCGATGTCGCAAAACGTCCTGATCTTTTCTTCTTCGTGTTCTATTTCCCCGGCCACATCGATCGCCCGTTCAAGCCAGCTCAGGGCTTTTTCAGTATCTTTCGAGTCGATCTGTTTGGCTGCGATCTGCTGCAGAGCAGATGCTCGTGCCGTTGCAAACTCGATCTGCCCAAGCGTGTTCTCGGCTGCGGCCTCATCGCCGTTTGCCGCCTGATTTACCGCAATACCAGCATAAACAAAATCCGGATGAGCCATCATATCGGCGATTTCTGCCGCTTTTGCAACATTACCTTTACCGGCCATCACTAACGCAACGTGCTCAAGGGCCTGCGCCTGCATACCGTGATCTTCGATAGCCTCAGCAAGCTGCAACGCATACTCGTCGTCATCGCGTGCGGCACATTCTTCAGCAACGACAGTAAGAAGTTTGTCCCGTGAGAAAGGGTCTTCGACAGCATTCGCAAGTTCGGCAGCGAGATCAAGCTCGCCTTTTGCCAAAAATCGAGGCACGATAGTTTGCATCGCAGCGGCATGTCCGTCGCTGCTTTTTATACGCTCAGCCAAAAACGCGGAACACGAAAGCAGGTCACTCGTGGCCTGGTCAAAAGAAATAAAATAATCAGACATATTTAAACGAAAACCCGGCGTATCGATGCAGGCATCCAGTCGCGAAGGTCAGTAGCAACGGCCGCAGCCCCCGCCGCTCTCAAGTCGGCGGCAGATACAGTATTTGTGACACCCAGTGCAGGGAGGTCGGCGTTTCTCGCAGCGAGGATGCCCGGCGGCGAGTCTTCGATAACCAAACATTCGCCGTGGGTCATCGGCAAGTGGCCTTGCGCCGTCCGCACCTCGTCAATCTGGCGAAATCCGATGCGAAAACATTCAGGGTCGGGTTTGCATTTTGAAACATCCGACGCACTGACGATCGTAGAAAAGTGCTTAGCCATTCCGCTTTTATCGAGGACAAACTTGATCTCGTTCCAACCGGCCATGCTGACGATCCCGAGCGAAAATTCCTGCGCCATCTTCTCGACAAAATTCTCGATGCCTTCAAAAAGCGGCAGTTCCGAATCGACGATCGTTTTCCACTTAGCTGATTTCAACGCAACGATCTCATCCACATCGACACCCTTTATCGGCTTGCCGGCGCGTGTGAATGCGGCTTCTACAAATGTCCTGTCGTCCATGCCTAACGATGCGTAATAATCACTCTCGGTCAATTCGATGTCCCTTTCCTTGAGAACTTCTTGATATGCCCGCATCTGCACCGGTTCGTCATTGATTATGACCCCGTTAAAATCCATCAATATCGCTTTAATCATAGAAATCTATTTTAGGCACGAACATACGAATAGAATTATTAGTGCATTCGTGGCTATCTTTTCCTAACTCAGATAGTCTTCATCAAACATATTCCCGCGTCCGAGAATCCCGTTAGGGTCGAACGCTTTTTTCAACTCTGCCATTTCGTTTAGATAACGCTCGCCCATCATCGCGGCAAGGTATTTTCGTTTTAGCTTACCGATGCCGTGCTCGGCCGAAACCGTTCCGCCCAGCATGATCGCCTGCGCAACGCACCGGCCATAAATGTGGCGTGCCTTCTCGGCTTCGTCATCATTTTTAGGCAACATATTTGCATGCAAATGGCAATCGCCTATGTGTCCAAAGATCACATAATCAAGGCCGCTCGCATCAAGTATTTCCTTGTAGTATCGCAAAAACGATCGGAAATCGTCATCCGGTACCGCCATGTCGGTGCCGACCTTTCGCTGTTTGTACTTAGCTATATGTTCATTAACGGCAACCGGCAGAGCATGACGAAACGCTCGCATCTTTTCACGATCCTGTTCATTCGTCGTGAACCACGACCGTTCAAGATCGGCATTGTGTTTTTCAAGCAGATCGTTCCACGCCTCGAATATTTGGTCCTCGTTTGTCGCCGTCGTTTCCTGCTCAAAAAAGACGGCTCCGACAACGTCTCCCGGCGTCTCCGGAAATTTCTTCGAGATAAGTCTCAGCGCATTTGCATCAAAATATTCCAATACGCTTGCCTCAATGAGAGTCACTGGATCAATTTCAATAATGCAGGGCACCGACCTGCCCCCGAACCTATACCGCTTCACTTCCTGGAAAAAGCTGGCCGGGCTATTCGATGATGGACCTCGCTCTTTTCGATATTTAGAAAGGGAGATATCTCTGGCCTTATCAACGAATGCAAGCAGGTCCGGTTCGTAGCGAAAAAAAACAACTCCGCTGAATAGCCCTTTCGGTTTTTCCCTTAGCTGCAATTCTATCTCGGTTACCACGCCGAGAGTTCCCTCACTACCAATGAAAAGATCGATCGCGTCCAGCGGTGTACGATTATAGTAGCCGCTCACATCTTTGCGAACGTCAGGCCGTTCGTAGGTTGGCGTTCTAACTTCGATCATCCGCTTGTCATCGGTGAAAAGGCGCAGGCGGCCATCGTTTTCAGACGTCCACTTCCCCGCGTCGATCCCAATCTTTTCCCCTGTCGGTAAAACCACCTGAAGCTTCTCTACCCACCGCCGCGTCGCTCCATATCTGAAGCTCCTCGCCCCAGAAGCATTAGTCGCGACAGTACCGCCAATTTGACAACTCCATTCTGTTGGATCGGGTGGATAAAAAAGACCTTCCGCGTCAACCGCTTTCTGGAGATCTGCCAGAACGACGCCCGGCTGAACGACCGTGGTCATACTCTCCTTATCAATCTCGAGGATCTTGTTCATCCTCTCCATCGAGATAACGTAGCCGCCAAAGGGGATCGCGCCGCCGACTGTTCCGGTTCTAGCTCCTGAGATCGTCACCGGTGTTTTGTTTTCATTCGCTTCCTTCAGTATCTGCGCGATCTCGTCAGCCGATTCAGGAATGAATAGCTTTGCTGCATAGCCGCCCTGCATATTGCTGGCGTCGGTTAGATAGTTTTGCAGATCGTCAATCTGCGTTTTGACTTGCATTCAAATAATTATACAAAAAGGACGCTAACGGTGAAATTCTAGCGAACGGCCAATTCCCGATCCCGAAGATACTTCAGGCGATCGCGTATCTCAGCCGCTTGCTCGAATTTCATCTCCTTGGCCGCGTTGCGCATTTCTAGTTCGAGTTGGGCGATGGTTTCTTTTAGTTGTTTGGGTGAATATTCTTCGAATGAGTCGAGATCGAGCGGGACCTTGAAATAGTCGGCCTCGTAGGCAGTCACGAGAGTTGCGTCAATTGACTTGACGATAGTTGTCGGAGTGATTCCGTGCTCTGTGTTGTATGCCTCCTGGATTTCCCGGCGCCGTGATGTTTCGTCGATCGCGTTTCGCATCGAATCTGTGATCTTGTCGGCGTAAAGTATCGCTTTACCCCCGGCGTTGCGGGCGGCGCGCCCCATGGTCTGTATCAGTGAACGCTCCGAACGCAAAAAGCCTTCTTTATCTGCATCAAGTATCGCCACCAACGAAACTTCCGGCAGATCCAGCCCTTCGCGTAGAAGGTTGATACCAACCAGCACGTCAAATTCACCACGACGCAGATCTCGAAGTATTTTGATTCGTTCAAGCGTAACAATATCGCTGTGCAAATATCGGACCTTAACTCCGACCTCGGCAAAATACTCGCTGAGATTCTCAGCCATACGTTTTGTGAGTGTCGTTACCAAAACTCTTTCGTTTCGTTCGGCCCGCTGACGGCATTCTTCCAGCAGATCGTCGATCTGTCCTTTTACGGGACGAACTTCAACGATCGGATCGAGCAAACCTGTCGGACGAATGATCTGTTCAATCACTTCGCCTTCAGTTCTCGTAAGCTCATATGGCCCCGGCGTTGCGGAAACATAGATGGTCTGTCCCACACGCTCTTCAAATTCAGTGAAATTCAAGGGCCTGTTGTCTTTTGCACTCGGCAGACGAAAACCGTACTCGACCAATGTTCCTTTTCGCGATTGATCGCCCTTATACATCGCCCCGAGCTGAGGCACGGTCTGATGAGACTCGTCGATAACCATCAATGCATTTGGCGGCAAATAATCCAGCAAAGTCGGCGGCGGCTCGCCGGGCTTTTTGCCGGTTAGATGTCGTGAGTAATTCTCGATGCCTCGGCAAAAGCCCATTTCCTTTATCATTTCGAGGTCATACATCGTCCGCTGATGCAAACGCTGCGCCTCGACGACCTTCCCTTCGCTTACAAGAAATTCTTCGTGTGTGTCGAGTTCGGCGCGGATCGTCTGGATCGCACGTTTGATAACAGGACGCGACATTACGTAATGAGTTTTCGGATAGATCGGCAGCCGCGAATCATGTTTTTTTATCACTTCGCCGAGTAGCGGATCGATCGTGTATATCGCATCTATTTCGTCACCCCAAAATTCGATTCTGTATGCCTGATCTTGATAGCTCGGATAAAGTTCGACAACATCGCCGCGAACGCGAAAAACTCCGCGTTCAAAATCTATGTTTACGCGCTCGTACTGAAGCTCGACCAGCTTTTGCAAAAACTCTTCGCGCTTGATCTTTTGCCCGGGCTCGATGAAGATCAGCATTCCGTAATATGCGTCGGGATCGCCAAGACCGTAAATGCAGGAAACCGATGCAACGACGATCACATCGCGCCGCTCAAAAAGCGCGCGCGTCGCAGACAACCGTAACCGGTCGATCTCTTCGTTGACCGTCGCCTCCTTTTCAATGTAGAGATCGGCGGCCGGAACATATGCCTCCGGCTGATAATAATCGTAATAGGAAACGAAATACTCGACCGCGTTTTCGGGGAAGAAAGTTTTGAATTCCTGATAGAGTTGCGCGGCGAGCGTTTTATTATGAGCAAGCACTAGTGTGGGCCGCTGAGTCTGTTCGATGACATTTGCGATCGTAAATGTCTTCCCGCTGCCGGTGATGCCGAGAAGCACCTGATCCTTGACACCGGAATTGACGGCATCTACGAGCTGTCTTATGGCCTGCGGCTGATCGCCTTTTGGCGTGTTTTCAGAAATGAGACGGAATTGCACTGCTCAATCATAAACCAATTAACAAAAAATAACCAAATTGCAGCAAACACTTTTGCACGGCAACCAGATTATTTTTACTTATTGGTTATGGTCAAGAGTCTGCTACGGAGTGTATCAGGTCCTTCGTCTAGAGCACCACCTTAGTCGGCGAGTAACGGAGTCGACAAACTGAGTCCCTGCGGCTTAAACAGCGCTTTTCGCTGTTGCTGTGAAACTGTCTATTACGCTTTCAACTCTTTCGAGAACCGCGTTCGAACATCGCCCGCTTTGCAGAAGTTCGCTCAACCCTTTTAGCGACCTTTCGTCTTTCATTGCTCTTAGGACATGCAACAACGCGAGCTTTACACGCTCATCCTTGTTGACACGGATAGCCTCAAATATTTCATTGGTCTCGCCGGCCTTTATCATTAGAGCAACAAGAGCGAAAGCCTCATAGGCGACCTTTGGATCTTCGTGGACCAACCTATCAAATGATCGGACGGCGATCCCGGCTTCTATTGCAGCTCGAACCGCTTGGTTCATTCGATATTCGTCCCTGGTTTCCATTATCCGTCTCCAAGCACCTGACCGATCGAAATTGAGGCGGAAAAGAGCTCTGGCCGCCGCCGCACGCACCTCGCGTGTTGGGTCAGCACAGGCTAGCAGGATCGTCTCGAAGACTGACTCATGATCAAAATCTGCCAGAATCGTCACAGCCTTGGAGCGTAGATTTGCTGAAAGATCGTACAACGCCATTTGTGATAGGGCATCAACCGAATTCGATGTACGGAAAGCCGCAAGGACTTTTATTGATACGTCACGGACCGATTCATCAGGCTCAATATCTTGGTTCGCCTGGTCGATCGCTTCCAATAGAGCTTTTGCATTGGAATCCAAAAGCAGGTCGGGTTGTTTTGGCGGAAGCAAGTCGCCAAATGAATTGATGGGAAGCTGAGCATACTGCAGCATTCTCATCCGCTCCTGAAACGCCTTGGTGTCTCCCTCGATCTCGCTGTTTGAATTTTTGTTTTTGTCGTCAGCCGAGCGGCCCACTTTCTCTGATCTCTTTAATCCAAAAGTTACTTTTTGATCCTTTGACGTCCCCTTCTTTTTGGATTTTCTTAGCCACTCCAACTCTTTGTCGGCGTCCACATCGTTCACTTCGAAACTGTTATTTCCCAAATGAGCAATTTCGTTGCGGTCACCGCCTGAGGCCGAGCCCTCAATGCTCTTTTTGCTTTGTTTCCAGAAATAATAAGCGACACCGAGCGAGATAAGAACAACCGAGATCGTCACATATGGCCAGATTCCTGCTGAATCAACAGGGTCTTTCGAATCGCCTGGCAATTTTAGCTGAGCCAATGCGCCCGAAGCCAACAAGGTCGTTAACGATACTACGCCGGCAAGCCGGTTAGAAAGATTATTAATGCTTTTCATCAGATCGATGTGCGGGACAATCCGTTTTCAGATGATTGGATGTTGCTTCGCGGAATGACTGGAGGACGCTCCAATAACTTGGGAGCCCACAAACCATTATGCAATGTTTTTGACTGTTTGTCACCACAATTTTCAACAGTGTTCATACATTTTCAACGATTTATCAATTCCAGAAAAAACTGACCATCTTTCCTTTACCAAACGCGAGCCTCATAATAAAGTTGTGGTAACGGTTGTTTGGGACCTTTTTATGACAGCTTCTTCCATTATTTCCACCTCCGAGATCGCTGAACTTCGGCTGCTGCACCGCGGTAAGGTTCGCGATGTCTTTGAAATCGATGACAAACACCTGCTCTTAGTCGCTTCTGACCGTATTTCTGCGTTTGATTGCGTTTTGCCAACGCTAATTCCCCGCAAAGGCAAGGTTTTGACACAACTTTCGACATTTTGGTTCCATCAGCTGGCCAAAATAGTTGAAAATCATCTGATCACGACGGATCTGGATCAGATGCCCGAATTTCTGCGAGACCACGAAGATCTTCGAGGAAGATCAACCCTGGCGCGCCGAACGCAGGTTTTCCCGGTCGAATGTGTGGTTCGCGGCTTTCTGGAGGGCTCCGCGTGGAAGGATTACCTTGCGACAGGCTCGATCTGCGGACACGAACTTCCGCCCGGAATGCAGCAATGCGACATGCTGCCAGAGCCGATTTTTACGCCGGCAACCAAGGCGTCGACCGGCCACGATGAAAATATAGATTTTGACTTCTTTTGCGACCTGGTAGGGCCCGAAACCGGTCGTCGATTGCGTGATATTTCTCTTAAATTATATAAGGAGGCGTCAATGTTTGCTGCCAATAAAGGCATTTTGATCGCCGACACAAAATTTGAATTTGGGCGTGACCGCGACGGAAATGTCCTGCTTATTGATGAATTGCTTACACCGGATTCTTCGCGATTTTGGCCGGCTGAATCATACGAACCCGGCCACGCTCAGCCGTCGTTCGACAAACAATTTGTTCGTGAGTATTTAGAAACGCTCGATTGGGACAAAAGGCCTCCTGCACCTGCTTTGCCGCCTGAGGTCGTCGACGCAACCAGCGAACGTTACCTAACAGCTCTCGAACTCATATCAGGGCATGGTCTGAGCTAAAACTGTGATCTCGTGGCCAACGGCTAAGGTTGCGCCAATACTCTCCGCGATCAGATTTTGGCCAAAAAGTACCGCGTTCGCGCCAACGCCAAGCGAATCATAGGTTCGCGGAATAACATCTTTTGCCATCCGAAACGTAGCCAGTGTTCGCAGAGGCTCTTTTCCGGCGAATTCACCTCGCGACTGATCGATAGTCGTTATCACACACCTTTCGCAGGGCTTTGTAGATCGAAAAGCAGCATCACCGATGCGTATCTTTTGCCACCTATCCTCGGCAAATGCATCTGAGCCGGCAACCACAATATTCGGCCGAAACCTGTCCATTGGCAGAGGGTCAAACAATTCCTCACGCTCGTCTGCCTTTGCAGCAATACGCTCATTCAATTCCGCTAATGATTGTTCGCTCAACAACATCAGCGGATAGCCGTCGGCAAAACTAACGATGTCATTTCCGCGGTTAAATCGCGGGTTGACCTGACGCCTTGCGCCATCGGGCATGTAAACGAGTTGGCATTTAGTGCCGATCGCGTCTGAAAACCATTCGCTGACTTCCCCTCTGTAAACCAGCCCATCACATACGCTCTGCCAAACCGTAACCTGCTTACGTTCGCCTTTGTCCGGCTCAAAAGGTACGAGCATTGAGCCGGCCCGGCCGCTTTCTACCTTTAGTCCACCGCTATCTAGCCCTACCGTGATTGTTGCCATCTGCGGAAATTCACGCTGAGTGAAGAACATACCCTCAGGCGTGGTCAGCATCCACCGCCTGTCGTGCTGCAGACCACGTTCCTCGAACAATGCTGAATCGAGACTAATTCCCTTCAAGGACTTAATTGGATAGATATTGATTTCGGAGATATGCATCGCAAACTTGAGTCTATCATTATCAACTTTTCTCAGCCTAGCACTTAACCCTTGACAAGCGCTTGAGACTTCACCTATACTAGCACTCAGAGGCCAAGACTGCTAAATACTTGGATATTTCTCTGTCTGGCCCGTTAGAGCAATTTTATCAAACTACTTTAATAAAGGAGTAAATTACTATGGCAACAAAAATCACCCCCCTTCACGACCGCGTCATAATCAAGCGGATCGAAGACAGCGTTAATCAGACAGCCGGCGGACTTTTCATTCCCGATTCGGCAAAGGAAAAGCCGCAAGAGGGCGAAGTCATCGCCGCCGGTGCAGGTAAATATAAGGAAGACGGCTCGCGTCAGGCTTTGGACGTCAAAGCAGGCGATCGCGTTCTTTTCGGCAAATACAGCGGCAGCGAGATCAAACTCGACGGCGAAGAATTCTTGATCATGCGCGAAGACGAGATCCTCGGCATCATCAGCCGCGCAGGAGAAGCAGCTAAATAGTGCTCAAGCCCACGCGTTAGCAAGGGCGTAACACTCAACATAATTTAGGAGAAATAAATATCATGGCAAAACAAGTTATTCATGGAGAAGACTCACGCACTGCTATCCTGCGAGGTGTTAACCAGCTCGCGGACGCAGTGAAAGTTACACTGGGGCCAAAGGGCCGCAATGTCGTTATCGACAAGAAATTCGGTTCGCCGACTATCACCAAAGACGGTGTGACCGTTGCAAAGGAAATTGAATTAAAAGACACGCTCGAGAACATGGGAGCACAGATGGTTCGCGAAGTCGCTTCGAAGACGAGCGACGTAGCCGGTGACGGCACGACGACCGCGACTGTGCTTGCTCAGGCGATCATCAAGGAAGGCGTTCGCACAGTTGCTGCGGGTGCAAACCCGATGGCGCTCAAGCGCGGCATCGAACAGGCTGTCGAAGTCATCGTTGAAGACATCCACAAACAGGCTCAGCCGGTTGCGGGCGACGCTATCGCTCAGGTTGGAACGGTTTCGGCAAATGGCGACAAGACGATCGGCACGATCATCGCTGAGGCGATGGACAAGGTCGGCAAAGACGGCGTCATCACCGTCGAAGAGTCGAAGACGATGGACACGATGCTCGAAGTCGTCGAAGGAATGCAGTTCGACCGCGGCTATCTTTCGCCGTATTTCGTCACTGACGCTGACAGAATGGAAGCGGTTCTCGACGAGCCCTACATCCTGATCAACGAGAAGAAGATCTCGAACATGCGCGACCTTCTGCCGATCCTCGAGCAGGTTGCAAAGATGGGCCGTCCGATGCTGATCATCGCAGAAGACGTCGAAGGCGAAGCGTTGGCGACCCTCGTAGTCAACAAACTACGCGGCACGCTCAACGTTGCTGCTGTTAAAGCACCCGGCTTCGGCGATCGCCGCAAGGCAATGCTCGAAGACATTGCAACACTCACGGGCGGCAAAGTCATCAGCGAAGACCTCGGCATCAAGCTCGAAGCTATCACTCTCGAAGACCTCGGCAAAGCCAAGAAGGTCACGATCGACAAAGAGAACACGACCATCGTCGAAGGTGCCGGCAGCGGCGAAGCCATCGACGGACGCGTCAAGCAGATCCGCACTCAGATCGAGGAAACGACCTCGGACTATGACCGCGAAAAACTGCAGGAGCGTCTTGCTAAGCTGGTCGGCGGCGTAGCCGTGATCAAGGTCGGTGCAGCAACCGAGACCGAGATGAAGGAAAAGAAAGCTCGTGTCGAAGACGCAATGCACGCAACCCGTGCTGCTGTCGAAGAAGGCATTGTCGCCGGCGGCGGCGTAGCTCTCGTTCGTGCGGCAAAGTCGCTCGACAAGTTCAAGACGAAGGAGGAAGACGAGCAGATCGGTGTTAACATCGTTCGCCGTGCCCTCGAAGAACCGCTTCGTCAGATCTCTGCCAACGCCGGTATGGAAGGCGCAGTGATCGTCGAAAAGGTTGCAAGCGGCGAAGGAGCCTTTGGCTTTAACGCAGCGACCGAGCAGTTCGAAGACCTCATCAAAGCAGGCGTCATCGACCCCGCAAAGGTCACGCGCACCGCTCTGCAGAACGCAGCTTCGATCGCGGGCCTGATGCTCACCACCGAAGCAATGATCGCTGACATCGCCGAAGAAAAAGACCCAATGGCCGGCATGGGCGGCGGCATGGGCGGAATGGGCATGGGAATGTAAATTCCTGAGCTTAGAGTTCGCCTTTAGCGGCTAGGTAAAAGAGAAGGCTTCGCTGACAGCGAAGCCTTTTTTGTCCTATATATCAAGCTACCAACGGGATCATAGTGTGGGAATTATGGTGTCATGCCTGAGGTCTGATCGCCAGTCACCAGGAATGATTGACTTAGGACGACCGCATTGGCATAAACGCCGTTTCCTACCAGCCAACCGTCGCTCATAATAATTCCGTCGCCGACTAGAATGCCGTCAGGCAGCATTCCGCCTCCATCGCCCACGAGAATTCCGTTGCTCATGAAAAGGTCACCGTTCGAGATTGGGCCGCCATCCGCGACTAAAATTCCGTCCCCGACAAGTATGCCGCGCGTCACCATCGCATAATTAGGCTCTACCCAAAAAGATTGATCGATGAACCCATCGCCAACCAATATGCCTTGGGCATAGGGACGCTGGTAATAGGTTATTAGGTCGGAACCGGTAACGATCGCGTGGTTCGTTACAATGCCCCGAGCCCAGCCGAACGTCGTTCCGCCTATGGTCGATTGTGGTGTGGGCGATGCTCCTGTGAGCATCGGCGTTCCTAGCGGAGTGCTCGATGTTAGGTCAGTGCGAACAAGTTTCGCGAGCTTGATCGCACCGTCGATATTTATTTCTCCCGCGCCTTGCTCGAACGTGTTGTAATTCGGAAGCTGCTGAGCCGTATACATCAGCAGAACCTTCACCATATTCGGCGTGAGTTTTGGATTTGCCTGAAGCATCAATGCCGCAGCCCCAGCCGTGATCGGAGCGGCAACGGATGAACCGTTCAGATACATCTGCTTCATGTTCGCGGTCGGATAGAGCAGAGTATCGAGTGACGGGTGAGCGGAGACCAGACGATTTGTCACGGCCTCGGCAGAGATCACCTTATTGCCTGGTGCAACTACCTCGGGTTTGAGGAGGTTGTCAAAATGCTTAACATTATTGGCGTCTATCGAATAGCTTCTCGTCGGGCCACGTGAGCTGTAGGAGGCCACGGTATCATCCGCGCGAGAATCCGTGCCGTAGCTGTTAGCGGCACCGACTGTGAGTGCCGATGGCTCATTGCCCGGCGAATGTATAAGTCCATATTGTTTTTGCCCGTTAGCATCCTTGCCGTTATTACCGGCGGCTGCGACCACGACAATTCCTGCATCCACAAGTCTTCTGACGGCAAGACACAACGGGTCGGTGCGATATGTATTCACCGCCGGAGTTCCAAGGCTCATATTGACGACCTTGATGTTGTAGGTATTGTTATTCCGGTTCTGATAAACCCAATCCAAAGCCGCAAGGACCGCAGACGTTGAGCCTGTACCTTGTGAATTGAGAACGCGAAGATTGATGATGTTTGCGTTTGCCGCTATGCCCGTATACTTGTTCTGCCAAGCATCCCCGTTTCCCGCTGCTGCGGCCGCAACATGGGTTCCGTGGCCAAACGGGTCATCCGTCCTATTCTCACCCGTAAAATCTCTGCTAAAAAGGATTCGGCTTTTCTTCTTATAATCTTTAAACGCCTTGTGACCCGCGTCCAAGCCGGAGTCCATTATCACAATGCCGACTCCGCTTCCATCAAGTTTCGTTCCAACGGAGACAGGTGTATTGCGCATCTGCTCCGCACCTGTCGTGTTCGTAATGTGGCCGAGCGCCTCGAGGTCATCGTCGTTGCTGATCGAAAGAACCTCACTAAAGGAGCTCAACTCGCTTAAAACACTCGGGGGCAATTCGACTGCGATCATCCCAAGGCCGTCATAGCGGCCCCGAACATTAATTCCGTTTCGATTCAGTAACGCATTCAGGCCACCGCGTGCAGGACTTTTCAATTGAAGTATTACGCGAATCGAATCTGCATCACTGGTTTCGGCGAGCTTGTTTTGTAAGTTCGGAGAGATCTTGCTGTAGCCCCCTAAAGCAGTAGAGCGTAGCTGCGCGCCGCCTGGCGTTGCGCGAAAAATTGCAGGTATTACGGCAAGTGATGTCACCGCTGCCGCAAGTAAGATACGTCTGATCTTCCTGTTATTAATAAGATGGTTTGTTTTCGTCATAGTTATAGTTGTTGGCAACTCAATAAAAATCTACCTTTGCCGACCAAGGGGCTTATCGGCAGCATTCAGGTATTCAACCGGCGTGCCACACGCAATATGCATTATTTGCAGGCCTTTTCTGCTACAAGAAGGTGGAGCATTCACGCGAACCGGTCAATATGAGAGTCCCATCGGTCAAAATGACATTATGCTCCGCTTGTCACAGAACCGGTGCCAGGCCTGCGATTATGCGATTTGAATTAGGGCGGCGAGTCACGTTTGACACCGGCAGAAAGAGTTCTAAGTTTCTCTCAATCCAAGGAAGTAAGCAGTATTTTCCAGCGTTTTTGAGGCGCGACACGTCGCGTTCGACGTGCGTCGCGGACGGACAAGATTCACCAAAACGCCTCTCCAAAGTGCTATTAAGGCTCCGCAAAGTGCGCAAAGACTTTGCCTAATCGCACATAGGCTTCCGCGAAGTGCGCAGAGGCTTCTGCGAAATGCGCACAGGCTTCTACGAAGTGCTCACAGGCTTCCGTAAATCGCGCAGAATTCCCCGTAAATCGCGTAAAGGTTTCCGCGAAGTGCGCAGAGGCATCATCAAAGTGCGCAAAGCCTTGCGGGAAAGAGGAAAAGCCTTCCGCATAATGCGAAAAGCCTTGGCGGTTTTACATTATCGAGTGTCCGTTTGTTATAAACGCATGCGCTGCGTTTATTCTTGCGTGACGTTCGCTTGTTATTGCATGACGTTCCTTTGTTCTTACATGCGTCGCCTTTATTCTTCCATGCGCATGTGTTGTTCTTGCATGACGTCTGATCGTTCTCGCATGCGGTTTTGTCATTATCCTGTAAACATTTGACACTCGCGCTTTTTGGAGTATTATCTTCGCATGAAAAATATTCTCAGAGCCAACTTCGTTTACATTTTTGCGGCGGCTATCACGGTCGCCTTTTCGAGCATGATGGCCGCAGCCCAAGCGTTTGTGCCGGCGAAGGTCGCAGTGATCCAAAGCGACGCTTTTTCTGACAAAACGGTAGGCATACCCCAGCTCGCCAAAGCCACTGCTACGCTGCAAGCCGAATTTAAATCGACCCAGGACGAACTCAACGCTCTAAGTGCCCGTATTGCCAAGGCAAATGCGGACATCGGGGAGATGAAGGCCGGCCTGAGTAAGCTAAGCGGCGTTGCCCAGAAGGGACAGCAAGCGCTCATCGACGGCAAGACATTAGAGATCGAGCAAATGCAAAATATTGCAAAATCAAAACAGGCTCTTGCCGAAAGCCGTCAGAATGAACTATTGGGTCCGATCATGGAGGATATTGGCAAGGCAGTCGACGCCTTTGCAAAAAGCCACGGGATCGAGATCCTAATTGACGCAAGCAAGGCTCAGGGAGGAGTTATTTTCTACATCACTCCTCCGGATATCACCTCGGCGTTTATCGCCGACTATAACGCCAAGCACGCTGCGCCGTAACTCTGACCTTCGATCGGCGAAGCCGATGGCATAATTGTAGCCCCATGTGCAGCGAAGCTGAACATGGGGACACAGGCAACAAACCAATTCGAGCGTGTGAAACACGCGGCATAACGATATGTCGCATGCTCCGCACGCTCGCAATCCTTTTCTGAATATTCCACACGTTAGCACGTGTGGCTACAAATATACCGCCCGCTCCGCAGGCTTGGTGATCGAAAAGGCCTCAGCGGTCAGCGGCGGCGGCTGATCGGCTTGTCATAGTTCTTGGGCGCGACCAGGGTAATTGATGTAACGATGTATTGGCGGGTGCTATCTTTGCTCTCGGCCCCTGAAAGCTGGTAATCAAAGGCGAATCTGAAATGGCCCGATGAGAGCTTTTTACAATTTTCGTCGCTGAGAAAGAACGAGATCGCGTCGGCAAACTTTCCGAGTTGCTCGTTCGCATGGCCCAGCAGCTCGCGCTCTTCGCCGTCGAGATAGACGGGAACGCGGTCTTTCAAAGCGTCACACCGGCCATATAGATCACCCAGAACGTGGCGACGCGACAGCGAAACCGGACTGTGTTTCGTCGTAATCACAGGTTGTTCGGACGGCACGTTTGTCATTTTACTTGTGCCTGTAGGTGATGCGGCCTTTGGTCAGATCATAGGGCGAAAGCTCGATATCGACGCGGTCACCCATTAGGATGCGGATGCGATTGCGGCGCATGCGGCCCGAGATCGTCGCGAGCACCATGTGCTCCGTATCGTTTATCTGTACCTTAAAAAACGCGTTAGGCTGTTTATCGACGATGACGCCGGACATTTCGATAAGTTCTTCTTTCATAATTCTAAAGACCATCAAAAGAGGCCGTCGGTATCAGACGGCCTCTTCATTTATTCAATTACCAGCGCGAACCGCCGCCGCCATAGCCACCGCCGCCTCCGCGGTTTCCGCCACGACCGCCGCCGCCGCTACGCTCTTCGCGAGCTTTGGCTTCGTTGACCTTCAAATTGCGTCCATCGACCTCTTTGCCGTCATTAGCAGCGATCGCGGCCTTAGCCTCTTCTGCACTCGACATTTCGACGAATCCAAAACCGCGTGAGCGGCCTGTTTCGCGGTCTTCAATGACATTGGCCGATGTAACTGTCCCTGATCCTGCAAACATTGTTTCCAGATCCTGCGATGATGTGTTGAAGGAAAGATTTCCTACGTAAAGTTTCGTTGACATTATATTATTTACCTTTTCCCAATGGGAATGTTAAGAGAAGTGTCGAGTCGAAATGCTTCGTAGAAAAACGGTTCGCTTGCGAAGGTTTCGGGTTTCGGATGCTCAATAAATTTCAAGAGCGACTTCTGTGATTAAACAACCTGCTCTTCTAACTTATCCAAAAACCGTCTTTGACGAGCACACCACAAGTGGTATTAGAGTAGGACTATCAGTTAAAAGAGTGCACTTATTCTGCCGCATTTGCAAACCATGTTATCGATCTAAGAACCAGCCGTAGCCGCTTGATTTTGAGGCCAAGCTGCGCTTTACCGGGTAATGTGCGGTTACACATTGTTTAAAGGCTGGAAATGTAGGTCATATCGGGAAAACCATGTCGAATCGGGAAAATTGGTATTTCAACTTGTATTTTGGTGTGCTAGCTTCGGGGCAGTTGGTTCGTTTTCGACGATCTTGCTCGTAACCAATTTACGTGCGAAACTGCGGGAACGATTTTGAAAAAAAATGCTGGGACAGTGGGACAGTGGGACAGGAGAACGAGAAACATCAATAGAATCAATGGTTTAGACTGTCCCAGTTGCAGTGGGACAGTGTGGGACAGTGTGGGACAGCATGGGAACATGCCGAAGAAGTAGGCCCCTTACGGCGAGATGCTAAATTAGTTCTTCACGGCTCGGGGCTGAGCCTTCGAGCCGTGAGCCTCACTGCCATAGTGCCACGTGGTTTACGGCCTGTAATTTGTCATGCCCGGCCCGGTCTTGTCATACACGTTGTAGAACTCATCCGACATGCTGGTTGCTACGCCGCCTTCAGGACTTTCGATCAGGTCTCGAGTTAATTTCACGACCCGGAACTTCCAGCCCGCCGGCAGTTCTTTGAAGTATGTCTCCGCAGCTGCAACGAATCGGTCGTAGGTGTATTTTGGTGCAACGCCGAGTTCAAATCCTCTCATGACCCAGGTGTTGCCTTCCGCGTCGTCGATCAGCAATACGGTCGTGCCTGTGTTCCAGCCGATCTTGCCTTTGCGTGCTGTGGTCACAGGCTGATAGGGTGTGCCATCGCCGACGCCACCCTTGCTCATGTCCGTCTGGCCTATCCAGGCGGCCTTAATGCCGTTGAAATCTCTTACTACGCCGACATCAGCTTCGGCCCAATCCGGCTGCCAGAGTTTGGGGCCGTTCAGTGACGCACCGAGAACGCCGAAGTCCGCCGGGATCTTAGCGTAGTCGAGCCCTTCGATAAGGTCCTGCGGAGCGGTATCCTTTGTCGCTGAGAGGTCCTTCGCCGCAAACATCGGGTTGTAACTGGCCGCCACCAAGCTGCCGGTTTTCGCGTCACGGAACATGAGAAACATCTCGACGTAGCGCACCTGATGCATATTTTCAACACGTACGCTCTTCGCTCCAACTCCGTCCCGAAGCACCTTAGGTTCGACAGAAGTTGTGTCTTGCGCAAAGGATGACATTCTGAGCAACGCGATCAATAGAGCAATAAAGATAATGAAATTTGTTCTCTTCATTTCTACCTCCTCTTGTCATTGCCTTTCCTTGGTCGCCTTACTTTTTATGCTGAACCTAAGGAAAGGTCCATATTCAAGTCTCCTTACGGTGAAAAGACGCAAGATTCGTGCCGAGCGGGCACCCTGATATTGCTTGGATACATGGATCGATCGCGTGTGTTTTCTCGCACAACCGCGTGGTTTTCCACAAATGTCGCGAGCGGATCTGCCGAGCCCTAAACGATCGGCAACATTGCGAAATATTTGCTCTGGGTGCAAAATAGTCGTGCTCGGGGCGTGGTATTCGCCTCCGGCAACACCTCAATTTTACGACCGGAGAAAACTGATAATGACCTCGACAAAAAACGCGGTGCACCGCGTCACATTCACGTTATTCGTATTAGTTATGATGCTCAACGGCATCTCCTGTAACAAGAGCGGCGATGCCCCCGCCAATACGAAGGCAGCGACGACTAACGTCGCAGTGAACGCGGTGAAGCCTGTAGAGCCTGTAGCTAAAAAAGACGACGCGCCTGCGAAAGGCAAGGAGATAAAGCCGGCTGACGGTCCGAAGTTGAAGTCGATAGAACCTGTAGAAGGCACGATCCTTGGCGGTAAGCTCAACGACCTGGCCATTGAACTGCCGCAACCCGATCCGGACGCTGCAAAAACTGCCAATGCGAGCGGCACTGTTACCGTCGAAGTGATCGTCAATGAAAAGGGCGAGGTTTCAACCTCAAGTGTGGTTGACGGGCCTACGGAGCTATGGTCGGCCGCCGCCAAAGCCGCTCGCAAAGCGCGCTTTGACCCGCCGCTGCACGACGGCAAACCCACCAAGGTCGCCG
>JBGARA010000039.1:0-32109 GCA_044230475.1 Pyrinomonadaceae bacterium | reverse complement strand
GAGCAGATGCTGCCGTCGGCTGATTATGTTCGCCGCGAACTGATGATACCGATGCGCGACGGAGTGAAGCTCTTCACCGTTGTCATGATGAAAAAGGGTGTGACAAAAGCGCCCATCCTGCTCTCGCGTACACCATACAATGCGAGCGGCAGCACGGGCCGCAACAGCAGCCAGCGCATCGTCGATATTCTCGAGGTGATGGATACCGAGTTTGTTAATGACGTTCATCCGCGTGTATCAGGACATCCGCGGCATGTGCCGGTCCGAGGGCAGATGGATCCTCAATCGTCCGATCGTTGGCTCGTAAACAATACCGGCATCGACAAGATCGACCGATACTGTTACGACGATCAGATTGGTTGGTCGAACACGCCGGAGTCGAATGGGAACGTCGGCGTGATCGGTTCGAGCTATCTTGACTTCCACAGCATTGATGACGTTGATCAACCCGCATCCGGCAGTCAAGGCGGTGATCGCGCAGAGTCCGATGGTCGATGGATGGATGGGTGACGATTGGTTTCACAACGGAGCATTTCGGGAAATTGGGCTCGGCTATCCGCTCGGCCTCGGATTTAACAAGGGCAAAGGCGGCGGCGAGTTTGCGCTCGGAGCGGGCGACGAGTATCTGCGTTTTCTCGAAGCAGGTTCTGTGGCCGATTTCGTAAAGTCGGTAGGTGCGGAACACGTTCCGGGCATCCGCAAGTTCATGGAAAATCCCGCGTACACTGATTTCTGGTCACTGCAGGCCGTCGATAAATGGCTCGCTGCGCTGCCGCATACTGTTCCGACGATGCTCGTGGTCGGCCAGTGGGACCAGGAAGACAGCTATGGAGCACCGGCGGCTTATCGTGCTCTCGAACCCAAAGATAAAAATAATGACCGCGTCTCGCTCGTTATCGGGCCGTGGCGGCATTCGGGTTTTAACCACACCGGCTACGACCTCGGATCTCTCCTGGCGGGTAAAATACGCTAAACCGTTCTTCGATCACTGGCTCAACGGCGGCCCTGACCCTACCGCCGGTGCTTGAATGGCGTGTAAAATACGCTAAACCTTTCTTCGATCACTGGCTCAACGGCGGCCCTGACCCTAAGACTCCGCCGGTGCTGACCTACGAGACCGGAGCAAACCAGTGGAACGTCTCACCACGCTGGCCGATGGGCACTGCGAAACCGATCTATCTCGCGGCGGACGGTAAAGCGACGTTCGACAAACCGAATGCCTCCGGCAGCGAGGATTACATCAGCGATCCGGCAAAGCCCGTTCCTTACATCCCGCGTCCGATCGATTCCGGTGACCCTATGCAGTGGAAGCCGTGGCTGGTTCACGATCAGCGTTTCGTCAGCGGTCGGCCGGACGTTGCAGAATGGACGAGTGCACCGCTCGAAAAAGGCGTTCACATAATGGGAGCACCCGAGGTAGAGCTATTCGCCGCGACGACCGGAACCGACAGCGATTGGGTCGTAAAACTCATCGACGTCTATCCGAACGACATTCCTGAACCTGCCTCGCAAGGCGGCAAACCATCGATGGCGGGTTTCCAACTGCCCATCGGCATCGAGATATTCCGCGGCCGCTATGTTAAGAGCTTTGCTCAACCCGTCGCGCTTACGCCCGGCAAAGTAGAACGCTACACATGGAGTCTGCCGAATGTCGACCACGTCTTTCTCCCCGGCCACCGCATTATGATCCAGGTCCAATCAACCCTCTTCCCACTATACGACCGCAACCCGCAGACCTTCGTCGAAAACATAATGTACGCCAAAAAATCCGACTACAAAAAAGCCACCCAAACCATCTGGTTCGGCGGTACGAATGCGAGCTCGGTAGCGCTGCCAGTAGTTCCGTAGTCAGAACCGGGAGCGATAGCGACTGGGTTCTCTTTAGGCCAATATTTCTGCCCAAAAAATGACATCCAAAGTGCCCGAAAAATATGGTAAAATCTAGTTGTGGAGAACTCTATCGCAAAGTTTGAGATCATCGGCGAACTACAGGAGTTTGGTGAACGAGCCTTTATTCATAAGGTAAAGGAAAAACGTCCTGATATTACCCCTGAGGAGCTTCGGATTGAGATCAATCGTTGGTACCGAACCCGTCCCGGAGCTGAGAATGGCGATGGCCCCGGAAGAGTGGTCGATCCCTCACGCTTTCGATAGATTTGCCCGGTTATCAAGAATATTCACGCACATTTGATCGCTGTTGCTACGTCGCTTAAAAAGGCAGGCGTGAGGTTTGCCGTCGTGGGCGGAATGGCGGTTTCATATCGGACCATCGAGCGATTTACAAAAGACGTGGACATCGCGATTGCCGTCGAAAACGACTCAGAGGCGGAAATGGTCGTTCAGACTATTAAGGGTGTCGGTTATTTTGCCGATACGGTTGTGGAGCAAGATGAAGCAGTTCGTCTTTCAACCGTCAGAATGGTTCCGTCCAGTTTGCTTAAAACGTTCGTTTCGATCGTCTTTCATAGCCTGCGGAGCGGGCGGCATATTTGTAGCCACACGTGCGAACGTGTGGAAATGTCCCCAAACAAAACGAGCGTGCGAAGCATGCGCCATATCTTTATGCCGCGTGTTTCACACGCTCGAATTATTGTTGGCTGTAACCCCACGTTTCGCTTCGTTGCACGTGGGGCTACAATTATGCCATCGGCTTCGCCGATTGATATTTGATGGGATAGCGATAATTGGTTTTCTAAGGGCTATGCCAAACCTGGCTCTTTTCCGCTCGAGTGTCGCCGGTACTTACAGTATACTCCCTGAAGGTGAGATATAATTTTATGAAAAAGCTTGACCTTGCGATATTGACCCTCGGTTTTGTGACAGCATTGTGTTGCTCTTCCCCCGTATTTACGCAGCAACCCAGCGTTCCTTCGGATAAGAGGGCGTTGATTCAGGAGATTCTTGAATTAACAGGCATGCGGAACATAAGCTCTAGTCAGAAGATAGATTCAATAAATATTAAAAGCAGTCTCGTTAATTGGGCCGAAAGAGAAGTACAGGGTTTAGCTGACGACCAGAAAGCAGAAGTGAAAAAGTTATCTCTAGAAGCAGGCGAGCGGATCGAGCTGCAGGTCCGACAATTTTCTGAAGACAAGGCGGTTATTGAACCAATGTTCAGGGAGTCTTGTTTTCAGGTATACGATAGAAGCTTTTCGGAGACCGAGTTGCGGGAAATGGTTGTGTTTTACAGGACTCCTACGGGACAAAAAACGGCGAAGTTCATGATGACAATGCTCGATAAGACAACGAAAGCTTTTGCAGAGGTATTTAAAGAAAAATTTAAGGAATTTGCTGGTTCTAAACTGCTGCAGGAACAGCAGTTATTACGGCGGAGGATCCAAGAGATGAAAAGACCAAAGCTTGACGCGTAAAGTTCGCCCTTGTTGCGCGAGTGCCAAGTTCATAAAGTCGTGAGTTTTCAGCCTGCGGAGCGGGCGGAATATTGGTAGCCACACGTGCGAACGTGTGGAATTGTCCCCAAACAAAACGAGCGTGGCTATGTGCCCTCCATAAAAATGGCATGACCGCCAACCGAGTAGATCCACCAGATCGAATTACTAATAGTGACCCAAGCGATGGTCAGCCAGACCGAGTTTTGCCAGTCAATAAACATGCCGACCAAACTGAATGGAAGCAATACGAACCCATCAATAAAACCCGCCCAAAACCGTGCGCGAAAAGTGCTGTATTTTTTGAGATATTTAAATGAGTCCATTGAAGACTGAGCACGATCATACCGCGCCGTGCCCCCAAAACGCTGGAAAAAACAGGTTGCTTCCTTGGATTGATAGAATTTAAAACTTTCTTTTGCCGCGATCTAGCGAAAGTTTGAAAAGGCTGTTCGAGTCAGAACCGCCTGCGTAAGGGTTTTTCATCGGGCTTTACGATAAGCGTTTAGCAAGTTTTCCTACGGTCAGGCCCTGGACAAGGATCGAGAAGGCGACTACGAAGTAGGTCAATGCAACCCAAAGGTCTTTACCTAATTCAGGTCTTAGGGAGAGTGCAAGAGCTATAGAGATTCCGCCGCGCAAACCTCCCCAAACCAGTAGCAGAATAGTCTTATGTTTTACTTCTTCTTTTAACCTGATGATCTGCGAAGGCAAAAAGATAGAGATATAACGCGTCAGCAGTACTATAACGATTGCGATCAAGCCGATAACAATAAAGCTTGATGTAAATCTGATGACTAATAGTTCGAGCCCGATAATGACGAATAGCAATGCGTTGAGAACCTCGTCAATCAGTTCCCAAAACTTGTCGATATATTCCTCGGTAATCGCTGACATCGCATGTTTTTTGCCTTGATTACCGACAATGATCCCGGCGACGACCATCGCCAGCGGGCCGGAAACGTGCAGATAGTGAGCAAGACTATACCCGCCCATAACCATTGCGAGCGTCAGTAGAATTTCGACAGAGTAATTGTCGATGTTTCTCATCAGCACGTATCCGGCATAACCGATCAGAAGTCCGAAAATGAGCCCGCCAATCGCTTCCTGAACAAAGAGCGTCGAGACTTCGAATAGAGTCGGCGGAGTAGGTTTTTGGGCAATCTCAAGGATGGTCAGGAAAACCACCACGCCGACGCCGTCATTGAAGAGCGATTCGCCGGTGATCTTCATCTCGAGGTCTTTTGGTACTTTCGCTTCTTTCAAGACGCCCAAAACACCAATAGGATCGGTCGGGGCGATCAAAGAACCGAACAAAAGACAATGCAAGAATGGCATTTGGATCTGAAACATCGGAAGCAGATAATACATCGCGCCGCCGATAACAAATGTTGCGATGACCACGCCAAACGTCGAATAAAGCGTAACGGACCAAAGAACTCTCCTGAGTTCGGAAAATTTAACGTGTATCGCACCCGCAAACAACAGAAAGCTCAGCATCGAACCCATTAACAGTTCCGTAAAGTTAATATTTGCTAAGGCGGCGGTAGCTTGGTTGAGAAATGAGGGCGAGACGGTGCCGATAATTATCAAAGTGATCGATAGCAGCAGGGATAGGAACATCAATCCAATCGTTGAAGGCAGCTTTATGAATCGATGATTGATATACGCAAGCGCTGCCGACAGTACGATCAAGATTGAAAATGTATCGAATAACTTCATTAATGTTCGGGGTGTTCAGCTGAGAAAATCACCTTTATGAAACGCTATTGTTTTGTTCACCTTTCGGGCCATATATCAGAAGATAAGCCGGCATTGTTACTCTGGTTTTTAATAAAAAGAACAATACAGAGCAGTAGATCGTGCTGAAAAGAATTACTGCAAAACAGATCGATTGAATAATGAGGCCGTCCGGGTGTTCCTGACGTAACGGAAGAGTAGCGATGACGGCGGCACCAAGGCCTTTCGGGATCATAGTGGACATAACCGCTTTATCCAAAACGGGAGTGCCTCTCGCGACCACAAGCTTAACTACAACTATCCGGGCCGCAAACAGTATGGCCGTTATTGCCGCTCCCCAAGCGAGCCAATCGAGCCTTTCGATACGAATGCTTATTCCAATGAAAACAAAGAAAAATGTTCTGAGGAGAAATACGATCTGACTAAAAAACTCTTTTTCACCTTGGGGTAAGACAATGCTTTGATTCGGAACGATCTTTTCGAGAAGCCTCGGTTCAAAATATTTGAGATTACCGATTGCAATGCCAAACGAGAGAGCGGTCAAAGGGCCGCTAAAATGAAGATATTCAGCGATGCCGTAAAGAATGAAAAGAAATGCGGGCGTCGCAAACTTTGTTGTCTTAAGGGTCGGGAGCCTGTTGATGATAAATGACCAGAGAAACGCGCCAAAAATCCCGATCATTAGAGCTAATACAAGCGAGGCAACAAATTGGGAAACGATCATTCCGGGCTGAACTTCTCCGGTGATCATCAAACCCAAAATCCCAAGCGGTATCGCGAGCGTAAAGACGTCCGATTCTGCCGATTCGATGATCAGCGTTGTCATTGTTGTCGGTTTAACGTCGATCTTCTTAACAAGGCCGACAACAACTGCCGAAGATGTTCCTCCGAGAGTTGCCCCTATGAACAAACAGGACAATATCTCCAATCCGAAAATAAAATAACAAAGCAACGCGGTGACGAGCCACGTTACAAAGAAATTTGCAGCCGTAATGCCGGCGGAATCTCTGAACGAGGCGATAACTTCTGATATCTTGAGATCTGTTCCACTCTCAAACAAAATAAAGATCAAAACGAGATTGCTGAACAAACGACCATATTGGCCGAACGATCCCGGCTCCGCAATGTGCAAGATCGGCCCGATCAACATTCCAATTAGCATTAGGCCGAGAACGTCGGGTATGCTTCTGCGTTCAAAGGAGCCGGCAAGGTAATGGCCCCAGAATATGAATAGGCCGATCAGAATGATGATTAACGGAGTTTCCATTATTTGCTTTTTGGAGTATCACTGTTTTGGAAAGACATTATCACCATTTCCGTTTTGACCCGTACTTTTATCCAGTCTTCTATCTTCTTGCGCTCCGCTTCGCTCAGCGGCGGTTTCGTTTTGATTACGGCAAGCCACACGACGGTGGATTCCGCTTCGGAATGATTGGTAACCTGCTGAATTACTGCGGTATCTATCTGGGGATATTGGACCTTTAGCTCGGCAAACATCTGACTGCCGAGAATTTTCTGTGAATCGATAGCATCCACTTTGTCTTTCAATGCACGGAGCTGCTTTTCCCGCTCATTAAGCGCGGCGCTTAGTTGTTTTGTCTGACTATCATCTTCACCGTTCTTCAGGTAGGAGAAACCTTGCTCAATCTCGAGTTTGATATTGTTTAAGTCATATCTAGAAAGTTTTCTTTTTAGCTCTTCAATCTCACTTTCTGAAATGAGTTCACCGCCATACGTAAGTTGAATGGTTTTTGCCTTCGCATCTATATTCTTTTTTAGAAGGTAGTCGTTCGGAAAGATAGCCTCGTTTTCGATAAAGCGATTAGCCCTTTGACGAAAACGGTTTTGCTGAACAATGTCGTAACCAAAATAGATACTCGGCAGCAGTGTCAAAATTACAACGCCCCAGACGATGCGTCTCGCCATCAACTCCGCCTTTTCGTCGAGCAAATGTTTGTAGGGGAAGTTCAGAAATCGGGCCGTAACCAGGCTTGCGAGCGCAATAAAAACCGTATTGATTACAAATAAATACATCGCTCCGCTGAAATAAGCAAAGTTCCAGTTTGCTATACCAAATCCAGCCGTGCAAAGCGGCGGCATCAGCGCGGTAGCGATTGCCACGCCAGGGATGACATTGGCTTTTTTGCGACTTGAAACAGCTAGAATTCCGGCAAATCCCCCGAAAAGTGCGATTAGGACATCGTAGATATTGGGCGACGTTCGGGCAAGAATTTCCGCGGAGGCGTCCCGTAGAGGCGATAGCGAGAAGAAAAGAGTCGATGTAACCAGACCAACAACCAGAGCAAAAACATAGTTGTAAAAGGCCTTGCGAAGCAGTTCGAGGTCGTTGATCGCCATCCCAATACCAAGGCCGATTATAGGCCCCATAAGTGGAGACACAAGCATAGCCCCGATGACCACAGCCGTCGAATTGACGTTTAGACCCAGCGAAGCGATAAAGATAGCAAATACAAGGACCCAAAGATTGGTACCTCTAAATTCGACGCCGCTATCGACACTCTCGATCACCTTGTCGACATCTTCTTTCTCACCGTCAAGCCGGAAACTATTGATAATATTATTCACAAATGCCTACCTGACCTAGAATGGGAAGTTCGGAATACCTACGGAAACATTAGCACGAAAAAAGACTAACGAAAACGTAGGAGCGAAATGAAAAAGGAAAGTAAAAACGACTATTCGCAAAAAAAGCCACGTTGATTACGAGGCCTTCGGTACTGGTGCTCTTGAACCTTGACCTCCAAGACGGGATCTTTTTGATCTATGATCCACTAGCTAAAGCTCGTGGCAATTCCATAAATGATAACTCAATTCTTTCTTCGCACCCGTATTGGTGACGGGACGCGGTAGGGAAGTTCCAATATCAGCACGCCGTCTTCGACGGTTGCGGTGGGGAAGCGGACGGTTTGTTCGAGTTTGATATCGAATTTATCCATGAAACGCTGGGCGTGAAGGCGTTGGTTGCCGCGGGCGTCCATTCGATAGACCTTGAACGCGTGGAGCGTGCGCGGCGGCACGCTTTGCAGGCCGATGGTGCAGGTTTCGTCCTCCCACATCATTTCAACATGGGTTGGGCTGCCCATCGCCTCATGCGTCCGGCGGCTCAGCATTATCGTCCCCTTCGGCTGCATCGAAACGTGCAGCTCCGCAATCTTCGGCGTTCCCGGCTCAGTGAATTTTTCCCATTTTCGTGCCATGTCCCAAGTATGGCGCACATTACGGGTAATGTCATCTGTGCAACACAAGAAATTTCACCACAAAGGCACAGAGAGCACAAAGAAGAGTAGATGTAAGTGAACCAATCGCATAAATTGTAACCCGCTGTGAAATGTGTGTATTTCCGAGGAAAACGCAATTTTAGGGGTTGCTTTCTTGTGGTTAACACACCGTTTTTTGACCGCTTGACGCTACTTTTTGAGGGTTCCACGTACTTTCTTTAGTCACTATCGAGCCTGTTGGGCGATAAGTCGTTGGAGATCAACGATTTAGCTGTGGAAATATGGAGCATCAGCTATCTGACATGTTTCTTGTCGTTTATTCGGATTGTCGTCTTTGACATCCGTCATCCTCAGCTTAATTTCCCTCATTTTTGGCCGTTCGAATGCCCCAATTTGTCCGTGTCCGTTCCTCAATTTATGCGGGGTTTGATATACTTTGCCATTACCGGACGTGAAGTGATCGAGTGAATGGAACTTCTTTTTTCATACGGCACTCTTCAGAAAAGCGAGACTCAGTTAGAGCTTTTCGGGCGGCATTTACGCGGTTGGACCGATGTTCTCGAGGGATTTACTACCGCAGAGATTGAAATAGATGACGAGGAATTCCTAGCCAAAGGCGAGGGAAGTAAGCAATTGACGGCAGTGGCCTCTAGCGGCGGGGTGATCAACGGAATGGTGTTTGAGATCACGCCGGAAGAGATCGCAATGATCGACGGATACGAGCCGCATAATTACGAGCGGATCGTCGTAACGCTCCGCTCGGGAAAGCGGGCGTGGCTCTATTTGTCAGCATAGTTACTGCATTTTCTAATTATGATCGAACGTGAACAAGTACCAATGGATGTCGTTTTTGTCGGGGCCGGCCCGGCGAATCTGGCGGCTGCTTTGCACCTGAAAGGCGAGATAAGGAAGCACGACGAGCTTGTCGAAAAAGGCTTTAAGCATGGACGCAAGATCGGCGATCTTGAGATAGCGATCGTCGAGAAAGGCTCATTTGTCGGTGCTCATATTTTATCCGGAGCCGTGATGGACCCGATCGCCATCCGCGAACTGATGCCCGATTTTCTCGCACAAGGCTGTCCCGTCGACACGGTCGTTACGGACGATGCTGCGTGGTACCTGACAGACAAACGGTGCTTTAAGGCCCCGATCACGCCTCCTCCGCTTAAAAACAAAGGCAAGTACATTGTTTCGCTCAGCAAGGTTTGCGAATGGCTGGGTGAAAAATGCGAGGAAGCCGGCATCAACATCTTTCCCGAATTTCCCGCAGCCGAGATCTTATATGACGAGAACGACGCGGTCATCGGCGTCCGAACCGGCGACAAGGGCATCGACAAAGACGGTAAAAAGAAGGCAAATTTCGAGCCCGGCGTCGATCTGCTCGCAAAAGTTACAGTATTAGGTGAAGGTTCGCGCGGCTCGCTTGCTAAACAATTGACCGCTCGACTTGGCCTCGATCACGGCAAAGAAGCTCAGGTATTTTCGCTTGGCGTTAAAGAATTGTGGGAAGTTCCAGCGGGCAACTTCTCTGAGGGAATGGTTGTACATACGCTTGGATTTCCCTCTGATACAAGGACTTACGGCGGCGGTTGGATCTATGGGATGAAGAACAACGTCGTCAGTATTGGCTACGTGACGGGCCTCGATTACGAGGACCCGATGATCGATCCACACGCCGAATTTCAAAAATTCAAGATGCATCCAAAGGTCGCCGAGATACTCAAAGGCGGCAAAATGATCAAGTACGGCGCAAAAACCATCAACGCCGGCGGTTATTACACGATGCCGAAGCTTTATGCCGACGGCGTCCTGCTTGTCGGCGATTCCGCGTCGTTTCTCAACGGCCAGCGTATCAAAGGCATCCATACGGCAATGAAAAGCGGCATGCTCGCCGCTGAAACGATCGTCGGAGCATTCGAGCACGAAGATTTTTCTTCGAAGACCCTAAAACATTACGACGAAAAGGTGAATTTAAGCTGGATCTACGACGAATTGCATCCGGTAAGAAATTTTCACGGAGCATTTCAAAAAGGCCGCTGGTCCGGCTTGATAAACACCGGACTGCAGTTTCTTACGAATGGCTTAGCGTGGGGCTTTATGCCGAAGGAACATCACGTCGCCGGCTACGAGAGAATGCAAAAACAGTCTACCTCCGGCACTGGAGGTCTAGGCCCGAACGACCATCTGAAAACTCCGCGATACTCAGAGCTGACATTCGACAAGGAACTAACCTTTGACAAAGTAACTGACGTCTTCTACGGAGCCGTTGCTCACGACGAAGACCAGCCATCGCACCTTCACGTCCTCGATACCGAAATCTGCGCGACGCGATGCGCAGAAGAATACGACAACCCCTGTCAACGCTTTTGCCCTGCGGCTGTCTATGAAATGGAAACGAGCGCAGAAACAGGCCGAAATGAGCTAAAGATCAATTTTTCGAATTGTGTCCATTGTAAGACATGTGATATTGCGGACCCATATCAGATAATAAACTGGGTGACTCCCGAAGGCGGAGGAGGTCCAAATTACAAAGGAATGTAAATAAAAGAAGCCGTCACTCTTGACGGCTTCTTTAATTCAAATTCTATACGAGCAATTAATTTTCCAAAATTTCGAAATTCACCTTACGATCTTTGAATTCCTTCATCGCTATCCGCGTCGGTTTTGTTTTACGAATGTCCAACTCGACTCGAGGAAGAGCGCCGCGCTGAAGCTGTTTGCTCCGCTGGGCCGCTAGGATGATCATTCGATATTTCGAGTCGATATCAGGCGGATCAATGATCTCTTCAACTTCTTCGGTTTCTTCCGCGGCTAGATCTAGTTCTTTTGCTTTCGCCATATTTGGGTCATTCTCCTTCAAATCGATGCTTTGACGCATCGAAACTATCAAGGATACCCTGAATCGCAACGGTTTGTCTATCCAGCTTTTGCCGTTCGGCGGTGATTATTGAAACGATCTGCCGCGAAGCTGTTGATAAATCTTGGTTTATGACGACGTATTGAAACTTTGAATATTGCAAGACCTCGTTAAAGGCGTTTTTCAATCGGGTGTTCAACTCGGCCTCACCTTCAGTGCCCCTCGCTGTCAGTCTTGCTCTAAGAACTTCAAAGGATGGCGGCAGAATGAAAATACTGATCACCTCATCACGGAGCTTTTCCATTATCTGGACCGCGCCTTGAACGTCGATCTCGATGATCAGGTCCTTACCGGACCTTGCGGCTTTTTGACTTTCTTCGGTCGAAGTTCCATACAGATTTCCGTGAACGTTTGCATATTCGAGAAAATCGCCGTCTTTGATCCGTTGCTCAAACTGTTCCTTTGTTACGAAGAAATATTCACGTCCTTCTTCCTCACCAAAACGCTGCGGTCGTGTAGTATGCGAAACGGAAAAGCCGAGGTCCGGCATCATTCCGCGCACCTCCTTGATTAAGGTGCCCTTGCCTCCACCTGAAGGAGAACTAATGATGATCAATCTTCCGCTCATAAGTTACTCAACATTCTGCACCTGTTCACGGATTTTCTCAATTTCACTTTTGATCGCCAGCGCATTTTCTTTAACTTTCATATTGCCCGTTTTTGAGGTGATAGTGTTTGCTTCCCGATTGAGTTCCTGTGTGAGAAAGTCCAAACGTTTGCCGACATCAGTATTTTCACTCATTATGGATCGGAAATGTTCTATATGCGTAACTAACCTGGCGATCTCCTCAGAAATGTCGGAACGGTCTGAGAGGTAGGCGACTTCTTGCGCCATTCGCGCCTGATCTAATTCGATCTGCGACCCGGTTTTTGCGAGCATGTCGCCGATACGTTTTGTCAGGCGTTCGCGATATTCGTCGACTACGTTTGCAGATTCTTGCTCAATCAAAGGAATTCGATTTTCGATCCCAGCAAGACGGCCCGCGAGTTCCTCCTTTAGCATCCTGCCCTCGTTCTCGCGCATTTTTTCAAGATCGTCGAGAGCAGCATTCAGGGCTTTTTCAAATCCTGTTGCGAACTCCGCTCCTATCTCTTCATTCTTTGGCATAGCGACATTCGGCAGACGCGCGATAACGTTCAAATCCGGTTCACCCGCAAGGTCGAACTGGGTTTTCATCTCTTTCAAAGCTGCCAGGAATCCAGTGATCAGCGGACGGTTTAGTTCATAGGTTATTTCTGTCGTCCGGTCGTATTGGACATTTACATCAACGCGCCCGCGAGCAAGGCGAGTTCCGATCGTGCGCTTGATCATCGGTTCCAAGTCTTGCAGTTCGCTCGAAAGTCGTAAATTTAGATCAAGAAATCGGTTGTTTACCGTCTTAAGTTCAACCGCTATCGAGTAATTATTTCCGGTGACGGAGCCCCGTCCAAAACCTGTCATTGATCTCATAAAGTTAACCCATTTCAATCACTTCTTTATCCGCAAACTGTAGTTCATAAAGGAGCTTATATGTGCCCCCGAGTTCGAGCAGTTCATCGTGTGTCCCCATTTCGATGATTGAACCCTCTTTCATTACAACGATCTTATGAGCTTTCCGAATGGTCGAAAGCCGATGAGCGATAACGATAGAAGTCCGATTTTGCATTAGGTTTGCGAGAGCTTTCTGCACAAGCGTTTCACTCTCGGTGTCCAACGCCGACGTGGCTTCATCAAGTATCAGAACCGGAGCGTTCACTAGAACCGCGCGGGCGATTGCAATGCGCTGTCGCTGGCCGCCAGAGAGCAAAGTGCCACGTTCGCCGACAAAGGTATCGTATTGATGCGGAAGCTGACTGATAAACTCGTCTGCATAAGCAATTTCCGCCGCCGCTTTTACGGCAGCTAGATCGGCGTCCGGTTTGCCATAGGCAATATTCTGGTAAATGGTGTCATTGAAAAGAACCGTTTCCTGGGTTACGAGAGCTATCTGTTTCTTCAGGCTGAGAATTTTGGCGTCCCGCAGATCGATACCGTCCCACGTTATCCTGCCTTCGATGGGATCGTAGAGCCGCTGAACCATCTTGATCAAACTAGATTTGCCACCGCCGCTTTCGCCGACAAGGGCAACGACAGTGCCCTTAGGAACATCGAGATCGATGTTCTTGAGGACACTCCTTTTGTTGTTGCGATAATTGAACGAGAGGTTCTCGATCCGGATCTTATCGCGCAGAGGCTTCAATTCGACAGCATCTGATCTTTCGACAAGCGTTTCATCAACATCGAGAATACTCCACACGTCTCTCGCGGCCGAGAAGGCCTTTGTGATCTCGTTATGTTGCCGCGAAATTTTCCGCATAGGGTCGTAGCTGCGGAATAGGAAAAAGAGAAATGTGAAAAACTGGGCTGGGTCCATTCGCGATAGATTTATCTCGCGTAGCCCAACGTAGATCAAGACTATTATCGCCAGAACGCCAATGAATTCTATTGCCGGTGGTGAAGTGGCTGCGATCTGAGCACTACGCAAATTCGCCCGTGCAATAACATTTGCGACCATCGAAAACCGCTTTTTCTCGCGGCCTTCGGCGCCGTAGGCCTTAACTATCGTGTGATTTGCCAATGTCTCTTGCGCCGTGTCGTTGAGTTCTTTATTACCTCTGAGTGATTCATCGGCAAGCTTACGCAGCCGTCGGCTGAAGCCACCTGTCATAAACCCAATAATAGGGGCAATAACCAGAGAGCCCAGCGTCAGTCTCCAGTTATAGTAGGCCGCCGCTGCAATGAAGAACACGAGCATGAACGACTCGCGCAGCACATCGCGTAGATTTGACGAAACGGCGAGTTCAATAGCGGCACAGCTTATAACGAGACGCGAAACGAGAAAATTCGTCCGGTGCTTCTCAAAAAAGGACGCTGATTGTTTCAGTAGGTGCTCGTAGAGTTCGGTTCGCAATTCCAACACGGTCGATTGACCGATCTTCGCCATTAAATACGAAGAAAAGTACTCTGCAATGCCCTTTAAGATCGTAAAAGTAATTAGCATCACAGAAATCGCTATCCAGGCTCTAAACCAGTCGTTCCTCGGAACCAGACTGCTTAGGTCGAAAAGCGTTTTTGACTTCATTCCGCCATTTGGTAGAAATTGATTAAAGATCGGGACGAGCAACGCGCCGGTCGCCGTTTCGAAGAGTGCTCCGAGCAGCATTGCGCCAAGCGCAAAAACAAAAAGCAGCCAATGGTGGCTCACATAATTAAGAAGTCGCTTGAGGTCGCTCATTGCCGCTGCAAAAGTTTAGAATATACTCCTAAAGGTGTCTAAAATCATCTGTTGCAACGAATAAATAGATTATGGCATCTTTCTAAAGACGCACTTTTTCCAGCGGAGTAATAAAAACATATGAAGATCTTACCAGCATCCAAGTTGATAGCTTTCTTTGCATTGATTTTTGTGATGACCCTCGCGGTTGGGGCTCAAGTCGATGTAGCCCGTAAAACGACTGCCATTACTTACCCCCTAGATGATACAGTTACGGTGCCGTTTAGCGGTACGACGCGATTTCCGCGAATGAAGGGTTCGGCTACCGTAAAACGAACTACGCGAAGCGGCACGCGAGTTGAATTGAGCGTTGAAAAAATGCCACGTCCGTTCGAGCTTGGACCCGGCTACGCGACATATGTGGTTTGGGCGATCTCACCCGAAGGCCAGGTCGATAATCTGGGCGAGATCAAACGCAGCGGACTGTTTTTCGTTGATTCCAAGATCACCGTGACTACGCCGCTTCAGACGTTCGCCTTAATAATTACCGCGGAGCCGCATTTCCTCGTCAGCCGCCCGAGTCAGCAGATAATGATGGAAAATCTTTATCCGACGACAACGACCGGCAAGCGCATTTCTACTACGCCTTCGGTAACGTATTTTGGAAATTCGAGCGACTATTTCCGCGACCCGCGAACTCCCGAGATCGCCGAGACAGACTATGCAAAAACGCCATCGGCGATACTCCAGGCGAAGCAGGCTGTCGCTCTTGCGCGTTTTGCGGGAGCGGAGCGTGACGCGGCGACGGAACTTGCCGAGGCTGAGACGCTTTTGCAAAACGCAACGAACGCATGGATGGCCGGACGCGATTCGGACACGGTTGACATCGCCGCTCGTAAATCGATCAGTGCCGCTGTCAAAGCGGAGACGACGGCAGTCGTACACAAGGAAGCTCGCGAAAAGCGCAACGAGAAAGTACGCTCTGATGCCGAGATCAGGCTCGCGGAAAATAAGTATGCTGACGCTCAGACAGAGATCGCCGACCTCAAGAGCGAGTTGGCTCGCGAGATAAGAAACCGCGAGTTGGCTGAACGCGATGTGCAGAATTACGCTGACCAGGTGCGCGACCTGCGTTTGGAAAATGGAAAGCTGCGTGACGAGAACGCAACGCTTCGGGTTGAGGCCGAGACTGCAAAAAACAAACTTGCCGCTGCCGAAGAAGAAAAGAAAGCGATCCAGCAAAAGAGCGACCGCGAACTCAACATCGCTCAGGTTCGCGCCCGCGAAAGCGAGCTTATCAATTCGCTGAAGGTTTACGGCACGGTTACAAAAAACGAACGCGGTATTATTCTGACGCTGCCGGAAAATCTATGGACTACGACGCGTTCCGCTGCTTTGACGCTGCAGGCGGACGGAAAGATAACCTCGCTCGCCGATATATTGGCAAACAACGCGGCGTATAACATTTCGGTGGAATCTCACACTGACAGTTCGGGCAATCCGGATGCGATCCAAACCTTGACGGATAATCGAGCCGCTTTGATAGCAGGCAAATTCACTATGATGGGAATCGCGGAATCGCGAATTTCTTCGAGAGGTTACGGAGCGAGCCTTCCGGTAGCTCCGAACACTACCGCAGCAAACCGTGCAAAGAACCGACGGCTGCACATAGTACTCAGCCTCAGCCCGCAATAGTAGTTAGTGGTGTTGATCGGATGATAAAGGCTTCGTCGCATGGCGAGGCCTTTTTAGTATTTCTTGAACACAAACGTAGATCGATGTAGCCAGCCCGTGAAGCCTTTGGCGCGGACGTTGTACCAGACGCCGACCTGCTCGATTATTTCCAGCGGGTCGTTGCGGTGAAGCTTTGTAACGATCTTGCCCTCGGTCGAAGGCATGTCGCGAAGGTTTGCCCGCCTCACGCTGACGCTTGCATCCTGTGCGGAAACTGCTACGGCGAGAAAAAGGAACACGGAAAGTACGAGAGTTTTCATTGAGCGGACCTTCAAGCCGTTCTTTAGTTTGAGAAGTGCTTTCGCCGGGTCATTAGAAAAAGGGAAGCTGCAAAGCCTATTCCGGACTCGATCCTGATGGTGGGATTGGCTACAACGATGGCGACGATAACACTGATCACCAGCAGGACCAGCCCGACAAGGACAAATCGTCCGTCCAGCGGTCGTCCGATAACCTCCTCATCGTGGATCCAATCGTGATCGTGGTCTCGCGGCATTTCCATATAGCGTTTTCGAAGATTAGCACAAACGAATCCGAAATACTAGCAGGGGTCGTTGTATCTGGCGACAGGCTGCAACAACACAACTATTCTGTTATGCGGGGGCACAGCCTTGTATTGCAAACCGAGACCCCTTGGGTGACGCAGGAGGTTGGCTTTTATCATTTCTGCGTTCTCTCATCTCATCCGCCAAAATACACCTCGGTCAGTAAGGGGGCGACGGTGTGGGAGACGTCGCCCCCGCTTTTTTTGTTGACTCCGTTTTCCGCTGATATATAATTGAACCGCAACTCTTTTCCTAACTTGACGAGTGTTCCGTTGTAGCCAGAAGGCACTAATTCAGTAGTCCAATTTTGAAGAATCATTTTGTCGGCAAAACCCAAAAGGAGAACCTGCATGTTTAATAGATCACCACGTCGCAGCGCTGCAAAGCGTTTTGTTCTAGTTGTATTGTCAATTGTCCTTTTGGCCAATATTGTGGCTTTTGGCGGCGTGCCGGGCAGTTTTCTGCTGGACAAGGCCGCAGAGCTGCTTGGGATCAGGGAAAGCTCCGCGACAGATGGCGACGCGCCTTCGGCGATCCTTGCCGCCGGCGACATCGCAATTTCCGGCTACATTGGGAACGCTTCGCCGACGCAGCCTGACGAATTCTCGTTTGTTCTGCTGACGGCGGTTCCCGCGGGAACGGTACTGAAATTTACCGATGCAGGTTGGCGCTCAGACACCAACTCTTTCAACACCGGCCTTTCGACGGAATCGGAAGTGACCTTTACGACCGGGCAGGCCTTTCCGGCGGGAACCGAGATACTTTTTGACGGCACGGCGGCCACCGTCGCAGGTGGCGGTTCGGCCGGAACGATCCGTTTTACGACCGGTGCGACATTTCTTAGTCCTTTGAATTTTTCCAAGTTCAGGAGATGAGTTGTTCATATATCAGGCACTCTAGCGTCGGCGACCTTTATTACAGGCATTCATATGAACGTTGAGACCCTTGCGAATGGCGGCCCGAATAATACAGACGCCGCCAATTGGGATGGTGTTATCCCGTCAGGAAGTGCCTTTATCAACGGAACCACGAGCAGTAAACCCACTGCCCTGACAACCGGAACTAATGCGATCTGGATCGGCACTACGTTGGACGTGAACTCGGAAAGAGACAACGCGAGATTCGCTTGCGGTCCGAACGTCAGCACTGCTGCACTGGCCAGAGCCGCTCTGAACAATCAGGCAAACTGGACCACAAACAACACAAACCCGCCGGGATTTACCTTGCCGACGGGTTGCAGTTACGTTGCGGCTACACCAACCGCAACTAACACACCAACAAACACGCCCACAAACACCGCAACAAACACTCCGACCAATACGGCAACAAACACCGCGACAAACACGCCCACGCCGACACCGACAGTGCCTCCTTCGATCTCAGGGACGATCACTTACGGCAACGCTATCGGTGCCCCAACGCCGCGATTTGTTTCAAATGTGACATTGTCCGCGGCCGGATCGCCGCCGATATTTGGTTTATCCGGTTTCCCCAGCGGCGGATATTCACTTAGTGGATTTGGTGCGGGGTCTTATACCGTAACGCCAACGAAAACCACCGGGCAAAATGGCATAACGTCATTTGACGCAGCTCTGGTCGCTTTGCACGTTGCGGGACCGCCGAATCCTCAACTAACTGCGACGCAGTTAAGCGTGGCGGATGTTAGCGGAAACAATCAGGTTACGTCGTTCGATGCCGGGATGATAGCAAAATTCGTCGCCGGACCACCATTTACATCTCCCGGAATAGGCTCAACCTCGACTTGGCGATTTACTCCGGTGAGTCGGACTTACGCGTCAGTTCCGAGTAGCGTATCGGGCGAAGATTACACGGCATTTTTAATGGGTGAGATTTCCGGCAACTGGTCAAACACGGGAGCAAGGCCGATAAATCTTATTAACGACCTGCAAAGAGATATCTTAGTTGCTATGCCCCAAATAACGACAACCAAGGATAAAGAGTTCATAATTCCGGTTCAGGTTCAAAATGCGGCTGAGAAAGGGATCGTTGCTTACGAATTCGATCTGAAATTCGATCCGGCCGTGATTCAACCTCAGGTTAATGCCACAGACATGACCGGCACAGCGAGCCGCGGCCTCTCTGCCGTTTTCAACGCCAACGAACCCGGGGTACTGCGCGTTGTTGTTTATGGTCCGACCGCGATCGATAGCGAAGGCGTTCTGCTTTATCTTCGATTTACGGCTGTTGGTGGATCCGGATCTATATCACCGCTGACCTTAGAGAAAATGATGTTCAACGAGGGAAGTTATCAAACGACGACGACCGATGGGTTGGTTGAGATCGACTGGTAGTTAGTCTTTTAGAATAACGATCCGATGAGGCGGCAGGCCGATCATGCATTCGTCGCCGACGTTGAGGCCTGCGATCCTGAATACGCGAGCTTTGAGTTTCAACCCGGCAGCGTCGAATTCGATCAAGGTTGTGGCACCTTGATATGTGATCGCGGTGACGACCGATCGCAGGAGATTGTCTTCGGGAAACGACTTACCGACAGCCATCGAGACTTGTTCGGGGCGGATCGCGAGCATGACGGTGCGATTGATCGCGGGCAGGCGAGTCTTGTCGTTCAGCTGTACAAAGATGCGGTGGCCGCCGTCGATCGTGTGAAATTCGGGAAACGCGGCGTCAGCGGAAGTAAGCCGCCGCACCTCGAAAAGATTGTTGTCGCCCGTGATGCGTGCGGTGTCGATCAACTCCGGAAAATCGTAAAGCTCCTGCGGCGCCCCGCTTTGCGTGATACCGCCCGAAAGTACCGCCGCATCGTCGGAAACCGCGGCAACCTGGCTGAAATCACTTGATGCAAAGATGACGATCCGATCACGCGACCGCGCCGCACGGCGAACTTTCGCAATGCATGCCTGCAAGAGATATTTGTCGACCTGCGTGAAAGGATCGTCGAGCAGCAGGATCTTTCCGGCATTAGCAAGCGCTTCGTCAAGCAATGCGATCTGCCGCTCACCGCTCGATTCTTTTTGAGTGCCGATCCCAAGAATATCGAGCAGACTCGCGGTTTCACGGCTCGTGAACAGCGTCACGTCTCGGCTTTTGGCAGAAGTTCTCGTTACGTCTACGCCGTCGATCAGAATTGACCCTGCGTTAGGACGAACTTTGCCCGCGATGATCTCCAGTAGAGTCGATTTGCCGGAAGCCGTTCCACCGCAAATCCCTAAGATGCACCCTTCCGATGCCTGCAGATCGACATCGCGTAGAACCCAATTGTTCTCGTAACTTTTTGATAGTTTTACGATCTCAAGTGACATCCGTTGAGTGAAAATGGAACTAAATTACAGGGTTTCCGTGCAAAGAAAAGTATGCTGTTGTCATCGAATTAAAGCAAGTATAATGAAAAAAGAGATGGCGGACAGAAAGTCGGAATTTAAACGAAAGATCGTGCATGCCGGAGGCTGGCAGGTCGCGAAGCGTGTCGCAAAGACTATCCCGCTCGGCGGAACGGCCGTGGCGATCGCTTTGGTCGGGACGGACATTAAAAAGAAAGGTGTAATAAAGGGACTATTAAATTCGGGAATTGACGCAATTCCGGTTGTTGGTCTGGCAAAAAACGCTGTCGAGCTTGTCCGCGGCGATTTTATTCCCGATAAGAAGGATAAGAACAAATAGATCTGAGATTTGAGGTATCAGTTTTCGGATCGTAGGTGGTTGATATGAAAGTTTTATCGCTCAGAACATTATTAGTGATATCGACAATAAGCCTCATTGCGGGTTCTGTCAGCGCGCAGATCAAACGCACCACACCAAAACCGCTTGCCACGCCGCCAGTGGTCACGGGAGCAGAGATCATCAGTCAGGCCGGTGATACTGCCGAGCCTGAGCCGACACCTGCGGAAAAACAGGAGCCAAAACCGGGTGCGACGAATGCGACGCGTATCAAAGAACTGAATGAGCGTGTCAAGAAACTGGAGGCTTCGCAGGGTAATACATATGACGAAAGGCAGCGGCGTCTAAAGATGAATCTCGACATCCTTAAGAGCGCTGAGGAGCGTGCCGATTCGATGCGGGATCGTCTTTTTGACATGATCGAAAAAGAAAACAAGATCAAGGCTCAGCTCGACCAGATCGATTACGATAGTCGTCCCGAGAATATTGAGAAATTGCTTCAGTTAGGTGGTTCCTTAAGGCCGGAGGAGGTTCGCGAAAATCGCCGCAAAAGTCTCGCTTCGGAAAAAGCAAATCTTCAGTCGCTGCTCACGCAAATCCAGACTACCAGAGCAAATCTCGAAGCCAGTTTGCAAAAGGCGGAACAAATGGTTGAAAGGCTCCGAGCAAAGACCGAGAAAGATATTGACGATTCCTTGCTAAAGGACGAGGAACTTGAAAAGGCCAGCGGCGAATAGCCGGCCACCTAGTGTTTATCAGCCACCTAATAGCCAGCGCTCAGCATCTTGCTGATTGTCGAAAATTCCATAATCGGCGCCTCGATTCACGCCCACCCTTACGGCAAATTCTAACGCATCGTCGTTGGACAGGTACTTATTCACAAAAGCGACCCTTACACCCGCGATCATCTTCTGGAACTCAGCAGCCACAAAGAAAAGTGTGCCATCGGGAAGCATCGCAGGTATATCTCGATCGACCAACAACCGCTCGCAGTTGAGCTCACGGCAACGGTCGGTTACCTCTTGAAGGTATTCCATTGCGATCTCTTCGGTGATTGTATGTGCTTCTACGCGCGCGTATAGGTAGCCTTCATGCTCTTCTAAGGTCAGTTCGTACTGTTTGTCGGACTCGTTCATCATGGGCTAAACGAACAACACGGTTAAATAAAAGATTATCACTAATTGAGCCCGAATGAAAAGAGTCTCCTATGTACCGTTCTTCTGAACGGTCAAACTCGCCTGCTCAAGAAATCCTGCAAGCAGATGCAACCTGAGACGTTCCTTTAAACGTCAAACAAGCGTCAATAGATAGCGCTGTTCAAACAGAGGAGAAAAACATGAAGTTTAGACCCATAGCCGTTTTTTTCGGGGTTGCATTTGCTGTATTTACGTTTTCAATGTCAGTTTCGGCCCAAGGCGTGATCATTCCGATCGTTTGCGATGTGAGGCCTTGCCCGAGACCGATACCGAGGCCGCAGCCATTGCCAAATGCGCTACCGGTAAAATCGATACAGATCGACACAAGGATCAATGGCCAGGTTGCCACGACGCATGTCGAGCAGATATTTCGCAACGACACGCAGTTTACGCTCGAAGGCACATATTTTTTTCCTATACCTGAAACAGCCTCGATAGTAGAGTTTGCGATCTGGGAGAATGGCAAAAAGCTGGTCGGCGAGGTTCGGTCTAAAGAAGAAGCCCGACGTATATATGATGAGATAGTCCGGCGCCAACGCGATCCCGGATTGCTGGAGTATGCAGGAAAAGATCTTTTTCAAGCGTCGATCTTTCCAATACCGCCAAATTCCGACAAGAAACTGGAACTTACTTACACTGAAGTACTAAAAGCGGAGTCGGGAACTGTTGCCTATCGTTATCCTTTAGGTACGGGGCGAAATGTCTGGGCTCGCCCGGAGCCGATTCCAATGCCATACGAAGATCGTCCGGCTGGCGGCGTTCGACGCGGAGTCGTTCAGCAATTTGGTAGGATCGCGGGCACGGTCGAGATCGTTGGGCGCGAAGCTTTGAGAAATATCTATTCGCCTACTCACCAGATCGACACCAAGATGAAAGGCGAAACCAGTGCGAGAGTTTCTTTCGAAACGAAGAACAACGACACCGATTTTCAGCTGTTCTATGGCATCTCGAACAGCGATTTTGGAATGTCGCTCATCACCTATCGCGAACCCGGCAAAGACGGGTATTTCCTGCTGATGCTGTCGCCAAAAGACGGCGTTTCCGACAGGGAATTGGTGAACAAGGACATCGTTTTCGTGCTCGATACCTCAGGTTCGATGGCAGAGGAAGGTAAGATCGAAAAGGCACGGAAGGCTTTATTATTTGGTGTTAGAACGCTCCGTGACGGCGACCGTTTCAACATAATAAATTTTGCCGGCGAAGAGCATTTAATGGAACGAGGGCTAATTAACGCAAATGCTGAGGGCAAAAGACGCGGCGAAGAGTTTATTGAGAAACTTTCTCCGACGGGCGGCACAAATATCAACGATTCTTTGATCGCGTCTTTAAGGCAATTTGAAAAGGGCGACCGTCCAAAAATGTTAGTGTTTATGACTGACGGAAATCCGACCGTTGGTGAGCAAAATGTCGAAAAGATAATCTCAAATCTCCGATCTGAAAAGAAAGTGGATGTTCGAATTTTCCCATTTGGTTTTGGTTATGACGTTAACACGACGCTGCTTGATAGGCTCGGTTCTGAGAATGACGGTATTTCGGATTATGTGCAACCCAAGGAAGATCTTGAGGTCAAAGTCTCAAATTTCTTTCAGCGTGTAAGCTCGCCTGTGCTTTCCGGTATCGAAATGGATTGGGGAGCTCTGCTGCCGGAATATACTTATCCGCGAAAGCTGACCGATCTTTTCCGCGGGCAACAGTTGGCGATCGTCGGCAGATATAAAAACACCAACGACCTGCAAAATATCACTTTACGGCTCACCGGAAGATCAGGATCAGAATCGCGTTCTTTCAGTTACACTGATCTTGATTTTCCGGAGCGTTCGGACAAAAACGATTTCCTGCCGCGTTTGTGGGCAAGCCGCCGAGTCGGATGGCTACTCGAACAGATCCGTTCTAACGGTGAGACAAAAGAAACTCGCGATGAAGTCGTCGAACTTGGAACGCGGTATGGTCTAGTGACACCTTATACATCTTATCTTGCTACTGATGGTTCTGTGGCAAATCTTCCGAAGGGTATGAATTTCTCCAGCGTTCTGAGAAGTCGGCCAGCGAAATCAGCGTCACCTCGTTCAGGGCAAGTGCAAATTGATGGGGCCAGCGGTTCCGAAAACACATTCATTGTCGATGGTCAGGAAGTTACAAACGTATTGGGCGGAGCATTAGACACAAGCGGCGCCGACGCCGTAAAAATGAGCAAAAAGCAGAACGCAATGCAGCAGACCACAAAGGTCGCAAGCGGCGATAAGGATGAAAAAGAACAGATAATTATTCGTAACAACGGAAAGAACCAGTATGTCGCTGGCAAAAGTTTTTTCAATCTAAACGAAGTTTGGGTCGACTCCGACTTTTCTGACAAGGCACAATTGCCGGAAGTAAAGATCACATTTGGCAGCGATGAGTATTTCAACCTGCTGAAGCAGGAACGTGGCCTTGCGCCCTATTTGTCTCTTGGTGAGCAGGTTATTGTTGTTTGGAAAGGCAAGGTTTATCGCATTACGAAATAACGTTTATAGAAAACTCAGCCTGACAAAATTACATCCGATAAGGTGATTTTTATTGGTGGAATGATTATTCTATCTAATTAAAGATCACCTTTTTTTGGAGGAATTACATTGAGGATCACAGCATTAACCTTCCTATTTATCTCGATCTGTGCCCTGAATCTAAGTGCCCAGACGGGCTGGATATTACAGAAAGCCAACCTTCGGGGTGATCTTGTCGCCGTTTTTTTCACTTCCTCGGAGAAAGGTTGGGTCGCTGGTGACAATGGTTACCTAGCGTCGACTACCGACGGAGGGCAGACCTGGGCAAAGTATCCTCTGAATACAACCGAAGACATAAACGAAATATATTTTCGCAACGATGACAATGGTTATCTCGTTGCGGGCCGCAAGATGTTCATCACTCGTGACGCCGGCAAGACGTGGCAGGAGACGCGAATCTATCGCAGCGGAGAATTTGGCACGGCCACGCCGGAATTTTTGAGTATTCGTTTCTCGGACAAAAAACGTGGCTATGCGATCGGTTCTGTTTTGCGTCATAGCAAAGGTGAAGATGTCGTTGTCGATTCGCTTCTGATGCGAACAGAGGACGGCGGCGACTCGTGGAAACGAATAACGGTTCCAACTAAGACTGAGCTTTTCCATCTCGATTTCAACGGCAACTCCCACGGCTGGATCGTCGGCGACGGCGGAGTGATACTCGCTTCGACAGATGGCGGATCAACATGGACCAAGCAATCGTCGGGAACGACCCTGCCGCTTTATAATGTCGATTTTCGCGATGATAACGACGGATATGTTGTCGGTAAATCGGGCACGATCCTGCGAACTACCAACGGCGGCAGCACTTGGGAAAAGGTCAGCACGAATTTTACCGAGACCTTTATGCGTGTCGATTTTGCCGACGATAAGAACGGTTGGGTCGTCGGCTACAAGGGCGACATTCTGCGTTCAGGCGACAGAGGCAAAACCTGGGTGCGGCAGGAGAGCAATACTCGCGAACATCTTTACGGCCTCTTTATGGATAAGAAATTTGGCTGGGCTGTCGGTGCAAATGGCGTGATACTTCGGTATAAGAGATAACAACTCCTGAATTCTCTATCGATTTTGACGAGCGTTGCTGGCGGCCTTTGCGAGTTGAGCCGCGCGGGGCAGCGTTTCGACAGCCTTTGCGACTTGTGGGTCGTCTTCGATCAGCACCTGATTTGCGGAAACCGAACCGTACGAAGCCATCGCAATATTGTACCGAAGCCTCAGCTTGATAAACGCAGCCTCCCGCTGCAATGTATCCGCGGAAAATTTACCCGGCAAAGTCTTAACAGCAAAGTCGATGAACGTATCAACCAGTTCGTCCGTAACGCGGAAGTCGCCGGCGTCAACGTGCCTGCCAAATGAGAACGACGTTGTCCGATAACTTTCGGCATTGTGGACGCGACCGCTTACCACTTCGCGTGCAAAAAAGAACAGCGGATCGATCAACACGGATCGCGTGGTCGTGAGTGCTTCCGGTTTGACGATCTCATCGGGTTGTATGCCGTCGCCGCCGAGCACTTTTCTATCCGTGATGGTGCGAGCCTCAAAATATGGTTTGTCGATCGCAGAAGCGGGACTCTTGTGATTGAAATAATCGTAGATGTCGAGCTTCGTATAATCGCGTTGGATCGATCTGCCCGAAGGCGTCAGATAGCGGGCCGTCGTCAGCGTCAAACCGCTGCGATAGGGAAGATCGATCACGCTTTGAACCAACCCTTTTCCAAATGTTTTCTCGCCGACGATCATTGCACGATCGTCATCCTGAAAGGCACCGGCGACTATCTCCGAAGCCGACGCCGTTTCGTCGTTTACAAGAACCACAAGCGGCATCGTTTCCGGCATTGGATTTGTCGATCTCCACACGCGATTGTCGATGCGTGACCTGCCGCGTTGGGTCAATATCAACGTGCCCGCCGGTAAGAATTTTCCTGCGACTTTCACGGCCTGATCGACAATGCCGCCGCCGTTGCCGCGAAGGTCGAGCACGAGCGATCTCATGCCGAGGCCTTTCAGTTCCTGCATCGCCGCGTCGAATTCATCGGCGGTCGTGTAGTTAAATCCTTCGGACAGATCGATGTAGCCAATGCCCGGACGCAAAATGTATGCGTCTGGGATCGAAGGCTGGGCGACGTGGCCGCGACGGATGTCAATCGTCTCGACACGATTGGTTGCTGCACGTTCGACTGTGAGTCGCAAAGCTGTTCCTGTCTCACCGCGTATCTTGTCACGGACGACATCGGAAGTCTTGCCGGTCATTTTCTCGCCGTTTATCGCAACGATCCTGTCGCCAAATCGCAGCTGTGCCCGCCATGCGGGTGAATCGGGAAACGTTGATAGCACGTACGTGTCCATGACGCCGCCGCGATCAAAATTTGAGATCGAGGCTCCGATGCCCGTGTAACCGCTGCGCTGCTCGTCGAGCAGATCTTTCCACTCGGCTGCATCGTAGAAATTCGAATGCGGGTCCAGCGAACGCAACATTCCGGTCAGGGCATCTTTTGTCAGTTCGGCATTGGCGACCTTGCTGCCGGCAAAGTTGCGGCTGATTATCTCCTCGGCTTCGCGAATGTCGTCAGCTATCGGCGATCGCTTTGCGATCGAACCCACAGATGAACTTCCTGATCCGCCTGAAGCTGAGAAGGTGCTGCCGCTTTTGATGCTGAAAGGATCGACGCCCGGATTGAGCGGAGTATTTACCTGAGCCGGCAATCGGCCAACCGCAGTCGAGATGAGAAGTAAAGCAAAAGCGGTTCGGCAAAGGCGGTTCATATGTTTTTGGAAAGACCGAGAACTATCGATGCGAGTCGCAAACTGCTCTCGACCTGCACCAAAAAAGAAAAAGATCGGCGGCTTGGCGGCACCCAAGATCGCCGCCGATCACAGTTTCGTATGGCTATGTTATATATCGAAACCGCGCACATTTCCAAATAAACCTGCGTCTTGAGTGTCCCACTGTCCCACCGGTTTTTTTCGTCGGGACGCAGGCATCTTGCCTGCCGGTGAGTCCGTAAGCTGAGGTCCGTTACCGTTCCAAGCGTTCCACAGCGTTCCACGGCGGTGTGGAACGCTGTAAGTTGCTCTGTCTATTGGGGTTAACTGCACTTTTTGGGTAGCGTTCCACGAAATTTACAAAAAAAACGTTAACTGATGCAAATAGTACACTTACGGAAACGGAGTCTGAAAACGCCGAATCCAACGTGGAACGCTCCGACGAATTTCACGTAAGAAAGGTCGATTTTTTTCGCTTCGTTTGGTTGTCAAATATCAATGCCAACAGAAATACACTGTTGCATCTATAGTTTACCATATACGAAACGGATCAGAATCAGGTTTCACGATCTTAGATGATCTATACGCTTGTGCGGGGAACCCACTTTCGGCAATATCGTCCTTGTTTTCATTGACAATTAGTCAAATTAGACTATAATTTGCCCATTGATATAAATTGTCACAACCAGAGAGGTTCCTACCAGCGCGCCTTTTTTTAATGGCTATTTAATCTTCGGGTAACGGTGTGTTCAAACCGCTGGCCCATATTAGGCTCTATCGAGAATTAAAATTATGTTCAATCGCAAACGTTCGCCGCTTTTCACCATCGTCCGCAATATTTCACTCGCAATTATGATAGGGCTTGTCCTGGTCTTTACAGTTGCAGCTTCGGAGCGTGACGGTATTTCCTTTATTGATTCGGTCAAGTCGTTCTTGGGTATGCAGCAAGATGAGGTATCCCTCGTTCAACTAGAGGCCCCGAGTGCTCCATTGGTGGGGACGACGTATACATGGAATCAGACGGGTACGGCATCGTGGGCGCTAGACACGAACTGGACGCCAGCCAGAACAACCCCCGCGGCGACCGACATCCTGGTCTTCAATAACGGGGCAACGACGACGGTAACTAACGTTACCGCTCCCCAAACCATTGGACAATTACTGGTTTCTGGCAATACAACGGTTAATCTACAGACGTCCACTTCGGGCACTTTAACTATTGCAGGCGACACCGGAACCGACCTGGATGTCGCGAGCGGCTCGGCTCTTAATCAGACGGGCACGAGCACACTGACTATTACTTTAGCTGCGGGCGCAACGGGTAGCTTCAGCGGAAATATGACCTGTTCCGGCGGAGCGAGTAAGCTGGATGCAGCGGACGCTGGCGCCATTACATTTAACTCAGGAGTGACGTTTACTCAGGACACTGGTTGCTCCGGCAGTGCATTTGGCACCTCGGGTACCGGTGGGGTAATAGTTTTTGCTTCAGGATCGACATTCGTACAGAAGGCCGGCAGCAATCCTTTTGGTTTGGGGCAGCCGCAATCTAAAGTAGTATTTCAACCGGGAAGTCTGTATAGCACCCAAGGAAATGTAACACCTTCTTTTTCGGGCAGGACATATGCAAATTATGAGTGCAATTTCGCCGGAACATTCACTGTAAGCGGCGGTAGTAAAGTCTCCATGAACAATTTGACGGTAACTGCGGGAACCCTCAACTTCAATATGACCGGAACACCGGGACACGAGATCAAAGGGGATATTGCAGTCAATACGGGTGCGACACTGAATTTTGCACCGGCCGCTGCGGGAACGGTCAACCTCAACGGTACATCGGCCCAAACTATTAGTGGCGCCGGAACATTGACGGCGACCTCACTCAATTCCACATTTGTCGTAAACAACGCGAGCGGCATTTCGCTCGCAAGAAGCGTTACCCTCAATAGTGGAACACTCAATTTAACCAATGGCGTCATCACTACGGGTGCAAATACCCTCACGATCGGTTCTGCTGAAACGGTAACCAGAACAAACGGTTATGTGAACGGCAATCTGCAGAAGACAGTTGTGATCGGCGGTGGTGCGGGCAGCCTAACTTGGGAAGTCGGCGACGCGACTCGGTATGCGCCGATCAATTTTGCTACTACAACCGGCGCAAGCAATATTACCCTGACTGGTTCGACTACGGCCGGTGATCATCCAAGCGTGGCAGGATCGGGTCTTGATAGCTCCAAAACAGCTAACCGCTATTGGACGCTGACGTCCAATTCGGGAACGTTCAGCAACGCTGACTTGACGTTCAATTTTGATGCTGCTGATCTCGATGGTGGCGCAAACACCGCCAACTTTGTGGTGAAGAAGTTCGACGCTCCATCGACCTGGGCTAGCACGACCACAGGAACGCGGACGTCGACTAGCACGCAGGCTACCGGGGTGAGCGGGTTCAGTGATTTTCAGGTGGGTGAGGTGCTTCCTGCGGGAACGGCCACTAATACGGCAACACCAACCAACACGCCGGTAAATACCGCTACAAATACCGATACGCCGACGCCGACGAATACTGCCACGGAAACAGCAACGACAACGAATACGAATACGCCGACACCGTCAAATACGGCGACCAACACGGCAACTCCGACACCGACGCAAACACCTGTCAACGGCCCTTCGCTTGTGCTGAGTCAGGTATATGGCGGCGGCGGCGGCGGTTCGACATATCTGTTCGATTATGTAGAGATCAAGAATGTCACTCAGACAAATCAGACGTTAAACCTGCTTAAGCTTTACTATGGCTCGGCCTTAGGAAATTTTGGTAGTTCGGGAACGAACGCATTTGACCTTCCGAATGTGACGCTTGCTCCGGGACAATATTATTTGGTCCAGCTTGGAAGTTCGGGCGGAACCGGTACTGCTCTGCCCGCAACACCGGACGCCACTACACCGAATCTAAATATGTCCGGCACGAGCGGTAAGGTGGCTCTCGTAACCGGATTGCTCCCGTTGAATACTTGCGGAGCTACCGCCACTCCTTGTGATGCTACGCAACTTTCTTACATCGTTGACTGGGTCGCTTGGGGAGCTGCCGGCAACGGAACAGCCAATGTCGCCGAAGGCGGAAATCCATCGGTAAACAACGGCGTCGCAATAACAAGCGCTCAAGGCGGTGTTCGCAAGCTCCTTGGTTGCCAGGATACGAATAATAACAACGCTGATTTTGACGTTGTGACGACACCTGTTCCACGTAACTCAGCGTCTAGCTTTAGTGCATGTGCTGTTCCTACTGCTACGTCGACGGCGACTGCGACGGATACACCTACTCCGACCGATACCGCAACGGCGACGGGAACGGCAACCGACACTCCGGTATTTACTGCAACTAATACTGATACCCCGACACCGACAAACACGGCAACACCCACGAATACTGCTACAGAGACCTCAACCGCCACGAATACGTCGACGCCGACAAATACGGCGACGGCTACAAACACCTCAACGCCGACGCCGACACAGACGCCGGTCAACGGTTCGTCGTTGGTCATCAGTCAGGTTTACGGGGGCGGCGGTTCGAATACGGGAACGCCCAGCTATCAGGCTGATTACGTCGAGATCAAGAACGTTACACAGACCAATCAGACGCTTAATTTACTCAAGCTGTATTACGGCTCGGCACTCGGTAATTTTGCGAGCACAGCGGGTAACTCCTTTGATCTGCCGAATGTGACTCTTGCACCGGGACAGTATTATCTCGTTCAGGTTGGCACGGTTGGAAGCGCAGGCTCGCCTTTGCCGACCACTCCCGATTCGACGACAACAAATATGAACATGTCGGCGACGAGCGGCAAGGTTGCCCTTGTGACAGGACTGTTGCCGTTAAATACCTGCGGTGCGACTGCAACACCGTGCGATGCTACTCAGCTAACGTACATCGTTGATTGGGTTGCCTGGGGAGCAGCCGGAAACGGCACGGCTGGCAACGGCGAAGGTGGAACGTCTGTAAATAACGGTGTTGCTATCGACAATACAAAGGGTGGCGTGCGAAAACTCAACGGCTGTCAGGACACGAATAACAACAACAACGACTTTGATGTTGTGACCGCTCCTGTTCCGCGTAATTCCTCGTCGAGCTTTACGGCTTGTGTTGCTCCTACGGCAACATCGACGAACACCAATACTCCAACGCCGACGGCGACCGACACCCCGACCGATACACCGACGGCGACGTCAACGAGTACATTTACGCCTACAAATACGGCTACGAATACATCGACCAATACGCCGACATCCACCCCGACGGTGCCTCCGACGCCGAATTGTAATCTCTTGTACGCATCGGATGTGGCCGGAAATTTATACACCATTGACCCAACCACAGCGGCGGCGACCCTTATCGGTTCATTGCCGAGCCCGCCGACGACCGAGATCGAATATGATCAGATCTCGGGTAGGGCATTTGTCGAGGGCGGCGGTTTGCAGCAACTGGGATATGAGTTCGATATCAATACGGGAGCGGCCATCGGCGGAGCGATCCCGCATGCTCACTCTTACAACGGACTCGAATGGGTCGGTAATACACTTTACGGCACTTCGATCGACAGCCAGGGCGGCTCGTCGCCCTCAACTCTGAGGATCCTCGATCCGTGGACCGGTTCAACAACTACCATCGGCCTTACCGGTGTCGGCCCGATATCCGGCCTTGCCTTTGATCCGAAGACAGGCATTATGTATGGCGTTTCTGCCGGAACCGGCCCGTACAACCTGTTGACCTTGGATCTCACGACAGGTGCGGCAACAGTGGTTGGGCCGCTTGGTATCGACGCACCCGGAAGCCTGGAGTTCGGGCCGGACGGTATGCTTTACGCCGGCGGTGGTCGAACCGTTGAGGGTAATCTGTACCGGATCGATACATCAACGGGTGCTGCTACTCTCGTAGCGTTTACCGGTTTTCTTACTGACATCAGCGGCCTCGCGAATGTGTGTGCCATGACAGCGACCCCAACGGCTACTTCAACTCCAACTTCAACCGCTACCAACACTCCGACATCGACGCCCACATCTGCTAGCACTCCGTCGGTGAGCGGAGCTATCACTTACGGTAATCCGGCGTCACCGACCACGAAGTTCATCTCGAATGCGACTGTGACGGCAACGGGAGGAACTATCTTCTCGACGACGACAGC
>JBGARA010000038.1:0-34094 GCA_044230475.1 Pyrinomonadaceae bacterium | reverse complement strand
GCTGATGGTGACTAGATCTTGGCCGGTGCCTGTGATCATTAAGTTTTGTGTGATGTTTATTTGGCCGAGGGTTAGGGTTATGGTTTGGGGGGTGTTGAAGACCGATGAAAAAACGACAGTATCACCCGAAGCCGCCGCCGCGACCGCTTCGCGTAGGCTGCAGTCCGCATCGCACACGCCGTCGTTGGTGTCGGCAGTCTTTGTAACAGTCAGCGTCGCCGCGCGAGCGTCAATTGCCGCCCCAGCAAACAACCATAAGCAGAAAAAAAGGACGAATATAACGGGCAGCGTGGGTTTCATCGTGAAAAGGCCAAATTTCAGTGAATCGAACACATATTACGCCTCATTATCAAAAAATTCAATTTTGTTACGATTGCTAATAATTTTTAGCACATTTGTGCCATGTTCCACTGTCTGTTCCACTTGTTCCATTTCTTGTTCCACTTTGATTGGAACGGAACACGGAACAAAAAAGGCTGCCTTTTCAGACAGCCTGGAATTACCTTATTTGATCTTGGTTAGGGATTTACTGGAGCGGCTTCGGCAAATTTGGGCAGTGAAATTGATTGATTCAACAGAACGCCAAATTCCGTGCCGGATTTGACCTCGGCCTCCGGGCCTTTGGTCAGTTTGTCGCCGAGAAATCCACCGCCTGCTCCTAGCAGGCCACCGATAAGGGCACCTTTGCCGCCACCGATAGCAGCGCCTAAAACCGCACCTCCGGCAGTGCCTCCTCCAATGAAGATCAGCTTGCGGTTCTTCATCTTCTTGCCGCTTGCAGTGCTTTCATTGTCGCTTACCGTTTTTCCTTCGTCGAGATCAGTAAGCGAGCCGTTGATCGCACGCGTTCGCCCGTTTGGCAAACGGATCTGGTTGAAACTGACTCCGATCTCACCGGGCTTGCCACCTTTTGCGGCAGGTTTAACAGTGTCCACACGGCCTTTTACAGTGCTGCCAACCGGTATAACTACCGTGCCGTTAGTCGAATAGACGGGTTCAGTTATTGTGGCGGTAAAGCTATCGCCGACCTTTGCAGTTTTTGAATTGATCGTCTCGTTCATTCGCGTGCGTATGGTTGTGCCGTTTTCAACGGTATAAACCGGCACGGAAACGACGACCTTTTTCTTTGCGACCGGCCTACGTTTGAGCACCGGTTTTTTTGACTGCGAAAACGCCGGAACTGCTCCAACGATCACGGCCAGCACTAATAAGGTTGCGAAATTTCTGATCAGTCTTAGATGTCTCATAATAACTCCTCCTGAATGACCGCTGACAAATGCGGTCCCGAAAACGCCGCAGTTTTGAATGCAAAGTCTAAAAAATAGTTGCAGATAATAATGCGGCAAATTAAGCGTCACCCTCAGGATATCACCTTAAAAATAACAAAAACAATTTTTCTGAAATGGGCGGCGATTAGTCGTATAACCTAAGCGAACATAATTTTGAATTGACAATCTCTAGTTTTCGGCAAGGCCCCCGGCGTAAAAACCGGGGGTCAAGTCGTTTAAGAGAGAAGTTTAACAAGTTTTTGCAGGAGAGCCGATTTACAATGCACTTATTCGCCCCGACCTTTCTTCTGTTCGCGCTTAATCTCTTGGATGCCCTGCTGACCATCGTCTGGGTCCGCGCCGGGGTAGCCACCGAGGGCAATCAATTAATGGCAAGCCTGCTGGATATCGGAAACGGGCCTTTTCTGGGCGTCAAGATCGCGATCGGAACTTTTGCCGCGATAGTCCTTTTCAAATGGGGAAATCGACCGCTTGCCCGATACGGGCTGTTGATGGCACTGGCAATTTATATAGGTTTAATGGGCATACATCTTTTTACCGGGCTTTCGGCGCTGGGTTATGTGTCAAACTCCGCTCTGCGAGAAATGATGGAATTTCCTACAGGTTTATTTGCTCTCATAACATAATCAACTCTTCTTGAGCATTTGCTTTGGCCCGATGTTTTTTATCCGAACATCGGGCCGTTTTTTTTCGTAAAATCCCTACACAACGTCGGCACTCTGTTGCCGCATCAAAATCCTTGTTATTTTATGTTTAGGTGAGGTTGTAATTATGAAACGGAATTTGGTTTATCAGTTGTCTGCCCGTCAGCTATTGCTTTTGGCATTTGCATCGGCACTGATCGCGGTCGGAGCAACAGCGTTGGCCTATAATCTCGGCAGGTTTTGGAACTCGGAACAGGCTGGTTCGATAACATCGGCGGAGGAGGCTCCCGTCAAGATAGCAGATCCTTCGACGGTCTCGGACGAGCAAAACAACATCGATGTTTACAAAGCCCTGTCGCCGGGCGTGGCTTTTATTAACACGACATCGATATCGCAGGACTGGTTCGGTAACGAACAGGAAGGAAAAGGGAATGGTTCCGGCTCGGTCATCGACACGAACGGCAACATCGTTACCAATTTCCATGTGATCGAGGGAGCACAGAAGCTGACCGTTAGTTTTGGCGGTGACAAGACTTATCCGGCAAGCGTTGTCGGTGGAGATCCAGACACTGACCTTGCAGTTATTAAGATCGACAATCCACCCGCGGGGTTAACCGTCATTCCATTGGGCGATTCGGACAAGCTGGTCGTCGGACAGAAAGTTCTTGCGATCGGGAATCCGTTCGGACTCGACCGAACGCTAACGACCGGCGTCATCTCCGGCCTTCAACGTCCGATCAGGGCTCGCAACGGTCGGCCGATCGACGCAGCAATTCAGACGGATGCATCCATCAACCCCGGAAATTCAGGAGGGCCGCTGCTCGATAAATACGGCAAAATGATAGGTATAAATTCGCAGATACTTTCACCGGCCGGCGGTTCGGTAGGCGTTGGATTTGCGATCCCCATCAATACGGCAAAACGGGTCGTCCCGCAGTTGATCCAATATGGCGAAGTGCGTCGGCCAAAACTTGGTGCGTCACTTCCCAGCGTCGAAGATCTGAAACAGCGCGGCTATCGTTTGCCGGTTGAAGAGGGGCTTTTAGTCTATCAACTGGTCCAGGGCGGCTCGGCTGAACGGGCGGGAATGCACGGCATCACACCAGACGGTAATATCGGCGATATCATCCTCTCAGCCGAGGGGCAGAAACTAAATGACCTCGACGACCTGTATCGTTTGCTGGATAAAAAACAGATAGGCGATACAGTGAATTTTGAAGTTTATCGTGGCGGTCGAACCGTTACCGTGCCCGTGAAGCTGCTCGGTACGCAGCCTTCAACACGAGTAAATCGGCGCGTGCAGTAAGACGATCCTACGATGTTAAAATAAGCGGCGGGCTTTATGGCTCGCCGTTTTTTATGATCGAACTCAATGATTTTTATAACGACGGAACCGGTTGGGTCTGCCGCCGCTGCGAATGCGAACTAAAAGACGCGTCGCGTTCATCGCCTGGACACTCGCGCATGTTCGTCGAGGGTGAAGCAGAAAGCAAAACGCCTGAGTTTACAACCCGTGCGCTCGCTAAATGGATGGACAAAACACAAATGGTTTTGATCTGCCCGAGATGCAAAATCACTGAGGCCGTCGAGAAGTCGTAAGCTCAGTTTGCTAGAATTGTAAATAATGCTTCAGACCGAGCTTCAAATTGCTATCGACACGGCGCTGGCTGCCGGAAAAACCATACTCAAACATTACGCAGACGGATTTGAGACGGAAGAAAAGATCGGTGCCGACAATTTTAGCGAGCCGGTAACGATCGCCGACCGCGAGGCAAGCCGATTGATCGTCGATCGCTTGGCGGCCCAGTTTCCAGAAGATGGGATCTTGTCTGAAGAAGAACGGGACGATACAAAATTACGTTTATCGAAACAACGTGTCTGGATAATCGACCCGATCGACGGCACCGCCGGTTTTGTAAAAAAAGACGGCGATTTTGGCGTTCAGATCGGGCTTGCGGAGGAAGGTGTTCCGGTGCTTGGCGTGGTCTATTTGCCATTTCACGACAGGCTTAGTTACGCAGTAAAAGGCGAAGGTTCATTTATGGTAAAAGGCGGTGAACCTGAGCGGATGCAAGTGTCCGGCGTTCAAGCTTTTCCGGAAATGAAACTGGCGATGACGCGTAATCATCCTAGCTCGAAGATGTCACGCGTCATCGAGCATTTTGCATTTGGCGAGATCATCAGACGGGGCTCCGTCGGGTTAAAGATCGGCCTCATTGCAGACAAGACCTGCGACATTTACCTGCACGCAAGTCCCAGAACAAAACTATGGGACACATGTGCTCCCCAGATAATTCTTGAGGAGGCGGGCGGGCGATTTACGGATCTTTTTGGTTACGAAATACGCTACGATCAAGCCGACCTTCAAAATCACAACGGCATTTTGGCCAGCAACGGAATTTCCCATGCATCGGTTGTCGACCACCTTAAACCCCTGCTGCAGGAATTCGGGCGTCGGCCGTTTTCGGCAAAGGCGTAACTCACGTTAGCTTAAGCACAAAAACCCTCTTGTGTTAAACACATGTATTATGATACGTTTCATGTAGTTTCTCTGAGCGCACGAGCTAAATCATACAAAGGAAAGTAAATCTAGTGAATCCAGCAACCGGAACAGTCGGCTCCGTCGAAGAAAGATCAGTGATCTTTGCGGGCGATTATCTTAACAAATTAAGCGGTGAACAGCTTGAGCACGAATGCAGACGCCGTATCGACGATGGCTGCCGCCAGCTCGAGGTGAATTTTTCGAAGACCGAGATCGTCAACAGCATCGGAATTTCTATACTGCTTGGCGTTATCGATGTTGCATCCAACAATGGAGCGACAGTCGTTTTTTCCGACGTAAAAGAAGAGACCGTTGAATTATTCGACATGCTCGGGCTGACGAAACATGTGACGATCGCCTAGATACAATGCAAGGGCCAATAGAAGAAAATTCGAAATTAATTCATGCGTTCGGGGCACTGGCCGAACTTGGCCACGAGATCACGAACAGGAATAATTTCCAGGAGACGATCAGAACATCCCTGCATTTGCTGTCGGGAGCCATTGGAATAATGCGCGGAGGCGTGGCGCGGTATTCGCGTTATGCGCATGAATTGACGATGATGGCTGTTCGCGGGCTTGGCGACGATTTTCCGCTCAGCCTTACGCTTTGTGATGAGGACGAACGCCAATTTTTGACCAATGGGCTTGAGCCTATCGAAATAAGCGAAGCGCAGGTTCTGCCGTTCTTTCAGGTCTACAACGTCAGCATCGAACGTCGCAATCTCGAACTGTTCGTGCCGCTTGTCATTCGCGATGAGATCGTGGGAGCGATACTTCTCGGCGAAAAAGCGACCGGCGATGCCTACACAAAATACGAAAAAGAGATCATTTGCGCTATGGGCAGGCACATTGGGGTTGCGATCACTCAGCGAAACCTAATGGCAGACATCGAGCGACATGCAGAGGAGAACCGAAAACTCTTTGACGAAATGCGTTCGACTTATCACGATACCGTAAAAGCATTTGCCGCAGCGATCGATTGCAAAGACAAATATACCGAAGGGCACTCTGTCCGCGTCGGCAAATTCTCTGAGATCATTGCCGCCGAACTTGGCTGGGTCGCAGACGAGGTCGAAGGCGTTGCCGTCGCAGGTTACCTGCACGATGTAGGCAAACTCACCGTGGAGCGGAAGATAATCAATGCTCCGTATCGCATCAACGCCAAAGAATCTGCTGAGCTGAACAAGCATCCTGCGGTCGGTTACGAAATTCTGTTGCCGATACATCATCCGTTCACTGACGTGCCGCTCGCCGCAAAATATCACCATGAACGACTCGATGGACGTGGCTATCCTGATGGATTATACGACCGCGAAATTCCATATATTGCCAAGATCGTTAATCTCGCCGACTCGTTTGACGCGATGACGACCGACAGGCCGTACAAGGCCCGCCGTCCGGCTTGCGACGTTGTAGAGGACCTACACAATAACGCCGGCAAGCAATTCGCTCCTGAACTTGTTACTGCTTTCCTTGGGGGCATGTTGAAGGAACTCACGGGCGAGGATAAAAACAAGCGATTCCGTCGCCTGCTCGGCCGCGAGTATATGGAAGCCGAAGGTATCGCCGAAAAGCTCAAATACGCACTCAACGATATGGCTCCTACCACACCAATGACTTACATTGCTGCGGCCTCGCTCAATCAACAGCCGATACATTAGCTGCCCATCTGATGAGCCACCCGCGATTGTTTTTTCGTCACTGAGAAACTAACCCCATCAGATAGGGGCCCGACGAGAGTTGCCGTTCAGGAACCAAGTTTTGCCGTTTCTGGCACGGCGGGGTCTTCCAAAATTAATTTTCGCTGAGCAACTGGATGAACTTCTTAGCGGCGAGCGAGAGACTTTTGTCGCTGCGGTGGATGACCCCGACGGAGCGGATCCAGTATTTTTCGGCGAGCGGGATGACGATGAGTGTGCCGGCTTTTCGGGCCTCGCTGACTGACGGTTCGGGGACGATGGCAAGTCCAAAGCCTACCTCGACCGCACGTTTTATTGTTTCGATATTGTCGAACTCAGCGACCTTTTTTACTTCGATGCCGTTTGTTTTGAAGATCTTGTCCATCGCTTTGCGCGTCGGGACATCACGCTCAAAGAGGACGAAATCTTCGCCATTGAGATCGCCAACCTTCACTTTTTTCTTCGTCGCAAATTTATGATCGGGCGGTGCGATCACAACCAAACGATTGTCCGGCATCGGTGTGATCGTGATGCCGCGTCGCGGTTCTGGGAACGCGAGTACGCCAAGCTCAACAGTGCCGGTTAAGACGTCACGAACGACACGCGTTGTGCGCGAATATTCGAGGTCAATCTTTGCAGCAGGGAATTTTGTCATGAACTCTCGCACCTTTGACGGCAGCTCGTGCAGGCCTACACTGTAAACGGTAGCGACCTTAACAGTGCCGCCGATCTTGCCGACAACGCCGCGAAGGTTTTCTTCGAGCTGGTCAAAGGCCGAAAGAACGTTCTTTGATTCGCGATAAAACACTTCGCCCGCAGGAGTGAGTTTTACTTCGCGACGGCCGCGTATACGTTCGAGCAGGCGGCGTTTGAATTTGTCTTCAAGCGTTCGTATCTGCTGGCTGACGGCCGACTGCGTTATAAAATTGCGCTCGGCGGCGAGCGAGAAACTTTCGAGATCGACCAGGTCGCAAAATACTTTTAGAGTTTCGATGTGCATGGATATTTGACTAAGAAATGCCTGCGGTTTTGATTATTTTACAATTTAGTAATTAGAATTTCTATTTAATCCGCTTAAGATTTTTCATTTTATCTTATCTGATCAAAAGTCATATTATAAAAAGCACACTTAAGATTGCCGTTTTTTCTGTTTAGGATTAAAATTCAGGAAATCACCGAAGCAGTAATTAGTGTGAATTAGCCTTTTAGGATGGCGATAAAATTCTCAAACAACTTTCTATTGAGAAAGCTGCACCAGCTTACGGGCATCGTGCCGCTGGGTTTGTTCTTTTTTGTGCACATTTTCACAAATTCGACCGCGATGAACGGTGCGAAGGTGTTCAATGAGCATGTGCAGAGCATCCACGATATGCCGTATCTGCTGTTTATCGAGATCTTCGGCATTTTTATTCCCCTCGTTTTTCATTCGGTTTACGGCATCATGATCTCGGCCGAGGCCAAGCCAAACGTGCTCAACTACGGCTATGGCCGCAACTGGTTTTACGTCCTTCAGCGAGTGACCGGGATATTTTTGTTCTTTTTTATCCTGTTTCATATCTTGAATTTCAGATTTGGCGTGATTCCGGGATTGAATATGGTGCCTGTCGCGGGCAATGCCGACAAGGCTTATTCGATCGTGTCCGGTGAATTTCAGATCGCGTGGGTGATGGCAATTTACATTCTCGGCCTGTTGGCGACGGCGTGGCATCTAGCTTACGGATTCTTTTTGTTCGCCGTCGATTGGGGAATTGTTATCGGCGAAAAAGCGCAGAAGACTTTGCTCTACGGGTGTCTCGGGCTGGCTTTGTTTTTAGGATTAGTCGGCGTGAATGCCGCATGCGCATTTGTTCGTCCTTGCGGTCTCATGCCGCAGGTTCTTTGCGAACAGCCCAAGATCACAACAAAAGAAGGGCCGGCAAAATTTTGATATGGCAACTGGACTAAAAATCGCGATAGTTGGAGGCGGGCTTGCGGGACTTGCGGCAGCGATGAAGATCGCGGAGGCAGGACACGATGTTGATCTGATCTCTGTTGTGCCTGTGAAGCGTTCGCACTCGGTCTGCGCTCAGGGCGGCATCAACGGAGCGGTTAACACTAAAGGCGAAGGCGATTCGCCGGCTAAGCACCTCGACGACACGGTCTATGGCGGAGATTTTCTTGCCAATCAGCCTCCGGTCAAGCGAATGTGTGATATGGCTCCGGCGATCATAAATTTGTTCGATCGGATGGGCGTTCCGTTTTCGCGCACAAAGGAAGGCCTGATGGATTTTCGCCGTTTTGGCGGAACACTTCATCACAGGACGGCGTTTTCGGGCGCTTCGACTGGGCAGCAGCTTTTGTACGCACTTGATGAACAGGTTCGGCATTGGGAAGTTCAGGGCAAAGTCAATAAATACGAAGGCTGGGAAATGCTTTCGCTCGTTCTTGATAATCACCAAGTCTGTCGCGGCCTTGTTGCAATGAATTTGCAGACGCTTGAGCTGAAGTCGTTTGCCGCTGATGCCGTTATCATGGCGACCGGTGGGCCGGGATTGATCTTTGGCAAATCGACCAACTCGATGACCTGCACAGGCAGTGCGACTTCGGTGTGTTATCAGCAAGGAGCGCGATACGCAAACGGTGAGTTCATTCAGGTCCATCCGACTTCGATTCCTGGCGAAGACAAGCTGAGATTGATGTCAGAATCGGCTCGCGGCGAAGGCGGACGCGTATGGGTGCCAAAAGCTGACGGTGACGCTCGCAGTCCCCGCGACATACCCGAAAACGAGCGTTGGTATTTTCTCGAAGAAAAATATCCTGCCTATGGCAATCTCGTTCCGCGCGATATTGCGACGCGTGAAATATTTCAAGTCTGTCTCGAAGGCCACGGTGTCGCGGGCGAAAATCAGGTCTATCTTGACCTCACTCACATACCGGCTGACGTTTTGACTGAGCGTTTAGGTGCCATACTCGAAATTTACGAGATGTTCGTCGGCGACGATCCGCGATTTGTGCCGATGCGAATTTTCCCCGGTGTGCATTATTCGATGGGCGGTCTGTGGGTCGATTTTGAACAGCGGACGAATATCCCCGGACTGTTTGCGGCGGGCGAATGTGACTACTCGATCCACGGAGCCAATCGCCTTGGTGCAAATTCGCTTGTATCGTGTGTTTACGGTGGCTTTACCGCAGCTCCGTCAGCGATCGAATACGCCAAAAACGTCGAGCGTGGTGCGACGGAAACAAATGGTATTCATGCCGCTGAACTAAAACGCCAGCAGGATGCGAACGACGCCATCATCAAAAGCGAGGGCGGCGAAAATCAATATAAATTGCACGAAGAACTCGGTAAAGTGATGACAGACAACGTCACGGTCGTTCGTTACAATGACCGCTTGCAAGCGACCGACGACAAGATACGCGAGCTGCAGGAAAGGTTTGGCAAGATCTCGATCAACGATTCAAACCTGTGGGCGACGCAGGCGATCCCACACGCTCGGCAGTTCAAAAACATGCTCGAACTTGCGCGTGTTATTACGCTCGGGGCGCTAAATCGCAATGAGTCACGTGGGGCACATTACAAACCTGATTTTCCCGACCGCGATGACGAGAATTTTATGAAAACGACCATCGCTGAATACTCGGCCGAAGCTCCGGTTTTGTCCTATGAGCAAGTGGATGTCTCTTTGGTCGAGCCGAGGAAGCGCGATTATTCAAAGGGTAAAAAATGACGACGACTGCACATATAGAAAAAAAGCGTCTCGAAAATCCGCCTGCTAAGATCAAGTTCAAGATACAGCGGCGTGAAAAAGAAGGAGCGCCGGCGCATTTTGAAACTTTTGAGCTTCAGTATCGCCGAAATCTCAACGTCATCTCGGCGTTGATGGAGATCCGCAAAAATCCTGTCACCGCCGAAGGCAAGCATACAACGCCGCCTGTCTGGGACATGAGTTGTCTCGAACAGGTTTGCGGCATCTGCACGATGGTGATAGATGGTAAGGTGCGGCAGTCGTGTTCGGCATTGATCGATGACCTTTTGCTTGCGTCAGGTTCTGATACGGTTACGCTTGCTCCGATGTCCAAGTTCCCGAATGTCCGAGACCTCAAAGTTGACCGATCTAAGATGTTTGAGCATTTGAAACAAGTCAATGCGTGGATCGAACTGGATGGCACATATGATCTCGGTCCCGGCCCGCACATTTCTAATGAGACGGCGCAGGAGCGTTATGCGTTATCTCGCTGCATGACCTGTGGTTGTTGCCTTGAGGCATGTCCTCAGTACGGCGATGACAACTACATCGGCCCGCAGGCGATAGGACAAGCGCGGCTTTTTAACATGCATCCGGTGGGCAAGATCGAGATGGATGAACGGCTTAACGGCCTGATGGGTGACGATGGCATTACCAATTGCGGTAACGCGCAGAACTGCGTAAAGGTTTGTCCAATGAACGTTCCGCTTACAAAAGCGATCTATGAAACGAACCGTGACATCACCGTGAACGCAGTTTTCGGTTGGCTAAAGAAGTAAGAAATTAGGGCTTTAGGGCAGTTGATTGCTCAACTCCTATCTCCTCAAGGTGTTTTACTACCTTTTCGATCAGCCAGTTTGGGGTTGAGGCTCCAGCGGTGACACCGACTCTTTCCGCTCCGGCTATATCAGCATCATTTATTTCTTCTTCGGTTTCGATCAGAAAACTTTTTTCGCATTGCTCTTTGCATACCGCGAGGAGCTTGATGCTGTTTGATGAGTGGCGGCCGCCGATGATATAGAAAACGTCCACCATACCGGCAAGAGCGCGGGCAGCTTCCTGACGATCGCGTGTTGCCGAACAGATCGTGTTGACGACTTGGACCTCATCATCAGTTTTTTGTTTGATGGCTTCGGCGGTATCAAAAAAGGTTTTTGCTTTGATCGTAGTTTGTGAAACTACCAGAGGTTTTCTCAACCGAGGCAGGTCTGCAACTTCAGTTTCGTCGCGAATAACAAATGCGTGATCTGGTGCGTAACCCTTGACGCCGATCATTTCGGGGTGGTCGGGACTGCCGACGATAATGACGTGACGATCTTCTTCGGCAGCGCGGGCTGCCAATTTTTGAACTCGTGTGACAAAAGGACAAGTCGCATCGACAACCTTAGTCGCCTTTTGTTCAAGTTCCTTTTGCACTTGCGGCGTTACGCCATGCGCGCGAATAACAGCGGTTTCGCCGCGGCCGATCTGGATAGGTTCACTGATTGCAGTTACGCCTTCGTGAGCCAGTCGCTGCATTTCCTGTTTGTTGTGGATCAGTGGACCTAGGCTGCGAACCGTTTCGCCTTCGGCCAAAGCATCTTCGACCATCTCAACGGCACGTTCGACACCAAAACAAAATCCGTATTCATCTGCCAGTAATACTTGCATCTTTCTAAACTTATGGGTTTCACAACACGTAAAACCCGCTATAATTTTAGCAGATGACCGACAGAAGCGAAACTCTCATAAATTCCTGCAAATTTTTGGACGAGGGCTATCTTCAAGAACTGTATCACGCTTTTATCGAGGCTTTTTCCGATTACGTGATTCCGTTTGCTCTTACGGAAACCCAGTTTCGCAATCACATAAATCTCAACGCGGTCGATCTTGACCGTACAATAGGGTGTTTTGGCGATGACAGACTTATAGGATTTTCGCTCAACGGTTTTGGTGAATGGAATGGAAAACGAACAGTTTACGATGCGGGCACGGGTGTTTTGCCAAACTTTCGCCGGCAGGGCGTCAGCAAAGCAATGTTTGAAGTGATGATGCCGACGTTCAAAGGTGATGGCATCGAGCAATGGCTGCTTGAGGTGATAACGTCAAATAACGCCGCCATCAGCCTGTATGAAAAGCTTGGTTTTAAGATCGTGCGCGAACTTGCCGTCTTGCAATGTGACGGCAAAATAAATGGTCCTCGTGAAATGCCCCGAAATATTGAAATACGTCAGATCGAGACCCCTGATTGGGCACTGCTGCGGTTATTTTGGGACGGCGAAACCTCATGGCAGAATTCGACTGCGGCGATCGAGAGAAACCGCACAAACAGGAACATGCTCGGTGCATTCACTGACGGTAAGTGCGTTGGCTATGTTGTATTTTCGCCAAAATTTGGGCGCGTCGCGCAGTTGGCGGTTGACAAGGATCACAGAAATCGCGGCATCGGATCGGCCCTCATGTTGGCAATGCAGTCCACGATGGCCGACGGCTTTTCCCCTCAGATAATCAATATCGACAAATCGTTGACGACCGCAATGGACTTTTTCAAAAATCGCGGCTTTTACGAAAACGTAAGTCAATACGAAATGATCATGCAGATGTGATCAACGCACAGGCTCGCGCAGAATCGCATCGGCCGCAGTTTGGGCTATTGCGGCTGCGGCCGGATTTGAATTGCGAAGATTTGCAAGTTGACGCAGAGCTTCGCCGGTGCGAGAGAGCAGGCGGACGAGATCGCCCTCTTCGGCACGCGTGCGGTCAACTAATTCGTCCCAATCCATTCCGGCGGTCCAGCGTTCGGCAGCTGCGGCTGCAGAATAGTTGATCTCTTCGGCGGGGTCAACACGCATTTTCCATTCGACATTTGAAACCGCAACTACAAGGTCTTCAAAATCTGAGAGCAGATCGGTCATCTGTCGTGTAGCACGCATCTCACCGTAGCTGCGATCGGCGTCGGAAGCGACTGATGCCATCAAGCCGGCGGCCTCGGAGATTTTTAGATCGTCGAAGATTCCGTGTCGAAGCGCTTCACCTACCAGTAGCGGACGGTCGATCCGAAGATCGGCCAGCCATTTGCCGCTTTCCGTAATAGTTTCATTTTCATAATCAAGATAGCCAAAATGATCGAGCACTTTGGCGCGGCGGTCGAATGGTTCCCATATCTTCGTAAGAGTTGTACCCTCAGGCGCGAATTTTCGCTCACGTGTAAACGCATAACTCTTACCCACGATCTCCTGTATCTGCGCAAAATTGCCAAAGGCGTCGAGCAAGTTTAGAAGACTCGTGTAGGTTGAGCGAAAATTGCTTACTAACGGATCGGGCGGGGCTTTTAACAGTTCGGCGATTCTTCTTGGATTTTGAAATTGGCCGGGAGCCAGTACGACAAAGCCAACGTTGTCACGCCCGCGTCGTCCTGCGCGGCCGGTCATCTGTTGGAGTTCGCTTGCAGTCAGCGAACGCCAGCCGTCGTTGCCGCGTGTATCGGCATTAGTGATGACAACGGTTCTTGCAGGGAAATCGACACCGGCTGCAACAGTCGATGTCGCAAAAAGAGCGTTGAGCAGTCCACCGGACATCATCTTTTCGATGAGCAATTTCCAAGACGGAATGTGTCCCGCGTGATGTGCCGCAACACCGGCTCGCACGATTAGCCCTGCGTGTTTATGATCGGCGATCTCAGGGTTATCAATGACGAAGTCATCAAATATTTCTTGTCGCTTAGCCTGACGTTCGGAATCGGCACGCTGGGATTTGTCTGCAGCTACTGCTGAAGCTGCTTCGTCGCACCGACGACGCGTCGGCAAAAACACGATCGCCGGCAAAAGATTAAAACCGCGTAAAACAGTGATTAGTTTTGGTGGCGAGATTTCTGCTCTGTTCGAGTCCATTTCAATTCCTAGCCTCGAGGCGTTTGTGAAGAAGCCGTAGGCCCTCTAGCAGGAGATTTTCATCGACGACATCGATGAATGTTGTGCTCTCGGCGATCATTGATGCAAATCCGCCTGTGGCAATGACCTTTGGGTCGTCACCGATCTCATTTTTGATCTTTTGTATCAATCCTTCGATCATTGAGACATGGCCGTAGAAAATTCCTGATCGAATGGACTCGACTGTTGAGTTGCCAATGATGCTTATAGGTTTTTCAATCTCAATTTCAGGCAGCTTCGCCGTGTTCATATGCAGCGCTTTTGCAACTGTTTTCATTCCGGGTGAGATGATACCGCCGAGCAATTCACGAGCCTTATTTACAACATCAAAGGTTGTCGCTGTACCGATACTGCAAACGATGCATGGAGCGCCATATTTCTCTGCAGCCGCAAATGAATTGACAAGACGGTCGGTGCCAAGCGCCGACAACGGTTGATAGTTGACCTTCAAACCAAAGTCCAGATCGTTGCTAGCGAAAAATGTTTCAACACCGAAAGCGCTATGAAGTGCATCTTTCAATGCATGTTCCTTTTCCGGCACGACTGAACAGACAATGGCATCAGAGAAATTATTTTCATTGCCGAGCAACGCCTTTAGACCGTCGGCGGAGAAATCACTGTTTGTAAGTATCGAGAATTTTGAGTTAAGCTGTCCGCTGTCGAAAATACCGAACTTGATGTTTGAGTTTCCGATGTCAACGGCGAGGAGCATCGGGGATATTAACCTTGCAGCGGGAGGCCGTCGTAGATGACGTTCCAACCGTTACGGCGACTTGTTCTCAGGCTCTTGGTGAACCATTCGATCGCAGCGTCGGCATCATCGTAGATCTGGACCGCTGGACGATCTTCGCGTGGGTCAACACGGCAGATCGCTGCTCCCTCGGACGCAGTTTTGAGGCAGAGCAACGCGATCATATTGTTTTTCTGCATTACGGCAGTGCGCATTTCGACTTCGTCCAACTCATCCGCGAAATCATCAAATTCCGCGAGGTTCTCGTCAAACTCGTCGTCAAGCTCAAAATCGGCGTCAAAATCAAATTCGCTGCTCATAATATTGCGTAAGTTACAAACTACACTTTCCAGCAATAAAGTTCAATTCGTACTTAACCTCCGCATAATTTTTCACGATCATCTCTTCGGCTATGCGATTGCCGGTCCTCCGGTCAATAACCTCTCGCCATATCTCGTTCTCACGAAAGTTCTTGCCGTCTTCATGTAAAAAACGGTGATTTCTCTCGAATATGTGATATGCGTAATGCATTTCAGTATCGGCGTATATTGCCCCTTTCAGATGATCATCGGTCAGCCACAGGTTGATCTGAAACGTTACGCTCGTCGGATTAAAGAATCGCAGGTCTATGTAGTTGTAGAAAACACCGCAGCCGCTACCGAATGGCAAAACACGATTATCGTCGGGAAATGGGTCGAAGCTGTGATGGTGCCGCTCGACGATCTCGAGCGGCGTGTGAAGTGCCATCCAATACAGCAGATTAGAAAGCTGGCACAAACCGCCGCCGACACCGCGAACGACCTCTCCGCGCGAAAGCTGCATTCCCTCCAAATATCCTTTCTCACTTGTAGCCTCGCCAACCTGCCGCCAAAATGAGAATGTTTGTCCGGGCTTTATCAAGATACCGTCGATCGTCGGGCATGCGATGTTGAGATTTTTGACCTTGTTTTCCTGCAACTGCGGATCCGAGTTTCCCATCCGTCGCCGGAGAAGAGATTGATGTTTTTTACAGGTGAACGATAAATTTTCACGCCTGATCTCGGACGCAAAACGCTTCATAAGCGGCAGGTCGGCCAAACGCCGCAAAACGCGCTTTTGCCATATGCGCGTGTGGTAAAACAGCGGGTGGATCTCGGACAATCTGCGTTTCATTCCTTGACTGGTCTTAATCTTTCAACGTCGCCGGCCTGAACGATTTTAACCGAACCATCACTCGTCTTCACCCTGAGTGCTCCGTTTTCTTCGAGGCCGTCTGTGACGCCTTCGACTGTCGCGCTTTCCATCGTAACGCGAACAGCTTTGCCGCTGAAATAGGTTGAACGCCGTTGCCAATGGCCTATGATCTCCTGCGGCCCGCTGGCACCGAGCAAAATGTCATAAAAATATCCAATAAAATTTGTCAGCTTTTCAGCCACTACATCCGAACTGACGGACAAATTTGTTTCGGCCTGGATCGATGTCGCGGTGTCAGCGATCTCGTCAGGGAAATTACGAGAGGTCAGATTAATGCCGATGCCGACAATGACTGCAAGCCCCTTTGGTGTTTCGACTGTTTCCGCAAGGATGCCGCTTATCTTTTTTTCACCGACGAGAACATCATTGACCCATTTGATGTCCGGTTTCAAACCAAATTCCTTAAGCGCGTCGTAAACAGCAACGCCGGTCATCAAAGTGATCAGCGGCAGGAACCGCATATTCATTTTGGGCCGCAGAACGATACTGAAATACAGGCCGGCATCTTTTTCCGAAACCCAGGCTCGTCCGTGACGTCCGCGTCCGGCTGTTTGCTGTTTTGCAATAACGCACAAGCCTTCGTCCGCACCGAGCTTTGCCTGACGGGCAGCCTCGCTGTTCGTCGAGTCAATTGTTTCAAGTCGAAGGATAGTGATGTTCATTTAGGGGTGAGCCCTTACTTACGTGTGGGCTACTGACACTGGCTGCCACAGAGAGTCACAATAATAACGCCTACTGTCAAAGAAATTTTGTTTGACTGCAAACCCGCTTTCACGCGCAATTTCTTCGATCATTCGCATGCTGTATTTTTGCGAGATCTCCATAAAGATCGCTTCCCATTGTTCGAAGTCGAATGTTTTGTCGAGCGCCGCAATGTGGACGCTTTGTTTTTCGCGGCTGATGAGAAATGAGCGAGCTGCACACTCTACGGGGCGATAAACAGCGTAGTGCGAAAATTTTTCGAGATCAAAATCGGCGCCGAGCTCACGGTTGATACGTTTTAATAAATTCAGGTTGAACGCAGCAGTCACACCTTTTTCATCGTCATATGCCCGAACGATCACACGCGGGTCTTTTTGCAAGTCAAAACCGATAAAGAGCAGGTCGTTTTCGTTCATCACGCTGCGCAGGTCTCGGAAAAATTCCAAGGCCTGCTCGCGGTTGAAATTGCCGATGTTAGAGCCTAAAAAAAGCAGCACTTTGCGCCGGCCGTTGCTGTTGCGAAGTGATTCGAGAATGCGAAGATAATCGCCGTTTCGGGCTTCGATCTTGAGAGAGGGGAACTCGGCGGAGAATTTGGCTGAAAGAGCATCGAGAGCTTCCTGCGAAATGTCTATCGGCGAATAGGAAATATCTGCTTGCTGTTTAAGAAAGTGATCGACCAGAACAGCGGTTTTAGTTCCGTCACCGGCTCCGAGCTCGATGAGATCAAACGCATTGTCGCCGTTAGCAAACGATTGAAATATTGCGTCTGTCTGTTTCTGAAATAGTTCAAGTTCGCAATTCGTCAGATAGTACTCAGGCAGCTTCATTATTTCCTGAAAAAGCCTTGAGCCTTCGTCGTCGTAGAAATATTTCGAAGAGAGAGTTTTAGGCGTTCCGCTGAGGCCACGCAGGACGTCTTCGGCAAATGTCGTGAGTTCGGGTGTGGGCGAGCGATTCATAATAGATTTTTGCCGCGGATCTATGCGGATAAACGCAGATCAAAACCATTTCTTATCCGGGTAATATACGTTCATCCGCGGCTAATATTCCTTACTCTTACTTCACCAGCCTAATTCCCGTAAATTGCCATCTTAAATGCGGGTGAAAGAAATTTCTGTATGTTGGACGACTGTGTTCGTCTGGGGTAACAACCGAGGCGCCTCGAAGGACCATCTGGTTGATCATGAATTTGCCGTTGTATTCGCCGACCGCTCCGCTTGCTTTCTTGAATCCCGGATACGGCAGATACGCGCTGTTCGTCCATTCCCAACGCTTGCCCCAGTCGAATTTTGAGCTTGCTGCTTCCCATTCAAATTCGGTCGGAAGTCTCATGCCTTTCCACTCGGCAAAAGCGGCGGCCTCGTAATATGAAACGTGACAGACAGGCGCTTCGAGTGGCAAGCTCCTTAAACCGCCGAGCGTGAAATGATGCCAGCCGTCATCATCTTTTCTCCAATAAAGCGGCGAGCCTATCTGATTCTGATTGACCCAATCCCAGCCCTCGGAATGCCAAAGGCGAAAATCGCCATAACAACCAGCCTCGATGAATTCGACAAACTCCGCGTTGGTGACGAGCCTTTCGCTGATCGAAAAATCGTCGAGATATACTTTGTGCCGATCTAGTTCGTTATCGAAACAAAATTGATCGCTGTTGTAGCCGATCTCATAGATGCCGCCTTTAACGTCAGACCAACCACCCGCTACCGCCGGTGGTTCTGACTGTTCCTCCGGGACGTAGTCTTTTCGATATGCTGGGAAAAGCGGATTGACGCTGAAAGTGTATTTGAGGTCGGTGAGGAAAAGTTCCTGATGCTGCTGCTCGTGATTGAGGCCGAGTATCACGAGATCGGCGAACTGACCGCCCGCTGAGGCAGGCGGTTCTGACAAGAGCCTGAGCATTGCTTCGTCTACATATTTACGATAGGCAAAGACCTGCTTCACGGTCGGTCGGCTTAAGGCTCCGCGGTGATCGCGTTGTGTGCGGTCGCCAACGGAGTTGTAATAGCTGTTGAAAAGAAAACCGAAATTTTCGTCGAAAATATTGTAGTCAGGTACATGTTTCTTAAGGATCATTTCCTCAAAGAACCAGGTCGTGTGGGCGATGTTCCATTTTGGCGGCGAGACATCGACGACCGGCTGCGGAATGTAGTCCTCGATCTCTAGCGGCTCGCAGAGTTGTTCGGTGTGGGCGCGCACTTTCAAATAGAGTCCCGCGAGGCCCGGCTGACCGTTGGTTTGGAGTCCTGCTTTCATTTATTTCATTAAATCAAATACTGTCCCAAAGGTGAACACCCAATTTTGGTCTATGACATAGTCTGACATAAGAATCTATGATGAAACGTGCCTTAACCTTCATAATCCCAACATTTACGCGTCGTATTCCATTTTAAAAGGTGTTCCGCGCGTTCCGCGCCGTTCCAGTATAGGGTGGAACGCTGTAACATATTGAATTCATTGTCTTTAGATCCACTTTTTGGGCACCGTTCCACGTTTTTTACAAAAATGCGCCACATTATGTTATGGCCAAGATCTCGTTGGGTCAATTAGAGCGTGGATTGCAATGATTGTCAAGAATTGCAAATATGAAACACGGCTGGAAAATGCCACATCCGAACCGCTCCGTCCTTATCTACGTCACATTACTGTTCAAGGTTCAGCAAGGATTCTTTGCATATCTCGGCAAGGTAGTTATCTGTCGAATTCAGATGATTTGAAAGCTCTGTTTTGGAGGAAGGGTCGCCGATGGCTCCGAGAGCAAAGGCCGCCTCTCGACGAACGTCGTCTGCTTCTTTCGTGTTTGAAAGAACACTGGTGAGTATCGTTACCGAATTACGAAATATCGGGTGTGAACGAGTCACTGAGGCGATGGCAGAGTAATTATCCTTGTATTTTGTCGGCAGAAAATTTTGCGGCGTATCGACGCGACGGTTGCCGGTGCGAATTGCCTTTGCGGTCTGGCCAATTGAACGTGCCGCTGACCGGCGGAGATTTTCGACTGATTCGCTCGGTTTTTGTTTGATAACAGCATTTAGCGCATCGACAGCGGAAACGTCGCCGATCTTGCCAAGTGCTGCTGCGGCGGCTGAACGGACGGAACCAGTGTCTTTTTGAAGCCTTTGAATGAGGGGTTGAACAGCCGATGAGTCGCCAACTTCGCCTAGTGCGAATGCGGCTTCGCTGCGGACAAATTCGGCTTTGTCGCTTAACAGCGGAGTGATAAGCCGGGCGGCTTCGGATTTTGGCAGAAAAACGATTGCCAAAGGTGCGGTCGAACGTACAAGTTCCTTTGGGTCCGTCAAGGCGGGAACGGCAAGACGCGACGCTTCTTCGCTGTGGAGATTTCGGATCGCAAGAAGGGCGCTGCGTTTTTCTTCGACCGAGCCGATTGCGATCTTAGTTCTGAGATCGTCTAAATTTGATTGGGCAAATGCACTACAGGAAATAAATAAGACAGTAGCAAACCACGTGAGGCAGACGCAATTGCTGCGAAGAAGATGAGTTCGCACGTTCCGCATACGCTAAACAGCGGCTCGAATATTATAGCGACGCATCTGTTCCCACTCTGTCACCTGGCGGGCGCGGCGGTTCTCGTGAGCGTTTGCAAGTGAAACGATCAGGTCGTCAAATCGCGGAGTGTCTTTTGTTCGAGAGGAGGAAAAGGTGTCGGAAATATAATTGATTGGGGTGTCTTGCCGGGTGAGTTTGTCGCGGCGTCTCGGATCGATACGGTTAACCATTGTCTTGCCTCCTTTTTTGGCAGACGGTCAAACCGCTCAATGTCGTTAAGTTTCGACCGCCTGTAAAACTGGTGTAGTGATCATTAAGTTCGTGTTAAGTCTCTCCCTGTAATGGGTTTCGTTAGAATATCACCATTATCAAGTATTTCCAAGAAAAATTAGACATTTGCCACCCATTTTTCTACAATTTTTGTTATGACATTCCGGCATAACAGCCTCGCCCTTACGTAGCCGCTCGTCACATCCTTTGACGACGCGGCGAAACCTAACCTTTTCAACATTTAGAAACCGATAAGGTGGATAGACAAGTGTTTATTCGCTAAACTTAACTTTTTTGCCGATTTAGGCAACATTTATGGACGAGAAATATTTTGCAAAGAAAGTAGAGAAAAAATGGCAGCGGATATGGGCTGATAGCGGGGCTTTTCACGCCGAGATAGACGATAAAAAGCCCAAATTTTATCAGCTTGAGATGCTGCCGTATCCGTCGGGCAATCTGCACATGGGGCACGTGCGGAATTATTCTGCCGGAGACGCGCTTGCGTGGTACAAGCGGCTGAAGGGCTTTAATGTCCTGCATCCGGTCGGCTGGGATTCTTTCGGTCAGCCTGCCGAGGATGCTGCGGTGAAACGCGGGGTAAATCCTCGCACCTGGACGGAAGAAAACATCGAGATAATGCGTGGCCAGTTGCAGCGTTTGGGGTTGAGCTACGACTGGCGGCGGCAGATGTACGCCCACACGCCGGAGTATTACAAATTTGATCAGTGGTTCTTTTTGAAGATGTACGAGATGGGCCTTGCGTATAAGAAGATGACGCAGGTCAACTGGTGCGAGCACGATCAGGCCACACTTTCGAATGAACAAGCGAGCGGCGGCCTTTGCTGGCGATGCGGTAATCCTGTAACTAAGAAAGACCTTGAGCAATGGTTCCTGAAAACGACCGATTACACCGATCAACTGCTTGACGATATGGCCGAGATCGAAGCCGGCTGGCCTGCGAACGTCTTGAAGAGGCAAAGCGACTGGATCGGGCGTTCGGAAGGCGCATTTGTTAAGTTTGACGTGAAAGGCTCGGACGAGAAGATCGAGGTTTTCACGACACGTATCGATACGATCTACGGCGCGAACGCCGTCGTGGTTGCGGCTGAACATCCGATTATTGAATCGCGACTGGCATCGATGTCTGCAAATGTCGTCGCAAAGATCGCTGAGATTCGCGCGGCAAATGCCAAACCTACCGACCACGAAATCGAGATCGAAAAGGACGGCATCGACACGGGCTTGAAAGCTGTAAATCCTTTCAGTCACGAGGAGTTGCCCATTTGGGTCGGGAACTACGTGATGATGGAGTACGGTACAGGTGCGGTGATGTCTGTTCCGGCACACGACGAGCGTGATTTTGATTTCGCAAAGAAATTTGAATTGCCTGTCAGACAAGTAATTTCCGAACCGCATCTCGTTCACGAGCACAATACGATGCAGGCTCTTGCTCTTGAAGTTCCGCTAACAGAATCGGGCATTCTTGTTCATTCTGATTATTGGAACGGCAAGCCGAGTGAAACCGCCAAAACGGAGATGGCGGAATATGCGGAAAAGCATGGCTTTGGAAGATCCGCGACAACCTATCGTCTGCGTGACTGGGGTATTTCGCGGCAGCGGTTTTGGGGCTCGCCGATTCCGATAGTCTATTGCGACAAATGTGGAGTCGTGCCGGAGAAATTTGAGAATTTGCCGGTGCGATTGCCGGACACCGCACCGTTCACCGGCACCGGAGAATCGCCGCTTGCAAAAGTGCCCGAGTTTTACGAAACGACCTGTCCAAATTGCGACGGCCCGGCGAGACGCGACACCGACACGATGGATACGTTTGTCGACTCGTCGTGGTACTACTTTCGCTATACAGACCCGCAAAACGAGGTGCTGCCGTTCGATACGGAAACGGCGGCTTACTGGACGCCCGTCGATCAGTACATCGGCGGCGACGATCATGCGGTGATGCACCTTATCTACGCTCGTTTTTGGACGAAGGTGATGCGTGATCTTGGATTAGTTAAATTCAATGAGCCGTTCAAGCGGCTGCTGACGCAGGGAATGGTCGTCGGCGAGACCTTCTTTGACGACGAAACAGGCAAGAAGATCTATCACATGCCGGGAATGGTGACCGTGAATCGTGATGCGAAAGGAAAGCTCACGAGTGCAGTTTCAGCTGACGGTAAGTCACTGAAATACGGCATTGAGCGGATGTCCAAATCAAAAGGCAACGGAGTCGATCCCGATGAAATGGTTGAGATTTACGGCGCTGATGCCGCACGGCTCTTCGTAATGTTTGCAGCCCCGATCGAGAACGAATTGGTTTGGAACGAAGCTGGTATCGAGGGAGCCGTTCGTTTTTTGCAGCGTGTTTGGCGGCTGGTTTATAAATGGAGCAGCGTTTTGTCGAGGTTGCACGAAGGAGATGTTCAATCACCTGCTACCGCAGGTGGTACTGACGCTTCTCGACAATTGAGACGTAAGACGCATCAGACGATCAAGCGGGTTGATGATAATTTCGAGAGTTTGCAGTTCAACACTCCGGTTGCGGCTTTAATGGAGTTGTCGAACGCTATCGGTGATTTTCCGGTTGAGCCTGACAGGGCGAGCGATGATGAGATCTTCGCCGTGAGAGAAGCGCTTACGAGCCTTGTCTTAATGCTGACGCCGTTTGCACCTCATACAGCGGAAGAACTTTTCTCAGTATTGATAGGTAACGAAAAAGGTATAGTTGCGAACGATGCGCGATTTCCTGAATACGTCGAGGAACTTGCAAAAGCCGACGAGATCGAGATACCTGTTCAGGTGAACGGCAGGCTGCGTTCGCGCGTGATGGCATCGCCCGAGGCGTCAAACGAAGAGCTTGAGACGATGGCGTTTGCAGACGAAAAGGTGCGCGAATACACGGATGGCAAAGAGGTTGTTAAGGTAGTCGTCGTGCCAAAACGGCTCGTGAATATTGTAGTTAAAGGCTAAGGCCGATCACCTAGTAAATAGTAATGGGCGAGACACCCATGTTGTGTCTCGCCCTTACTCATGTGCGGGCTTGTGCAACTTTTAGAACGACAGTTGAACCGAGCCGACTTTCGGGCTTGTCACCGGTTCGACTTCGTTGAACAGGATGCGCTCAAACGTCAGAGGCGAAACCGAACCCGCTACTCCGGCGGCTTTGAACCTCAGATTCAAAAGCAGTCCGTCTTTGTCGATCGCCATCGGTCCGTATAGCACGACTCTTAATAAACCCGGCTCATCAGCATTTGATACTGAGATCAGACCACGACTGACGGTTCCAAGTACATCAACCGGATCGACGATCGGCTCAAGCACATTCGGGTCGTATCTGAGGTCAAATTCGTAAGCTATTATCTCCTTATCTGCAATGCCAGAAACAGTAACGGGCAAAACGATCTCTTTCTCAGTCGATGCTTGCATATCCGGCAAATTGACGCGGATGGCACGTTCAGGACCACGAGTGGAACGAGCTCCTGTGTTATTCCAGTTGCCGGAAACATCGCCCACAAGAATACCTACATAATCCTCATTGATCAGAGCTTCCGTTACCGAAGCATATGACCTTGAGGTCGGTGAAGCACCGACAGGGAATGTCGGTCCCGGATACACGAAAAATTTCCATGTCCCCGTAGTTCCGGTTTGCGGGCCGGTATTCGAAACTACATAAACGGCTATCTGTCCGGCATCGAACGATGAAATAACCCCGTTGTTGCTCGAATCCGCTGAGACTTTTTGATTATCAGTCGTAAACGGCTGGGTGGTAGCAACATGCTGCGCGATGCGAGCGGCATCAAGCGAGCTTATGCCATTCTGTCCGGTCGTTTTGGACAAGGAAACAGTGTATGCTCCGGCACCGAATCCGGTCAGGTTGTATTGGCCGGCGGTTACACCCGGAGCGACAGTTGTTGTTGTAACATTGGGCGAACCGGTTCCATTGACTGTTGCGTTAGAGATAAACACAGGAGGTGCGGCTGCATTGGCATATGTGACCCTTCCCTTTATCGAGGGAATGGGGCAGGTTGTGAGCAGCGATACATTATCAACAACAAAACTCGATGAGCTGTTAGATGGTCCGTTGTAAGTGAATAGCAGAGCATGTGATCCACCGGTGGCGAACGCACTCACATCAAATGTCCTCAATGTGTAGGCAGTTTCGGGCGTTGAAGGTTCGGTAAAGCTCGCTACCTGTGAGCCGTCGATCGTTACTACAAGCGTGTCGGTGAACGGTGATGCTACTACACCCATCTTCAGTTGGAAGCTTAACGTTGCAGTGACACCTGACGGTATCGTGACGTTTTGTCCCAGCGTGGCTGTTTCAGGGGCAGCTCCTCCGAACCACGCCCAGTTGTTTCCTGCAAAGGGACCTGCCAAGCCGCCTCCGGTTCCGCATACTCCGACGTTGCACAGCGGAGTGCCAAAGTTCGTCGAGGTATGCACCGTCCACAGAGGCCACGGTGTTCCAGCCTCAAATGTTCCGTCACCAACCCGCTCGGACGGTGTGCATGACGGACTCGCTGTTGGGGTTGCAGTCGCAGTGTTTGTCGCAGTGAACGTCGCTGTATTTGTTGCGGTCGCTGTGAAAGTACTCGTCGCGGTAGGCGTTGATGTGTTTGTTCTGGTTGGTGTAAATGTGTTTGTTGCCGTCGGCGTCGGTGTGAAGGTATTTGTTGCAGTAGGCGTTGATGTATTTGTTCTGGTTGGCGTAAATGTATTTGTCGCTGCGGGCGTCGGGGTAAAAGTATTTGTTGCCGTCGGAGTTGCGGTGTTCGTTCTCGTCGCCGTTGATGTAGCTGTTGCGGTGTTACTTGGCGTTAATGTCGGTGTGCTCGTTGGTGTCGGCGAAACTCCGGTAGCCGTCGTCTGCCAAAGGCCGCGGCCGTGCGTCGCGATGCGGATCAGGTTATTCGATGTCTTCGCCATGTCGAAAACTGCGACGCGTGGCAAGCCCGTGCCAAATGGCGACCATGTCGCGCCGCCGTCGGTCGAAGCATACATTCCGATGTCGGTTCCTGCATAGAGAAATGACGAATTGGCAGGATCGACTAGAAAGGCGTTTACCGGTACAGCAGGCAGAGCAGTTCCTCCAGAGCCCGAAGCCGAAGCCCACGTCGGAGGTGCACCATTCAGATTGGTTGTTTTCCACACGTTGGGCGAGCCAAATCTCGAGAGCGTTACATACGCTGTATTGGCGTTATTCGGATCGATAACCGCTCGCGCAATAAAGGAATTAGGGACGACATTTGCAGCGTCAAGATTTGTCAGAGTAGCCGAGCCGGTTGTGGTTCCAAAGAGACCGCCATTTGTTAGGCCTACAAGACGCACATTGTCATTACTTGGCGCAATACCGATGGCACTGATAGGTATGCCGCTCGCGATCGGTTCTTGGCTGACTTTACTGACGGTCGTGCCGCCATCAGACGAGCGATAAAGAACGTCCGAACCGAAATACAAAGTGTTATTGGGACTGCCCGGTCCCGGCTCCATCGGAGCGTAAAATAGAATATTCGTCGCGGCACAGGTCATGCCGTTTGCAGTTACGCCGCCAAATCCACAGCCGAACAATGTCCAGCCGTTGTCGACCGCAGATGCAACGCTCGTAACACGGGCATAGCCCATTGCGTTGGTTTGATTAAAATACGTGTGGTACATCCTGACATTAGTTGTATCTGCCGCATTTTGATCTATCACCGAATATCCGCCGTCGCCAAAATCGGCGCGGGTCCATGTCCCGGCCGGCTGGAAAAAGTTAGTGCCGTTGTCCTGTGTGCCGCCTATAGAAAAATTGGAGTTGGTCGGATGGACCGCGAGGCTCATAAACTGAGTCGCCCTGAACGTTGAATTGTTGAGCGATGTCCAGGTCGTTCCGCTGTTTGTCGATTTCCAAATTCCGCCATCGGAACCGAAATAGATCGTCGTTGGCGAAGACGGAGCGACTGCGATCGCATGTGTGTCGGCGTGCAGTCCTACGGCGGTCGTAGCATTAGCCGTAAAGGACCCGCCTCCATCGGTCGAACGGCCAAATATCAGTGTGGGCGAGCCTCCTAAATAAACATTGAGGGCATTAGTTGGATCGACTGCCACGGCGACATCGTAAAAGCACTGCGGGCTGCAAAAATTGTTGTCGAGGCGAAAAGTCCAGGTCGCGCCGCCGTCCACCGATCGAAAAACCTGTCCCGCTCCGACCGCGGTCGCCGCAAAGGCCGTCACCGTCGCACCGACACGATTGATCGTCAGCTCAGTTCGGTCGAAAGTGTCGAGTGCCTGTGTCAGTGTGAATGTAGGCGTAGCGGCAAGAGCGTTTGTCGAAAGATAAATGCCTCTTTGAGCAGCTCCTGCGACACCGAATATATCGCCTGTTACACAGATGACGCGGTTCGCATCGCCCGGATCCATTACAACATCGGAAATGGCTAGAAATTGTGAGTTGCCGGGAAAAATGTCGATCTTGGAAAATGTCGGCGCCGCACCCGCCGCATTTGTCGAGCGCCAAAGTCCCAGCGTAGGTGTAAGAGCCGGTTGACTGCCGCTTAGGCCGCCAAAGCCCAGTGTCGTTGAAACAAAGATCGTGTTCGGGTCGGTTGGATGAACGGCAATTCTGCTTATAGCCGTGTTCGAAAGGACATCGACACTAGAACCGTTTTTGTTAAACGGCCCTGAAACGACCGGCGATGCGGTATTTGCACTGTCGATGCGATAGACCCCGACGCCAAAGAAGCTGTCGAGTGATAAACCTGGCTCTCCTGTTCCGACATAAACGGTTCCGGGTGACGACGGCGAGATCGCGATCGCACCGATGGCAAGGCTTTGTGCTGAATCTAAAAGCGGTGTCCATGTTGTGCCGCCGTTTGACGATTTGTAGACTCCGCCCTGTGCCGTTCCGACATATACAAGGTTGGGATCGGTCGGATCGACAGCTATCGCAGTAGTTCTTCCTGAAACAGCCTGAGTCGAACCGTTTGTTTGGCCGTTGGGTATTGGATTTGGGCCGATCTCCGTCCACGCCGCCAGGGGCGCATCCGGCCTACGGTTTCTTTCCTGTTCTTCCATCTGTCTAATGGCTGCGGGGCGTGCTTGCGGATCGGGCATGTTGTCCTTGAACAAGCCGCGCTTAAATCCGATAGCCTCGTCGCGTCTCATCATGTATTCCTTTTTGTCGAGGCCGGGAACGTATGGCCCGGCATCCGGGTCGCCGGTAAAATATTCGACGATCTCGGCGCTTACCTCACGGACGTTATCCCAGCCAACAAAACCGGCAGTAAAAACGCCGAAGACAATTAAAAGGATAACTATCAGAACTTTGTGAGAAGCGAAGAATGAAGAACGGGACGTCTGGCCGGAATCAGTCATGAAAAATCTCCCTATTTGTGTTGTGAATTTCTAACTGCCTTGCCGAGGATATATTTCTTTACGCTCGATTGTCAATCAAAAACGGGACTGGGCAGTAGGTCATTACTCCCGTGCTACCTCGGCTAATTGAACATATACTTGCTTGTAATTTCTAAACAAATTAGAATCATATATTGGAAAGTTGTGTTTTCCGGGAAGCAAAAAAGTATACAACTTTCAGCGTCTGGACAGGTTTTGTAGTTATTCAAATCCTCAATGAAAGAATGCCAGCTTTGTAAGAACTGTTTCGCCGACAACGTCATCGCTTGTCCGCATGATGGAATGCCGACGGTGCATACGATCGCGGGCGAACCGGTTCTGGAAGGGAAATACCACATTGAGTGTCGCCTGGGACAGGGCGGCATGGGTGTGGTTTATAAGGCTAGGCACGCCTATCTAAAAACACAACTCGCTATCAAGGTCATTCTTCCCGATCTTGTCGGTAACGATCCGCAGCTTGTTACAAGATTTCGACAAGAAGCTCTTGCGGCTGCCGCGATTCGACATCAGAACGTCGTAGCTGTAACCGATTACGGGGTTATCGATGGTTCGGTGCCATTTCTCGTGATGGAGTTTGTCGAAGGCGAATCGCTTCATGACCTTTTGGCACGCGAAAAAGCGTTAGCTCCTGAAAGAGCATTTGAACTGATCTCAGCTGTTTGTGCAGGCGTCGGTGCAGCTCATCATCAAGGCATCGTCCATCGGGATCTGAAGCCGCTCAATGTTATGATCTGCAGCGACAAGCCGAATCTTTCGACTGCGGTCAAGATACTTGATTTCGGGTTGGCAAAGATCAAATCCGGAGAATTGCTTGGGTCTTTTATTCAAGCGCAAACTACCGGCCTTATGGGTTCGCCGTACTACATGGCACCCGAGCAATGGGCGGACGAAGAACCCGATTCACGTGCCGATATCTACTCGCTCGGCGTTATGTTGTTCCAGATGCTCGCGGGCGATGTGCCCTTTAAAGGCTCGTCGATACCGGCGATCATGAAAAAGCACATCTCCGATCCTCTGCCGACCTTTGCTTCCGTTGGAATAAACGTCTCGCCGGAGCTTGAACAGGCGGTGCTTCACACCCTCCAGAAAGATCCGAAAAACCGAACGCCTTCGGTTGAAGTTTTTGTCGATGAACTGCGTCAGGCCATTTATCCCGGCTCGCCGTCGATGCACTCTGCGTCGGGACATGCTCTTCCGGTTTCCTCGTTAAAGGTCATATCGAAACCACCAAAGTCGTCTGTTTATGTCGATAACGTTGCTGTCGGCCAGACAAAAGATAACGGTGAACTGTTGCTTGCCGGCATCCAAAGCGGCAATCATCATCTTCGTGTTAGCCACTCCGGATTTTACGATTGGCAGGGCGAGGTTGTCTGCGACGGCAAGCCGCAGCAGGTCATTGCTGAACTAAAGGCCGGCGTAACAGACAGCAACATGGCGATACCTAAACCCGGAGTAGCAGGTACCGAAGCGGGGAATATGACCATGCCGAATCGTGCGGGCTTAGATCGTCCCGAAGCCATGGCGAAAACTGCATTTCTCCCTGATTCGCGGGATAGTGGGCCGGGAGTGTCTGTAACAACCACGGTACCAAAAAAATCAGGATCAAAATCGCTCGTTTTCGGAATCGTTGGATTATTCGCTCTGCTTGTCATTGGTGCCGCAGGTTTCGGAATGGCGTACAAGCTTGGTTATGTCGGCGGAGGGGGAACGACTGCTAATGTTTCCGGAAAGAATCCATCACCGTCGCCCGCCGCTTCGCCAGTTGCTCAGATCGCGGCTGAATTGATATCGATTCCGGGCGGTACATTTAAGATGGGACGGCCGGAAGGCAAGGGACGGCCTAACGAACAGCCGGAAAACTCGGTGGAAGTAAAACCGTTCCGAATGGACAAGACGGAAATTACAAATGCCGAGTATTTTGCTTTCGTAACAGAGACTAGTTATCGCCCCGTGCCGGCGCATTGGGTGAACGATAAGCCTATCGCGGGGCAGGAAAAGATGCCGGTTCGTTTTGTAAACATGGATGATATTGCTGCATTCATTGCCTGGCGTTCAAAACGTGACAAAACGACATATCGGTTGCCAACAGAGGCTGAGTGGGAGTTCGCGGCCCGCAATGGATCGAAAGACAACCTTTATCCATGGGGTGATAGTTTTGATGCAAAGTGCGCCGTGGTTGATAAGGATAACACCGAACCCGAACCTGTTGGTTCAATGTCTTGTCCGAACGAATGGGGAAATGTCGATCTGATCGGAAACGTCTACGAATGGACAAGCTCTAAGGCAAGTCTCTACCCTGGAAGTAAAGGGTCGATCAAAGAGACCAAAGAGCCGCATTACATGATCCGGGGCGGCGGGGCTATTACAAAGTCGAACGGAGAATTTGGCATAACTGCAACATTTCGTGCCGATGTGGACGGTGCCAAACGCGACAAAGAATTAGGATTTCGCCTGGTTGCACAATAGCAGGCGACACAGGCGGTTTTATGAGCAGGACGTTTTGGCTCTTTACAGTTTTAGTATTGCTGGCACTTTCGTTCAGCACGAATGCCCAGGATCTGGGCAGCAGCAACGGTCTTTTTGGTGGAAAGAAGGCGTCAAAGAACGCGCCCGCGGTAAATAAGCCCAAGGTTGCAAAGAAAGTCCCTGCAAAAACCAAACTTTTATCGACTCCGACAAAAAGGGCCTCGCAGCAGACCCGAGCGCCTTCCAGGCCTTCAAGACCTGCCAACACTCCTGAAAAGACCGCAAAGAAGACGGATCCGGTAAAAAACGATGGTCAATCCGCGAAAATAGAACCTACGCCGTTCAAACCACAGTCTGTTAATAAGGTGACGACCGCCGCCGAGAACGAGCAATTTGAGAACCTTATTGTTGCAGGTAATTCGGCTCGGGACGAACGCAGTTATTCGCTTGCTGAATCGAGATATCAGAGGGCAAAGCTGATCAAGCCGAGTGACGCTCGTGCTGTCTATGGCCTGGGCAATCTTTACGCTGACCAGCAGCGTTGGGAAGATGCCGAGAATGCTTATCGGTCCGCTTTGAAACTAGACCCATCGAACGCGACCATTAATATAGCGTTGAGTTATGTGCTCTCGCAACCGATAATGGTTCCAAATTTGGCCGATCGTTATGAGGAAGCAGAAAAACTCGCTCGAAAGGCTATCGAACTTGCTCCCTCAAATGCGTTGGCATTCGATCAGCTTGGAGTCGCGATGGAACTCCGCGGCATCATTTCAAAAGAAACAGAGGACGCCTATCGCAATGCGATCAGGCTGGCTCCGGCATTTGCTCCGGCATATGCCCATCTCGGTAGGCTGCTACGCCGTCGAGGTATGGCAGCAGAATCGTCAAGAGCATACGAGGACGCCGTCCGGCGAGCTACCGATGTTCCGACAATGATCGTAGTCGCAGATGTTATGCAGTCGGAACAGCGCTTCGCCGAATCGGAACCGCTTCTACGACGAGCCGTTGAAGATGATCCAAAGAATCCAAGCGGGTTGCTGTTGTTGGGCAAGGCTCTGACGACACTGGGCAATTACGATGATGCGGAAAGAATCTTGCGCCGAAGCCTAGTTGTCAGTCCTAACGGCTTTATGCCGAATTGTTTGCTCGGGACGCTTTATGAGCGTCAAGGAAAGCTCGATCTGGCCGAGAGTGCATTGCTGCAGGCGCTCCAATTTGTTTCGCCTAATGAGAAGCGAAACCTGGCTTTTAGATTCGAAACACTTGGCGATGGATATATCAAGGCGGGCAAGGCCAAAAATGCTGAGCGTGCCTACAAACAGGCAATTTCCCTTGACCCGGAAAAGCATCGCTTTCCGCCAAGCTTTTAAGATCGCAGCATAGTTAGATGTTCGTCCAATTGAGGCGTCGATTTCAGAGAACACGGTTTTTTGACGTGTATTTGAAATTTGGCACTTATTAAGCGTGTTTTGACGCTTAGAATTGACGTTTTTCTATTGGTGTTTTTAGATAATGTACTGCCCCAAATGCAAAGACAGGTTTGAAGAAGGCTCGAGGCGGTTCTGCCCGACCGACGGAGCACGCCTGATCTCCGACTCGCCTTTTACAGCAGGCAGACGAGCCTCGGGCGGAATTTTTTCAAATCTCGTATCCAAAGATGAGGTTGGCAACGACCTCAGCGAACCATTTTCAGACATTCCTCAATTTGTAATAACCGAGCCGGAGCCGCCCAAAACCGATGCTGAAAGTGACGTCTTAGGCGTGGATTTCTTTGAATTTGAGGATGTCGAGCAGGATCCTATTCTTGTGCCCGCCGAACCTGCCCCAGTTCCTGTATTCGAACAGCCTGTCAGATCTTTTGTCGAACCTATTCCTACCGAGACTAAACCTGAAGTAAAACCGACCGCGAGAAAGGTAAAACCTTTCGAAATTCCGGCAGGACATGTTGAGTTAGGCGAACGCACCCGTTTGTCGGTCAGCGATTTTGATATCGACGATCCTGAGAGTTTTGTCGGTCGAATCGTCAAGGGACGCTACCGCGTCACGGAATTTTTGGGCGGTGAGGAAGAGAGTTTTGCATTTCTCGCAGACGACCGCCTCGTTGCGGACAAGTTGGTTTTAGTTCGGATCATTCCGAACCTCGATGATGAGACTTCTGGAATAGTCCTCGATGAAGAGATCGTTGCGCTTTCGCATATTAGCCATCCCAACATTGCCCGCATGATCGATTCAGGACAGTTTGGCGACGGAACACGCTTCCTTGTAAGTGAATTTGTAGATGCTCTTTCGGTGGACGAAGTTCTAAGCATCCACGGCCGGCTCGACCCGGGCAGGACGGCTCGAATCATTCGACAGGTTGCCAATGCGCTGAATGAAGTTCACCAGGAAGGGGTGATTCACAGAGATCTGCGTCCCGAGAATATTATAGTGGTTCCCGGCGAAAACGAGGCCGAGCAGGCGATCCTGGTCAATTTTGAAGCCTCAAATGGCGAGCCAAACCAAAACAATCTGCCTTACAAAGCACCCGAAGTTTTTTCCGATCGGATCTCGACCATTTCAAGCGACGTGTACTCACTTGCCGTTATTGCGTACGAGATGCTGACGGGAGTCTTGCCCTTTGAGGGCAAGACTGCAAGGGAAATGACTAGGTCTCAATACGATGGTCTCAGTCTGCTACCGACACAGATCAGGCCCGAGCTGCCGCCTGAAGTTGACGACGTTCTCGACAAAGCGCTGTCATTTGACGCGGCGGATAGATTTATCAAGGCGCGTGATTTTGGAGAGGCTTTTTATGCCGCTCTGAGCGAAACGCCATCGGCGGAAATCGCTAAAGTGACTACCGGTGGAACGACTCATCTGCCTGCTGATGAGCCGGCATGGAAAAACCGATCGCCTGAACCTCCTAAGGTTGAGAACTCAGCTTCGAAAATTGCTGCAGGTGCCGGAATTTTGCTTATGCTGGCGTTGTTGGCATTTGGCTGGTACTACATAGTCAAACACCCCATCCAGCCTGAGATCGTTCCGCAGCCAGTCCAAAATGCTGTGGTAGAGAATGGCCAGCAGTCGGTTCCCAACGTTGCCACGCAAACCGAGATGCCGCCGCTGCCTCGCAATGTGCCGCAGCCGCCGAATACGAATTTTTATCAGAACACCAAGCAAAACCTTAAAGGAGACCTGGTCCGTAATTTTGTAGGGTTTACGCTGTACTATCCAAAAGATTGGAAGGTCAACGGCCCGCAGGAAAGTGCCGCGGCAAACAGCCGCGGAAAGTTTCTCGACATCTCGCGGCTCACACCCGAAGGCCGGCTGAAGGAACAAATGCTCGTCAGCTATTACCCGAGCAAAGGCACCTTTATCGAGGACGCAGATAAATTCGCCCCGCTGGCCAAAGAGACAAACGAAACGCTCAAAAAGCTGCTGCCCGGCTATCAGATGATCTCTGAGGGCGAGACTCGGGTAAACGGCGACTGGCGTGCCTATGAGGTCAAATTTCAGGGCAGCGGTACATCTGAAACCGGCGAGAAACTCGTCGTTTGGGGGCGAAGGCTTTACATACCCGCGGCGCGGCCCGGTGTTCGCAATGGGTTTGAAATAACCATGCTTGCGACATCGCTCGCCGACGAAGTGAAAAGCGTAGATGACGTAGGCGTCAAAGGCGAGCTTGCCGGCATTCTCTTCAGCTTTGAACCAAGCCAGAATTTCTAGGTCTTCCTCGTATTTTTTCCGCCATTTTCAGGACTTACCAAGAAAGCAGCCCTCTATACAAGGCCGGTGTCGGTCATTCAATTTCGGGGATATTTTTTGACAAACAGTGGGTTTGGGGTATAATAATGCGGCTCTATTAGTTTTAACCGTCCGACCTAATAGCGCAAAGAGTATCGATTCTTTGCGATAGTAATTTATTTATTTGCTGCTTTTTGGCCTCAATGCTGGGTTTTTCATAGCAGCCGGCATTGGTGTCGAGGACTGTTTTCTATTCAATTTTAACAAGGTATGTACCTT